>JAFUJR010000030.1 GCA_017468085.1 Clostridia bacterium | reverse complement strand
TCGGTAACTTAAATGGTTATGCCTCATATCCATTATAACAGTTATTTTGAATTCTGGCGAGTATTTTCTTCTCTTTTTTTCTGTTTCTTTCATAAAAAATGCACCTCCAAAAGTTTTGTCTAACTTTTGGGGTGCATAGCACCGTTGAGGTTGGGGGTGTTTTTGTATAAACCGCCGTTTAATTTTCGCTTGTATCGTCTTCGGCAATTTCTTCGCCGAGGAGGAAGAGGTTGTTTTCCTCGTCGTCCGTCTTACTGCAATCTAAGGTCGCGTAATAGGTCTTGTTCGTTGCTACGTCGCATACGATAAGGTCGTAGGTGTCGTTTGCGTTTTGCGCGTCGATTTCGTAGGTATATTTCACCTCGCCGTTGACAAGGATATTGCCTTTTCCGTCGAAGTAATAATCATTCCCTTCGCTATCTTTCGCTTCTACGAAACAGAGGGTGTCTACTTCCTCGCGGATGATTACCGTGTCGTTTTGCGCGTTATACCAGGAATTAACGTCCGCCTTTGCTTCTTCAAAGCCTTCGTCGTCAGCGGTCAAAAGACGAATGGTGTAATACCAATATCTGTCCGCCATCGCTTCGCTCGACCACATAAACAGTCCGTCGTCCATATGCGAGTAGTAGTAAAGGGTAACGGAGTTATTGTACGTCAACCAAGCCGCGCCGTTTTGGTAAGCGGTATGCACGCCGTCGAAGGTGATGGACATCGCATTGTTTTTATTCCATACCCAAGTGCCGAAGTATTCGCTTGTTTTGGTACAAATCACCCAATCGTCGCCGTAAAGATTGTTGTATTCTGTGAGGACGAGTACGTTTTCGCCCACCGTTTCGTCAAAAACGATGAATAAATAATAAGTGTGGGGCTGTCTGCCTTCCATATAATCGAAAGTCAAAACGCCCGCGTCGTATTCGGTGAGCTGTACGTCTTTACCGTAGAATTTGCCGCGGATTACGCCGTCAAGCTGGGTGGCGCCAATCGTCAGCGTGTCAAATTTTTCGCTCATTGCCCATTCGCCCATAAACTCGTTTTGGATATATAAGGGAGTGCTTGCGCCCTGTCCGTCCGTCCACGCGTAGTGCGTTTCCGTCTTGGCGAGGGTGTATTTGTCGCCGTTTTGCGCCGTAATTTCAAAGTGGCTGAGGTTGCCGCTTCCGTCGTTGATTTGCTTATAGGTATAGGTTGCGTTACCGTTTACGGTTACCGTGCCGACGGCTTGCGAAAGGTTGCCTTTGCCGTTAAAGACGTAGTTGTTTCCGTTTTCGTCGAGGAACACGTAGCCTGCAAGCTCGTCTTTTCTCTGTAACTCGTTCTCGGCGCTGACGCGTACGTTGCCCGTATTTTCGTCGTAGCTGAGGTTGTAGGTTACGCCGTTATAAACGAACGCGCCCTCCAAAAGGGAATTGAGCGTATACTCGATTTCCGTAGTATTTTCGCCGTCGATAACGGTAAGTTTACCTACTTGCCCCGCGTGCGCGTATAAGCCGTTTCCGTCGAAGATGAGCTCTGCGTTTTTCAGGGCGGGGACGTCGGTGATCCATTCCCCGTAATACTCGTCCAAAGCGCGGAATGCGTATTGGGAATAGCCCGTGTCTAAATTGTTGGCGTCGTAGAGGGTCGCCACAAGCGTGTGTGCGTGTACGTCGTAATAGAAATAGCCGAACAAATCGTTTTTCACGTAAGCGTCGTGGGGGTAATAGAGGACGAGATAGTTTTCCGTTTCCGCCTTTTCATAAACGAACGTGGAAGCCACTTCGCCTTGCGTAAGGACAGCCGTGCCCGTGCCGTTTTCGGGAATGCCTTGGAGGGTGAGGGTAAGGTTGCCCGTCGTCCAAGTGCCGACGTAGCTTGCGCCGTCGTAATAGGTTTGCACCGTCGCGCCGTCCGAGATTTCCATAAAACTGGCTTGGTTGAACGTCGCCGTATAGGTTACGCCGTTATGCGTAAAGCGGAGGGTTTCGTCGTCTGCAAGTTCGTAAGCGCCGTTTGCTTGGTCGATGACGGTAGGGGTCGCATAAGAACCGAAATAATTGCCCGTGCGTTCGTATTCCGTATGCGTGTACGTCCAATTGCCTTTACCGTCAAAGGTATAGGTTTTGTTGACGTTTGCCAGTTTTGTCCATTCGCCTTTAAAGCCGTCGAACTGTTCGGGCGTGATTTCCGTTGCGCTTGCGGTAAACGGGGCTTCTGAGGTGAAATAAATATTGTCGTAAAGCTGTAAGCCGCTGTCCGTAAGCACACCGCAGAAATCGTAGTACATATAACGGTCAAGGTCGAAATTCGGGTCGTCCGTTTCGTTTTTAATCACAACCTCGCCGTTGTAATATCGAGCAAAGCGTGCGCCTTCGATATAAACGTACTCCCCGTCATAGTAATAATACGCTTCTTGATAAGTCAAGCCGTCGGAATATCTTACCAGCCCGTTCTCTTTAAATTCAATTGAGAGCGGCGTATCGTAGTTTCCCGTTTCAAAATAGTACGTACCGATGATAGGCTCAATTTTTGCAAAGCCAACGTAGAGGGTTACGTTGCGCATGGGCATATAGCCGTTGGGTACGCGTTGGGTGCATTCCTTGTCGAAGAAATAACCGAACGTGCGGTAGCCGTTTTCCGTCGTGTCGTAGTCGTAATACTTGGGCACGACGCCGTTTTCAAGGAAAGAGCCAAAGGATAAGTAAGGGTCTTGTCTTAAAGAATCAAAGTAGACGATTTCACTTTCGGTTACACCTTTAATATCAAAGGGATTGCCGTCGGTATCCACGTATTTGAGGGTGAAAGCGAAAGAGAATCCGCTTGAAGTAACCGAATAGTTGATGAGGGGGAGCTCATTTGCAAAGAAGTTCCAATCGTGTGCGCCCCAACCGAGCGTTTCGGGGAGGTAGTTTACGTTAGAAAGGTCGACGGTGCTAAGGCAATTTTCATCGCGAGCGATATATTTCTGTGCTGTCACAGACGCATAACCCGCGGGGTCGCCGAAAGCGACGTGGGGGCTTGTAAAGGTGAAATCCTCGCCAGCCGCCGCGTTTGCGCCCGTTTCGCCGTTGAAGAAACAATCATGTGCAATCGTGTCGTTTTCCGCATAGCCGACAAGCCCGCCTGCGCTTGCCACTTTGTATTCGTTCGGCCAATCTTCATCGCCGAGCGCCAAATTGCACGAAGCGTAAATCATACCCGACGCGTAGCAGTTGCTTACGACGGAATATCTGCCCATCGTACCCGCAATGCCGCCGCTGCGCATTGCGCCCGATATGTCGCCGAGCGCGTACGAATTATGTACGGACGCGACGGAAACGGAGGGGTAGTTGGTCGTCATATAGCCTACGATACCGCCTGCGCCAAGCACCTTGCCTTCAAAGGCGCGGATATTTACGTCCGTATGGGAATAGGCGATTTCCGACGGGAAATGATAATCAAAATCAGGGGAATAGAAGGCTTGTTGATAGCCGATAAGCCCGCCCACGTACGAGAAATAATATTCGTTTGCGGTGAGGTTGACGTTACCGTTTGTCGCACTGCATTGATACAAGGTCGCGCCTACGCCGTATCCAATCAAACTGCCGCAAGTGATGGTTTTGCTGTCCCCCATATGCTCGTCGGTGAGGCTTGCCTCAATCGTGAAGTTTTCAAGGTTGATACCGTAGAAAAGGCCGCTGCTTGAAACGGAAAGGTCTGCGTACACCGTACCGAACAAGCCGACGTAATTGGCGGTGCGGGATTTGATTTTGAAGTTGGAAATGGAGTAATCGTACACCTCGCCCGTTTCGCTGTTGTAATTGCAGACGAAGCAGCCGCTGAAATACGCGTTTTCCGTGGAAGAATCGCCGATGACCTTCAATTCTTCGCCCTTACAATCGATATCAGCCGCAAGGATATATGCGCCTTGCACGTAGCTTTGTACGCCGCTGTTTACCTTGTCGGCAATATAAATAAGGTCGATGGGTTTGGAAACTACGAAAGGGGAATCCATCGTGCCAAGCCCCGTGGAGTCGATTTGCGAAACGTCCTTTTTAACGTTTTCCACGCGGATAGTCGCGTCTTGCGTAACGAGTACGCGGTAATTTCCGCTGTCGTCGTGCGCTATGGGCATATCGTTGACGTAAACGACGGGGGAGCTGTCCAAATAGAAACCGCCGAGGTCAATTTGGAACTCGACGTATTCGCCGTTTTTGATTTCCGCGCCGCTTTCCGTTTGCGTAATGTACTCAAAGCCCTCGCCTCCCACAAAGGTTACCGTGCTTTCGCCTGTGTACACAATATCCGACGAACCGCCGTCCGAGCTGTTGCCCGTGTTGTTTTCTCCGCAACCGACTGCTGCAAACGCAAAACCGCAAGAGAGGGAAAGTAAAAATGCAATTAAGTATTTTTTCATAATAACTCCAATTTTAGGGGTTAGATTTTTGTGTTTTTCGGGGTGAAATCTCGTCTTTTTTATTCGTATATTAAAAAACAAAACCCCACGTTAAACTATACGTAATTATTATACTATAAATTAGGGTAAATGACAAGAAAAAACGGGAGAAAAATTATATTTTTCTCGTTTTAAGGGGAGCGAACGCCGATTTTGTAAAATTAGAGGGTTTTACTTGACAAAAACGGGGGTGGTGGATTATAATAAAGATAATGCAGTAATATGCCGTTTTGGCGTAGTTTTGAAGTAAGACAAAGGAGGGATTGCTTTATGGCAACGAAAACGAAAGCGCAACGCGCGCGTTCGATTTACGCAATCGTATTCGGGCTTTATACCGTTTTCGTGGGCGTTTTGTGGATATGGCAGGTTTGGGCTATCTACCATAGCGCGGAAAGCAAGCCCTTTTCTGCGGCGAGCATTTCGGCGCATTTTCAGCAAATCCAGTGGTTTGTTTGGATTTGGGTCGTTGGACTTATCGTAAATCTGGTTTTGGGCATTCTGTTCCCTGAGGAAAAGAAAAAGAGCGGCTACGTCGATTATGCGGCGCAGTTGAAAAAGATGCGTGCGCGCTTGCCTGACGACGGGAAATTCGCATTGAAAGACAAGTCGTATTCTTTGCTTCGCAAAATTCTTTGGGGCGTTTGCGGCGCGGTGATCATTGCAGGGATCGTCGTTTGCGCATATTATTTCAGCGGCGCGTATACCCCCAATTCTCCATCCGAATTTTTGTCTGAAAGCAACGGCGTAGCGGAACGGCTTTTAAATATGTTGCCGTTTATCGGCGGCGTTTCGATTTTTCTTGCCGTGGCGGCGGTGTACGATAATTTCCTGACGGCTAAGGAGCTTTCGCTCGTCAAGCAAGCCGTGGCGGCGCAGGCAAAGCACGGCAAGGGCTTGAGAGAGGGCTTGGGCGAATATATAAAGGTGGAAAACGGAAGTGTTGAAACGCCTTGTCCGCATTGTCAAAAAAAATTGCGGTTAAGCAAGGTGAACTGCGCGTATCAGTGCCCTTGCTGTAAGCACGGTTTTATTGCAAAAGCTGTAAAAAAGAAAGGCGTTGTGAATCAAAAAACGCGCGAAAATGACGCTACGGTTGAAAAAAAGAAAGTGCTTACCGTGTGGATTGCGCGCGGCGTTTTGGCGTGCGCGGCGGTTGTTTTGATCGTCGTGGGGATTTGCAACGGCGGAATGATGGACGTGTTGCAAAAGGCGATAAATATTTGTACGCAGTGCATAGGTTTGGGTTAAGGTTGGTAAACGTATGAAGAATTTTTTTACAAAACTGAAAAAGTGGTTTGTCGACCATAAGCCGTCCAAACGCCGTATCATACAAATTTATACGGCGCTGTTGTACAACGCAAACGTCAAAGGCTTTTTCAACGGTCAGATTTATAAAGGACCGACCAAAAACCTCTGCACGCCCGGGTTGAATTGTTATTCCTGCCCCGGGGCGGTGGCGGCGTGTCCGCTCGGTTCGTTGCAAAACGCATTGTCTGCGTCCGATACCCGTCTGCCTGCATACATATTCGGCATAATCATTTTGTTTGGACTGTTGCTTGGACGCACTATTTGCGGATTTTTGTGTCCCGTCGGGTTTGGACAAGAACTTTTATATAAAATCAAAACGCCCAAACTGCAAAAAAGCAAAGTCACGCGCGTGCTTTCGTATTTGAAATACGTAATTTTGGTGGTGTTGGTCGTCATCGTGCCCAGCGTGTTTACCGTTCCCGGCTTTTGCGAATATATCTGTCCGGCAGGTACGTTCGAGGGGGGCGTGGGTTTGCTTTCCAACGTTAAAAACGAAGCGTTGCTTGCCATTTTAGGGCCGCTGTTTAGCTGGAAATTTAGTTTGCTTGTCTTAATTTGCGTGTTGAGCGTGTTTATTTTCCGTGTGTTTTGTCGGTTTTTGTGTCCGCTCGGCGCAATTTACGGATTTTTCTCTAAACTTGCGCTCCTTGGCGTAAAGTTGGATAAAACCAAGTGTACCGACTGCGGGCTTTGTATCAGCGCGTGCAAAATGGATATTAAAAAGGTGGGCGACCACGAGTGTATTCACTGCGGCGAATGTATTTCCGTTTGTCCCACCAAAGCCATTTCTTGGAAGGGGAGCAAGCTGTTCGTTAAGGCAAACGAAACGGACGCACCGACGGCTGTCGAAGGCAAACCGTTGACAGCTTTATTGCAAAAACAAGCACCCATGTCCGCGACGAAACCCGAAAACGAGGTCGTTTCCGCGAATACGGAGCAGACGACGGAGGTGTGCGATGAATAAGAGAAAAGTGCTGGAAATCGTAGCCTGGTCGCTTGCAGGGGCGGTGCTTGTCGGTGGACTCGCGTATTTCAATTTTGTAGATAAACCCATTGTGAGCGGGGTGGAGATCGGGGACGAATGTCCCGACTTTACCGTGCAGGCATACAGAGCAGAGAACGGCAAGTTTACGTTAAGTGAAGAACAAATCACCCTTTCGGAATGCCGCGGTAAAATCGTCGTCGTCAATTTTTGGGCGACGTGGTGTACGTCTTGTATTGCGGAATTGCCTGATTTTAATAAATTTCAAGAAGATCACCAAAGCGACGTCGTCGTGCTTGCGTTAAATCATGAATACTACGCTACGGCGGAGTTCGTTTCTAATTGGATGGATAAAAATCAACCGACGTGGGCGGATTATCAATTGCTTTTCGGTAGGTACGAGGAAGATAACGACGTATATAAAGCGCTTGGCTTTACAAGCGGCGCTCTGCCCGGGACGATGATTGTCAACCGAGAAGGGATGATTGTATATCGTAAAGACGGGTTGATGCACTATGAGGATTTACAAGCGGAAATTGGACCTTTACTGAAACTGTAACTCCTTTTTTATAACTTAAAAAACAAGAAAAACGCGCACTTGCCATAGGCAGGTGCGCGTTGAATTTTATTTTACGCCTAATTTTTACGCTTCGTTATTTTCCGTAACCGTAATGGTGAAGCTGATGCTCGTATAATCGAGCGCCCCTACGTAAAAGACGATTTTTTCGTTCGGATCGAGGGTAAAGGTAAAGGTTTGAGCGCCTTTATACGATTTGTCCTCGAAGTAAACGAATGCATTTTCGTCGGTGATGGTCGCAGTATAGGTGCGCGTTTCCGTGGCTTCCGCGTCTGCGAATATCGCATAGTAGGTATACTGCTGTTCTCTTGTCGTTACTTGAAATGTGGAAGGGGTTGCGGGGATGGGATTGCTCTGTTCGCCCATAGGCACACCCTTGTAATAATAACAAGCCGCTAACCAAGCGTTCGCTAAAACGGCGGGGTTTGTTTCCCCTTGCAGGGTAACGGGCGTATTCAAAGAAACGTAAAGTTCAAGAAACTCTTTAAGCTCGGGCGTAACGGGATATACGCCGTCGTTGTTGACGTAATTTTCGTAGCAGAGCGCGTTCTCGTCCCCCTCGTTGGGAATGAAATCTCTGCCCGTTTCCGACGTTTTACCTACGCCGCCGTAATTGCACAAAAACCAAGCGTAATCTCTGTATACTTTCGTGCCGTCGATATCGTCGTGGTGGTGCAAAGCGTAGCCTACGCCCAAGGTCGCCAAATCGGCAAAAGCGAGCGAATCGTTGATGCGCGTTGCCTTTTTCGTGATTGCCACGTAAATGATCTCGCCGGGGTCGGCAGACGTGCCCATGCGGTAATAGCCGCTCGTTTCGTCATAATAATATTTGGAAGTATAGGGGACGACGGTAATTTGCATACCGCTTACGCTGTCTTTCGCTTTTTCGCCAATTTGACGGGGATAAACGGTTTCCGTTGCGTATTTTACGCCTTGTTGCGCCTCGTCAATACGGACGAAACGGACTTGGACAACCGTGTCGGGTGCGCCGCGGAATGCGAAAATTTGGCAGAAACTGTCGTGCCAGAACTCGTCGGAAACGTTGATAGACGCATAGAAATTTCCGTCGGGCAGGGAACGCGCCGCAACGCCGTCCGCTTCGTTGATGAAGAAGGTGTTGGAGCCGTGATTCTTCGCCGTTACGCCCGTGGGCGTGTTGGTGGAATATAAGGCGTACTGTCCTGCGCTCGGTACTTTACAGTCCACCCAAAGCACTCCTTCTTTGCCAATCGTGAATTCGTAATAGCCCTCGTTGAGAGAGAAACGGACGTAAGGGTCAATGCCCATATCGGGCGTGCTTGCGGTGGGTTTTCTGTAATTGATTTTATCGGGCGCTTCGGGGTAGACGGGACCGTATTCGCAACGTTCGCAAATGCCGTTGTCCAGTTTGTGCCCCCATGCGGCAACGGGCGCGGTTTCCGTTACGTCCTCGCAATGTAAGCAATGGCGTATCTTTTCGCCCCCTTCCGTACAGGTAGGTTCTACGCTGAACGTCCACTCGCTCCATTCGTGTGTAAAACCGATTTCGCGCAGCTCGGTGTGGTCGGGGTCTAATTCACATACGTAGAGGCGTTTGCCCGCGTTGGTGCAGGAGGGGGATTCGTAAATGCCGCCAGCCGTCCAAACGTGTTCGCAGGGGGCGTCTATATCTTCGCCGCCGCTGTTCGTGTCGCTGCTGTCGCCGCCACTTCCCGTATCGTTGCTGTCGCTACCGTTCGTGTCGCTTTCCGTATCCAATCCGCTTTCCGTAGTGGAGGAAAGGTCGCTGTTTGCGGGCGTTTCGTTGTCGCACGCAATCGCAAGAGCGGTTGTCCCCACGCACAAGAATGCGAGGGTGAGCTGTATCACTTTTTTCCAATTTAACATAAGGTATACTCCGTATCGTTTATCCCCCGCCGCAGGAACGGCGGAAAGGGATTTATGCGTTTTCGCAGGTGATGGTTTCGACGTAATAGCACATCATCAGCCAAGTATTGTCGGGGTCGTTCGGCTCTTTCAGGTATTTTAAAATATCGTAGAGCTCTTTATCGACGGCAACAAATCCGTTCAATTCGCCCTCGTTTTGCATGGACGACAACCAATAATAATACAGGGTTTGGGTGTAATCGGTGCCGTTGAAATAGAAAGGTCTTTCCGATTCGTTACCTTCCCACTCGCCGACGATCCAATTGCCGTCCTTATCGCGAAGTTTCCAGGCTTCGAGAACGGAATGGAAATCGGTGTTGTAAAGGTATGTGGGCAGGTTCATGCTCAAATAGATAACGCTGCCGAGCGAGCCGTCCTCGTTTACCTTATGGAAATACCCGTCGCCGCCTTGTTCGGGGTCGGAATATTCGTAATCGATGGCGTCGCCGATGAACAGCTTGCCCGTCGTGAGGTTTTGCGACCAATAAGACGCCGCGCTTGTAAGGTAGGAGTATTCCGTGCCCGTGTATTCGACGAATACGTTATAATCCGTCAAATCCTCGGGGGAATAGTTTGCGCAGAGGAAATACCACGTTTCGCCTGCTTGCATTTCCATGCGGAAATCGAAGTTGAAATCAAATTTTTCCTCGCCGTCCTCCACCCAAGAATCGATAAACAGCTTATCGTTGTAGTCTTTGATAAATTCTTGCTTATCATTAAAAACAAATACGTAAGGGTCGGACGTGCCTTCGGAATAAACGCGGTAAATGCCTGACGCGGGCGCGGTAAATTTGTATTTAAAGCCGCGAGGATTGATGGAGTAGGGGACGTCGATTTTGTTTGCGACCTTTTCTCCGTCCGTGCTTTCCTTTAACTCGATTGCCGCGGTGAAGGTGATGCCTTTCATAGGATCGGCGTAGGGTTCTTCGCCGTAATGCTGATAATAAACGCAAAGCTCTAACCATTCTTTTTCGTGGTGGGAGCCCGACCAATTTTTAGGATAATCTTGGGGCGGGGTTGCGTATTCCGTCATCAGCTCTAAAACTTCTCGAAGCTCTTTTGTAACGGGCGTGTAACCGTACATATCCGTAGGTTGATTTGCCTCCCAAGCAAAGTCTTCTACGACGGAGGCGAAGTTCGCGCCCTCGATGATGAAGTAGTTATAATAAGCAAGTAACCACGCGCTTAACGAATCGTGCCAAGGGGAGGTAAACAGGAGGTTTGCAAACAGAATAGGCTCGTCGTCCTCGCCCACGCCGTTGCCGTTCGTATCAACGTGATAGTAGGTGTCCTTTTCGTTAAACGCAACGTCCACGTAGTACAGGTATTGCGCTTTTTTCGCGTCCTCGCCTTCTGCAAGCACGGTTGCCGCGTTACGGAATACGTGCGCGTTGTCGCCTGCGTCGGCAGGGATTTCGTTTTGGTTGATAACGCGCAGATTAGAAAGCTGCACGACGTCTTCGTGGACCGTCGTTTCGCCGTCCTTTTGGTAAATGAATACGATTTCGTGCGATTTGTCCACCTCGTATTCTTCAAATACGTAAGCGTAGCAGGTTTGCCAGCTCAATCTGTCGCCGGAAATTTGCTTGACGGGCATACCGTCTACGATAACGTAGAGGACGTCGTACTCATCCGTGCCCAGCTTATAATCAAAGGTAAGCGTTTCACCTGCCGCCGTAGGGGTGTATTCGGTGTACAAAACGGCGTAAGAGCCGTGTACGTAGCGGTTAGCAGGACGGATAAATTTACGGGTAGCCGTTTCCGTGATGGGGTTGCCCTCTTCGTCCGTTTCGCCCGTGGGCGCTTGATAAACCTCTTCGTCGGGCAACCAAGGCCAATTATATTTATCGTAGTCCTTATCGCCGTCCACGGCGCCCGCTTTTTGCCAACGGAAGGGGAATCCGCCCGTAGGGTTGAAATATTCGGAAATATGTTCGAGCTTGGGCGCGTCGACGTTGGGCTCTACCAAATTCGTGCCGCCGTCCTCGCTTCCGTCGCCGCCTTCCACGGTTTCGGAATTTGCCCAAACGTAAGGCTCGTAATCCTCGCCGAGAAATTTATCAAAACGCACCGTCCAATCGCGCGTTTCCGTCATCGAACCGCTGTGCGAGAATACGACCACGCCGTAACGGTCAATCATAATCGTTTGCGGAACGACTGCGCCTGCGCCAAACAAGGTTTGCAATCCACCCGCGCCCGCCGCGCCGAAATTGATGGCGTGCTTGTTGCTCGTAAAAATACTGTCGGAGGTGATTTGATTTTTTGAGTCCGTCGTACTGACGGCAATGCAATCCACGAGGTCGCCGTAGGTAATGAGGGCGTTGCTCATTGCAGGGAATTCTGCTTGACAAGGTCCGCACCACGTCGCCCAAAAGTTGATGACGACAAGCTGCTTTTCCTCTAAAATTTTAGACAGAGTAAACTTTTCTTCTTCCACCGTCGTTGCGGTAAAGTCGTACATTACGTCGCCGAGCTTATAGCGAGTGCCGCTCGGCGCTTCGCCGTCTAAAATGCCCGTGGGGGTGATGATAAAATCTACGTCCGTACCCGCAAGCGCGATGGTGTGCGCGTCCTCTTGCGTAGCATAACCGTTGGGCTGTCCTTCGATCTGCACTTCGTAGTTGCCCACCTCTACCCCGTTAAAATAGGCGTAGCCCGTGTCGTGCGTGGTTTCCGTGGCGATGATTTCGTCGCCGTCCAAAAGGTTGACGGTTACGTTTTTAAAACCGTAGCCGCCCGCGTTACGCACCTTTACGCGGTAAACGTACTCCGTAGGGCTTTCCGTATCGGAACTGCCGTCGGGAGCGGTGCTGTCCGTGCTGCCCGAAACGTCGCTTGACGTACCGTTTTGGTCGTTATCGCAAGCCGCGACGACTCCCAAGCCCAAGCTTAAAAGAAATGCCGTGGCGAGGATTGCGAGTTTTTTAAATAATTTCATAGAATTCTCCGTTTTGCGTCTGCGCTATGCAGAGCGGGGGATTAGTTTTTAAGGGTCAAAAGGATAACGTCGTCGCTATATTCGGCAGGGGTGTGGGTTTCGCCCGTAAATTCAACTGACGTACCGCCGTTTTGAGGGAGGGCGGTAAATACGTGAATTTCATACGCAACCTCGCCTTCGCCGCCGCCAAAAGTGATTTCGCCGTTCTCGTCTGCGGGGTCGCTGAAAACGCAGGTTTGTTTGCAAAGCTGTACTACGTAGCCAACGGCGGGGGTGTTGTCCGCCTTTACAATTTTAAATTTAAAGCCTTCCGTTTGCGCGGGCTGGCTTGCCGTATCGGAAGGGCTGTTGTCTGTTCCGTTTTCGCCGCCGCAAGCCGCGAAAGTCGCAAGACCTGCAAACATGGTAAGGGTAAGGCAAGCGATAGCTAATTTTTTAAAGAATTTCATAATTACCTCCAAGAAAAATCGTCTGATTTATCACTTTTATTTCTGATTTATCGCAATTTTTGCAGGGAATAATTTCCCATAATACTACATTATAATTTTAGCATAAATTTTCTGTAAAATCAATCGTTTTATAAAAAAATCCACATATAATTTTATAATGTAGGAAAATTTCATCAAATCAACACAAAAAACCGCGGCGTTTTTTGTTTGCCGCGGTAAATTATTTTTGTTTAGCATACTTAATTAAGTTGTTGGCGCGCTTATCAAAGCAGGCTTGCCGCGTCCTTATCGCAAATGACGGTAACGAAAGGGTGAAGCTGAAGCACGGAAGCGGGGAGGGCAGGGGTAACTTCTCCCTTGACCATGCCGCGTACAGCCTCGGCTTTATTTTTGCCCGAAACGACCATGAGAATGGACTTTGCCTGCATGATATTTTTGATACCCATCGAAAGGGCTTGACGGGGTACTTCGTCAATGGAGTTAAAGAGACGAGAGTTGTCCTTGATGGTGTTTTCCGTAAGGTCAACAAGGTGGGTTACGGAATCAAACGGGGTGTTCGGTTCGTTGAAACCGATGTGGCCGTTCGAGCCGAGCCCTAAAACCTGTACGTCTTGTTTCATCGTTTCAAGGAGCGCGTTGTATCTGTCGCACTCGTTCTGCGCGTCGGGCGCACTGCCGCAGGGCAGGTTGGTGTTCTTTTGGTCGATGTCGATATGGTTGAAAAGATTGGTGCGCATAAAGTACGCATAGCTTTGGTCGTGGTCCGCAGTCAAGCCTACGTATTCGTCGAGGTTGACGGTGGAAACGTTTTTATAGCTTGCGCCGCCGTTTTGGCAGTCTTGCGCCATATATTTATACATACCGATAGGGCTGGAGCCCGTTGCCAAACCAAGCACGGCGTTGGGATTATTTTTGACGAGGTCAATCATAATGTCCGCCGCTTTTTTGCTCATTTCGTCGTAATTTTCCACAATAATAACTTTCATTTTTTACACCTCGGTAAAATATATTTTTTAACAATAATTATTATAACGCATTTCATGTAAAAAGGTCAAGTATTTGGGAATGTTTTCTTATAAGAAAATTCATTTCCGCATAGCGTTTGACAAAAATTCCTTAAAAATTTTCTTTTTTGGCGGTAAAAATCTTTGACAAGCATTAAAAAATATGATATAGTATTATAGCTTTTGAATATGAGCCATGCAGAAGTACCCAAGAGGCTCAAGGGGCTCCCCTGCTAAGGGAGTAGTATGGGAAAACCGTAGCACGAGTTCGAATCTCGTCTTCTGCGCCAAAAAAGACCACCGCTTGTCGGTGGCCTTTTTTGGCGTTACAGACTCGTGAGAACTCGTGGATTACCACGACTGACGCTCGCAGGCTCGCTATTCCGTCGCAAGCTCCTTACGTGCGAGTTGCGGATAATGTGGAAATACGAAATACAACGACGGGTGTCGAGCAACGACACTACGAGCGAAGCGAGTAATCCCGTCTTTTGTGTTAAAAATTTTGTAAAAACATAGGGGCAGGTACGAGATGAACGTGTTTTGCGATAATTTTTCGTAAGAAAAAATATAAAAAGGCGTGTTTAGAGGTTGCATTGCGGGCAAAAATGTGTTAAAATATTGCAAAAGAAATTGTGGAGGTATGAAGATGAATATTTGGCACGATATCGATTCGAAGAGGATCACGGCGAAAAGTTTTGAAGTATTCATTGAAATTCCAAAAGGCTGTAAAGCAAAATATGAGTTAGACAAGGACACGGGGCTTTTGAAACTTGACCGCGTGCTCTACACGTCCACGGTTTATCCTGCAAACTACGGTTTTATCCCCAGAACGTTCGCGGACGACGGCGACCCCTTGGACGTTTTGGTGCTCTGTAACGAAGCGATTTATCCTTGTACCCTCGTTCGGTGCTACCCCATTGGCGTTATCAAAATGATAGACGGCGGCTCGTTGGATGAAAAGATCATTGCCATTCCTTTCGGCGACCCTACCTACAACAATTATTACGACATTCACGAGCTGCCCAAGCACGTCTATGAGGAAATGATGCATTTCTTCGAGGTTTACAAAACGTTGGAACACAAGAAAACGACGGTGAAGGAAATTTGTCATCGCGACGAAGCGATGGAAATCATTAATAAATGCATTTCGGCATATAAAGACATTTTCACGAGTAAAAAATAAGGAAATAAGAGATTTTTAGAGGTTATCATGGCAAAAGAAACTCAATTCGTAGAACAGATTGCAGACATCAACGCGGACTTTCCGCAGTGGTATACGGACGTCGTTTTAAAGACGAAGCTCGTCGATTACGGTCCCGTAAAAGGCACGATGGTCATCCGTCCCTACGGTTATGCAATTTGGGAAAATATCCAAAAGGAATTAGACGCACGCTTTAAGCAAAACGGCGTGCAAAACGCATATTTCCCCCTGCTTATCCCCATGAGCTATTTCACTAAGGAGGCAGAGCACGTAGAGGGTTTTGCTCCCGAGGTTGCGGTGGTTACGCATGCAGGCGGAGAAGAACTTTCCGAGCCCCTCGCGATCCGTCCCACGTCCGAAACGATCATCGGCACGATGATGGCGAAGTGGGTGCAATCTTACCGTGATTTGCCTTTGAAAGTCAACCAGTGGTGTAACGTAATGCGTTGGGAAAAAACCACCCGTCCTTTCCTTCGTACCAGCGAATTTTTGTGGCACGAGGGGCACACGGCGCACGTCAGTGACAAAGAGGCGGAAGAATTTGCCTTGACGATGCTTGGCGTTTATCAAGAATTTATGGAAAATTGCCTTGCAATCCCCGTATTGACGGGCAGAAAGACGGAAAAAGAACGCTTTGCAGGCGCAGTGGCTACTTACACGATGGAAGCGATGATGAAGGACGGCAAGAGCTTGCAGTCGGGGACTTCCCATTACATGGGTCAAAACTTTGCAAAGGCTTTCAACCTTGAATATCAAGGGCAAGAGGGCGGTTTGCAAAACGCGTACACCACCTCGTTCGGCGTTTCCACCCGTCTTATCGGTGCAATCATTATGACCCACGGCGACGAGCGCGGCTTGGTGCTTCCGCCCGTCGTTGCGCCTACGCAGGTCGTTATCGTACCCATTGCGGCGCGCAAGGGCGGCGTTATCGAAAAGTGCGAAGAACTCAAAGCAGAGCTTGAAAAAGCAGGCGTTCGCGTCGTTTTGGACGCGACGGACAACAGTCCCGGCTGGAAGTTTAACGAGTGGGAAATGAAGGGCGTGCCCGTGCGTATCGAGCTCGGTCCTCGCGATATCGAAAACGGAAAAATGCTTTGCGCTCGCCGTGATACCTTTGAAAAAATTGAAATGCCTTTGGAAAACGCGGCGGAAAGTGTCAAGAGCTTGCTTGCGCAGGTGCAGGGCGATTTGCTTAGCGCGGCGCGCGCTCGTCGTGATAGCCGTATCGTCTACGCGGACGATATGCAGGGTATTCTTGCAGGCGTCGAGGCAGGCAACTTTGTAAAAGCAGGTTGGTGCGGTTGCAGAGCGTGCGAAGATAAAATCAAGGAAGAGACGGCTGCGACGGCTCGCGTTTTTGCAGAGGGCGAAACGGCGGAAAAATGCGCGGTTTGCGGCGAAAAGGCAGAGCACGTTATCGTATACGCGCGCGCTTACTAATCGTATAGAAAATTGCATATTAAATATGGAAAAACGAGCCGTTGAAGCGGCTCGTTTTTTGCGCCATTTTTATTTTCAACGCGTACCTGGTAGGGGGATTTTGAGTAAAATTTGTCGCAAGGCGACAAGTGTAATCCGTCTTTGGGCGGGGGGATTCCGCGTGGCAGGGTTGCGGTAGACAGGTAAGCGAATTTGTATTTCGAGTTTCCCCAAATCCCTCTCGCACGCGCCGGCGGATAAATAGTGTAGGAAAAAATGCGAAAAAATGCGTAATGGACTTGACGGATAGAGAAAAAAGTGGTATGATGGTAGTATGGAAAATAATTCTGAAATCAATAAAATTATAGCTAAAAACCTCGTCTTTTACCGTAAGGAGGCAGGTTTAACGCAAGCAGAACTTGCCGAGAAGATTAATTACTCGGATAAATCGGTGTCGAAATGGGAGAGTGCAAACGGCGCGCCCGACGTATACACCTTGATGCAACTTGCCGAACTTTACGGCGTTACCTTAAACGACCTTGTCCGCACGGACGAGCCTGAGAAAAAGGAAAAACGCCCAAGAAATTCACGCGTGTGGATCATGCTTTTATCCAGCGGTATCGTATGGCTTGTGGCAACCTGTTTCTTTATTACGATGCAGCTTTTGATGCCCAACGCCGCGCATTGGTGGCTGTCCTTCTTGTACGCGGTGGCGGCAAATGCCATCGTACTCATCGTGTTTTCGGGTATGTGGAAATATAAGATGGTGCATTTTACGGCGATCACCTCCCTCATATGGTCCGCGCTTACCAGCATTTTTTTGACGGTGCGATTTATTTTAATGCGTTACGGTCAAGATTATTCCGCGTTGTGGCTCATCTTTATTTTGGGTATTCCTTTGCAGGTGTTAGAGTGTTTCTGGGGGCTTTTCCGTGCAAAAAAAATCAAGGAAAAGCAGGCGTTAGAGTCAGAAACTGCCGAAGCAGAGCAACCTGCTTCCGAGCAAACGGACGGGGAATAAAAACGGAGAAAGTATATGCGGTGCTGTCATTGTAAGCAAAAAGAAGCGACAAAATCGTATGAACAATTTAAAAACGGGAAAAGGACGACGGAGTATTACTGCATGGACTGTTATGCTCGGCTTTTCTTAGACGATATGGCAAAAACGGACGGGGAAACGCTGTCCGTTTGTCCGTATTGTGGGATAACTTTACAAGAGGTAAACGCAGGTAAATTGGTGGGGTGCGCCCATTGTTATCAGGCGATGAGCGAGGGGATCGCCCCCTTAATCGTCAAAATGCAGGGCGAGCGCGCGCACACGGGCAAAATGCTCCCTTTAGAATACGGAGAAACCCAGTACGGCGGCGAGGTTTACGACGAAACGCTCCGCAAAAAAGCGTTGGAAAAAGTACGCTTTGAGCGGCAGTGTTACGAGTTGGAGCTCATCATCGCCAAATTGCAGGCAGAAAACAATTTCGAGGACGCCAAGGGCTATGCGGACAAACTTTCGTCCATGCGCTCTAAGTCGGCGATAGAGGAGGAATTCGTATGGCGAACCCGCAAAGTTTTATCGAAACAATCGTAATCTCCACTCGAATCCGTCTTGCGCGAAACTTCGCGTCTTATCCTTTCCCCAAGCGTATGGACGACGCGCAGGCAGAGGACGTCGCCTATCTCGTAGGCGAGGGATTGAAAAAGATTGACGAGTTTACCAAATACGACGTGGCAATGCTGGACAAGCTGAACGCTCTGTGGCTGCAAGAACAATACTTGATCAGTCCCGCGCTTTTAAAAAGTAAGCGCGGCGCGGCGTTCGTTTCTTCGGATAATTCTATTTCGATTATGGTCAACGAAGAAGACCATTTGCGCGAGCAATATATTTGCAGGGGCTTTGATTTATACAAGGCGTACGAGCGCGTGAGCGGTATCGACGACGGACTTGCGGCAACCTACGATTTTGCTTTTAACGACAAGCTGGGGTTTCTCACCGCTTGTCCCAGCAACCTTGGCACGGGTATGCGCGCGTCCGTGATGATGTTTTTACCCGGTCTTACCGAAAACGGCGGGTTAAAAAAACTTTTGCCCTCCATCAAAGCGCAAGGTATGACGGTGCGCGGCGCGTTTGGCGAGGGTACGAACGCCGAAGGGTATTTTTATCAAATCAGCAACGAGCGTACGCTCGGCTTGACCGAAAGCGAGCTTTTGGAGCAGATGACGCGCGCGACGATGACGGTGTGCGATTTGGAAATTCGCGCCCGTGAGGAAATGGCGAAGCGTTCGGGCGTGTTGCTTCGGGATAGGTGCTTACGCGCGTACGGAACGCTTACCCATTGCGCATTGCTTACCTACAAAGAATTTTTAGAAAAGATGTCGGACGTGCGGCTTGGCATGGCGCTTGATTTTTTTGAGGTTCGCGACAACGCGGGTTTTGAGGATTTCTTCACGGCGATGCGACCTGCGACCTTCCGCCTGAGCAACGGTTTGCAGACTATCAGCGAGAAAAAGTGCGACGAGATCCGCGCGGAAACGGTGGGCGTTGCTCTTCCCGAACTTGTAGGGCTTGCGCGTAAAAAACAGGTTTAAAAATAGGTAAAAAATATAGAATTTTACGGGTGAAACGCCCGTGTGTATAAAGGAGCAACTATGCATTTTTTGTCGATGGCGACGGAAAATTTAAGATTGGCGTTTGAACTTGCAGGACAAACGGCGACGGAAGTGGCTGGCACTGATTTTATCGGGAGCGAGCATTTTATCTACGCCTTTTTATCTTTACCTGAATGCGAGGCTTGCAAAATTCTTCTTTCGTCGGGGGTAAGCAAACAGAAATACGAGCAGATTTTCCGTAGCAACGTAGATACCAAATATGCGGGCGTAGGCTTAACGCCCAACACCAAAAAGATGTATGACCGAGCGGTGGAATCCGCGACGGACGAGGGAATAAAAGCCGGTACGGCGCACCTTCTTTACGAAATTTTGTGCGTGCCCACCTGCCGCGCCGCCCGTTTTTTGGCGACGATGGGGGAAATTTCGGATATGCGCGCAAAGACGGTTGCGACAATCAGCGCGTACGTTAACCGTAAAAAATCGGGCGCAACCGATTTTGAAAACGGCGGTAGTTATACCCCGCCGACGGAGACGAATTTCCCGACGGAGAACAGCGATGCACAGCGCCAAAAAACGACGAAAGTGGCAAGCAAAAATAAAAACAAACCTTCCGTGCACCGCAATACGGAAGCGTTGGACGGTTGCGGTACGGATATGACGGAACGCGCGGCGCGCGGCAAAATGGACCCCGTGATCGGCAGAAAACGGGAGATCGAAAAGGTGGTGCAAGTCCTTTCTCGCCGATTGAAAAACAATCCCGTGCTCGTAGGCGAACCGGGCGTCGGTAAGAGTGCGATTGTCGAAGGGATCGCGCAGCTCGTCGTCAAAAATCAAGTGCCCGACCAGCTTATCAACAAACGCATTTTCTCGGTGGATTTGCCGGGTATGCTTGCGGGCACCCGTTATCGCGGCGACTTTGAAGAAAAGCTGAAAGGTCTTATCGACACCGTTACCGAGGACGGAGATATCGTTTTGTTTATTGACGAAATCCACACCCTCGTCGGCGTGGGCGGCTCTGCGGACAACAGTATGGACGCGGCGAATATCTTAAAGCCCTTGCTTGCGCGCGGCGATTTGCAGGTCATTGGCGCAACGACGATTGAGGAATACCGTAAATATATCGAAAAGGACAGCGCGCTCGAGCGCCGCTTTACGCCCGTATACGTAGAAGAGCCTTCGCAAGCGGACGCTATCACCATCATCAAGGGCTTGCGCCCGAAATATGAAGAACATCACGGCATCGTCATCTCCGACGAGGCGGTGGAGGCGGCGGTCAAACTTTCCGCTCGCTATATCAACGACAGATTTTTACCTGACAAAGCCATCGACCTTGTGGACGAGGCGGCGGCAAGAGTACGCATCGTGCAGGACGGCGGCGGTGTGGAATTGCAAGAGGCAATGCAGGAAGCGATGCTATTGGAAGAAGAACGCGCCATGCACGAAAAACGCAACGAATACGCGCTCGCCAACGAAGCGTTCAATAAGCGCATACTTGTTGAAGAACGGATCAAAGCGTTACGGCAAGCGCAATCGCCCAAACTTTTGCCCGACGGCAGATATGCCATCGGCGCGGAGCACGTAGCGGCAATCGTCAGCGCGCGTATGCGCATTCCGCTTATGAACATTACCCAAGAGGAAGGACAAAAACTCCTGCGCTTGGAAGAGGATTTGCATAAGCGTATTATCGGGCAAAACGAGGCGGTGAACGCCGTAGCGAAAGCGATTCGCCGTGCAAGGGCAGGGCTTAAAGACCCGTCCAAGCCGATTGGCTCGTTTATTTTCGTCGGCCCTACGGGCGTGGGTAAAACCGACCTTTGTAAGGCGCTTGCGGAGGTTATGTTCGGTTCGGAAGAACAGATGATTCGCTTGGATATGAGCGAATATATGGAAAAGCAAGCTATTTCCAAGCTGATCGGCGCGCCTCCCGGCTATGTCGGTTACGAGGATTTGCAGACGGGTCAGCTCACCGACAAGGTGCGCACCACCCCGTATTGCGTCATTTTGTTTGACGAAATCGAAAAGGCGCACCCCGACGTTTTCAATCTGCTCCTTCAAATTTTGGACGACGGGCGTTTGACGGACAGCAAGGGCAGGACGGTCAGCTTTAAAAATGCGGTCATCATTTTGACGTCCAACGTCGGCGCGTCCGAGGCGGAACGCCAGCGCACGGGCGTTTACGGCTTTGCCGGCGAGGGCAGAAGCGGCGACGGCGTCGGCGAAAAAGAGTACGATTCGATGAAGGAAAATATCACCAAGGCGCTCAAAGAAAAATTCCGACCTGAATTTTTGAACAGAATGGACGATATTATCGTTTTCCACAAACTTTCTACGCAGGATTGTATGCGTATCGGCACGAAGATCATTCAATCGCTTGCCAAGCGCGTATTGGAACAGCGCGGCATCGTGTTGACGGTTACCGAGCCTGCCTTGAACGCCATCGTGGAGGAGGGCTATGACGCACAGTACGGCGCAAGACCGTTAAAGCGCGTTATCCAACGCCGCGTCGAAGACCAGCTTTCCGAAGAAATTTTGCTTGGTAAAGTGCGGAACGGACAAAGAGTTACCGTCGATTATTTCGGCGGGAAATTCGTATTTGATAAGAGATAAAGGAGTACGCCATGAAACTCACGACGGCGGGTGAATCGCACGGCAAAGCGCTCGTTGCCATTATCGAGGGCTTGCCCGCGCATTTAAAAATAGAAACGGAAAAAATCAACGGGGCGCTCGCCCTTCGACAGAGCGGTTTTGGCCGCGGCGCGCGCCAAAAAATCGAAAAAGACCGCGTGGAAATTTTGACGGGCGTAAGAAACGGCGAAACGCTTGGAAGTCCCGTAACTCTCTGCATTTATAACAAGGATTTTGCAAATTGGGAAACTTGTATGTCTGCGGAAAATTGCGACGATGGGGCTATGGCGGCAAAACGCGTTACGAAAGTCCGCCCCGGACACGCCGATTTGACGGGAATGCTGAAATTTGCGCAAGAAGACGCACGGAACATTTTGGAGAGAGCGTCCGCGCGTGAAACGGCAATCCGCGTGGCGGCGGGCGAGGTGTTTAAAAGCTATCTTGCCGCGTTGGGCGTTGAAATTGCGGGCTACGTTTACGAGGTCTGCGGCGTAAAAGACGGGGGCAGGTATGCGTTTAACGAGCTCTTGCGCGCAAAAACGACGGCGCTCGGTATGCTTGACGAAAAACTCGAAGAGCAAGCGATTGAAAAAATCACTGCGTTAAAAGCGGCGGGAGATACGGCGGGCGGCGGCGTAGAGATCCGCGTCAAAGGGCTTAAAAGCGGCTTTGGCAGTATGATGACGTACGCGGAAAAGCTGGACGCGCAGCTCGCGCAAGGCTTGATGAGCATTCAGGCGGTCAAGGGCGTGGAAATCGGCGCGGGTTTTTCCGTTACGGAAAAGAGCGGCAAGGAAATCCACGACGAAATTTTCTACGACGAAGCGCGTGGATTTTACCGCGAAACCAACCGCGCGGGCGGTATTGAAGGGGGTATGTCCAACGGCGAAGAACTGATTTTGCGCGTGGCAATGAAGCCTATTCCCACCTTGATGCAAGGCTTGAAGACGGTGGATTTTGCAGATAAGAGCGGTACGGTTGCCGCAACGGAGCGGAGCGACGTATGCGCCGTTTTTGCCTTAGAAATCATTGCGGAGGCGGTAGTTGCCGAGGTGCTTGCAAACGCCGTGGCAAAGCGGCTTGGCGGCGATACGGCGGCGGAAGTAGCAGAACGCTATAACAAACTTCCGTAAAGGGATAATTATGCAGACGATAACTTTAAAAGCTCCTTCTATGGAGAGCCAAATTCATATCGGCACAGAGGCGATAACGGCGCGCTTGCCTGTTTTGACGGCGGGTCAAAAAAACTTTGTCGTTACGGACAGCAACGTACGCGCCCTCTATTCCGCATGGTTTGAAAAATATTTTTCAGACGCGCGAATTTTCGTTTTGCCTGCCGGGGAAGAAAATAAGAATTTCAGCGAATTGCAAGCCATTTTAAACGAAATGGCGAGGGCAGGTATGCATCGAACTTCGCGCGTGTTCGCCGTTGGCGGCGGCGTAGTGGGGGATATCGCAGGGCTTGCGGCAGCGCTTTTTATGCGCGGCGTGTCTTGCGTGCAAATTCCCACAAGCCTGCTCGCGCAGGTAGATAGCAGCGTCGGCGGAAAAACGGCGGTGGATTTGGGCGGCGTAAAAAACGTCGTGGGCGCGTTTTATCAACCCTGCGAGGTGCTCGTTTCGTCCGAGTTTTTAAAGACCTTGCCCCCTCGTGAAATTAAGTGCGGACTTGGGGAAATCGTCAAATACGCCGCGCTCAACGCTGAAATTTTTGACGAGCTGGAGCGTAATACGGGGAAGTTTGACGACCTTGACTTTTGGGCGTCGTTAACGGGGCTTTGTATTCGCCATAAGGCTCGGGTGGTGGAAGCGGACGAAAAGGAAAACGGGGAGCGCAAGTCCTTAAACGTCGGGCATACGACGGGGCACGCCATTGAGCTTGCAAGCGGGCTTTCCCACGGCGAGGGGGTGCTCTTTGGTATGCGTATCGAAACGAAAATCGCCATCGAGCAAGGCGTTTGCAACCGAGTGTACGGCGAAAGATTGCTTGCGCTCATTGATAAGGCGTTGGCGGTTGCGCCCCAATCCGTTCCCGACTTTTCCCAAATAGGGGAAGCGGCAGAAAACGCAAGAGCGGACAAGAAGAACGCAGACGACGGCAAAATCCGTATGGCGGTGGCAAAAGATAAAGGGGCATGGACGATGTTGGACTTGCCCTTTGCGGAATATAAAAATTGCTTAATTAAATACGTAAAATAAACGACGGAAATCGAAAAGGTAGGAGGCAGGTATGCAACGAATTGATGGCAGGGGATATTTTGAGGGCGAGTTTACTCTCCCCGGCGACAAATCGATAACCCACCGCGCAATCATGTTCAATGCAGGCGCGGAGGGCGAAGCGTTCGTTACGGGCGCGCTCATGGGCGAGGACTGCCTTTCCACCATGGACTGTATGCGCGCGTTGGGCGCGGAAATTGAAGCGGACGGTCAATCGCTGCATATCAAAGGCACGCCGAATTTTCGGCAGGGCCAACGATTAAATTGCGGAAACTCGGGTACGACTATTCGCCTTTTGACGGGCTTTTTGGCAGGGAAACAAGTCCAAGCCACCCTCGTGGGCGACGCGTCGCTGTCCTCCCGTCCCATGAAAAGGGTTGCCGAGCCGTTGTCTTTGCTCGGCGCGGAAATCCAAACGACGGACGGACACGCGCCCGTATGCGTTTTGCCCAAACCCTTACGCGGCGCAAAGGTGGATATTTCCGTTTCGTCTGCGCAAGTGAAAAGCGCGGTGCTGCTTGCGGGAATTTCCGCCGACGGCGAAACGATCCTGACCGAGCCCATTCCGTCCCGAGATCATACCGAGCGTATGCTTGCGGCGATGGGTGCGGATATACGCGTAGACGGCAATTCCGTGGCGGTCAAAAAGAGCAACCTTCAAGCGGTGGACGTTTGCGTGCCTGCGGATATTTCCTCGGCGGCGTATTTTATGGCGCTCGGCGCACTCAAGGGCAAAACCCTTTGCAAAAACGTCGGCGTAAATCCTACGCGCACGGGCATTTTGACGGCGTTCGAGCGGTTGGGCGTACGGTATTCTTTACTTCATCGCGGTGTTTCGGGCGGTGAGGAAAAGGCGGATATTCTCGTCGAAAAATCGGATATGCGCGGCATTTCTTTGACGGCGCAGGACGTGCCTGCAATGATTGACGAATTGCCCTTAATTGCGCTCTTATGCGCGTTTGCGGACGGCGAGAGCCGTATCACGGGCGCGAAGGAGCTTCGTGTGAAAGAGAGCGACAGAATCCGCACGACGGCGGAGCTTATCAATCGCCTCGGCGGCGATTGCACCGAGCTTCCCGACGGTTGGAGCATCCGTGGCAAGCGCAAACTTCGCGGCGGAGATATGGACAGTTATTTAGACCACAGGATCGCCATGACGGCGGCGGTGGGAATGATCGCGTCGGAAAATGGCGGCAATCTTTCCCGCGGTGAATGCTGCGCGATTTCTTTCCCCGATTTCTTTGAAAAAATCGGCTTGAAATTAGGCTAAAGAGGGGGCAGGTACGCGATGAACGTAAAAAAATTACGCCTTGCCCTTGTTGGAAAAGACGTTTCTAAATCGACAAGCGGAAAAATCCACGTCTTCATTTTGGCGCGGCTCGGCGTGGATTGCGAGTATACTCGCTATTCCGTTTCTATGCAGGATTTTGACAGCACGATGCGCACGTTGATGGGGGATTTCGACGGCTTCAACGTTACGATTCCCTACAAGCGCGACGTAATGGGATATTTAAGCGAGGTTACGGGCGACGCGCTCGATTTCGGGGCGGTCAATACCGTCGTAACGGCAAGCGGAAAGGGTTACAACACGGACGGCGCGGGCTTCATGCTGATGCTCCGCGAAGCGAATATTGAGGTGAAAAATAAAAAAATCCTCGTCCTTGGCGGCGGCGGTTCGGGCAGAAGTACGGCGGCGATCCTCAAAAAAGCGGGCGCGGACGTATATATGTATCAACGCCGTAGGGAAAAGCTGTTGGAAACCTGCGCGGAGATAGGCGTTACGCCTGCCGACGGCGCAGAGATAGGCGGTTTTGATATTCTCGTCAACTGCACGGGCGTGGGTATGCACGACAGCGAAGGGCGTTCCCCCGTAACGGCGCAGGCGTTCGAGGGTGCAAGCGTGGCAATCGACTTGATTTATACCCCCGAAAAATCGGAATTTTTACGCCTTGCCGAGGCGCAGGGATTGCAAATTTTAAACGGCGCGGCAATGCTTTTTTATCAAGCCTACTACGCCGATTGTCTGTATTTGGATATAACGCCAAACGATAAGCAAGCGACGGCGTTTTACCGTCAATTTATACAAAAATAACCTTGAAGGAAGGTAGAATATGAAATTTTTGGTCATCAACGGAGTCAATCTCAACCTCACGGGCAAACGCGAACAGGGCGTTTACGGTACGCAAACCTTAGAGCAAATCAACGCAGAGCTCGCGGCGTTTTGCGCTTCGCAAGGGGATAGCGCAGATTTCTATCAAAGCAATATCGAAGGGGAACTCGTCAACAAACTGCACGAGGCGTTTTTGGGCAAAACGCACGACGCCGTTATTCTCAATGCGGGCGCGTTCACCCATTACAGCTATGCGCTTCGCGACGCGATTGCGGCAATTGATATTCCCGTTGCCGAAGTGCATATGTCCAACGTGCACGCGCGCGAAGAATTCCGTAAAACGAGCGTGCTTTCCGAGGTTTGCAAGGGCGTAATTTGCGGATTTGGCAAGCATAGCTATATGGCGGCGATCTGCGCGTTGAAAGGCGGAAAATAATCGGCGCGGAATAGGCGCTTGCAAGCAAAACGGAGCAAAGTATGAACCTTATATTAAGCGGCATGATGGGCTCGGGTAAAACCACCGTCGGCATAAAAATAGCAGAGCGCACGGGGCGAAGCTGGGTGGATACCGACGGACTTATCGAGGCGCGGCACGGCAAAATTTCGGATATTTTCGAAAAGTACGGCGAGGCGCATTTCCGCGCGTTGGAAAGGAACGCCGTCCAAGAGCTTTCGGAGAAAGACGGGTTGATTATTTCCACGGGCGGCGGCTTGGTGCTCCGCGCGGAAAACGTCGATATGCTCAAACAAAACGGCAAAATCGTCTTTTTACGCGCAGGACTGGAAACCTTGTCCAAGCGTTTAAGCGCGGACGGAACACGCCCGCTTTTGCAATCGAAAACGGAGAGCGTAAACGCGCGCATTGCCAAACTTTTAGCCGAGCGTACGCCCGTCTACGAGCAGACTGCAGACTACGTCGTAGACGTAGATAAAAAGACGGCTGACGAGCTCGCAAACGAAATTATAAATCTTATCCAAAACGGCTAAAACGGGGGGCAGGTACGCGATGAAAACAATTTTAATCACGGGCGGCGTCCGTGGGATAGGCAGAAGTATCGCCTTAAAATTCAAACAAAAAGGGTTCCGCGTTTGCGCGGTATATTCCCGCGATGAAGAAAATGCAAATTCCCTTGCTGCGCTGGGCGTCGAGGTGTACAAAGCGGACGTTTCCAAGGAAGACGAGGTTGCGTCGCTCTTTAAAAAAATCGGCAGGGTGGACGTGCTCGTCAACAACGCGGGCATTTCCCTTATCAAGCAAATACAAGATATTTCCTACGAGGAATATGAGCGGGTGATGTCCGTAAATATGGGCGGCGCTTTTCTTTGCTCGCGCGAAGCGGCAAGGAGTATGATTGATAAAAGAAACGGACTTATCGTCAACATTTCTTCCGTTTGGGGGGAAGTCGGCGGCAGTTGCGAGAGTGTGTATTCCGCTTCCAAAGCCGCGCTTCTTGGCTTCACCAAAGCCCTCGCAAAAGAGTTAGGTTGGTCGGGCGTTCGCGTTAACAGCGTTTCGCCGGGCGTGATCGATACGCCGATGAACGCCCATTTTTCCGTCGAAGATATACAGGCGATTAAAGAAGAAATTCCCATGGGCAGGCTGGGCACGGGCGAGGACGTCGCGCGCGCCGTGGAATATCTGTACGAAAACGATTACGTTACGGGCGCAGATATCCCCGTCAACGGCGGTTTTTCGATTGTGTAAAAGAGGCTCACCTCTTTTTTAAGTAGCTATCCAAAATATTTTGTATAAATTCGTCTGCAATCCCTTGCGTGGGGGATTGCGGATTTTTTTTGTCCTCTTGCGAGGAAGAACAGGATTCGCCGTCCGTCCAACCCTTGCCCTCGTCCGTCCAGCCTTTTTCGTCCTCCGTCTTGCCCTTTTTATCGTCGGGCTTTTTGTCCGTTGCGCCCGATTTTTGGTCGGGTGCGTTGCCGCCAAAACTGCCAAACGCGCCCGAAAATTTGGATAGGTCGTTTAAAAAATTCAGCATCTGCTCGGAGTCCTTAATCTTCCCCATCAACGGTTTGACGCTTTCCGCGAAGGCGGGGTTTTGCGAAAGGTAATATAATAAAACCAAAATCAAAATTTCCATATTTTATTATATGCGCACGCGTGCAAAGATGTAAATGTAGCCAAATCCGCGCCGCTCCGAATACAATGTAGTATTTGGAGGTGTGAAAATGAAAAGTTTTAAAGAGTACGCAAAGCAAACGGACGCTAACCCTACCGCGGGGCAGACCGCGCAAAACGCCGAGGGTGGGAATTCGTCTACGACGGCAAACGCCGAAGACCTCGCTAAACAAATCGCGCGCGCATACAACGGCAAAAGTAACGCGGCTATGCTCAAAAATATTTTATTGCAAGCGGAAAAAAGCAAGCGCGCGGGTACGCTGTCCAACGAGGAAATCGAGCGGTTTTATCAAAGTTTTGCGCCTATGCTCGACGCGGTGCAACGGCGGAAATTGCGCTCCATCGTCGATAAATTAAAAGAAATCTGACCCGCGCGGCTTTTCGCGGGCAATCTCTTGCAGGGCGTTTAAAAACAGTTCCACCTCTTTTTCGGAATTGAAATGGGATAGCGAGGCGCGTACCAAACCGCCGTCTAAAGAGCCGAGCGCTTCGTGCATGAGCGGCGCGCAGTGTAAGCCGCTCCGCAATGCGATTCCGTAACCGTCCGAAAGTCTTTGCGCGATATATTCAGGGGAATAAACACGGTGTGCAAACGCCACGATACCGCACGGATTGAGCGCGGAGTACGCCGTGTAATCGGGCAATGTCGCAAGTCCGTCAAGCAGCTGTTTTGTCAACTTAGTGAGTTTATTTTGCGCGCGCCTACCGTTGACTGTCAAATATCTCGTTCCTTCCAACAAGGAAATAATGGCGGGGAAAGAGAGTGTTCCCGCCTCCAATCGGTCAGGGTAAAAATCGGGCATTTCCAAGAGGTTGCTCACCGAGCCCGTTCCTCCGTAGCAAAAGGGGGCGGGATCGAGGCGCTGAGAAAAAAGGAGGGCGCTACTTCCTTGTATGCCGTGCATACCCTTGTGTCCCGCAACCGCTAAAGCGTCGATTTTCGTTTTTTGCATATCGATAGGCAGATGTCCGCAGCCCTGCGCTCCGTCGCAGATAAGCAGAATATGCTCGGGCAGTACGGCGCGGATCTTGTCAAGGTCGGGGATGGCGCCGTTCACGTTCGAGGCAGTTGTTACCACCACGGCGCGCGTATTGGGACGGAGTAGAGCGCGTATGCATTCCGCTTGCACGTTCGCCTCGCCTTTTTCGCCCGTTAAGGGACAGACGTCATAGGTGATGATCCCCGCCGCTTTAAGGGCGTATAGGGGACGGAGTACGGAGTTGTGCTCCATGCAGGTCGTTACGACGTGGTCGCCTTTTTGCAACGCGCCGAAGAGGGCGATATTCAACGCCTCCGTGCAGTTTTTGGTAAAGACGACGCGGTCTAAGCCGTAACCGCCGAAAAAGTCGTTTAAGGCGTTTCGGCAATCTTGCGTGAGCCGTGCGCAGGTAAGGGCAAGTTTATGCCCGCTACGTCCTGGGTTGGCGCATACGCGCACGGCGGACTGCACGGCGGTAAGCACTTGGTCGGGTTTTCTGCCGCCCGTAGCGGCATTATCAAAATAAATCATAACACACCTCTTGCTTTGTTTTTCTCATACATTATATTATAAGGAATAAAGTTGACCCTCGCAGATCGGGCTTGATTATCCCTTTACAGTATAGTATTCCAAAGAGGAGGTAGGTATGATATGATTATTTTGGCGGTTTTTCGTTCTCGTTCGCATAGCGTCGATTATGCGGAACGATTAAAAAGATACGGCGTTTCGGCAATTCTCGTTCCTACGCCCAAAGAGGCGCGGATAGGCTGTGGGATTTGCGTGCAGTTAGACGGACGGGACGCGCCAAAAGCAAGCGCAATTTTAAAAACGGGCAAATATACGTCCTTCAAAGGCTTTTATAGAATGGATTTTACGGCGGGGAAGCTCTCGCTCCAACCCTATTTTTGGTATAAAGAGCGGTAGCAGGTACGCGTTGAATGAATTTTAAAGGAATTTTGCGTAAACGCTTGCAATAAAAAAACAAGTGTGTTATACTATTCGTATTATGAAACGTACAGATAAAACGTTGGCTCTTGCCGAACTGGAAAAACTTTATTACGGCGCAAAACCGGCGTTAAAATTTTCTACGCCGTACGAACTGCTTGTCGCGGTAATATTATCCGCGCAATGCACGGACGAGAGGGTGAATAAGGTAACGGAAGTTTTATTCCAAGCCCACAACACGCCAAGCTCGATGCTTGCGCTCACGCAAACGGAGCTTGAAAAATTCATTTTTTCCTGCGGTTTTTACCGCATGAAAGCCGAGCACATCCTTTCCGCAAGCAGAGATATTCTCGAAAAGTTCGGCGGCGAAGTGCCTAATACGGTGGAGGAACTGATGTCCCTTGCAGGCGTAGGAAAAAAGACGGCGAACGTCGTCTATTCCGTTGCGTTCGGCGGCGACGCGATTGCGGTGGATACCCACGTCTTTCGGGTAAGCAACCGTTTGGGGCTTGCCAAAGGCAACACGCCCTTGGAGGTAGAGGCAGGCTTGAATAAAGCTATTCCAAAATGCGATTGGTCAAAGGCGCATCATTGGCTGATTTATCACGGTAGACGGGTGTGCCATTCTCAACGCCCCGATTGCGAAAACTGCACCTTGCGCGCTTTTTGCGATTATGCAAAATCCAACAAAAACCCTATAAAAAAATAAAGGACGAATAATACGCCCTCGTAAATCGCATACTGCGGGTACGGGGGTGTTTTTATGCAAGCAAATTATGAAAGAACGGGTAACGAGCGGGCGCAAATAGAGCTTTTGCTCCAAATGGAGGGACTGGCGGCGAAGAAGGCAGGGATATATTCTCGCCTTTTAATCGACGCGCGGATCGCAAAAAAAATGGAGGAGTTACAAATGCGCCACAAGGAGAGGGAAAAAGCATTGGAAGAACTGCTCTACGGTAAGGCAAAAAAGGAAAAAGGTGAGGGGCAGGTGCGAGGTGAAGGCAAATGAAACTTGAGAAACGTGAAATCACGCTCAACGAAGCGGACAGTGTTAAAGATATGTATTTTTACGAGAAAAACCTGCAATTCCGCTACGGTCAGGCTTTGAAATTTGCCGAGCGGAAAGAGGCGGAGGGGGAAATTTCCCGTCTGCTCCGCGAAACGGAAAAGGACGCCGCGCTTTTAGAGGAACTTTGCAAACGTACGCCAAGCGCAATCGGTGGAAAATCTTCTTAGATTTCGTGTACGGGCAGTAACGAAGTAGAAAATAGAATAAAACTGCAAAAAAATGCGTTGAAACCTTGTAAAAAGGGGAATTCGGCGCTTTTTTTTGTTGACAAATTTTTTGCCAGATAGTATAATAAAAAAAATCAAACGGCAAAGCCGTTACAAAAGAGGTGTCTTATGGCAAAAGAAAAAAAGGAAAAGAAACCTAATCCCATTAAGAAATTCTTTGAAGAATTTAAGAAGTTTATCACTCGTGGCAACGTCCTCGATATGGCTGTCGGTGTTATCGTCGGCGGTGCGTTCACGGCAATCGTAAACGGCGTAAGTAACTACGTATTGAAGCCTTTAATCAACTGGTTGTTAGCTATCATTACGAAAGGTCAAGGTCTTGCAGGTGCAGTTACGCCTTTGCGCCCTGTTTATATCTTTGATGAAGCAACGGGAAAATCTATTCTCGACCTTGCAAATTCCATTTATATCGACTGGGGTTCTTTGATTATTGCAATCATCAATTTCTTCATTACGGCGTTCGTGCTCTTCCTTATTGTTAAAACGATGAATACAATTGCGGAAAATAACAAGAAGTTTATTGCAGAGGCAAAGTCCGATAAGACGAAAGCAATCAAGGCAATCCGTAAAGAACAAAAGGTTTCCCGTAAGCAAGCGAAGGCTATCTATGCACAACAAGTAGCGGAAGCGGAAGCGGCGGCTGCTGCAGAAGCAAAGGCAAAGGAAGAAGCGGAAAAAGCGGCGGCGGAAGAAGCGGCTCGTATCGCGGAAGAAAAGGCAAACGCGCCTACCGTATTGCTTGGCGAAATCCGCGCGTTGTTAGAGCGTATCGCGCCTCCTCTCCCTGAAGAAGAAACGAAAGAGGGCGAAGAAAACGCTGAAAACGCAGAAGCAACCGAAGAAGCGGCGGCAACCGAAGCTACGGAAGAAAAAGCGGAAGCATAAGCAACAATAAAAATCTTATAAAGGCAATGAAAAAGCGGGTGTTTTTCAACAAATTGTCCAAGCAGAGAGCGCCGTCCTTAGGCTGAAAGACGGGTTGGATAACGGAAAATTCCCTTTCACTTTGGAGCCGTCCTTTTGAGCCTTGCAAAGTAAGGGGTAGGGAGGAACGCAAAAACGCGGCGTTACGGCGTAAAACGAGGTACGGCAAACGCCGTATAAATGCAGGTGGTACAGCGGAGCAATTCGCCCTGCGCGCTTTGATTGGTCAAGGCGCGCAGGGCGTTTTTCTGTTATCCGCACCCTAAATTAAAAAAAATTATCGTAAAAATTACGGAGGCAAATATGAAAGAAAAAATCGAAGCGTTGCGCGCGGAAATCACGAGTGCAATGCAACAGACGGAAACGGGCAGAGCGCTTTACGAGCTCAAAGTCAAATTCCAATCCGCGCTCAAGGTTATTATGGGCGGCATGAAAGATCTCGCCAAAGAGGAAAAACCTGCTTTTGGTAAGCTGGTGAACGAGTTCAAGCAGGACGTGGAAGAAAAGTTTGAGGCGCGCGCCGCAATCGTCCGTCAAATGGAAATGGAAAAGAAATACGCAAGCGAGCGTATCGATATCACGATGCCGGGCAAAACCTATAAGGCAGGCGCGTTGCACCCTATCACGCTCGTTAAAAATCAGCTCATCGACATTTTTGCGGGCATGGGCTTTAAGGTGTTTGAAGGGCCGGAAATCGAAACGGATTATTATAATTTTACCGCGCTCAACACCCCCAAGGATCACCCCGCGCGCGATATGCAGGACACTTTCTACCTTGCCGAAAATCTTCTTCTGCGCACGCAGACGTCGGCAGGGCAGATTCGCGTTATGGAGCAGGACGCTCCGCCCATCAAAATTTTATCGCCGGGCAGAGTTTTCCGTTCGGACGACGACGCGACGCACTCGCCCATGTTCCACCAGATGGAAGGGCTTGTCGTAGACAAAGGTATCACCCTTTGCGACTTGCAGGGTATGCTTGCGGAATTTGCGCGTAAGATGTTTACGGACAGCACCAAGGTACGCCTCCGTCCCTCCTATTTCCCTTTCACCGAACCGAGCGTAGAGGTCGATTTAAGCTGTTCGGAATGCGGCGGTAAGGGCTGCCGTCTTTGCAAGGGCACGGGCTGGATAGAGGTGCTTGGCGCGGGTATGGTCAACCGCCACGTCTTGGAAAATTGCGGCGTAGACCCCGACGAATACACGGGCTTTGCGTTCGGTATGGGTATCGAGCGTATCGCCATGCTCAAATACGGCATCAACAACATCAAAACGCTGTTTGAAAACGACGTTCGTTTTATCGAGCAGTTCGAAGAATGATAGGGAGGGAAAAGAAAAATGAAAGCACCTTTCAGTTGGTTAAAAGATTACGTAGATATTGATATTTCCGCGCAGGAGCTTGCGGAAAAGCTCTTTTCCTGCGGTTTTGAGGTAGAGGAACTTAGCTATCTCGGCAGTAAAATCAACCGCGTTGTAGTTGGCGAAGTTAAAGCGCTTACCCCTCATCCCGACAGCGACCATATGCAGATTTGCGTGGTGGATTGCGGTGAAGAACACGGACGCGAATTGCAAATCGTTACGGGCGCGCCCAACGTTTACGTAGGCATGAAAACGCCTTGCGCATTGGACGGCTCTACCGTCGCGGAAAGTAACCCCGAAGTCCTCGAAAAGAACCCCGACGCCGTCAAGAAAATTAAAAAAGGCAAACTCCGCGGCGTAGAATCCTTCGGTATGCTCTGCTCTGGTGAGGAGCTTGGCATAAACGACGATTTTTATCCCGGAGCGGAAGTCAACGGCCTTTTGGATTTGGCAAAAGACGCGCCCGTGGGCGAGGATATTAAGAAAATCGTCGGCTTAGACGATTGGATTTTTGATATTTCCATTACGGCAAACCGCCCCGATTGTCAATGTATTTTGGGTATCGCGCGCGAGGTGGCAGCTGTGCTCAATAAGCCTTTTAAAGCGCCCGACGTATCCTATACGGCGTACGAAACGACTGCGGCGCCCATCACCGTCGAAGTACACGCGCCCGACCTTTGCCCCCGCTACGTAGGGCATTACGTAGAAAACGTAAAGGGCGGCGTTTCTCCCGCTTGGATGCGGAAACGCCTTGCGCTTTCGGGTATTCGTTCCATCTCGCCCATCGTTGATATTACCAACTTCGTCTTGCTTGAAATGGGTCAGCCCATGCACGCGTTCGACGCAGACGATCTCGGCGGCAGAAAAATTATCGTCCGCAGAGCAACGGACGGCGAAAAAATCGTTACGCTCGACGAAAAAGAATTTACTTTAAAGACGGATAACCTCGTCATTTGCGACGGCGCAAAGCCCGTAGCGCTTGCGGGTATCATGGGCGGCTTGAACAGCGAAATTAAGGACAGTACGCAAAACGTGTATTTTGAATCGGCGAAATTCGCGCGCGATAACGTAAGAAAGACTTCCCGCGCGCTCGGTCAGTCCTCCGATTCCTCCTCCCGCTTTGAAAAGGGCGTGGACGCCTACACCAACGGATATGGTATGGATAGAGCTCTGCACCTTATCGAGGCGCTCGGTTGCGGCAGGGTAACGAAGATGTGCGCGGACGTTTGCGCGGCGGATTTGACCCTCCGCACAATGACGGCGAGCATTGCGAAAATCAACGCCCTTTTGGGTATTGAAGTGCCTAACGCGGAGATCGAAAGCATTTTATCCCGTCTTAATTTCCAACCCGAAATTTGCGGCGACAGCCTTACGGTAACCATTCCCGGCTATCGCGACGACGTGGACGGCTACCCCGATTTGGCGGAAGAAATTATCCGTATGTACGGCTATGACCACATCATTCCCACCTTCCTCGAAAAGGCGAGCGTAACGGGCGGCGGTCTTACGGACGAGCAGAAAAAGGAACTGCACCTTAAAAACCTCTTGCGCGGTCAGGGCTTCTCCGAGGCGTATAATTATTCCTTCTATTCCCCCAAGGATTTCGATTTGATGAAATTGCCTGCGGACGCAACGGAGCGCAACGCCGTCCGTATCCTCAACCCTATCAGTGAGGAGCTTTCCGTAATGCGTACCTTCCTTGCGCCGTCTATGTTGATGAACGCCGTGCGCAATATCCGTCGCGGTAACGACGTAGGCAGACAGTTTGAAACGGCAAACGTTTACTATCCTCGCAACACGGCGGCGAGCGAACAGCCCGACGAAAGAAAGCACGTCGTACTCGGTGTATGGGGCGGCAAAAACGATTTCTTTGATATGAAGGGCGCAGTCGAGAAAATTGCGGAAGTATTCCACGTGAATTTCACCTATGAACGCGCGGAGAAATCTTACTTGCACCCCGGCGTTTCCGCAAACGTGATTTTCGGCAAGGAAACCGTCGGTTGTATCGGTGAACTCGACCCTGCTATCGCCCTTTCGCTCGGTTTGGATAAAAAAGTGTACTTGGGCGAGTTGGATTTGAGCGCATTGGAAGCGGCGCTGGACGATAATATTCGTTACAAGAATTTGCCAAAATTCCCTGCGGTGGATCGCGACCTTGCTTTGCTCGCAGACGAGAAATTGACCTGCGCGGAAGTGGAGGAGGTGCTGATGCATTCGTGCAAATACGTAACGAAAGCCAAACTCTTCGACGTATATCGCGGCGGTCAAATTCCCGAAGGAAAAAAGAGTATGGCGTTTACGCTCACCTTCACCCCCGACGCGCAGACGGAAAAGGCGTTCACGCCCGAAACGTTGGATAATTTCGTGAAGAAGATTTTGAACAACTTGAAATTTAAGCTCGGCGTCGAACTTCGCTAAACGGAGCGCAAAGTGAAAAGAACGCAACAGATAAAAACCTTTGGTTTTTTCAACGTCAATAAGCCGTCGGGGATAACTTCCTCGACGGTGGTCAATAAATTAAAGTGGCTTACGGGCGTACCCTGCGGACATATGGGCACGCTCGATCCGCTTGCAAGCGGCGTGTTGCCCGTCGGTGTGGGCAATGCAACCCGCCTTTTCGATTACTTTTTAGAAAAAGAAAAAGAGTATATCGCAGAGTTTACGTTCGGCATGGATTCGGATACGTTAGATAGTACGGGAAACCTCGTTTGCGGAGGGCATGTACCTAACGAAAGCGAAATTTCGGCGGTTTTGCCCACCTTTTTCGGGGATATTATGCAAGTCCCGCCCAAGTATTCCGCCAAGAACGTAAACGGCAAACGCGGCTACGATTTGGCGCGCGCAGGCGTAGAGTTTGAGCTCCCTCCAAAAAAAGTGCATATCTACGGGATGGAACTGTTGGGCAGATTGGAAGATAAGCCCGACACCTTCCGCATCAAAATCCGTTGCGGCGGCGGCACGTATATTCGCTCCCTTGCAAGGGATATCGCGGCGGCGCTTGGTACGAAAGCGGTGATGAGCGCGCTTTGCCGCACGCAGAGCGGTATATTCACTTTACCCAACGCCATCGATTTTGTCGACCTTGAAAAAGACCCCGACCTTTCATGGCTGGAAGCGCACGTTATCCCCACGCAGGACGTTTTGCCTTTTGCGGATTTGCGCTTGCCCGAAAAGGATATGGGCAGACTTTTTAACGGTATGACGGTGTTTGTAAACGCCGAGAACGGCACGTATAAAATTTACCAAGGCGACGCCTTTTACGGGCTTGCCGAAGTGAAAAACGGGAAGGCGAAAGCAAAGATAAAGTTATGTTAAAAACGGTTTGGTTTACACAAAAGGATATGACCAAGGGGAGCGCGATGCTCCTGGGCGGCTTCGACGGCTTACATTTAGGGCACCGTCGTCTTTTGTCATACGCCAAACGGAGCGGCTTGCCCGTCGGGGTGATGACGATTATCGGTGGCAAGGCGCAAGAAAATATTTTCACCTTTGCCGAAAGGGAACGTATCTTCCGTGAAAACGGCGTGGATTTTGTGTTCGAGCTTCCTTTTTCCGAAATCAAAGACCTTTCCGCCGAGGAATTTTTACAAAAATTAACGACGGAATTTAACCCCAAACTTTTCGTCTGCGGGGAGGATTTCCGTTTTGGCGCAGGCGCGTTGGGCACGCCCGAATTTATCAAACGGGTGGGGCAGGTATGCGTTGAAATTCAGCCTCTCATGCAAATGTACGGTGAAAAAATCAGCTCTCGCGCCGTGAAAGCCTTGCTGGAAGCGGGTGAAATGCAAAAGGCGAACGCGCTTTTGGGCGAAAATTTCTTCCTCGTCGGCGAGGTGGTGAAAGATAGGCAGGTAGGCAGGACGCTCGGTTTTCCTACGGCGAATATTCTTTATCCCAAGGAAAAATTTCCCTTAAAGCAAGGCGTGTACGAAACGCGCGTTTGTTTAGACGGTAAAGCGTATAAATGTATCACCAACTACGGTGCGCGCCCGACCTTCGACAACGCGCAGGTGCTTACGGAAACCTATCTTGACGGTTTCGACGGAAATTTATACGGCAAAACGTTGAAAGTCGAGTTTGTGCGCTATATGCGCCCCGTAAAAAAATTTGGATGCGCGGACGAGTTGATTTCGCAACTACAATCAGATATAAGGACGGTAAGAGAGAATGATTAAATTTGGGCCAAGCGGCAACTGTGAAAGTTTTTATGCGGAGGGCTACACCCACACCGAGGAGGCGGCGGCGTTCGTCAAAAACCGCGGTTTGGACTGCTTTGAATATTCTTTTGGCAGAGGGGTGAGAATGAGTGAGGATAAAGCGATTTCCATTGGCGAAGCGTTTCAGAACGCAGGCGTGGAAATTTCCGTTCACGCGCCTTATTTTATCAACTTTGCAAACCCCGACGACGAGATGGCGGCAAAGTCTTACGGCTACGTGCTCGACAGTGCGAAGATGGTCAAGCTTATGGGCGGCAGACGAATCGTATTCCACCCCGCGGCGCAGGGCAAGGCTACGCGCGAAGAAGCGGTTGCGCTCACGGAAGAACGCCTTAAAATTCTGCGCGACTACATATATTTAAACGACTTGCAAGACCTTATCTTCTGTCCTGAAACGATGGGCAAGCTCGCCCAAATCGGTACGGTGGAGGAAATCGTCCGTTTTTGTAAAATTGACCCCGTGTTCACGCCTTGCGTGGACTTTGGGCATATCAACGCGAGGGAGCAGGGTAGCCTCAAAACGGTGGAGGATTATCGCTCCCGCTTGCAGTATATGATTGACGAGCTCGGTTTCGAGCGTATGCAAAATTTTCACGTACATTTCTCTAAAATCATGTATTCCGCCAAGGGTGAAATCAAGCATTTGACCTTTGAGGATAGCGTATACGGACCCGAATTCGAGCCTCTCGCCGTCGCGCTTAAAGAGCTGAAATTGCAGCCGTATATCGTCAGCGAATCGGCGGGAACGCAAGCGGAAGACGCAAAATATATGAAAAACGCTTACTTTGCCTTATAAAATTGTCGTAGGATACTTGACGAAAGCGGAATTTTTTGCTAAAATAGATGGAGAGAGGATAGCCATGATACAGACGAACGGTAAAAAAGTTTTTAATCAAATCAAGCTCAAAGCAGAGGCGTTATTCGTAACCTGCGAGTATTTGATGCAGTACGTTACGGGTTTCGGCCCTGAAAACGGCGCGGTGCTCGTCGATAAAAACGGCGTTACCCTCTTTACCGATTCCCGTTATATTGAGGCGGCGGAAAAGCTGTTTGCGGGTACGGAAGTTACCCCTGTCCTTTGGGCTGGGCGCAAGGTTTCCGATATTTTAAAAGATTATAAAATCGTCGCCGTTTCCTTTAACGAAACCTCTCACGCAGACTTTCTTAAATTGGAAAAAATCGGCGTGAAGCTCGTCGAGGCGGACACTACCCTTTTCCCTTTGATGGAAACGAAAAACGAATGGGAGCTTTCCAATATACAAAAGGCGTGCGAAATTGCAGAGGACGCTTTTAACGAGCTTTTGCCCGAAATCAAAGAGGGTATGACGGAAGCGGAAATCGCGGCGCTGCTCGAATATAAAATGCGCAAACTCGGCGCGCAGGGCACGTCGTTTTCCACTATCGTGGCGTTTGGTCCGCACGCGGCTGTACCCCATCACGAAACGGGAAACACCAAACTCAAATTCGGCGACGAGATCCTTATCGACTTTGGTTGCAAAGTCAACGGCTATTGCTCGGATATCACGCGCACCTTCCTCTTTGGCGACGACGGCAAGCACGAAGAATTTAAAAAGGCGTATCAAGCGGTGCTTACCGCGCACGAACTCGTCAAGGAAAAACTTGTCAGCGGTATGACGGGCATTGAAGCGGACGCGATTGCAAGAGAGTATCTCAAGGCTTGCGGCTATGGCGAGCTGTTCACCCACTCGCTCGGGCACGGCGTCGGCTTGAATATCCACGAAAGACCTTCGCTTAGCGTTAAGGGCGAGCAAGTCCTTTGCGATAATATGGTTTTCTCAGACGAACCGGGTGTGTACAAGGCGGGCGAATACGGTATCCGTATCGAAGATACGGTTACGTTACAAAACGGAAAAGTAAAGAGCTTTATGTCCAAGACGGATAGAAATCTCATTATTTTATAAATCAAGAAAAATAATAATTAGTATACAAGGAGAAAAATTGTATGGCACAGATTTTGGCAGGCGATATTCGTAAAGGCGTTACTTTCGAGTACAAGAGCGGCGTTTACACCGTTACCGAATTCCAGCACGTTAAGCCCGGCAAAGGCGCGGCGTTCGTAAGATGTACGTTGAAGAACGTAGTTACGGGGCAAGTTTTGTCTAACGAAACGTTCAACCCTACGACGAAACTTGAAACGGCGCAGGTAGAAACGAAGAAGATGTCGTATTCCTATTTCGACGGCGAATTCTACGTATTCATGGACGAAGAATGGAACCAAGAAAACCTTACCTTCGATCAGGTTGAAGACGCGTTGAAGTATATCAAAGAAAACGACAGCGTAACCGTGAAATTCCTTTACGGCAAAGCGTTCTCCGTTGAACCCGAAAACTTCGTTGAACTGAAAGTTATCGAAGCGGAACCCGGCGTTAAGGGCAACACCGCTACCAACGTTATGAAGAACGCAAAGGTAGAAACGGGCGCAACCATTCAAGTTCCCATGTTCGTAGAAGAAGGCGAAACCATCCGTATCGATACGAGAACGGGCGAATATATGAGCCGCGTATAATCTACGTTTTTAAAGCAAAGCAAACGATCAAGGAATGCGGGATTTTTTAATCCTGCGTTCCTTTACGCATTTTTGAGGTAATATTATGAAAGCGGTAGTACAGAGAGTGAAACAAACTCGCCTTTCCGTAGACGGAAAAACGGTGTCCGAAATCCCGTTTGGCTTGACGGTTTTTCTCGGCGTAAAAGTTGGGGATACCGAAAAGGAAGCGGCGTACCTTGCCAAAAAAATAGCGGGATTACGGGTTTTTGAGGATGAAAACGGAAAAATGAACTTGTCCGTCAAGGACGTCGGTGGCGAGGTTTTGCTCGTTTCGCAGTTCACCTTATACGGCGACGCGTCGCACGGCAACCGACCCAGCTTTACTTTGGCGGAACGCCCCGAAAAAGCAGAACCCTTGTACGAGTTTGCGGTAAAGGAATTGTCCGCTTACGGCGTACCCGTCAAAAAGGGTGTGTTCGGTGCGGATATGCAAATCGAGCAATATAACGACGGCCCCGTTACCATTTTGTTGGACTGCGAGCGTTAATAGGGTCGCTCGATATAAAGAGAGGATAAAGCAGGTGTTGCTAAATTGCTTAAAAATCAAGCGCTCTACTCACAGTAGATTTTAAATTCTACCGTGGGTAGAGCGCTTTTTTGCCCCCGTAGAATGACAAAAATTTGCGTAGAATGGCTTTGATCTCGTTGTAGAGCGAAAAAAATTAAGTAGAGTATTTTTCGTGTTTAGTAGGTTGTCTTTTTGGAAAAACTGATATAAAATAGCATTGTCGATGGCGAAAAGAGGTACGTTCGCCAAAACCAAAAGACAGGATGAAAAAACTATGAAACAAACAGAAAAGAAAATTATCCCCATTTTTTATGCCGCGGACGAAAACTATTTGCCGTACTTAGCGGTGTCCATTTGTTCCTTAAAAGAAAATGCGGATAGAAATCATCATTATGAAATTTACGTCTTGAACGAAAAGATGGATACGCCCGATTGTGCGGAGTTGAAAAAATACGAGGAGGAGGATTTTCGCATTACCTTCTTAAACGTATCCGCACAAATCGAGGAAGTCAAAGCGTCCTTGCAGCTTCGCGATTATTACACGGGCGCGACGTATTATCGTATTTTTATCGCAGATATGTTCCCACAATACGAAAAGGCGCTGTATATTGACGGCGACACGGTATTGCTTGGCGACGTAAGCGAGCTGTTCAACGTTGACCTACAAGGCAATTTGATCGGCGCAATTCCCGACGGTGCGGTGGCGGCTGTTCCCGCTTTCCGCGTGTACACGAAAGAGGCTTTGGGGATCGACGCGGAAAAATATTTCAACGCGGGCGTAATTTTGATGAATTTAACACGCTTCCGTAAAGAAAATTTTTATCAAAAGTTTTGTACGCTGTTAGGGCAATATAAGTTTTCCGTAGCGCAAGACCAAGATTACCTCAACGTGATTTGCAAAGACAAAGTAACTTATATCGACGTGGACTGGAACAGAATGCCTATCGGCGGCGACGAGGATACGTATCACCCGAAATTAATTCATTACAATTTGACGTTGAAGCCGTGGCATTACAAAAATATTTTATTCGAGGAGTATTTTTGGTATTACGCAAAGAAGACTGTCTTTTACGAGCGCATATGCGACACGTTAACAGCATATACGGACGAAAAGAGGGCGGCGGACGCGCAAGCAGAAAAAAATCTTATTGCTTTGGCGTTAAAGGAAGCGGCAAGAGAGGATAATTATTACAAGAGCATCGGCAGGGCTAAGGAAATGAGACAGGTAGGTATGGATTGTCGGAAATTTCACCGCTTAACGGCAGCGCAGTCCTTCTTTTATCTGAGCCGTAAATTTTAAAGCGGGGCAGGGGCAGATTTTCTGCCCCTTTTTTCTATGCCGCATTATATTCTTCCTTTATATATACGTATACGTGTGCGACGAAGTGTAAACGGCTCGTCCCCTTTTATTTTGGAAATAAGAAAAAAGAAATGATATGTCTTCAATTTGTTTAACGGCTAATACTACGTTTATATAACACCAAAAGATAGTATTTATTAAAAATGAATGTTTTGTGTTGAAATTGTTAAAAATACCTTTAAAAACGGCAATTCTACTCACGGTAGAGTGCATATCTACCCACGGTAGAGTGCAAATTGTCATGGAATAGAGTGACAATTTCCTCGGTAGAGTGGCGCTTTGAAAGGGTAGAGCGTTTTCTGCGGTTGATAGGTTGCGTTTTTGGATAAAATAGGATATGATTCCTTTGCGAACGGTTGGCGCGGTAAATGCGTTTCTCTCCGGACAAAAAGAATATCCATAACGGAAAGCGCCTTAAGGCGGCGGTTTTATTACAAAGAAGAACGGAGGTTAAATTATGAACCAAACGAAAAATGAAAAAGGATTTAATCGACTCGGTTGGAACGAATCGGACGTTCCGCTTACAACGCCCGTGAAGGCGGATAGGGGCGCGTCCAAGGCGGAAGAGAATAAAAAAGGAGAAGTTAAAGCGAAAAAAGGCGTCGTGCCTATTTTCTTTGCGACGGACAACAAATATTTGCCCTTCCTTGCCATCACCCTCGAATCTATTTGGGAAAATTCCTCGCATGAATACGATTATGAAATGTACGTTTTAAATTCGGGTGTGGACGAGGATTATAAAGAAAAGATTTTACGCTATAACGAAAAGGAGTGCTTCCACATTCAATTCGTGGACGTAACGGAAAAGTTAAAGCTGATCGCGGCGCATTTGCACATTCGTGATTATTACAGTCAAACCACTTATTTCCGCGTATTCATCGCCGAGATGTTTCCGCAGTACGATAAGGCAATCTATTTAGATTGCGACACCGTCGTTTTGGGGGACATAAGCGAGTTGTATAATTACGATTTGGGTAACAACCTCATTGGCGGCGCGCCTTGCGAGGGGGTAAACAGCTTTAACGTTTATAAGCGTTACGTGAGCGAGGTGGACGGCTTAGACGCCGATTATTTCTTCAACGCAGGCGTTATTTTAATGAATCTCAAGGGCTTTCGCGAAGAAGGCTTTTACGAACAGTTTGCAGACCTCTTAAAGAAATATAAATTTACAGTTATCCAAGACGAGGACTACCTAAACGTACTCTGTCAAGACAGAATTTTGCGCTTGCCGCGCGCATGGAACAAAACGCCCGTTGCGCCCGATAGACTTCCTCGCGAGGATTTGCGTATCGTACATTACCTTATGACGTGGAAGCCTTGGAACTTTTCAGACATTCCCTACCAAGAATATTTTTGGGAATATGCGGAAAAGACGGAATTTTACGACTTGATTTTGGGTATGAGAAAGAGTTTTAACGAACAAGGCGTAGAGGCTGCAAAAAATTGTGAGGCAAGCTTAAAGGCTTTGGCGCAAAGCGAAATAGACCGTGCCGACGGATATTTTAAAGTATACGGGAAACGATATGGAAACGTTAATTGAAACACAAAACGAGGGTACCATGGACGAGGTGAGGCTTTCGGAGGGCCGCCGCGAGGTACTGCAGAGGATAAAGGAATACGAGCGCGCAGGGCGTTTTGACGAGGACGTGGAAAACGATCCTCCCGCCCCCGAGCTTTTGCCCGACAAAGTGGACTATCTGTGTAAAAAGTTTTCCAGCAAGGTCGGCAGAAAAATCGCCAACATCATCGGGGATAAATATTTCTTAAACCTTATCAAAAAGGATATTTTGGTGATCGACGGCGTAACCGGGGAAGAACACCTTTCCGCCCTCAAAAACGGCGCAATCATCACCTGCAACCACTTCCACGCTTTCGATAATTACGTGGTTTTTCACTGCATTCGTAAGGCGTTGCCAAAAAAATACCTTTACAAGGTAATTCGAGAGGGGAACTATACCAATTTCCCCGGTTTGTACGGATATTTATTCCGTCATTGCAACACCTTACCCCTTTCCAGCAACCGCCGTACGATGATGAATTTTATGTCTGCGGTAAACACCTTGCTCAAAAATGGTGAAAGCATTTTAATTTACCCCGAGCAGGGTATGTGGTGGAATTATCGTAAGCCCCGTCCCTTCAAGGTCGGCGGGTTTAAGATGGCGTACAAGGCGGACGTGCCCGTTTTGCCCACCTTTATCACGATGGAAGACGACGAGCGGTTGGACGGCGACGGTTATCCCATTCAACGAATGACCTTGCATATCATGCCGCCCATATATCCCAATACGGAGCTTGGCGAAAAGCGGGGCGCAGAAGAAATGAAAGAAAAAGCCTACGAGCTTTGTAAAGCGAAATACGAAGAGGTTTACGGTATTCCCCTCGTTTACGGCGAGGAAAAATAGGCTGTGAGCCCAAAATAGAACGTCAAACGAAAAACGTCGAAAAAAATCGGCGTTTTTTTGTGCGTAAAATGCAAAACACCCCACCCATGTACGCGTTGAATGTTAAATCAAGTCGTTTTTGGACGAAAGCTAAAAACGAAGCCTCGTCGAAAATCGTCGTGAAAAATCCCCTTTATAAAAATTTTTTTAAAAAAGTTTCGAAAAAAAAGAGGAAATCGAAAAGTTTTGTCGAATATATTATATATAATAATATATTTCGGCGAGGGCAAACGCATAAAGGCAAGGAGTGATAAGGTGGATAAAACGGTAAAAACGGTACGGGAACGGATATGCGAAAACGAAAGAAACGTTCTTTCTAAATACGCAACCCTTTCCGAAAATACGAGGGGCAGAGCGCGCGAGGAAACGAGCTGTGATTTCCGCACGGAATTTGGGCGTGATCGGGACAGAATTATCTACGCCAATTCTTTCAAGCGTCTGAAAAATAAAACGCAAGTGTTTTTTGCGCCTGAGGGCGACCATTACATCACGCGTTTGACGCATACCCTCGACGTTTCGCAAATTGCCCGCTCGATTGCCCGTTCGCTCGCGTTAAACGAGGACTTAGCCGAGGCGATTGCGCTTGGGCACGATTTGGGGCATACCCCATTCGGACACGTCGGCGAAAAGGTGCTTGCGCAGCTTTCCAGTACGGGCTTTATGCACAACGAGCAATCCGTCCGCGTGGTGGACGTCATCGAAAAGAGTGGGCGTGGTCTTAACCTCACTTACGAGGTACGCGACGGAATTTTGCAACATAAGAGCTCTGGCAAGCCTGCCACGTTAGAGGGCGAAGCCGTTTCGCTTGCGGACAGAATCGCCTATATCAACCACGACATTGAGGACGCTCTTCGAGCGGGGCTCATTAAGGAAGAAGAACTGCCCAAGGAGGCGGTGGAAAGGCTGGGGAATACGACGAAAGCCCGTATCCACACGGCGATTGCGGACATTTACGAAAGCTCGTACAATCAGCCGTCCGTGCGGATGTCGGACGAGGTAATGGGCGCAACCAACGCCCTGCGTGCGTTTATGTTTGAACGGGTATACGGTTGGTCGAACAAGGTCATTCAAGACCGAGCGGCGCGTATGCTCACGCAGATGTTCGAATATTTCATGGCGAACGTAGAAAAGTTGCCCAAGCAGTATTTGATACATTTAGAAAAAGACGGAAAGGGACGGGTCGTTTGCGACTATCTTTCGGGTATGACGGACAGATACGCCGTTACCGTGTTTGAGAGTATTTTCATTCCCACGACCTTTTCGATAGGAGGTGTGCTTTCGTGAGCGGAGGCAAGGGTATAGACGCCGAATTTTTACGGGCGTTAAAACAGAAAAACGACATTGTCGAGGTCGTGCGCAGTTACGTAGCGCTGGATAGAAAGGGCGGAAACCATTGGGCTTGCTGTCCCTTCCATCACGAGCGAACGCCCTCCTTTTCCGTGAGTGAAAACGACCAATTTTATCACTGCTTCGGTTGCGGGGTTTCGGGGGACGTGTTGCGCTTCGTGCAAGAGATTGAAAGCACGGATTTCATCGGCGCCGTTCGTATTTTGGCGGCAAGGGCGAAAATGGAAGTTCCCGAAGGGAATTTTGACAGCGAACGTTCTCTGCAACAAAAGAAAAAGCGGGACGCGCTCGCTAAAATCATGCTGGAATCGGCGAGGTTTTACCTCTCCAATTTATACAGCGGCGACGAGAGGGCGGAGGCGCATTTGCAGTACATCGCCCGTCGAGGGTTATCCCCGACCACCGTCAAAAAATTCGGTCTTGGCGCGTCGTTGGATTTTTACGGGTTGCCCGATTTCCTTGCGGGTAAAGGCTTTATGCGGCAGGACTTGCTCGACAGCGGGGTGTTGCAGGAAAGCAAGAGCGGACGGTTGATCGACGCACAGGGCGGCAGATTGATTTTTCCCATCATTAACGCGTTTGACGAGGTGGTGGCGTTCGGCGGCAGAATTTTGGAGAAAAAGGATTTCGCCAAATACAAGAATACGAAAGAAACGATACTCTTTAATAAGAGTAAAATTCTTTACAATATCAATTTGCTGAAAAAGCTGAAACGTCAGCAATCCATTCCCAACGTCATTTTCGTTGAGGGGTATATGGATACCATTTCCCTTTATCAAGCGGGATTTGAAAACGTAGTCGCGTCTATGGGCACTGCGCTCACCAAAGAGCAGGCGCGGCTTGTCAAACGGTATTCCGACAACGTGCTTATCAGCTACGACGGGGATTTTGCAGGTCAGAAAAACACCATTCGCGGCTTGGAGATTTTAAAGGACGAGGGCTTGACCGTCCGCGTCGTACCTCTGCCCGAGGGGGCAGACCCCGACGACGTGGTGAAACAGGGCAAGGACGTCTACCAAAAATGCTTGGACGACGCGATGCCGCTCATCGATTTTAAAATCCATTACGCCGAGCAAAAATACGACCTTTCCGACACCACGGAAAAACGCCGTTTCTTGAGTGAGGCGCTTGCCATCGTCGCAGAGGCGGAAAGCGAGAGCGTAAGGGAGGAACTTCTCAAAAAGCTCCGCGATAAAACGGGTATTACTTACAACGCATTAGAAAGGGATTTACGGAACGTGAAAAAGGGGGGCGACGAACCGCCGCAAATCACCTCCGTTCCCGCCCAACGCATTGTGGAAACGGACGCGGAAACGGATAAATCCGTCAAGGCAAAGCGGTTTATTTTGGCGGCAAAGCTATTCGCCGCGCCGTATGCCAAAGGCTTTAATCTGCGCGAGGTCGATTTCTCGGACGAAACGCAAATCGTCGTTGCGGACTACGTCTGCGAACGGGAAAACGCGGGGGAGAGGATACGCCCGAGCGAACTGTTTGAGGTATTAGACGAAAATTGTCCCGAACTCAACAAAATTCTCGACTTCAACTATGAGGACAAGCTTTCCGGCGAGGTAGCGGAGCGTTTTTTCTCTGACAGCGTTCGAGCGCTTAAAGGGGAACGGATAGAAGCGGAAATCGCCAACTGTAATAAAGCATACGCCGCAACGACGGACGAAGAAACGCGCAAGGGACTGGCGAAACAGCTTTCCGAGCTTATCAAGGAACGAAACCGCTTAAAGCGGAATTAAAAATAAAAGGAAACAAAACAGATAACTGTTTGGTATAAACGGAGGAAAAAAATGACTATATCCGAGCAAAAACTCAATGAAATCATTGCAGGAATCGTTACCAATTACGGCAAGAAAGGTAGTATTTCCACAAACGCGCTTTGCGATATTATGGAAAAATTCGATACGGACGCGGCGCAGATGGATTACGTGTATAAATCCATTGGCGAAGCGGGCATTCAAATCGTCGACGAGGACGCAAGAGATAGAGAGCTCTTTGAACAAGCCCTCTCCGACGTCGGCTTGGACGATCCCGTCAAGATGTATTTAAAGGATATTGGCAGAGTGCCTTTGCTTTCGGCGGAAGAAGAAATCGAGCTTGCAAAACGTATGCAGGAAAACGACGCCGCAGCGCGTAAAAGACTTTCCGAAGCCAACCTGCGTTTGGTGGTTTCCATTGCCAAGCGTTACGTGGGCAGAGGTATGCTCTTTCTCGACCTCATTCAAGAGGGAAATCTCGGGCTGATGAAAGCGGTGGAGAAATTCGATTATCAAAAAGGCTTTAAGTTCTCTACGTACGCAACGTGGTGGATTCGTCAATCCATTACCCGTGCGATTGCAGACCAAGCGCGCACCATTCGTATTCCCGTGCATATGGTGGAAACCATCAACAAACTTACGAGAGTACAGCGTATGCTCTTGCAGGATTTGGGCAGAGAACCCACCCCCGCGGAAATTGCCGAAAAGATGGGCGTAACGGAGGACCGCGTTCGCGAAATTCAAAAAATCGCGCAAGACCCCGTTTCGTTGGAAACGCCTATCGGTGAGGAAGAGGACAGCCACCTTGGCGATTTCATCGAAGATGAAAAAACGGCAACCCCTAGCGAATCCGTCGCGTCTACAATGCTCAAAGAGCAGTTGATGGAAATCCTCGGTACGCTCACGCCCCGTGAAGAAAGGGTGCTTCAGTTGCGTTACGGCATCAAGGACGGCAAGCCCAGAACCTTGGAGGAAGTGGGTAAAGAATTCAACGTTACCCGTGAACGCATCCGTCAAATCGAAGCAAAGGCGCTTCGTAAACTCCGTCATCCCTCGCGTAGCAAACGTCTTAAAGATTTCCTTGAATAATGAGCTACGGAAAGCGGATCGACACGCTGTGTTCCTTGCTTGCGCCCTGCAAAACCTTTGCCGACGTAGGGTGCGACCACGGTTATTGCAGCGAATATATGCTGAAAAACGGGCTTTGCGAACGGGCGATTTTATCCGACGTGAGCAAGGGAAGTTTGGCAAAAGCGGAAAGTTTACTCTCGCCCTATCTTCGTTCGGGCAAGGCGATTTCCGTGCTTGGCGACGGATTTTTCGGCGTGCCGAAAGATACCGAGCAGGTATTGATTGCCGGTATGGGCGGCAGTGAAATCATCCACATTCTCTCGCACGAGGAACACGGGTTTATGCCCGCGCGGTTTGTTTTTCAGCCCATGCACGACGCGGAAAAATTGCGCAGGTATATCCATGAAAACGGGGGGTATATCGTGCGGGATTTTACCTTTTTCGACGGAAAATATTACGAGGTGATCGTCGGCGGCGCAAAAAAAGGCGGGGGGCAGGTATGCGATGAAATTTGCCTAAAGCCCTACACGGACGCGGAATATGAGTTCGGCAGAGAAAATCTTGCGCGGATGGGCGAGGCGTTCGTTTCCCGCATGAAAAAGCTGGTTAAAAACTTGGATAAATATCTGTCTGAGCCTTCTATCAGCGAGGAAAATCGGGCGGAATTACAACGGCGCAAACAAAGATTGGAAGGAGTGTTGCAAGGTGAAATTAAGTGAAATTTATAAAATTGCAGACGGTATCGCGCCCAAGCGCTTGAGCGACGAATATTGCAGGCTCTACGGCGCATACGACAATAGCGGCGTGCTTGTGGATACGGGCGACGAAATCAAGGGCGTTTTATTTACCCTCGATTTGAGCGCGGCGGCAATTGCGAAGGCGTGCGAGATAGGCGCAAACCTCATCATCACCCATCATCCTGCGATTTACGGGAAGATTTCGCATATTTGCGAAGACGAACCGCTCGGCGGTAAACTGGTGGAGTGCATCAAGCACGGTATTTCCGTCCTTTCCATGCATCTCAATCTCGACGGCGCGGAGGGCGGCGTCGACCAAAGCCTAATGGAAGGCGTTTGCCTTGCGGCGGGCGGCGGCGCAGAAAATATCAGCGTTATGCACCCCCTTACGGGCGGCGGCTACGGCAGGGTATACGGCGTAAAGGAAGGTACGCTTGCCGACCTTGCCAAGAATATGAAAGACGTTTTTTCGACGGAGCGTATCCTCGTTTACGGCGATAAGACGAGAAAAATCAACCGCGCGGCGAGCTTTTGCGGCGCGGGTGTGGACGAGGGGGCAATTGCCTTTGCGGCGAGCGAGGGCGCGGGCGTGGTTATTTCGTCCGATTTTAAACACCACCTCATTTCGCTTGCCTTGGAAGAAGGGCTTGCGCTTATCATTTTGACGCACTACGCGTCCGAAAACTACGGTTTTCAAAATTATTACGAAAAAATGCGTCGGCAGTTGAGCATTCCGTGCGAATATCACACGGACGGCGAACTGCTTTGACGAAGGGAGTATTATATGTTACAGTTACAAGCAATTTTAAGTTATCAGGAAGTGGACAAAAAGCTGTATAAGCTGGAACGCGAGCTTGCAAGTTGCGACGAGAGAAAAGAGTACGTTAAGCTCAAAAAATTCCTCGAAACCGCACCCGAAAAGTTGGATTCGTTAGAAACGAAAGCCATTTCGCTCCGTGCGGAAGCGGACGGTTTGACGGCAAAATACGAGCAGTTGGAAGAGACATTAAAGGACTTCGACAACCTCGACGAGCTGGTAACGGGCGGCGCAGACATTGCGTTCTATCAGAAAAAAGCGCAGTTGAAAGTTGACCAAATCAAGAAAATCAAGGCGGATTTGAACAACCTTTTGACCTCGATTAAGGAAATTGACGCGGAATATCAAAAGCTCAAAAAACAAGTAATTTCTGCGCAAAAGCAATATGCGGAAGCGTCCGAAAAATATAAGGCGGTAAAGGCGAGCCGCGCAGGCGAAAAAGCGGCGCTCGAAAAAGAGCTTGCCGAGCTTGCAAAGGCTGTCCCTGCCGAGCTTATGCAAAAATATCAAACCAAGCGCAAGGAAAAGCTTTTCCCCGTCGTGGGGGGCTTGGTCAGCAACCGATGTCCTTTCTGCAGTATGGAGCCGCCTTTGGCTGCGCGCAGTAAGCTGACGGGCGGGGGGACTATCGAGTGTGATAACTGCCACAGACTTATCTTTAGCAATTAAAAACGGGGAAACCGCTGCGCAATACGGCGTTGCGCTGCGGTAACCCTCGGTTATGTACGTCTAAGTACACGCCCTCGGGCTGTCCTCGTGCGCCTTGTCTTGCTTGCGTCTTGCTCCGTTTTCCCGTTCTTTAACGGGGCGTGGGGAAAACCTGCGCAATACGGCGTTGCACTGCGGTAACCCTCGGTTATGTACGTCTAAGTACACGCCCTCGGGCTGTCCTCGTGCGCCTTGTCTTGCTTGCGTCTTGCTCCGTTTTCCCGTTCTTTAACGGGGCGTGGGGAAAAACTTGCGCAATACGGCGTTGCGCATTCCGCACTCAGCATTTGCGGAACGCAATTCCGCATTTATAGGTGAACAACTTTGTTGTTCCCACGCATACTCATAAAGTATGCAAAAAGTGATAGCGAACGTTAATTTAACGGCCATTCAAAACAACGCAAAAGCCTTTAAAACGCTGACGAAAACCCGTTTGCTTGCGGTGGTGAAAGCCAACGCCTACGGACACGGCGCGGAAGAGGTTACGGCTTGTTTATCCAATATCGCGGACGGCTTTGCAGTGGCGCTTATCGACGAGGCAATCGCCATTCGTTTGGCGGCGTGCGGTAAAGAAATACTCGTATTCACCCCGCCTATGGACGAAAAAGAGGTTTACGCCCTCGCCGTCAACGCATTCACGGCAACCGTGCCCGATTTGTGGACGGCAAGGCTTATCGCAGACGTCTGTCAAAAACGCCGTTTGCACATTCGCGTACATCTCAAAGTCAACACGGGCATGAACCGTTACGGCATGAACTTATCTATGCTCGGCAAGGTTTGTAAATTACTGCAGAACCATCCCTTTATCGAAGTGGGCGGCGTGTATTCACATTTGTACACTTGTACAAAAACGGTTGCAGAAGCACAACGCGCTTTATTTGTGCGAGCGGAACAAATCGTTAAGCGGCGCTATCCAAACGCCGTTGCGCATCTCAGCGCAACGTACGGCGGTTTGCTCGGCGAAGAATTCGCTTTCGACGGCGTGCGGATAGGTTTAGGGTTGTACGGATATTTGCCTACGCCGACGGATACGGGAAAGGCGGCGAATGACCTGCATTTGCAACGGGCAATGACTGTGCAAACCAAGGTTACCGCAACGAGAAAAGCGAGCTACGGCGGCGCGGGTTACGGCGCTCCGTGCATTGATAAAGTACAAAATTTATCCGTGCTCCGCGTGGGGTACGCCGACGGTTTTTTGCGGGATAAGCGAGGCGGATTGCTTTCCGCAAACGATAAAAGCCAAGCGCTTTGCATGGACGCGTGTATCGTCAACGGAAGAAAAAAGCGGGGCGAAGCAATCGTCGTTTTGTCCAATGCAGAGGAGCAGGCGACGGCGGCAGGTACGATTTCTTACGAGGTGCTTTGCGCGGCGACAAGACGGGCGGAAATTAGGTATGGATACGAATAAATTTACATTTGTCGAAACGCCGTCTTTGTCGGTGGAAGAAAGAAAAAGGCAACTGCGCGAATACGCCAAAAAGCGGCGCGCGCAAAATGAAAACAGGGATATAAAAGAGGAGCGTTTGGTTAAAAATTTCTTCAAGCTCTATGCGGCGTTAAGCGAGGAAATTTTGTTAACAGAGGGGGCAGGTACGCGTTTAAACGTGTTTACTTACCTATCCTACTCCTTGGAAGCGCCGACGGACAAGCTTGTTGAAGGCTTGGCTTTACGGGGCGCAAAGACGTACGCGCCGAGGATAGAAAACGGGAAACTTTTGGCGGTGGAGTGCGGAGAGGATTTCTCCGTCAACCGATACGGCATACGAGAGCCCATCGGCGAGCCGTCGCAAGCAGAAATGCACGTTGTAATCACGCCCTTACTTGCCGTGGACGAGCAAGGGAATCGGCTTGGGTACGGCGGCGGATATTACGATAGGTATCTGCAAAATCATCCGCAAGCGTTGCGGATTGGGTATTGTTACGATTTTCAAATACAAAACGACGTGCCGTCGGAAAAGCGGGATATGCAATTGGATTTTATCGTAACGGAAAAGCGCATACTTGCGCCCAAAAGAAAAAACTGAAAAGAGAAAAATTTAGGAGATATACTTATGGCAAACGTAAAGAAAAAACTTAAATGGTTTGGTAGATACGTCTGGGAGATCGTTAAGGCGTCCTTACCTTCGCTGTTTATGTATATTTGCGCGGGATTGATCATGTTTATGTTGATGTCCAGATCGAGTTCCGAAAGTACGGAATTTAAAATGGTTTGGAAAACGTCCACCAAGATTTGGACGATTGTCTGTATCGTAGCGGCGGCGGCGTATAACGGGCTTATCTGTTGGGCGCACGGCGGGTCCCATTACGAGCAGCTCGTTTCGGGTAACGTAAAACGTTCCACGGAGGACGCTTACGGCAATCCTTACAAAATGTCCTCGCACAAAGAGGCGAAAGAATACCGCGTTTGGAAAGGGTTTACTTTCGGGGCGATCACGGCGATTTTAACAATCGCCACGGGTATCGTGTTCGGTTGTATGCAGTCGGATATTGACGCAAACGGCTTGAATGCGCCGACGATGATTTTGACTTTGATTTCGGGTTGGTCGGTGTTGCCTTTCTACGCGTCGAATTTCGTGGACGGCACGTCTATTTCATATTTTATCACCATCGCGTTTGCGCTTGTTCCCGTCGTTATTTCCGGCGTATTTTACATCATCGGCGCTTATGCGCGCAGAAACAAGGTTATCCGTCAGCAACAGATTGCGGACCAAGCTTCTAAGGACTTGGCAAACAAGCCCAAGAAAATCAACTACGGCGGCTTGCCCGGCACGAAGCCCAAAAAGCGCAAATAAGGTAAATGCGATAGGCAGGTGCGCCTTGAAATATAAAAATTGCCTGTCTTGGAGTGAGATTTATGAGGATTATCGGCGGAAAATACAGAAGCAGAGTTTTGTCGGAATTTCCGGGCGAAGACGTCCGTCCCACCTCGGATAGGGCAAAGGAATCTCTGTTTAATATCCTTGCGTTGAAGCTGTACGGCGCGCGGGTTTTAGACTTGTTTGCGGGTAGCGGTTCGCTCGGGTTGGAGAGCTTGTCGCGCGGTGCGAAAGAGGTCGTTTTTAACGACTTTTCCAAGGATAGCTTGGCGATTGTCAAAAAGAACTTGGCTGCGCTGAAGATCCCCGTCAACGGCGAGGAAGCAAAGGTAACGCAGGGCGATTATCTTTCTTGTTTGAGCGTGTTGCGCGGCAAATTCGATTTGATTTTCCTCGACCCGCCCTACCGTTTTGATTACGGAAAAAAGGCGTTGGAGATCATTGCGCAAAAAGGGCTTTTAAGCGAAAACGGCATTGCCGTGTACGAGCGGGACCGCGCTTTTGAGGGCGAGGTAGACGGTTTGGAAAAATACGATGAAAGAAAGTACGGAAAGACGTACGTCACCTTTTTCCGCATAAAAAAGGAGGGGTAAGCAATGGAAAACACAAAGAAGAAATGCGTATTTGCAGGCTCCTTTGACCCGCCTACGCTCGGGCATAGGGCGGTGGTGCAGGACTGCTTGCAAATGTTTGACGAGGTGGTGCTTGCCGTGCTCGTCAATCCGTCCAAAAACCCTTGTTTTACCGTGGAAGAACGACTGGAAATGCTCCGTTTAGAGTATGCAAACGAGCCGCGCGTTCGCACCCTTTGTTTTGAAGGGACGGTTGCCGAGCTTTTGGAAAAAGAGAATACGAAAATTTACGTGCGCGGTATTCGCAACGGCACGGATTTGGATTTTGAAAACGCGAATTTTTATGCGAGCAAGAAGTTGGACAAGGACTTGATTGCGGTGTATTTGCCTTGTCGGCAAGAATTGTTGCACGTCAGCTCGTCTATGGTGCGCAACAGTTTAAAATTCGGCACGCCGTTTGACGAATACGTCAGCGAAGAAGTGTTACGTTTTATACAAAACAAAAAATGATTATTGAGAGAATATAAGGAGAACGATTATGTTAGAAAAGCAATGTTTTATTCCCGAGCCTGAGGAATTTATTGCGGAAAAGCCCATGACGCCTGCAATGCAGGCAATCAAAGCGGAGCGCGATAAGGAAATCCGCGACGTTATCGCAGGCAGAAGCGAAAAAATGCTCGTCGTCGTCGGACCTTGTTCCGCGCACGAGCCGGCTCCTACGCTCGAATATATTTCCCGTTTGGGTAAATTAAACGAGCAGGTAAAGGAAAAACTGGTTATCGTGCCTCGCATTTACACGAACAAACCCCGCACCAAGGGCGTTGGCTATAAGGGTATGTTTTTACAGCCCGACCCCGAAGGGGCGGCGGATATCGCACGCGGAATTCGCAGTATTCGCGCCTTGCACCTTGCGGCAATCAACGAATCGGGTTTGACGTCCGCGGACGAAATGCTCTATCCCGAAAACACGCCGTATGTGGAAGATTTGCTTTCCTATCACGCCGTTGGCGCAAGGAGCGTAGAAGACCAGCTTCACCGCCAAGTAGCGAGCGGTATCGACGCGCCCGTCGGCATGAAAAACCCGATGAGCGGAAACATAATTGCGCTCGTCAATTCTATTTTCGCGGCGCAGAGTCCGCAGGTGTTTAAATATCGCAACTATCAAGTTAGCTCTAACGGCAACCCTTACGCACACGCTATTTTGCGCGGCGGTGTGGACGGGGCGGGCGTCGACGTGCCCAATTTCCATTACGAAACGGTCATGAAGCTCGAAGAAATGTATCGCGGCAGTAATTTGGAAAACCCTGCAATCGTTATCGACTGCAATCACTCCAACTCGGCAAAGCAATTCCGTCAGCAAATCCGTATTGCGGAGGAGGTAATGCAAAACCGCCGTTTCGACGCGGATTTCAAGCGCATCGTAAAGGGCTTTATGATTGAAAGTTTCTTGGAGGAAGGCAATCAAAAACACGACGAAGTGTTCGGCAAATCCATCACCGACCCTTGTATCGGGTGGACGGATACGGAGAGGTTGCTCTTAGACCTCGCTTCCCAAGTCTAAGACGGCGTATAAGGGCGCACCTTCATCGCAAAAACGGAACCTGCCCTTAGTCATTTACGCCCAGTAAACTCCCTGCGGGCAGAACCCGTATTTTACGCGAATCTGCAACCCTTCTCCACCGTTTTTCCGTCCTTGAACGGGCGAGCGTAAAAATTTTAGCTATAATTGCGCATTCCGCACTCAGCATTCAACATTTACACAAACTTACGATCTTGAACGAAACAAAATTAAACGAAACTATTGATTATTTTTGAGGTAAAAAATATGAAAATTGCATTTTTAGGGCCGGAGGGGAGCTATTCTCACCTCGCGGCAAAAGAATTTTTAAAAGCAGAATCTACGGGCGCGCAGTCCACGGTCAATTGGGACGAATGCGTGCCGTTCCGCAATTTTCCCGAGGTGCTTTCCGCGGTAGAAAACGGCAGAGTGGACGCGGCGGCGATTCCCATTGAAAACAGTTTGCAAGGGGGCGTTTCGCAAAATCTCGATTTGTTGCAAGCCGCTTCCAATCTTTATGCAGTCAAAGAATTGATCGTTCGTATCGAGCACAGACTGATTTATAAGGAGGGTACCCCTCTTTCGCAAATCGGCAGAGTATATTCTCACCGTCAAGCGCTCGACCAATGCGCGGGCTTTTTAAGCAGAGAAATGCCCTTTGCAGCGTTGCGCGAAACGGAATCTACGGGTTTTGGTATTGCGCGCGCTATGGAGGACGAAACGGGTAAGAGTGCGGCGATAGCGGGGGCGCACACCGAAAATTTACGCGGCGGTTTCGTGCTTGGAAAAACGAGTATTTCGGATGAGCCGAACAACTTTACGCAATTCCTTTTAATCAAAAAAGGGGAAAATAATCTGCCCCAAAATGGGGAAAAGCTGTTCTTCTCGCTTGTAGGGCCGCACCGTCCCGGCGGGCTTTTGGGGCTTTTGGAAGTGATTGCAAGCTACGGCGTCAATTTGACGAAAATTGAAAGCCGTCCCGTCAAGGACAGACCGGGCGAATACCGCTTCTTTATCGAGGCGGAATGCAACGTGGCAAGTGAAGAAACGCAAAAAATGCTTTCGGCGATCCGTGGCGACGCATTGGAGTGCAAACTCCTCGGCGCATATGCCAAAACGGAGTAAAAAATAATTTTTTTGTGTGCGGCATACATAATTTTTTTCATAAAGATAGTGAAGAGAGGGGAAGAAATTGAAAAAAACGCTTGGTTTGGCATTGGGTTCCGGCGGTAGCCGAGGTGTGGCGCATATTGGTTTTTTACGTGCATTGGAAGAGGTGGGGGTAAAACCCGACTTCATCACGGGCAGTTCGATGGGCGCGGTAGTCGGCGCGGCTTACGCGGCTGGCTTGACGATAGAAGAAATTAAAACGGCGGCGTTTAATCTGCGCCTTTTGGATATCCTCGCGCTTACGGGCAAGCGGAGCGGCGTTTCCGGTACAAAAAAAATCCGTGAACTGCTTATCAAATATATCGGCGACATTAAGTTTGAGGATTTAAAAATCCCTTTCCGCTGTTACGCCGTAGATATGATTTCGCAACAACTTATCGAATTTTCTTCGGGGAGTTTGATAGACGCGGTGGTGGCGTCGGCGAGTATTCCCGTTGTGTTCAGTCCTTTAGAAAAGAACGGAATGCGATTGATAGACGGGGGCATTTTAGAGCGCGTTCCCGTTTCGCAGGTCAAGCAAATGGGGGCGGACGTCGTCGTGGGCGTAGACGTGCTCGGACATCGCGACGCAAGCGAGGACGCGCCGAACGTTTTGAAAATGTTGATTGAAACAATTGACATTATGGACAATTACCGCACGGCGCGCCGCAAAGAAGATTTTGAGGATATCATTGATTTCTGGTTAGAACCCGAGCTTGGCAATATGAGCCAATACGACTTAAAGCCCATTCGGTTCGCCTACGAAAAAGGGTACGAGCTTGGCAAGCTGAAAGCGAACGACATCAGAAAGGCGCTTAAACGTCCGCATAGAAGCACGAAACAAAAACACACGGGCACGAGAGTGAATGACTAAACGGAAAAAGAGTATGGATTTATTCGATTTTAACAGAAATGAAGAAACGGCGAAACCGCTTGCAGAACGTATGCGCGCCAATTCGCTGGATGAATTTATCGGGCAGAAGCACATCGTTGCGGAAGGCTCGCTTTTACGCCGCGCAATCGCGACGGATAGGCTGGGGAGCTGTATTTTTTGGGGCCCGCCCGGTTGCGGAAAAACGACTTTGGCGAACATTATCGCATTGCGCACGAACGGGGAGTTTATCAAGCTCAACGCTGTAAACGCAGGCGTCGCGGACGTCAAAAAGGCGGTGGAGCAGGCGCGCGACAATTTAAAACTTTTTAACAAGCGCACTTACCTTTTGTTGGACGAGTGCCACCGCTTTAACAAAACGCAGAGCGATTCCCTTTTGCCCGCAATCGAACAAGGCACGATTATTTTCATTGGCTCGACGACGGAAAATCCGTACGCTTCTATGACGCCGGCTATCGTGTCCCGCTGTCGGGTGTTTGAGTTTAAGCACCTTTCCAACGAGGATATTATCGGCGCGTTGAAGGCGGCGGTAAAAAACCGTCATAAGGGATTGGGCAGACAAAATATTCAAGTAGACGACGAAGCAATCGAGCATATCGCCGTAATGGCGGCGGGAGATTTACGTTCGGCGTACAATGCCCTTGAATTGGCGGCTTTGACCACCTCGCCCGACGGCAACGGGAACGTACACGTTACGCTTGCCGACGCGGAGCAATCCATTCAACGCAAAGCGTTGTCGTACAACGAAAGTACTTATTACGACTTCCTGTCGGCGTTTTGCAAGTCCTTGCGCGGTAGCGACGCAAACGCGGCGTTATACTATGCCATGCGCTTAATCGAGGGCGGTTGCGATCCTATGCTCGTTGCCCGTCGGCTGGTCGTGCATTCGGCGGAGGACGTGGGTATGGCAGACCCGCGCGCATTGCAAATTGCTACGTCGGCAATGTACGCATTGGAAAAAATCGGTTATCCCGAGGCGCGTATTCCGTTGGCGCAAGCCATTATTTACGTTTGCGAGGCGGAAAAGAGCAACTCCGTCGTGGAGGCGATGTATGCGGCGGTTGCGGACGCGAGAGATACGCGCGACGACAACGTGCCTCCCCATTTAAAGGATACGTCTAAGGCAAGCCCCGAGGATAAGGCAAAAGGGCAGCAGTATAAATATCCGCATGCTTACGGCGGGTACGTTGAACAGCAATATCTGCCCGATTCACTCAAGGATAAAATTTATTATATTCCAAGTGATAACGGGTACGAAAACGAGGTTAAGGAAATCCGTAAGCGCAAAGGTAAAAAGGCGTAACGCCATAGGCAGGTGCGCGTTGAAACTAAAAAAGGACGAAAAATATGAAGTGTTTATATTGTGATTGTACGGAGAGCAAAGTGGTGGATTCCCGCAGTGCGGACGACGATAGAACGATACGCCGCCGCAGGGAATGCATAGGTTGCGGCAGACGGTTTACCACCTACGAAACGATTGAAGTTACACCCGTGCTCGTAGTGAAAAATAACGGCACGCGCGAATCCTTTAACGCGGAAAAAATCCGTAACGGAATCATCAAATCTTGCGAAAAACGTCCCGTGCCAATGTCGGTCATCGACGATATGGTGGCGGATATTTCCAAGCAAGTTTACAACAGCATGGAAAGCGAAATTACGACCAAGACGATTGGTGAAATGGTCATGGAACGCTTGAAAAAGGTGGACGAGATTTCTTACGTGCGATATGCGTCCGTTTACCGTTCGTTTAAGGATTTGTCCTCCTTTATGACGGAATTAAAACAGATGATGAAAACGGAAAAAAATAAGTAAAAACGGAGTTTTTAACATGCGCGAAAGCAAGAGGATTTCTGTCGGCGGCGTTTTACTTGGCGGCGGCGAGAGGGTAAAAATTCAATCGATGACGACGACCAAAACGGCGGACGTGGAAAGGACGGTGGCGCAAATTCTCGCCTTGGAAAAAGCGGGTTGCGAAATCGTGCGCGTGGCGATTTCCGACGAGGCGGACGCCTTGGCTGTGCGCTCCGTGGTGAATAAAATTCATACGCCGCTCGTTGCGGATATTCATTTTTCGCCCAAGCTTGCCGTGACGGCGATTGAAAACGGCGCAAACAAGGTGCGCATCAACCCGGGCAATATCGGCGGCGAAAAGGAAATCAAGTTCGTTGCGGACTGCGTAAAGGCGCATAAAATCCCCGTGCGCGTCGGCTCAAACACGGGCAGTATCGAAAAAAACTTTTTGGAAAAATACGGACGGAGCGCGGAAGCGCTTGTCGAAAGCGCCCTCTGCAACGTGGGCATTTTAGAAAAATTTGGCGTGAACGATATCGTTATTTCGGTAAAGGCGTCGGACGTAAAATTGACGGTGAACGCGTACATGCTCCTTGCAAATCGCACTTCTTACCCCCTTCATCTCGGCGTAACGGAGGCAGGAACGACGGAGGCGGGGATCGTGAAGAGCGCAGTGGGCATAGGCGCTCTGCTTTTAAACGGCGTGGGGGATACTATTCGCGTTTCGCTCACCGACGACCCCGTGCGCGAGGTATACGCAGCAAAGCATATTCTGCGCGCGTGCGGCTTGGACGAGGAATTCGTCGAGGTGGTGGCGTGCCCGACTTGCGGTAGATGCGAGTGGGAGAGTATGTCGCTTGCGAATAAAGTTACGGAGTTTGTTCGTCCGTACAATAAACGCGCGAAAATCGCCGTGATGGGTTGCGTCGTCAACGGTCCCGGCGAGGCGAGGGACGCGGATTTGGGTATTGCAGGCGGTAAAGGCTCTTGTCTTGTTTTTAAGAAAGGAGAGCCGTATAAAAAAGTGGCGGCAGATTGCGCCGAGGAAGAATTTTTTAAAGAGATAAGGTTGTTATTAGATGGCGAGTAAGACGGAACAGTATTTAGAAGAAATCCGCAATTTGAACGGATTAAAAAATGCGATTTTGTGCGGAATCACCGTAGCGAAAAAGGATAACTCGGCAGAATTCTTTTTGGTAACGGACAAGACGTATTCCGCGATGGACGAGGCGCAGGCAAAAGAGATAAGTCAGGCTTACTTGCCCGACGGTTTTACCGCGCGCTTAAAAATCGTCAAGCGCGTGCCTGACGAAGCCATCTTAAAAAACAAAATTTTTGACTATATTCAAAAGAATTTTCCCGCGGCTTCGGCATTTCTTTCCATGGAAGATATCAAAGTGGAAATGTTGACGAGCGGCGCGCAGTTTTACGTGGAGATCGCCTCGGGCGAGCAATCCCTTTTTTCGTCGGGGAAAATCCTGGACGAGGTAAGCAGGTATTTGATGAGCGGGTATTGCGGTACCTTTTACGGAAACGTTCGGGTGGTGGAAAAAGCCGCGCCCGACGCGTCTATTTTAGACGAAATACCCGAAGATACCGAGGAGGTTGCGGCGCGCGAGATCCGTTATTTCCCGATATGCGATTTCGTAAAAATTGACGGTGCGGACGAAAGACCGACCAAAGCGGTTTATATGTCCGATTGCTTTGATTTGGACGAGCCTTATTCCGTGTGCGGCGACGTGGTATATATTGAAGAAATTAAATATACTCGCCACAACGAAAAGACGGGCGAGGATATGGAACGCACCCGTTTTTCCGTTACGGTAAGCGACGGAACGGGGAACGTCCGTACGACCTATTTCCCCAAGAAAGCGACGGTGGAGAAGGTGCGCCAAATTAAGGTGGGCGACAAAATCGTTTTGACGGGCGCGAATGAGGAATACAACGGTTTTAAATCTTTTAAGGCGGCGAAAATCAATTACGGAACGCCCCCTGCGGACTTTGAGCCCGTTGCGAGAAAGAGTAAGCCCGTTCCTAAATTTTATCACGCCGTATTCCCCGAGCCCTACGTAGATTTTGCGCAGGCGGGGTTGTTTGACGATACTTTCGTACCCGACGATTTGAAAAAGAACGTGTTCGTTTGTTTCGACTTGGAAACGACGGGCTTGAACAACCTGCCGTCTATGGGTAAGATGGATAAAATCATTGAAATCGGCGCGGTAAAGATCGTAAACGGCGAAATCGTAGAAAAATTTTCTTCGTTCGTAGCGTGCAATCAGCGACTTTCGAGGGAAATTATCGACCTTACGGGCATTTGCGACGCGGACCTTGTCGGCGCGCCCGAGGTGGATAAAGTGCTTGCCGATTTCTTCAAGTTTACGGACGGCGCGATTTTGGTTGGACATAACGTTACGTTCGACTACCGCTTCGTGCAATATTACGGCGAACAGAACGGGTATACGTTCGACAAAAAACAGTACGATACGCTGACTTTGGCGCAGGACGTTTTGCGCGGAAAATTGCCCAACTATAAGTTGAATTCCGTTGCGGGCTATTACGGATTTGAGTTTAATCACCACCGCGCGTTTGACGACGCATGCGTTACCGCAAAGGTGTTTATCGAGCTGGTAAAAGCCAAGGGCGGCTTAAAGTAAATGCGGCGCTAAAAAGGAAAAACAGGCGGGCAGGTATGCGTTGAAAGCATTTTAAACGTGTATATGCCAACGAAAAAATAAGGATATAATACTACAAAAGAGGAGAAAAATATGAAAAACAAAGTAAAAACGCTTGCGCTGATTGCGCACGACAACAAGAAGCACGATTTGGTGAATTGGGCGATTGCGCATAAAGAGCAGTTGCAAAAATACAAGCTTTGCGGCACGGGCACGACGGCGAGGTTGGTGTCTGAAGCGACGGGCTTGGAGGTAAAGGGGTATTTTTCGGGCCCGCTCGGCGGCGATTTGCAAATCGGTGCGAAGATGAGCGAAAAGGCGATTGATAAGGTAATTTTCTTTTGGGACCCGCTTGCGGCGCAACCCCACGATCCCGACGTCAAGGCGTTGCTTCGTATCGCGGTGGTGTACGATATTCCCATCGCAACCAACCGTTCTACGGCAAATTATATTTTGGCGGATTAAACGGCAGTAAAAACAATCAAAAAAACGCATAGCAGGTATGCGTTGAATAATGATTAAGAGGCGGATATGAAGAAAATAATCCTTAAAATAAGTTGTTTTATTTTAGCTGTTTTTTCAATAATATTGATTTCTTGCGGTAAAGGAGAGGAACAAAAAGAGGCGGAACTCTACGAAAGTGGGGTGGAAACCGCACTTGTGATGGAAGAAATGGCAAAAAGCGAAGAATTTAAGACGCTTTTAAATGCGACGGAATACGATTTTTCCAACGCGCTCGCCGAAGATTATAATGCGCCTGTGAGCGTATACAGTATTTCAACGCCCACGTTTGAACAATGGTTCCAGATTATCGAAACCGCGCGAGGTGAATACGAGGGAACTTTTGCCGGAACGTGGAGCTCTTTGTCGGACGAACTGAAGGAGCAGGTCAAAAAACGTTTTAATTTTTCTACGATTGTAAATTTGGTTTTGTCAGACCGTGTCGAGGTGTCGGAATTGAGCGTTTCCTCCGTTTATCGGGCTTATTTGCATTTTGATGGAAGTTTGGAAGAGGAAATTTCGTACTTGTACGCGTATGAAACGGGTGCGTCAATAATCGTTACGTTTTCGCCTATTAAAGGCGGAGGCTTTTCGGCGACTGGTCAATTCCTTTTAGAAATGGATTGCAGCTCGCTTGCCAAGGTGCGCGATATTTTCGAGTCTTACAACTGCGAAGTGAATAAAATAAAGTAAATTAAGGTTTTTCTTTAGAAAAAGTTTGGAAAAAGCTGTAAAAACGCTTGCAAAACGCAAGGGATAATGTTATAATGAAATCACTTAATAACGATTACGATTATTGAGAGCGGCGAATCGCCGCTCTCAATATGTTATATCGGGGGTAAAACGGCATGAAAATAAAACCCGTAGAGGAAATACAAAACGCGTTACAGCCCATCGCGGACGAAATGGAAATCGAAATCGTCGAAGTGGAGTTTAAGCAAGGCAAAGAGCCCGCTCTCACCGTCTATATCGACACGGACAGCGGCGTAGACTTAAACACCTGTGAAAAGTTCCACCGCGCAATCGACCCCGTGTTGGACGAGGTGGACCCGACTTTCGGCGCGCCTTACACCCTCAACGTATCCAGCCCCGGTTTGGACAGACCGCTTAAAACCGAACGCGATTTTAAAAAGTGCATCGGCAAAAAGGTGGAGGTTCGCTTGTTCGCGCCTATCAAGGGTAAAAAATTTTTCGAGTTGGTATTAAACGGACACGACGAGCATTGCGTATACTTACAGGAAAAAGACGGCGAGTGGAAGCTGGAAAAGGCGAAGATTGCAAAAATCTGCCGCGCGATTGATTTCGACGGCTTGCTTTAAAATCAAGGCAAAACTTTGCGGAGCGATTCCGTTATCAAAAAATAAAAACGTAACGATAAAGCACGAAAATTTAATAGGAGAACAAAACAATGGAAAACAGAGAGTTTTTTGCGGCGCTTACCGATTTGGTTAGAGAAAAAGGCATTAGCGAAGAAGCGTTTATTGCAACGCTTGAAAACGCGCTTGCGTCCGCATACAAAAAACAGTTTGAAGGCGGCGCGGAAATCAGCGTATCCTTGAACGCAGAGCTTGGCACTATCGATTTTAGCGCTACGCGCTACGTCGTAGCGGAGGTGGAAGATAAGGACAGAGAAATTTCCTTAGAGGACGCGCAGGAGCTCGACCCCAACCACCAAATCGGCGACGCTATCGTAAAGCACTTTATCCCCAAGGATTTTGGGCGTATTGCGGCGCAAACGGCGAAGCAGGTCATTTTACAGAAATTACACGAAGCGGAACGCGACAACACATTCTCGGAATTTTCGGACAAAGAAGGGGAGTTGATGGAAGGCGTGATCCGTAAAATTGACGAACGCAACGTGTACGTAGAACTCGGCGACAAGAAAATTGAAGGCGTTATGCCCCCGCAAGACAGAGTAAACACCGAAACCTACGCAGTCGGCGACAGATTGAAGGTGTTCGTAAAGCGCGTAAAGAACAACGGTAAAAATTCGCAAATCGTCGTGTCCCGTACCGCGCAGGGTTTGGTAAAGAAGCTCTTTGAAGAGCAAGTACCCGAAATTGCGCAAGGTATCGTGGAAATCAAAGAGATCGCGCGTGAACCCGGACACCGTACCAAAATGGCAATTTATTCCAACGACCCCCGCGTGGACGCAGTCGGCGCGTGCGTTGGTAACAGAGGCGCAAGAGTAAACGCCGTCGTAGCGGAACTGGGCGGCGAAAAAATCGACATCATCACGTGGAACGAAGACCCCTTGGCGTTTATTTACAAGGCGTTGTCGCCTGCGACGGTGCTTTCCGTTACGGCGCGCGGCGAACGCAGCGCAATGGCAATCGTACCCGACGAAAAGTTGTCCTTGGCGATTGGCCGCGACGGTCAAAACGCGCGTTTGGCGGCAAGATTGACGGGCTGGAAAATCGACGTAAAGAGCGCGTCTTCGCCCGAAGCGGCTGAAGTTTTGGCGGCGCTTGAAGCAGAAGAGGAAGCAGACGAGGAATAATCCGTTTGCTACCGAAAAATCGGTAACGATGGGAGGCAAGTATGCCTAAAACGAAAAAAATTCCGATGCGCATGTGTATTGCGTGTCGTGTAATGAAACCCAAAAAAGAGATGACGCGCGTGGTGAAAAACGCGCTTGGCGAAATCTTTTTCGACCCTACGGGCAAAGCGGCGGGGCGCGGCGCGTACGTCTGCGCGGACGAGGCTTGCTTAAAGAAAATGAGCGATAAAAAGCTGTTGCATAAAGCGTTTGCGTCGCAGGTGGGCGAAGAGGTATATCGCGGCGTCAAGGAGGACGGGGTTGGGAATGAATAAAATTGAAACCTACCTCGGTTTTTGTATCCGCGCACGAAAAATTATCTTCGGCGTGGAAATGATCGAACGGCAAAAAAAAGGGGTTAAGCTTTTGATGGCGGACGGCGCAATCGGCAAAAATTCCTTTAAACCAGCCGTGCAGGCGCACGAAAAATTCGGCTGTCCGCTGATTATGACGGACGGGGGCTTGCTCGGCGAACTGTTACACCGTCCCGCAGTCAAGGCGATTGCGATCACGGACGAAAATTTGGCGGCGGCAATCGTCGCGGAAGCAAAAAATCAATCTGAGTTTACATTCTATTCGGGAGGAAACAACTGAACCTATGGCAAAAAAATACGAAAATGTGGAAAAATTAACGGGACTTTTAGGCGACGGTCAGCTCGGCGGGCTGCAAAAACGCCTTTCTTCCACAGAAAAGAGCCTTGCTGAAATTTTAAAAAAGCTGTCCGCATTAGAGGCGGAAAAAGCGGAGCGTGATGCGGTGGAAGCGGCGGCAATCGCGCAGGAGCAAGCGCGTATCGCAGCGGAGGAAGCGGCAAAAGCCGCGGCTGAGGCAGAAGCGAAAGCAAAGGCGGAAGCAGAGGCGAAAGCCGAAGCGGAAAAGCCTGCTCCCGAAGCGGAAAAACCCAAAAAGAAGGCAACCAAGAAAAAGGCGGAAACGGAACAGCCCGTAGAGGAAGTTCCCGCAGAGCCCGAGGTCAAGGCGGAGGCGAAACCCGTTGAAGAAAAGACGGAAGAAAAGCCCGCGCCCAAAGCAGAAGCGAAGCCGGAGGCGCGTACTTTCGTGCCTAAAGCAGCTCCCGCTGCGCCGCGCGCGCCCAGATATTTCCGTAACGGACAAGAACAGGGCGTATACGTGGCAAAACCCGGCGTAGAAACCACGCTCGGCGGTTCTTCTACCTATCGCCCCCGTCCCGCTGGCGATAGACCTACTCGTCCCGCAGGCGACAAACCTTACGGCAACAGACCGACGGCGTCCGGTTCAAGACCTACCCGCCCTATGGGCGGAAATGCGCCCATCGCAGCGCCTATTACCGCGCCGAAAGAAAGCAAGAATTTCTCTGCGCCCGCTAAAAAGAAGACGTTTGAGAAAACGTACAGCGAAAAGAAACCGCTTTCCAAGCGTACGCTTGCCCGTCAGCAGGGTATGACGGTGGAGGATTTCGACGAAGATAAGAGCGGTTACAGAAAGGTTCGTTCGCCCAAAAAGCAGAAGAGCCAAGAAATTCCTACCGTAAAAATCGAACACGCAGTCGTAACGACCAAGGATATTCCCTTGAAGGTTCTTTCCGAAAAGCTCGGCGTTTCCGCAGTGGAAATCACCAAGCGCCTTTTCAAAGAAGGCATTATGAAAGGCATTAACGATTCCATCGATTACGACAACGCGCTTATGATTGCAATGGATATGGGTATCGACCTTGAATACAAGCCCGAAAAGACGGCGGAAGAAGTGCTTATGGACACCGTCGTTGCCGAGGACGAAAGCAAGTTAGTGCCTCGCGCGCCCGTCGTTACCGTTATGGGACACGTTGACCACGGTAAGACGTCCTTGCTCGATAAAATCCGTTCCACCTCCGTTACGTCTGGGGAAGCAGGCGGCATTACGCAGAGTATCGGCGCTTATACGGTTACCGCAAAAGGCAAGCAGATTACCTTTATCGATACGCCCGGACACGCGGCGTTCACGTCTATGCGTGCGCGCGGCGCGCAAATCACCGACGTCGTAATTCTCGTGGTTGCGGCGGACGACGGTATCATGCCCCAAACGGTGGAAGCAATCAATCACGCAAAGGCGGCAAACGTACCTATCATCGTTGCGATGAACAAAATGGATAAATACGAGGTCAACCCTGACCGCGTAAAACAAGAGCTTATGCAACACGAGCTCGTTCCCGAAGAATGGGGCGGAGATACGATGGTAATTCCTATTTCTGCAAAGACGGGTATGGGTATCGACGAATTGTTGGATTCCGTCAACCTCGTCGCGGAAATGCAAGAGCTTAAAGCCAACCCTGACCGTCAAGCAAAGGGTACGATCATCGAAGCTAAGCTCGACAAGGGCAAGGGTCCCGTCGCAAGCATTATCGTGCAGACGGGTACGCTCAAAACGGGCGATAACATCTTGTCGGGTACGACGATGGGGCGTGTGCGCGCTATGTTCGACGATAAGGGTAGAGCGGTCAAATCCGCAGGCCCGTCTATGGCGGTTTCCATTCTCGGTTTGGAAGACGTACCCAACGCAGGCGACAGCATTATGGCGGTTGATCAAGCGCTGATGAAGCAGGTACAGGAAGAAAGAAAGAACCGTGAACGCGAAAGCATGATTAAGGAACAGGGCCGCGTTTCGCTCGACGACATTTTCGCTCAAGTGGAAGAAGGCAAGATGAAGAACCTCAACATCATCGTCAAAGGCGACGTGCAGGGTAGCGTAGAGGCTGTGAAGCAGTCCCTTGAAAAACTTTCCAACGAGGAAGTACGCGTAAAGGTTATCCACTCTGCGGCAGGCGCGATCAACGAGGGCGACGTTATGCTCGCGGACAGCGCAAACGCTATCATCATCGGTTTCAACGTCCGTCCCGACACCAAGGCGAAGAAGATTGCCGAAACCTCGAAGGTGGACGTGAGAAGCTACCGTATCATTTACGAGCTTATCGACGATATGGAAAAAGCGCTTAAAGGTATGCTCGCACCCAAACTCAGAGAAATTCTTACGGGTAAATGCGAAGTGCGCCAGACGTTCAATATCACGGGCGTGGGCACGATTGCAGGCTGCTACGTTACGGACGGCAAAATCGTACGCGGCGGTAAGCTCCGTATCTATCGCGAAGATATCATGATTTGCGAAGGCGGCGTAAAACAGCTTAAGAGATTTAAGGACGACGTAAAAGAAGTCAACCACGGCTATGAATGCGGTTGCGCAATCGAGGGCTTTAACGAAATTCGCATTGGCGATATTATCGAGTGCTACGTTACGGAGGAAATCAAAGCGTAATGAAGGTATCGAGAACTTCCCGTTTAAACGGCGAATATCAAAAAGAAATCAGCGAAATCCTCCGTCTGCGCAAGGATAGGATCGTAGGGCTGAAAGGCTTGGTTTCCGTTACCGAAGTGGACGTTGCGCCCGATTTAAAAACGGCGTACGTATACGTCAGTATTTACGGCGTAAACGAAGAGGAAACGAAGGCTTGTTTTGCGGCGTTGCAGTCGAGCGCGGGCTTTATCCGCCACGAATTGGCGCAGGTAATGCGTATGCGCACCGTGCCTGCCCTCACTTTCCGCACGGACAGCAGTATGGTTTACGGCGCGAAGATGGACGAGTTGTTTAAGACCATCACCTATACTACGCCCGCAGACGATACGGACGAAGAAAACTAAACTTGAAAAACGCGTATGTACAATGCGCGTTTTTGCTTACGCAGGCGAGTGTTTCGCCAAACGATTGTAGGAATATATACTATGGAAAACAGCTTGAAACAAATTGCAGACAGATTACGCCGCGCAAAGTCCGTGGCGATATTCTCGCATATGAATCCCGACGGCGACGCGATAGGCAGTGCGCTTGCGCTTTCGCGCGCGTTAGAGAGTCTGGGCGTAACGACGCAGGTGTGCGTCGAAAGCGATCTGCCGTCTAATTTGCAGTTTGTAGAGGGCTTGGAGAAGATAACGAAAAAGCCTTCCAGCGCGTACGATTTGCTCGTTTGCGTAGATTGCAGCGAAGCGCAGAGATTGGGGGCTTTGTCGGAAGAATTTTTCTTTGCAAAGCGCAAAAAAATCGATACGGTTTGCATTGATCATCACGTTTCTAATCACGGCTTTTGCACCTATGATTTTGTGCAGACTTGCGCGGCGAATTGTATGCATATTGCAACGCTCATCGCGTACATGGGTGCTCCGTTTGACAAAAAAACGGCGGAATATCTCCTGCTTGGTTTGTTGACGGATTCGGGCAATTTCTCGCACGACGACGTGGACGAGGCGTGTTTTTTGCTCGGCGCAAAACTCGTTAAGGCGGGCGCAGATATTTGCAAACTCAATTACGAGCTTTTTAAAAAGCAACCTAAGCAGCGCGCAAAGCTGTTCGGTAAGGTGATGGGCGGTATTCGTTATTATCACGAGGGGAAATTTGCGGCAATCGTCATTTCTAAACAGTTGATGGACGAATGCGGCGCAGACCCGTCTATGACGGAGGGCTTTGTCGATTTTCCTTTAAACGTCGACGGTGTGGAGGTCGCGGCGTCCTTGATGGAGTATAAAAAGGGACAATGGAAAATTTCCCTTCGTACCAAAACCTATGCGGAGGCGAATAAAATTGCAGGCGTTTACGGTGGCGGCGGGCACGTCCGCGCGGCGGGCTGTATGCTTTTTGGCGACGTGGAGGAGGCGCTCGATAAACTTTCTTATACCGTTTATCAATATTTAGAATAGCAGAAAGGGCTCGTAAAAGCCTTTTTCTTTTGCTTAATATCCCTACTATAGTGGCAGCACAACATTTTTCCCTTACAATTGTGGGATAATAATTGTATGAAAGAGAAATTTGCGGAAAGAATTAAAGATTTGCGTGAAGAAAAGGGGATAAGTCAAGAAAGGTTGGCTGATGAGCTTGGGGTTAGTCATGGTATTATTAGTTTTTGGGAAACGGGCAAGCGTGAACCAAAGCTCTCGAACTTGGTTTTGATTGCCGAGTATTTTGGCGTAAGTATCGATTATCTGGCAGGGTTGGAAGACTAATTTTGGCGCAAGGTAGGGGATAAGAATAATGCAACACGTGGGGCGAAAAGGAAAAGATAGACTTTTCAATTTTCGCCCCGTATTTTTTATGGCGGCGTCGCTTTGCGTGGGCGTCGTCTTTTGTTATCTGCATTTTTTCTTTCGTCTATCGTTGTGGTGGTTGTTTTTGCTTGTCGGGTTGGGTATTCCGTTTCTATTTTGCGGAAAAGAAAAGTTAATAAAAACGTCGATTGCCGTTTTTGCGCTCCTATTGGCTTTCTTTTTGGGTTTTACGTGCTTTGGTGCACAGATGCGCGCCTACACACGCGCGACGGTATACGAGGGTGAGTATTCCGTACGGGGCGTAGTGGAAGAAAAGACGGTGGGGAGAGTATATTCCTGCTTGGTTTTATCGGATATTTCCGTGGGTGAAAAAGAGGAAAGATTTAAGCTCATCGCGTACCTGCCCACTTCCTTTTGCGAAAACGTAGACCTTTTTGACGTTGTTTCGCTCGACGGAACGATTGCTACGGACGGGACGGACTACGAAAGCGAAACTTTTAATGCGTATGCAGTCCGTGAGCGTATCAAGTACAAAATGACGGACGTAGAGAGCTGCGTCGTCGTCGGGCGGCGTTTTGATTTCTTTGGCAGCATTCGCGTTCGTATCGAAAAAGCGTTATATCGCGGCATGGACGACGAGCCTGCGGCGGTGGCGATGGCGGTGCTGACGGGGACTACGCACGGTATTGAAAGCGGTTTGCTTGAAAATATGCGCTACGGCGGCATCGCGCACGTCTTTGCCGTTTCGGGATTGCACGTCGGCGCATTGTACGGTTTTTGTACGTTGTTGACTTCTAAGACGGGGCTAAAACGCGCGCCCAAGTTGCTCCGCTTTTTGTTGGTCGCGGCAACATTGATTTTTTACGGCGGCATTTGCGGGTTTTCGGCGTCTATACTTCGCGCCACTACGTTATGCTTGACGGGGTATGCGGCAAGGCTTATCGGCGTGAAGGCAGATAGGTTGGAAACGCTCGGTTTGGCGGCTATTTTTATTCTGATCTTTTCACCAATCGAATTGTTTTCAGCGGGGTTTCAACTCTCTTTCCTTGCTTGTCTTGGTATCTTCTTATGGAACAAGCCTTTGGAAAAATGGGGCAACCAAGTCTGCGATGAAATTATAAATCATCTACGCGCGCGACGAACGAAATGCACGCCGTCGACGGGCTTTCCGTCAGGGAACGAAAAGGAAAGAGAGAAAGGCGTACGCGTTACGTTTCTGGGTAAAATTCGCCGTTTGGCGGTATCGTTGGCGTCCGTGAGTTTGGCGACGCAGATCGCCGCCGCGCCCGTATTGTTGCAGACGTTCGGCTATTTGTCGGGTTGGTCGCTTTTGCTCAACTTCTTTTTCGTGCCGTTTATCAGCGCAGTGTTTTCTATATTGCTCGTATTGACGGCGTTGGCGTGTATATTGCCGCTTGCGGTTGCGCCCGTTTTGCTTTACGTGCCAAACGTCGTGTGGTCGGCGGTGCTGCTCTTATTCGAGGCGTTCGATTTTTCAACGTTTGCCGTCAAGGGCGTAACCCTCACGGCAGGGGCTTTCGCGTGCTATTATTTTGCGCTGAGCTTTTTAAGCGATAAATGGAATTTGACGCCTAAGCAACGCAAATGGTTTTGTTTGCTTTGCGCCGTAGGTTTTATCGCCGTTACGCTGATTGTCAATATTTAGGGAAAACGGGCGGTGAATTTCCAAAAAATCTCGTTAAATAGAAAAGAGTTTAATTTATCCTCTTGCTTTTTGATAAAAAGTATGCTATAATATACATATATTATAGGGTACTGCGCCTTTATCGTGCAGTCAAAGGGGGCGGCGTTGGCGTGAAATACGTTGATTTTAAAAAATTCACCGATGAAAACGGCGCGCAACCTATCTATCTTTTTGAGGGCGAGGAAGGATATTTCCGCGAAAAAGGCGAGGAGCTTTTGAAAGCTCGTTTCTTGCAAGAGGCGTCCTTAGATTACGCGTCCTTTGACGGAAGCGATTTAAAGGGCGAAAAGATGAAAGCGCTCGCGGACGCGGCGTACTGCTTTCCGTTTATATCCCAAAAGCGTTTTGTGCGCGTAACGGAATTTTACCCGACGGAAAAGGAATTCGACGCTTACCTTAAACCCCTATTCGACGATCCGCCTGCAAGCGGTTTGCTTCTTATCATCAACACGGGCAAAGGCAAAGCAGGGACGGCGGCGCTTGCCAAAAAGTCTAACGTTACGTACGTGGACTGCGCGCGCTCGGACGAAGAAACGATCAAGCGTTGGATATCTATCACTTGCAAACGCGCGGGCATATATGCGGACGGAATTACTTGCGGCAAGCTGGCGGCGTATTGCGTAAACGATATGTCGCGCATTGCCAAGGAAACGGAAAAGCTCATCGCTTACTGCGCGGCGCAGGGCGAGGCGAAGCTGACGGACGAAATCGTGGACGGATTGGTATATCCCGACAGCGATTATAAGATTTACGAGCTTGCAAATGCGTTGGCGCGGAAAAATTATTCCGAGTATATGAAAATCGTCAAGGATTTATCCACGCGCGGTTTTAACGAGGCGGCGTTGCTGTCTGCACTCGTAAGCTATTTCAAGGGCTTGTACGAAACCTCTCTGTGCAAGGGAAGCGACAAGGAAGTTGCGGCGACGCTTGGCATTAAAGAGTACGCGGCAAAGAAAAACCGCGAGCAAGCGGCAAAGTTTTCTAAAGAAGGACTGCTGAGCACCTATCAAGCGGTGTACGAGGCGGTGAGCGGCATCAAAGGCGGTATGCTTACGCCGTCGGGCGCGTTTAAGACGGCGACGATGCGCTTGTTCTTCGGGGAAACGCAAAAAAATCGGTAAAACATTTATTTTACAAAGGCAATATAATAATTATGACGAGTTCCGCTGTCGCGCGCGCAAGCATATACGCGTGATGGCAAGACGGAAGAGGAGGCAACTATGACGACGGGATTGTTAGCATCGTGGTCGGAAATTCAAAAGGGAACGACGGCGTTCTTCGAAAGTTTCAAGGGTTGGGGCATCGTAGAGGTGTTGGTGGAAATATTTATGATTTTCTTCCTCATCTTCTTCGTGTCCAAAATTTTGCGTGATAACGACGCGACGAAACTTATGATCGTGTATTGGGTAGCGCTTGGGCTCGGCGGCGTTTTGCACCTGATCGCAACGGATATCATGAGTAAGGATATATTCTTTATCTATATTTTGCTCGTTTCCGCGATCATGTTGATTATGTTCAGCACGGAAATCAAGAAGATTTTCTGGGACGTACAAAAGACAAAACAAACCGCGTCGGAAAGAGCGGCGGGCGGCAATACGGAAATCCGCACGCAGGCAGATACGGAGCGTTGCATTGAAGCGATCCACAGAGCGTTGCAGGATATGTCGAAAAATAAAGTCGGCGCGTTGATCGTCCTTTCGAAAGGGAACGTACCGAGAAACGTTTTGCAAAGCGGTACGGCGATTGACGCAGAGGTTTCTTCTCAGCTTATCGGCGGCGTATTTTTCCCTAATTCGCCCTTGCACGACGGCGCGATGATCATCAAGGGATATAAAATTCAGGCGGCGGGCTGTTTCTTGCCTTTGACGCAGAAGATGAGCTATCCCAAGGAATTCGGCAGCCGTCATCGCGCGGCAATCGGTATCACCGAGGTTTCCAACGTTATTGCTATCGTCGTTTCGGAAGAAACGGGTATCATTTCGATTGTAAAGCAAGGCAAAGTAACGCGTTATTCGGACGACGATAATATTAAGGTAACCCGTTATGCGGATTACGATAACATTATGGACGCGCTTAGGGATTATTATTTGAACGAGTTGCCTTCGACGGACAAAAAACGCAATGGGGGGAATAGATAATGAAATTTAAAACCTTCTTAAAAAACGTATTCGTATCAAAATTTTGGATTAAAGCAATTTGCTTTTGCCTTGCAATTTTTCTTGTTTTTATCATCAATATCGTATAATTGAAATCAGAAGCTTCAGAGAGAATTTTGCGTAAATTAGGAGTTTGTATGGGTCTGAAAGTTTGTAAATTCGGCGGGACGTCCATGGCGAGCGGCTCGACCATTTCAGAGGTCGCAAAAATCGTCAATGCGGACAAAGAACGCCGTTACGTAGTCGTATCCGCGCCCGGTAAACGGTTTAGCGGCGACGTGAAAGTAACCGACTTGCTATATGCTTGCTCGGACGCCGTGGAGGCGGGGGACGAGGCGGAATTTTTTAAGGTGTTTGATAAAATCCGCGTTCGTTTCTTAAATATCCAAACGGAAATCGGTAAGGATTTGGGCTTGGAAGCGGCTTTGTCGGAAGTTGAAGAAAATATTTTAAAGGGCGCGGGCAGAGATTACGCCGCGTCGCGCGGTGAATATTTTGCCGCAAAAATTATGGCGGCTGTGCTTGACGTGCCGTTTGTGGACGCAACCGAATTCGTGCGATTTGACGAGCAGGGCGTTTTGAAACAGGAAGAAACCTTTGCGCTTGGCGAAAAGGTGCTTTCTGCCTATACGCGCGCGGTCATTCCCGGTTTTTACGGGTTGGGCGCAGACGGAAAGGTTGCCACCTTTTCGCGTGGCGGCGGCGATATATCCGGCTCGATTGTGGCGCGCTCCGTTTCGGCTTCGTTGTACGAAAATTGGACGGACGTAAGCGGGTTTTACGTGTGCGACCCCCGCATTGTCAATTCCCCGAAGTGGATTCCCGAGCTCACTTATCAAGAACTGCGCGAGCTTTCGTACATGGGCGCGAACGTTTTACATAGCGAGTCCATTTTCCCCGTCCGCAGCGCAGGGATTCCCATTCGTATCTGCAACACCTTCCGCCCCGAAGATTCGGGTACGTACATCGTGAAGCATTCCACGCGCGATATGCGTGAGTACGTTGTAACGGGGATTGCAGGCAAGAAAGGTTTTACCTCTATCACCTTAGAAAAATCGCTTATGAACGGCGAGGTCGGTTTTGTCGGTAAAGTGCTTTCCGTCATCGGTAAGCACGGCATTTCCTTCGAGCATTTGCCTTCGGGTATCGATACCATGTCCTTGGTTATCGACAACGTTTATCTTCCGGAGGGAACGTTGGAAACGCTCCTCCAAGAAATCAAAGAGGTTGCGCAACCGGATAAAATTTACACGCACGAAAATATTTCGCTCGTGGCGACGGTGGGGCACGGTATGGCGAAGAACGTCGGTACTTCCGCGCGTTTGTTCAAAGCGCTTTCGGACGCGGGTATTAACGTGAATATGATTGATCAAGGCTCAAGCGAGCTGAATATTATCGTTGGCGTAGAAAACGATGATTGCGCGGATTGTATCCAAGCAATTTATCGGGAATTCTTTAATTGAGGTAACGTATGATACTGAAAAAAGTTGATTTAAAGGCAGAATATCCCTTTTTACAGGGAGGCGAATTGGATTGTATTGCGGCGGATTATCCCTTTGACAATGGCGATAAAGGCGATTGGAAACGCCCTGCTCTTGTCGTAGTGCCCGGCGGCGGTTACGGTATGGTGAGCAAACGTGAGGGCGAACCGATTGCACATGCCTTTTTAGCAAAAGGTTTTCAGGTCTTTATTTTGACCTATCTCGTGGGCGAGGACGTGCGTTACCCCGAACATTTGACCGAGTTGGCGGCGGCGGTGGACTTCGTTAAAAAGCACTCGGAAGAGTTTTCCGTCAATCCCAAGGAAGTGTTTGCCGTCGGCTTTTCGGCGGGCGGACACCTCGTTGGCAATCTTTGTGTGGAGCATCAAAATATACTTCAAAAAACGGGCGTTGCGCTGGATTGTAAGCTTACGGCGGCAGGACTTTCCTATCCCGTTGTCAGTAGAGTAAACGGGCACGTAAGCTCTTACGATTTCTTGCTTAACGGCTATACGGACGAAGCGAAAGAGGAGCTGTATAAGACGGTGAATTTGAACGAGGCGGTAAACGAACAAACCCCTCCCGCATTTATTTGGGCGACGGCAACGGACGGCGCAGTGCCTGCGGATAACGCGATACGTTACGCGTTGGCGTTGGCAAAAAAGAAGATTGATTACGAATTGCACGTCTATCCCGACGGCGTGCACGGCTTGTCAACGGCAAGTGAAGAAGTCAACTTAAATCCTCATTGGGATTTGAAGCGTATATCCCGTTGGGTGGAGGATTGTTCTATTTTCTTCCACCGTTACACGGAAGAAAAATATTAATAAAAAAGGCGCTCCGAATGGGGCGCCTTTTTTTGCGTTCAACGCGTACACGGGTGGGTTGTTTTGATTTAATGCATACAGAATAAGCCGATTAACGGGCAGATATTACTTAGTACGCTAATTTTGCTTTCGGGCGCGGATATAAGTGCTTCCGCGGCGGAGAGTGCAGCCGTGCGCTTTGGCGAGCTGTGAAACGCTGACCACTTGGTAGCCGTCTGCTTTTAAATCGGGTAAAAGGCGTTTGAGCGCGTCGACGGTGTGCCTATAGCCGTCGTGCATGAGTACGATTGCGCCCGAAAAGCGGTTTTCGTATACAGCGCGATAGATAGCGTCCTCGGAAACGCCGCTCCAATCCAGTGTGTCTATCGTCCAATTTATCAAGGGAGTGGGCGCGGTTTCTTCCACAAAATCGTTGGCTTTGCCAAAGGGCGCGCGCAGTAAATGCCGCGTTTTTCCGTCAATTTCATACAGCAGTTCGTCCGTCTTGTTGATTTCGTCGAGCAAATCGGCTTCGTTAAGCGTGGTCAAATCGAAATGGGAGTGGGTATGGTTGCCAAGCTCCATACCCATCGCAAGGCAGGTAGTTAAAAGGTGGGGCGTTTGCGCGTCGAATCGCCCGCTATTGCAAAAAACGGTGGCGTAGGCAGGGCAATCTGGATTGCTTTCGTTGAACGCCGCATACACGGCTATGATATTTTCAAGCGTGCGCGAGGGGGCGTCGTCAAAACTGAAAGCAATCAGTTTTCGCGTGGGAGAAATGCGGGAAACGTCCACGTCGTCCATATTCCAAAAGGGGGTGTTTTCCGCAGGCAAAATCGGAGCGGGCGGGGAGTTGGGCGAGCTTTCCGTTTCGGCGTAGTCGGGGCTTTCCAAGGTAGACGATGAATTTTCTTGCATGGAATTTTGTGCGCCGTAGTACATTTTTCGGCAACCGCACATGGGCAATGCGAAAAAGAAAAAGGATAATAAATAAGTAAAAAAATTCGTTAAACGCATAATAAAAGTATGCTCGATAAGCAAAAAATAATGTAGCGAAAACTTTTTTCTTAAAATTTGGGAATTTTGGAAAACCGCCTTGACAAGAATAAAAATTAGTGTTATAATAATTAGGTGAGATTGTGTTTGTAAAGATATTGACAAATAGTTAACATAATTTAATTTTACTACATACAAATGAATATGCTCCAACGTAGCACAATATATGATTGAGGAAGGATAAGAAGGTCGGATAAATGAGCGAAGAAAAACAAGTTCTGGAAGTTTGTAAGCATTTTGACGTGCGAGGCGAATATCAAAGATACGAAGTTATTCACAGCGGACATATCAACGCGACGTACCGCGTTTATTATCTGCGCGACGGCGAATTGAAGGATTATATTCTGCAAAGGGTAAACACCTACGTTTTCCACGATCCCGTAGGGGTAATGGACAATATTTCCTCCGTAACGGAATATATCCGTGCGAAAATCAAAGCCAAATTCGGCACGGCAAAACGTAACGTTTTGCACTATCAAAAGACGAAGGACGACGAATATTACGTTTGTATGTTGGACGGGAGCTTTTGGCGTTGCTGTCGGTATATCGACGATTCCGTTTGCTTTGAAAAGACGGATGATTTGAAGGTCGTAGAGGAATCGGGTAAGGCGTTTGGCGGTTTCCAACTCTATCTTGCCGATTATCCCGTAGAAAAATTGTGTATCGTGATCCCGCACTTCCACAACACCGTGCGCCGTTATGCGGCGTTCCGCGATGCGATTGCGGCGGATGAAGAGGGGCGAGTGAAAGAGGTGCAAGGGGTCATCGACGACTATCTTGCAGTAGAAGAAATTGCAACGCGTTGCTATCGCTTGCAAAAAGAGGGCGTTTTGCCCTTGCGTGTAACGCATAACGATACGAAGCTGAGCAATATTCTTTTCGACGCGGACACGCACGAATATTTGTCCGTTATCGATTTGGATACGGTCATGCCCGGTTTGGTTGCCTTTGACTTTGGCGACGCCATTCGTACCGCGGGCTCTACCTGCGACGAGGACGAAAAGGATTTGTCGAAAGTTGCGCTGGATATTCAAAAGTTCGAGGCGTTTACGCGCGGCTTTGTCAGCACGGTAAAAGACGCCATCACGCAGGCGGAAAAGGATTCCTTGTCGCTTGGCGCAATTGCGATGACTTTGGAGTGCGGCGTTCGTTTCTTAACCGATTATATCAACGGCGATAAGTATTTCAAAATTCACTATCCCGATCAAAATCTCGTCCGCGCAAAGTGCCAGCTTGCGTTGGGTTTGGATATGATCAAGCATTTAGATGAAATGCAGAAAATCGTTAAAAAATATTTATAAGTAACGGAAAATATACAAGCAAAACACGGCGGTAATGCACCGCCGTGTTAATTTTTATTCGATTGAAACAACGCCATAATAATGACGCCAAGATTTCCGCCGAGTATTACGCCTACACCAAGTCCAATCCAAAACATACGCCACCTCCTACTGTAAAGTATAGCCAAACCGCTGATAAGATATACTACGCGCCAAACGCAGAAATTGTAACCTTTTCTAAGAGAAACGGATATACTATAAGGTAAAGGAAAAAAGGAACTACCCCAAAAGCGGGTTTGGCTTATTTACGGTATTGGCAGGGAGGGAATATGCGGATTGGGTTTGTTTCGCGCGGCACGTTACGCGCATTTAAGGAGGGAAACGCGCCGTGCGACGGGGAACGCGCCGACCTATTATTGTTCGGTTTCGACGGCGTGGGAGAGGTGAGCTATGAAAAGGAGCTCAAAGGCGAAAGCGATTTTTTTGCGGACGTAGCGCTCCTTTCCAAATCGGGTAAAAACGTCGTGATAAGCGGTTGCATTACGGATACGCGCGGTATCAAGCGCAAATCTGCCGTGGTGGCGGAAAAGGGGAAATTGCTTGGCGTTTCGGATATGCTGCACGCGTTAGACGGGGATATCGGGTGCGGCGCGGCGTTGAAAATATACGATACGGAGCAGGGGAAAATGGGGGTTGTCGTAGCGGAGGACTTGTTCTTTGCGGAAAACGCAGAGGCGCTTTCTCGCTGTGGGTGCGATTTTATCGTTTGTCCGTTTGGTCGTGTTACGGACGGTTTGCAATCGGTGCTTCTCCGCGCGTATGCATTCCGTTGCGGATTACCCGTTCTTCTGTGTGCGCAAGGGTATTGTATGCTTGCCGAGCCCACGGGCGAATTGGTATTTGCTTCCCCCAAAAGTCCCGTATTTTTCGAGCTGAAAAACCGAAAGGAATATCATTTGGTGGAAACGAGAAAACGGGTTTGTTTTCCGTCGCAGAGATAAAAAGATATAAATGTGGATAAAAAACGCGCCGTTTGGCGCGTTTTTGGGTGAAATTAAATTTAAAAACCTGCGTTTTTGATTTCTCTATCCACAGAACGTTTTATATCCCTATCTGCAATAGATTTCTTCTTGTCGTAGGTATGCTTGCCTCGACAAAGCGCCACTTCCATTTTAATTAAGGCGTCCTTAAAATATAATTTCAACGGAACGAGCGTATAGCCTTGACGGTTGATTTTACCTGCAATTTTGGCGATCTCGCTCTTATGCAAGAGAAGCTTCCTGTCCCGACGGGTATCCTTGTGCGCAAAGCCGTCCGATTTATCGTAAAAGGCGATGTGCATATTTTTGACGGAAACGTCGTTACCGCGCACGAAGCAAAAACTATCGTTCATATTCACGTTGCCCGCGCGCAACGACTTAATTTCGTTGCCTTCCAAAACGATCCCCGCCTCGTATTTTTCCTCGATAAAATACTCGAATGAAGCGCTTTTATTCGTTGCGATTACTTTCATTTTTCACCTCTGCATTTTCATTCAACGCGTACCTGTCCGCTTGTTTTTTGTTTAAAAGCTGAAATTCCGTCCGCCGTCTGTAAAAATCTACGTCAATTACTTTTATGCGGATCTCTTCCCCGATAGAATAAACGCCGTGCTCCCCGACGATGCAAAATCTATCCGCGTCGTATTTATACGTGCCGTACAAACTTTCCATGGGGATAAATCCTTCGACGGTGTTGGGAAGCTCGGCAAACAGCCCAAAGGACGTTACGCCCGAAATCACGGCGTCGTATTCTTCCCCGATGCGTTCGCTCATATACATCGTCATATACAAATCGTCCACGTCGCGCTCGGCGTCCGTCGCTTTCCGTTCCCTATCCGAGGATTGGTCTGCGGCGCGTTCTACAAACCCGCCGTAAACCTCCAACGCGCGCGCATAGCCGCCGTTTATCACCTCTTTGATGATACGGTGTATGCACAGGTCGGGGTAGCGGCGAATGGGGGACGTGAAGTGGCAATAACAGCCGCTCGCCAAGCCGAAATGCCCCAAATTTTCGGGGGAATATCTCGCCTTTTGCATAGAGCGGAGCATGACGCGATTGAGCACGGAATAGGTCGGCAGACCCTCCGCAGATTTTAACAGCTTTTGATAATCGTAAGGCTTGACGTCGTCCACCGAAAAACGGGCGTTTAAACCGAGCGTTTGCGCAAAGGCGCGGAAGGTCGTTGCCTTTTCCTCGTTGGGTTTTTCGTGTATGCGATAAACGAAGGGCGCTTCGATGCCGTGCATATATTCGGCAACCGTTTCGTTGGCGAGCACCATAAACGCTTCGATGATTTGGTAAGCGAAAACGCGCTGATAATCGGGAATTTTGATTTCGTCGCCGTCAAGGATAATTTTCGCTTCCTTCACGTCCAAGGAAATGCTTCCTTTTTTATCGCGCATGGTCAGTAAAATATCCGTCAATTCCTTAAAGAGGAATACCATGTCCGCGACGTCAGCGTATTTTTGCGTAATTTTTTCGTCGCCGTCAAGGATTGCCGTAACTTCCGTGTACGTCATTTTGTGTGCGGAACGAATGACCCCTTCCACAATTTCACTGCTTGTAACCACGCCTTTTTTATTGACGCGCATCAAACAGGAAAGGGTGAGCCTATCCTCGCCCTCGTTTAAGGAACAAATGCCGTTGGATAAGGCACGGGGGAGCATGGGCAAAACGCGGTCAGGGAAATAAACGCTCGTACCGCGTTCAAGCGCTTCTTCGTCCAAAAGGGAACGATAGCCCACGTAGTGGGTTACGTCCGCGATATGCACGCCCAAAAGGTAATCCTCGCCATCTTTTTCCAAGGAAATGGCGTCGTCGATGTCGCGCGTGTCCTCGCCGTCGATGGTAACGATAAGTTTATTTCGGAAATCTCTGCGTGCGCGAACGTCTTCGTCCGTGATTTTGCGGTTGGCTTGCTTGTTCGCTTCTTTTTCTACGGCGGAGGGGAATTCCTCGCGCAGGTTATACGAACGAATGATAGAAAGCTCTTCGGCAAAGAAATCGTCCTCCTCGCCAAGCACCTCTATAATTTCGCCGCCCGGCGCTTTGCCGTAGGGGTAAGAGGTGATTTTTGCCACCGCCTTTACCCCCGTGGGGATATTAAAGCAGGTAGAAAGGGGGATATAAATTTCCGTCGCGTAACGCTTTTCGTCGGGGATAAGATAGCCCGATTTTTTGTTGCGACGGAATACGCCCACCACCTGCGTGAGTCCGCGTTCTAAGATTTTGACGACCTTGCACTCGTCGTCGCTGCGTTCAAAAACGCGCTCTACAAGCACGGTGTCGCCGTGGAGCGCGCCGCAAAGGTTTTTATGAGAAATGAACAAATCGTTTTCAAAGCGTTGGTTGTTTTCGGGCGTGAAGAAGGCAAAGCCTCGCTCGTTACCCGTTAAAACGCCTTTCAAAAGCCCTAATTGTTCAATCGTTCCATACCTGCCCCCGTCGTTTTGGTATAATAAACCTTCCGCGCACAGCTTGTCTAAAAGTTCGGCGACGCGGTTTTTTTCACGGTAGGGGATTTGCAAGAGTTTGCAAATTTCCAAAATATTCCGTTTTGCAAGCGTTCCGTCAAGAAACGCTTCAAGCAATTTTTCTCTTGCGCTCATAGGTTTGACCTCGTGGGGAATAAAGAAAGAAAAAAGGCGGCTTTATAGGGAAAGCCGCCGATAGTATCCTAAAAGGATTAGACCCAAAGGGAGTCGATTTGCAAAATGAAGAAGATAATAGAAAGAACGGCGAGGATCGCCAAGCAGATCCAAGTCCATTTCTTCATTTTTGCTTCGATAGATTTGCCCTTGTTCTTACCGAAGAAGGTTTCGCTGGAACCGCCGAGTGCGTCGATACCCGAGGAGTTGCTGGGTTGCAACAAAATGAGTATGATAATCGCAATTGCGGAAAGCGCCATAAGAGCAATCAATACGATACTAAGCGTACGGTAGACGTATAATAAATTACCGTCGGTGGGTACTAATAAGTTTACCAAATTCAACATAGTGTTATTCCTCTTTTCCGTTTTGACGGCAAAAAATCCGTCCGTTTCATAAAAGTACCTATCAATTATAGCATACAAAAAAGAATATCGCAACTATTTTTCAAGGTGATTTTATCTTTTTTTTGCAATTTAACGGGGCAGAGAGCAAAAATGCCGCGCTCCGCCCGCGTTTTCTTATTTAATTAAGCTCTTCCCCGTCATTTCTTGGGGCTTTTCAAGGTTCATCATGTCGAGCAAGGTGGGCGCAAGGTCTGCCAAAACGCCGTCTTCGCGGAGGGTAACGTTTTTGTATTCTTCCGAAACCAAAATAACGGGTACGGGGAAGGTGGTGTGTTGCGTGAACGCGCCGACGCCGTCGTCCGCAAGCATTTGGTCTGCGTTGCCGTGGTCTGCGGTTACAAGCGCGCTTCCGCCCATTGCCAAAATCTTGTCCGTTACCTTCTTCACGCACTCGTCAACCGCGTGTACGGCTTTTACCGCCGCGTCCATAACGCCCGTATGTCCGACCATGTCGCAGTTTGCAAAGTTTAAAATCACGACGTCGTACTCGCCCTTGTCAAGCTCCTCCAAAACCTTTTCGGTTACGGGATATGCGCTCATTTCGGGTTGTAAATCGTAGGTCGCTACCTTCGGGGAGGGGATAACGATACGCGTTTCTCCCTCAACGGGAGGTTCAAGTTTCGCATTGAAGAAGAAGGTTACGTGCGCATATTTTTCCGTTTCCGCGATGTGAAGCTGTTTCAAGCCGAGCGACGCAATATACTGAGGGAGCGTGTTGGTGATTTCATCGGGCGGGAACGCCACGCCGACGTTTTTAAAGGAGGAATCGTACACTGCAAACCCAACGTAGGTGGGGGCAAGGAAGCCCGTCTTTCTTTCAAAACCGAGCGTCGCGCCCGTCTTTGCGTCTACGAAAGGGAAAACCTCTTGCGAGAACATTCTCGAAATTTGTCTTGCTCTGTCAGGACGGAAGTTGAAGCAGATAATGCTGTCGCCTGCGCCGATGAGCGCAACGGGCTTACCGTTCTTCGTGAGGTTGGTGGGCAGGATAAACTCGTCCGTTACGCCGTTTGCATAGGACGCGTTTGCCGCTTCTTCCGCCGTGCCTTCAAATTGTACGCCCGTGCCGAGCGTGAGCATATCGTACGCCTTTTCTTCTCTGTCCCAGTTGTTGTCGCGGTCCATTGCGTAATATCTGCCGCATACGGAAGCGATTTTACCAAAGCCGAGCTCGTCCATCTTCGCTTGTAAATCTTTGAGGAAATCTGCGCCCGAGGTGGGTGCCACGTCGCGCCCGTCCGTAAAGGCGTGCACGTAAACGTTTTCCAATCCCTCGTTTTTCGCCATTTCGATAAGCGCGTAGAGGTGCTCGGTATGGCTGTGTACGCCGCCCGTAGAAACCAAACCGTAGAGATGGAGTTTCTTGCCGTTTTCTTTTGCGGCGTGCATTGCGCGGAGCAATTCCGCGTTTTTAAAGAATTCGCCGTTTCTAATATCTTTCGTGATTTTGGTAAGGTCTTGGTAGACGATTCTGCCTGCGCCGATGTTGAGGTGCCCAACCTCGCTGTTGCCCATCTGACCGTCGGGAAGACCTACCGACATACCGCTTGCGCCAAGCTGTGCGGAGGGGTAGTTTTTCTGCAATGCTTTCACATATTTACTGCCGTCCGCTTCGATGGCGTTGCCGACGTTAGAGGGATTGATGCCGTAACCGTCCATAATTATAATGGCATAAGGTTTTCTCATATTTACTCCTATTGCAACCCATATATACTTCGCAATACTTCGTTGTCGCTTCGCGCGCCTTGCTCATTTACGGGAAGTAAACTCCCTGCGGTGCGCTACAACGCCTTGTCTTGCTTGCATCTCTGCGTTGCCAAAAATACATTTATTAACAAAATGGTGGGGGCAGGTACGCGTTGAATGCGGACAAGCCCCCTCTAAATTCCGTGATAAAACTTACTTATCGAAGTTTACGATAGCCGCAAAGTCAGGAGCTTTCAAGGAAGCGCCGCCGATCAAGCCGCCGTCGATTTCTTCCATAGCCATAAGCTCTTTGCAGTTGCCTGCGTTCATGCTGCCGCCGTACTGAATGCGGAGAGCCGCCGCGCACTTAGGGCAGAACATTTCGCCAACCGTCTTACGGATGAACGCGATGGTTTCGTTTGCTTGCTGAGCGGTAGCCGTCTTGCCCGTACCGATTGCCCAAACGGGTTCGTAAGCGATGACGATTTTGGTGATGTCCTCAATGCCCTTCAAACCTTCGTGGATTTGCGTAGCAAGCACTTCTTCCGTCTTGCCCGTTTCTCTTTCTTCCAAAGATTCGCCGATACAAACGATAGGGGTGATGCCGTTTGCGAGCGCGGTAAGCGTTCTCTTGTTTACCGTTTCGTCCGTTTCACCGAAGTATTGACGGCGTTCGCTGTGGCCGATAATAACGTATTCTACGCCGTATTCTAAAAGCATAGCCGCGGAAATTTCGCCCGTGTAAGCGCCTTTTTCTGCGAAGTGTACGTTTTCAGCGCCGAGCTTGATGTTCGTGCCTTTGATTGCCTCGCTGATAGCGGGGATATTGATTGCGGGAACGCATACGACTACGTCGCAATTTGCGTCCGTAACAAGGGGAGCAATCGCGTTGACGAGCGCTACGCCCTGCGACGCGGTGTTGTTCATTTTCCAGTTGCCTGCGATGATGGGTTTACGCATAATTTTAACTCCTAATGTAAATTATTTTTTTAATGAATTTGATATTCTAACATAGCAGGAGGGCGAAACTCGTCCGCCCTCACATACCTTTTCTTAGTTGTCGTTAAGGCAAGCGATACCGGGAAGTACTTTACCTTCAAAAAGTTCGAGGGAAGCGCCGCCGCCCGTAGAAATGTGGGTCATCTTGTCTGCGTAGCCAAGCACCTGTACCGCCGCCGCGCTGTCGCCGCCGCCGATAATGGTGGTCGCTTTGCCGTAAGCGTTTGCAAGCGAAGCCGCAACTGCCTTCGTGCCTTCTGCAAGGATGGGGTTTTCGAATACGCCCATAGGTCCGTTCCAAATAACCGACTTAGCGTTTGCAACTGCGTCCGCGAAGAGCTTTCTCGTTTCAGGGCCGATATCCAAGCCCATCATATCGTCGGGAATGTTCATGGAATCAACGACTGTCGTTTCGATGGGTGCGTCGATGGGGTTGGGGAATTCCTTTGCCGCAACGGTGTCTACGGGCAACAAAATGGTCTTGCCGAGGCTCTCTGCTTTTTTCAGCATTTCAAGGCAGTAATCGATTTTTTCGTCGTCAACGAGGGACGTGCCGATTTTGCCGCCCTTTGCTTTCAAGAAGGTGTACGCCATACCGCCGCCGATAACGAGGGTGTCGCACTTTTCAAGCAAGTTGGAGATAACGTTCAGCTTGTCCGCAACCTTTGCGCCGCCGAGGATAGCTACGAAAGGTCTTTCGGGATTTTCAAGCGTATCTGCCATAACGGAAAGTTCCTTTTCGATAAGGAAACCGCAAGCCGCAACCGTAACCAAGCCTTCTTCTACGATACCCGCCGTAGAGGAGTGGGAACGGTGCGCCGTACCGAACGCGTCGTTGACGTACACTTCGCAATAGCTTGCAAGCGCTTGCATAAATTCGGGCGTTTTCTTTTCTTCGCCCTTGTGGAAGCGAAGGTTTTCAAGAAGTACGCAGCAGCCTTCTTTGCAAGCCGCAACTTTCGCTTTTGCGTCTTCGCCGATAACGTCGGAAGCGAAGGTAACCTTGCCGTCCAAAAGCTCGTTTAAGCGCGCCGCAACGGGAGCGAGGGAGAGCTTTTTAACGTCTTTCATTGCTTTGTCAAGGAATTCTGCGGTAGCGGCAGCCTGTTCGCTTTCGGGAAGCGCGGCAACCTTGCCTTTTTCCTTTTTATTGAGTTCAACCTTTGCGTCGAACACGTTGTGGGGCTTGCCCATGTGCGAGCAAAGGATGACCTTTGCGCCTTGTTCCATCAAATACTTAATGGTGGGAAGGGCGCCGATGATACGGTTTTCGTCGGTGATAACACCGTCTTTCATAGGTACGTTGAAGTCGCATCTAACGAGGACTTTTTTGCCTTTAACTTCTACGTCTTTTACGGTTTTCTTGTTCATAGAAAAAGAATTCTCCTTCATTTAATTTTTTACATACACATATATAATACCCATTTTTTTTACGTTTGTCAACTTTTTACAAAAATAAACGCAAAAAAGATTTCTTTTTTTGCCACTTTTTCCGCTTGCACGGACTTGACGAGGGAGGGGAAAGTATGTTATACTTTATATTGACGGGAAAATGGGGGGCGTAGATGAAAACTTGTAAAATTACGGTGATTCGAAAAGCGGCGTATCCCGACCTTTCCGAAAAGTACGAAAACCCGATAGAGCACGCTTGCGATTTGGCGGAGGGTCAGGTTTTTATTTCTAAAAACGGAGAAAAACCGTTTGACCTTTGCGACAGCGCTTGGGACAGTATGAAATATTTTGTAACCGAGCTTGCCAAAGGCAACGGCAATTTTTACGACGGCTGGATGAAAAATCCTTATTCGGCGATGATATCTTGCAACGACGGGTTTCGCCCCGTGAGTTTTTATATAGAAGTTATAGAGTAAACGGCGTATATGCGTCGCATTTCGGCGTTGCGCTGCGGCAACTTTCAGTCGCGTACGCATTAGTACGCTCCTTTAAGTTATCCTCGTGCGTCTTGAACTGCTTGCATCTCTACCGTTTTACCCTTCTTTATCGTAGCATAATAAAAATCCAAGGAGTACACAGATGAGTAGAGCAGACGAAATTTTTGCGCAAAACATGACGGACATTATGGAAAACGGGTTTTGGGACACCCATTTGCAGGTTCGCCCCCATTGGGAGGACGGTACGCCCGCGCATACCGTAAAAAAATTCGGTATCGTCAACCGCTACAATTTGCAGGAAGAATTCCCCATTTTGACCATGCGCAGAACGGCGTTTAAGTCCTGCATTGACGAGCTTTTGTGGATTTGGCAGAAAAAGAGCAACAATATCCACGATTTGGGTTCTCACATTTGGGATAGCTGGGCGGACGAAAACGGCTCTATCGGCAAGGCGTACGGCTATCAGCTCGGCGTAAAGCACAAATATAAAGAGGGCGAATTTGACCAAGTGGACAGAGTGCTTTACGATTTAAAGCACAACCCCGCAAGCCGTCGCATTATGACGAATATTTATAATTTCCAAGACCTGCACGAAATGGGCTTATACCCTTGCGCGTATTCAATGACCTTTAACGTAACGGGGGACACCCTCAACGGCATTTTAAACCAACGCTCCAACGATATGCTGACGGCGAATAACTGGAACGTCGTGCAATACGCGATTTTGCTGATTATGTTTGCGCAGGTTTCGGGCTTAAAAGCGGGCGAGCTCGTACACGTTATTGCAGACGCGCATATTTACGATAGACATATTCCGCTCGTGAAAGAAATTTTGGCGAACCCCCGCCACAAAGCGCCCAAGCTTGTCGTAGACGAAAGCATTACCAACTTTTACGATTTTACGGTGGATAGCTTCAAACTTGTGGATTACGAGTATGAGAAATTAGAAAGTAAAATCCCGGTGGCAATATGATTTACGCAATCGTACACGCAGATAAGGAGTGGGGGATAGGCAAGGGGAACGATATGATGTTTTCCCTGCCCAAGGATATGAAATTTTTCCGCGAAACGACGATGGGACACACCGTTGTAATGGGTGGAAAAACGCTCCGTTCTTTTCCCAACCAAAAGCCCCTTAAAAACAGGGTAAATATCGTCCTTTCAAGGGGGCAGGTACGCGACGACTGCATTATCGTGCCCTCTTACGAGGCGTTAAAAGCGGAGATGAAAAACCGCAAAAACGAGGATATTTTTATCATCGGCGGCGGGGAAATTTACAAGGCGCTTTTGCCTTATTGCCACGGCGCATACGTAACCAAAGTGGACGCCGTCGGCGGCGCGGAAGTTTTCTTCCCCAACCTTGACGAAAACGAAAATTTTATTTGCGTAGACGAGGGCGAGCCGATAGAGGACAACGGCTATATTATCCGTTTCACCAAATACGAAAACAGGGCGGTTCAGCCTTTATAACTCGGCTTTTTTCCGTAAGATGAGCGCGTCTTACGGAAATTTTTTATAATTAATAAAAAATATTTTTTCCAAACGCCTTTGAATTTGTTGTCAATTTGCAAAAAAAGTATTACAATAAAAAGGTTGAAAAAGTTTGACCTATTAGGAGTACTTACAATGATAAGAGAAGATTTAAGAAACGTAGCCATCATCGCGCACGTAGACCACGGCAAAACGACGCTTGTCAACGAAATGTTGGCGCAGGGCGGCGTGTTTCGCGATAATCAGCAGGTGCAAGATCGCGTGATGGACAGTGGAGATTTGGAAAGAGAGCGCGGCATTACCATTTTGGCAAAAAATACGTCCGCGCATTATAACGGCGTGAAAATCAACATCGTCGACACCCCCGGCCACGCCGACTTTTCGGGCGAGGTAGAACGCGTTTTGAAAATGGTAAACGGCGCGCTTATCCTCGTAGACTCTGCGGAAGGTCCTCTGCCTCAAACCCGTTTCGTTATGCAAAAGGCGCTTGCGCTTGGCTTAAAATTGATTATCGTTATCAACAAGGTGGACAGGCCTGACGCGCGTATTGCCGAGGTCGTGGAAGAAATGCAGCTTTTGATGATGGAGCTTGACGCCACGGACGAACAGCTCGACAGCCCTATCGTGTACTGCTGTGGCAGACAGGGTACGGCTTCGCTCACGCCCGACAAGCAAGAGCCCAACCTCAACCCTCTTTTCGATACCATTTTAGAAACCATTCCGCCCATGGATTTGGACACCGAGGGCGCAGGGCAGCTTCTCGTTTCCTGTATCGATTACAACGAGTTCGTAGGACGTATCGGTATCGGCAGGATCGAACGCGGCACGATCCGCGCAAACGAACCCGTCAGCATTTGCAACTATAACGAGCCTGGCAAGGTGCGCACGAATTGCAAAATCGCCAACCTCTATCAAATCGAGGGTTTGGAAAGAGTGCCCGTCGAACGCGCAAAGGCGGGGGATATCGTTATGTTCTCGGGTATAGACGGCTTGAGCATCGGCGACACCGTATGCGAGCCGACGGCAGTCGAGCCTGTTCAGTTTGTAAAAATCGAAGACCCGACGGTGGAAATGACCTTCTCCGTCAACGACAGCCCTTTTGCTGGTAAGGAGGGGAAATTCGTAACCTCCCGTCAGCTCCGCGACAGACTGTATAAAGAGCTTTTGCGCGACGTTTCCCTGCGTGTAAACGATACGGAATACGCCGACAGCTTCCGCGTTTGCGGCAGAGGGGAAATGCACCTGTCCATCCTCATTGAAACGATGCGCCGCGAGGGGTACGAGTTCCAGGTTTCCACCCCTAAGGTATTGTATAAAGATATCGACGGCGTGCGCCACGAGCCTATCGAGCGCTTCCTTGCCGACGTGCCCGAGGATATGACGGGACCCGTTTTCTCTGCGATGGGCAACCGCAAAGGTACGCTTATGCAAATGACGGCAATCGGCAACCGTATGCGCCTTGAATTTGCCGTGCCTTCCCGTGGCTTGTTCGGTTATAAGAGCGAATTTTTGACCGACACGAAGGGGCAAGGCATTATGAATACGATTTTTTACTCCTACGAGCCCTACAAAGGGGATATGCAACGCAGAAACACGGGCTCGCTCGTCGCGTTTGAAACGGGCGAGGCGGTTACCTACGGCCTGTTCAACGCGCAGGGCAGAGGGAACTTGTTTATCACGCCCGGCACGCCCGTATATCAAGGTATGGTCGTAGGCTATACCAACCTCGCGGACGATATCAACGTGAACGTCTGCAAAACCAAGCATTTGACGAATACCCGCTCTTCGGGCAGCGACGATGCTTTGACGCTCGTGCCCGTCAGCAAAATGAGCTTGGAAGAGTGCCTTGAATTTATCGCGGACGACGAGCTTTTGGAGGTTACGCCCAAATCCTTGCGTATCAGAAAACGCATTTTGGACAGCGAGCTTCGCGCAAAGGCGCGCTTCAAAGAAAAGAACGCAAAATAATTATAGAAAAATTGAGCGAAACGCTGTTTCAATTAGACTGCGAACGGGCGGATTTAGAAATAAATTCGCCTTTTTTTATTTTTATTGCAACAAAACGTAGGTCAGTACGGTTTAATAAGTATAAAGGATCTACTGAGGGGAGCCGTTGACGGGCGGCGGAGGTAGCGATGAACGCAAAAGAAACGGATGCGCTTCTGCGTAAAATTGCAGAAGGGGATAACGTTGCATTTGAACAGTTTTACATACGCACGAAAAACGGTGTGTACGCTTTCTTGCGCTCTTATTTTCGCAATCATGCCGATACGGAAGACGCCATGCAGTCCGTGTACTTGAAAGTAAAACGGGGAATCGCTTCTTATCAAGCAGGAACGAACGGCAGAGCTTGGTTGTTGCAGATCGCCAAAAACTATGCGCTCAGCGAACTCAAAAAACGCAGGCGAGAAGTTTCGACGGAGGAAATAGAGGTGGTTGTCGAGCCTGCTCCTATAGAAGGTACGGTTTCGGACGCGATGGAACGCGTTTTATCGCAGGAAGAAAGGCGGATCGTTACCTTACATATATTATGGAAGTACAAACATCGGGAAATTGGCGAAATGCTTGGTTGCCCGACTGGCACGGTAACGTCAAAATACAAACGCGCAATAAAAAAATTGCAGGAATATTTAAAGGAGGTGGAACGTTCGTGAAAAACTGGAAAAAACGTTGGCAAAAAGAGTTGGATAATATCGTTCCCGCGATGAATGAAGAATTGAAGAACGAGCCGATTCCCGTTGCGGAAGAGGTGAAAAACAGACCGATTATCCGTGAGGAGAACGCGTTGCCTTGGTATAAAAAACTTTTCTCCTCCCCCAGGCGCATTGCGGCGTTTGCCTCTGCGTGCGGCGTGTGCGTATTGACGCTTGGGCTTTCGTTGGTATTCGGGTTGCAATTCCAGAAGGGCGGCGATAGCGGAGCGGGCGCGTCTATGGGAGCGGTTTCCGTGCAGATAAATCCCGAAGCGGTGTTCAGCGTCGACGATAAAGGCAGAGTGTCGGCTGTGGCGGCAATGAATACGGACGCAGACGTTATCTTGTCGGATAGCGCGCGTATTGCGGCAATGCAGGGTAAGCCCGTGGAGGAAGCGGTAAAAGCGTTTGTGGATTATGCGGCGAGATTGGGATATTTGGATCTAAGTGCGCGCGACGCGGTACGCGTTACTTCCTGTACAAGCGAGGATACCACGGAGATTATCAGCAACTGTTTGCAATCGTATTTTTGTGAAAAGGGCGCATATATCGTAGTTGTGGAAGAAAGCGTGGGGGTTACGGAGTTTGCGGAATATATCGGCTTGGGCGCAACGGCGTCCGTAGAGACATTGGCGGAAAACATTCAAGCGCTCACCGTTCCGTATTTTATTCGCTATGCGGAAAATCAAACGGATAAAAGATTGGAAGAATTGTACTACGAACAAGTTGAAAAAACGGAAATGGAAGAAGTCTTTGGACAGATATTGCAAAGAAACTTCGATAAACTCCAAAAATACGTTGCGGACGTTCAGGCGCTTGCGGCACAAGAAGAACGTATCCGTAATCATTCCGACAACCCTTTGCATAAGCTGGGCGGTTTGGTGCCTTGTGATTATTGGATATTGCAAGGCACAGATAAAGAAATCGAATACACGGCTGATTTCGAGTCTTGCATGAAAGATATGGAGCGAATGCTTAAAGAATACGAAATCGAGTACGAAAAACGCATCATCAGTTCAATCGATTTCCAAATGGCGGTGGAGGAGTGCGACGCGTTGCCGTTGGATACGCTGAAAATGCTTATGGAAAATTTTGACGCAGAGCTTTTTGCGCGGCTATTTGAAGAAAATTCCGCTTCTTTGATCAAGATTTTAAAAAATATTGGCGAGGACGTGTCCCATCTTTCGCATTTATACGAAGCACCCACCGATTGGGAGGACTATGGGGCAAAGATGCAAAAATACGTTGGTTCCCGATATGAGGTTTTGGAGGAGAAAGGAAAAGAGGCTTACGAACAAGACCGCGAAAAAATTGGGGAAAACGATTACAATTCGTACCTGCAAACCCTGCTTGAAGAATACGGTTCGATGGAAAAATATTGGGAAAGTATAAAAAAATAAAATAAAAATTTAAAAATCTGCAACAAAATCTTGTTTTAGGGCGTTTAATAATTGAACGAAATAAAAAAAACGGAGGAAATATTATGAAAAAGACAATCGCGCTTTTGGGCGCAACCATTATGACGGCGACGGGTGCGTTCGTGTTTACGGGCTGTAACAGTGCAAGCACGAACGAGAAAACGGTGATGAACGTTTCTCTTAACCCGGAGGTGGAGTTCGTGTTGGACGAAAACGATAAGGTTATCAGCGTGAACGCGTTAAACGAGGAGGGAAACCTTATCCTCAGCGCGGCTGTATTCGAAGGCAAGAGCGCAGACGCAGCAGTCGATTTGTTTATTGAAAGCAGCGCGGAAATGGGCTTCCTTGTCAGCGGCGACGTTTCCTTGGGTGATAATCAAATCGAAATCTCCTTCTCCGGCGATCAGGCGGCGGCGGAAAAACTGTTCAACGACGTCAAGGATAAAGCGCACGCAAAACTTGAAGAATTCGGCGTGCAGGCACAAATCCAATTGAAGGAAGGAATTTCGCAGGAAGATTTACAGGAGCTCGTTGCAAAATGCGCGCCTTATCTCGACGCGGCGGAAGTGCAGGCGATGGAAGCCGAGGAACTTATCGAGATTATCTACGAATCCCGTAAAGAAACGGCGGAATTTTATTCGCAAGAATTGAAAAACGCATATTACGAAGCAAAAGCGCACGCGATGGAAAAGGTGGAGCTTGATTTCTTAAAATCTAAGGTTTCCGACGCGCAGGCTATTTTGATCGAAGCGGCTTACGATTTGTATACGGGCGCGGTTGCAGAGTTGGAACAGCAACGTTATGATTTGCTCGTAAGTGAAGAAAGCGATTATCAAACGGCTTTGGCAAATTTCCGCGCGGCTAAGAAGGAATATCTCAATTATAGAAACGAAGTTGCAAATATGGAACAGGACGCAGTTACCGACGCGGTGCTTGAAGCCTTGGATATTTACAAGCAAAATCTTGACAATGCAGAGGCGTTGCTTGAAGAAATGGCAAGTATCGCAAACAAAACGCTGGATACGCTCAAAGCAACGGTAAAATCCGCTTACGATTCGTTTATTTCCGCATTGGAAGCGGCGTCTGTAAAAGTAGACGAGCATATTGACGACATTTCCAAAATGCAGAAAGACGAACACGGCAAGTTTGTCGATGATTTTGAAAATAAGCACGGGGAATGCATCGACCATGCGAAGCAATCTTGGGAAGATATGAAGGAAGGTATGGGAAGACCCGGCGGAAAAGAGGATAAATAAATATCGATCACACTGCAGAGTTTTAATTAAGGACGGGGGCGAGAACGAAAGTTTTCGCTCTCCGCTCTTTTTTTTGTCGACGGCTTGATTTTTTGCACGGATTGTGCTATACTAATATTATAAAGAAATAAGCTCAAAACCGATTTTGCGGCAGGCGCTTTTTATTCCTTTATGGCACATAGGAGATATTATGTTAGATTGTATTATCGTCGGGAGCGGTCCTGCGGGTATTTCCGCCGCGCTCACCTTAAAAGCAAACGGGAAAAACTTTATGATATTCGGCTCGCCCGATTTGAGTGAAAAAATTTCCAAAGCGGAGCTTATCCGCAATTATCCGGGACTTTCCAACGTAACGGGCGAGGGTTTTTCTGCGGCGTTAAAAGCGCAGCTTGCCGAGGCGAAAATTGAGATTAAGAACGAAAAGGTGGCGGGCGTGTACGCGTTGAAAGAGAAATTTTCCGTGTTAACGCAAGAAAATAACGCCTATGAAAGCAAGACGGTCATTCTTGCTTGCGGTGTAGAAAGCATAAAGCCGATTGACGGCGAAGAAGCCTTCTTGGGAAGGGGCGTAAGCTATTGCGCCACCTGCGACGGATTTTTGTATAAGGGCAAAACGATTGCCGTGGTATGCACCACCAAACGGTTAGAGCACGAAATTGTCTACCTTGCCGATTTGGCAGAGAAAGTGTACCTCGTCGCGCTGTATAAGGACGTTGCGCCTATGCCTAAAAACGTAACCTTGCTCAAAAAAATACCCAAGCAAATCGCGGGTGAAAGACGGGTAGAAAGGCTGGTTTTTGCTGCGCCGCCCGCCGAAAATATTCCTGCGGATTTGCCTGTGGACGGGGTATTTGCGCTCCGTGAATGCATTGCGCCAACCGTGCTTGTAGGCGGGTTGGAAGCGGAAAACGGACACGTAAAAACGGATAAAAATACGGCAACCAACCTCAAAGGCTGTTTTGCGGCTGGGGACTGTACGGGCAGACCTTATCAGTATGCCAAGGCGGTGGGCGAAGGCAATATTGCCGCGCATTCCGTTGTCGAATTTTTGAAATAAGGACGTACCATGTACGCGTTGAAATAAGTTTATACTATAACTTGTGTGCCTAAATTAGCCGTAAGCTTATATCAAGAACGGGCGGTAGGTGGTAAGATTGGGGCAAGGCTCAGCCTTGGGGGGAGCAAAATGGAACGGGAACGCATTATATTATATTCCGATTTGAATAACTTTTTCGCGTCCGTGGAAATTGCGCGCAACCCCGATTTGGCGGGGAAGCCGCTTATCGTCTGCGGCGACCCCAAAGAACGGCACGGTATCGTACTTGCCAAAAACGAAGAGGCGAAAAAGTTTGGCATTAGGACGGCGGAAACGGTATATTCCGCTCTGCGCAAATGCCCCGACGTGCAAATGGTGGGCGCGCACCATCACGATTATAAGCGGTATTCGCAAATGGTTGTGGATATTTATAAACGGTATACCGATTGTGTGGAAGAATGTAGCATAGACGAGTGCGCTTTGGACGTAACGGAAAGCACCTTTCTCTTTGGGGACGGCAGAGAAATTGCCGAAAAAATTCGGCGAGAGGTCAAAGCGGAGCTTGGCGTAACGGTATCTGTTGGGGTCAGCTTTAACAAGGTGTTCGCAAAGCTTGCGTCCGAGTTGAAAAAGCCCGACGCCGTAACGGAAATTACGCGCGAAAATTACAAGGAAATCGTGTGGAAGTTACCCGTAACGGAGCTTTTGTTCGTAGGCAAGTCCACGGAAGAAACTCTGCGTAAAATCGGGATACGGACGATAGGGGATTTGGCGCTCGCGGACGAGGCGCTTTTATCCAAGCATTTGGGCAAACGGGGCAGGCAGTTACGCGTTTATGCCCTCGGTGAGGATAAAGAGCCCGTCAAGGCAGTCAAGGAAAAAACAGACTTAAAATCGATTGGCAATTCTACCACTTTGCCCCAAGATATACAGGATAGAGAGGATGTAAAGCGTTGGCTTTACGCTTTGGCGGAAAGCGTTTCCGCAAGGCTTCGCGACGCGGACGTGGGCAGGGCGAATACGGTACATATCGTCGTGCGCGACAACGAGTTGAAATTTTTTTCTTGGCAGACGAAAGTGTCGCCCACCGCGCTGTGCGGGGATATTGCCAAAGCCGCGTTTGAGCTGTTTTGCAAGCAGTATCCGCTTGGGAAGAAGGTGCGCCTTTTGGGTATCACCGTTTCGGGCTTTGATTATAACGTGGAGCAACTCGATTTTGACGGACTGCTTTCGGGCAGCGCCGCTTCGTACGAGAAAAAGGAACGCGCGGAAAACGCCGTGGCAATGTTGCGCGAAAAGTACGGTTACGCCACCTTGCAGCGGGGCGTCGTGTTAGAGGACGATAAACTCAACGGCTTGGATATCCGTGGCAGAAAAGACGATTAAAATTTGAGATACGCTCGACTTCGCTTGCGCTTCGCTCGGTATGACATTTTTATTGTTATAACGACTTTAAGAATTGTATTCTTTTGTCATACCGACGAAAGGAGAGAAACGACTGCGTGTGGCGCGCTTGTCATACCGACCAAAGGAGTGAAACGACTGCGTGGAGTGTATCTATTAAAAATTTTGTTAAAAACGCATAAAAACAAAAATTCCGCCGATACTGATGTTGTCGGCGGAAAATTTTATTTTTTGCCGTGAATATAAAGGAATGGCTACCGAAAAACTGTGTTTCTCGGTAGCCATTCGTTGGTTTTATGCAGTGTATGAAATTGCGGGCGCGAACGAGCGGAGCGCTCCGTCCCCGACGAAATAAAAAAGTCGGGATATCGTCCCGAAATAAAAAACTGCGCGAGCCTTTTTTGCCGACGTTTACCGAAGTGGAAACGCCGCAGGTTACTCCTTCAAAGCTACCTTATGGCACACGTAACCCTCCGCTTAGTGCTGCTACATCCCTGTCCTGACACGGTTCACGGCATTACGTTGCATAAGACCTTGCTATCAACATCCCTTACGGCGCGCAAACCTTCCATAAACCTCGTCGAGAAAGGCGTTCAGCTCTGCTATAGCGGATTGCAGATTCAGGGTGCCGCTACCTCCCCGCCTACGCGCAGCCTAATTATTATACATTATTTTTTTATTTAAAGCAACCGTTTTTACGTGCTTTTTTATTTTGGTTTCTGCTTTTTATACGGAACTTTTCGCCAAATTTCGCCTCGAAAAGAGATTTTTAAGAAGGGAACGTTTGACAAACGAAAAATTGCAGAGTATAATATTGTAAAAGAGGTGAAGTTATGGCAGAAAATTGTACGCATAATTGTTCGAGCTGTTCTTCGAACTGTTCGTCAAGAAAACAAGAAAGCATGTTAAAAGCGCCGCACGCAAAGTCGTCGGTGAAGAAAATTATCGGCGTAGTCAGCGGTAAAGGGGGCGTGGGGAAATCTCTTACTACCTCGTTGCTCGCGTCCTACGCGCACAAGCAGGGTTTATCCGTCGGCATTATGGACGCGGACATTACGGGTCCGTCCATTCCGCATATGTTCGGCGTAACCGAACGTATCACGGGCGACGAAAACGGCATCAACACCGTCCTCACCCCGTCGGGTATGCAGATGGTATCGATGAATCTGCTCCTCGACGACGAAACGATGCCCGTTATTTGGCGCGGTATGGTCATTTCGGGTACGGTGATGCAATTTTGGACGGACGTAATTTGGAAAGACGTCGATTTGCTCTTTATCGATATGCCTCCGGGAACGGGCGACGTGCCGCTCACGGTTTTCCAAAGTATTCCCATTTCGGGTATCGTCATCGTAACTACCCCCCAAGACCTTGTTAAAATGGTCGTGGAAAAGGCGGTGAATATGGCGAATATGATGAATATTCCCGTCCTTGGTTTGGTGGAGAATATGAGTTATCTCACCTGTCCCGACTGCGGTAAGAAAATGGAAATTTTCGGGCACAGCAAAGCGGAGAAGATCGCGACGGAATACGGTATTCCCGCCGTGGCGAAAATGCCCCTCGACGCGCGTATTTCCAAGTTTGCGGACGAGGGTAGAATTGAAGATTACGAAGCCGCAGATTTAAGCGAAGTATTCAAGCAGATAGAAAAAGCAAAGGCGAGATAAAACGTTGAAAAGGGAGGTCGCTTGAAAAAGCGGAGCGTTCCGTCAAGCCGTAGGCGTAATAAACGAAAGAAAAATGGGTTATAGGGCAGACAAAGAAAAGGTTGAAAATAAATTTAAGCTGGTCAAAAGGATATCGCTGGGTATCCTTTTGCTTTGTCTTGTCGGTTTAAGTATTTTTTCAGCGTTCGTGCCGCCGAATACTTGGAAATATTACGTAGGACTTCCAAACGTCGGACGGCGTAAAGCGGGGGAAGCGCGCGTACATTTTTTGAACGTAGGGCAAGGGGATTGTTCTCTTATTGAGTTGCCCGACGGAAAGGTGATGCTCATCGACGGCGGAGATTATCAAGTTTCCACGCAAAAGACGGTTTTACGCTATCTCAACGCCTTAAAAATCGACGTCATCGACTATCTCGTTATCAGCCACGCGGACGAGGACCACTGCGGTGCGTTAGACGTCGTTTTAAAGTATAAAAAGGTGCTCAACGCGTACCTGCCCCCTACGTATCCCATAGATGGGACGGAGTATGCCGAGGCGTACGAGGCTTTGGAAAAGGAAAAATGTAATTTGTTTTACACGTCGCGCGCAACAGATTGTTTGGACGGCGCGTATAAAGGGTATACTTACGCGCTATCCTTCCTTTCTCCCTATTCATTGGACGTTGAAAACGTGTTGAATAATCCCACCGCCGAGTACGACGCGGATTTGGATAATCAGCTTTCCGCCGTTACCTATTTCGACTATCAAGGCGTGGGCGTTTTGTTCACGGGCGACGTGGACTTTTCGGTAGAGGAGAATCTTATGCGCGACGACGGGGGTTTCGACGATTTTGACGCGCGTGATTTTGATTTGTCAAGCACGGAAATTTTGAAGGTTGCCCACCACGGCAGCAAATATTCGACGAGTAAGGAATTTTTGGAATATCTGCACACCGAAACGGCGGTGATTTCTTGTGGGGCAGGAAATCCTTACGGGCATCCGACAAACGAAACGCTGTCGCGCTTGACGGCAGTTGGGGCAAGCGTTTGGCGGACGGATCTTGACGGACACGTGGTGATAACCATTGCAAAATCGGGCGAATATCGCGTAAAAACGATAAAATAGTGCGGTTATGCGCAAACGTACATTGTTGAGAGCATAAAGGCGAGGTTTACCTTGCCTTTTCTGTTTTTTAATAAAAAACAAGAAAAAATCGTCGAATTTGCTATTTTTTTCGTAACAATAACGCACTTTTCACGCAATTTTCATTGTAATATGTTAAAAAATTTGCTATAATAAAATAATGTAAAATCGTATACTGCGCCATTTTGAGCATTATGCGTAAAGAGGTAAAAAGACCGAGGACGGAAGCAATGGAAGCAATCAAGTTTGAAAAAGTATATTTTTCTTACAAGACGGACGGAGAGGACGGGCAAAACGGCGACGTTTTCACGGAGGCCGCTTCTTTTGCGTTAAACGGCGTCGATTTGTCGGTGGAAGAAGGGGAGTTCGTTGCCGTTTTGGGGCATAACGGGAGCGGTAAATCCACTCTCGCGCGTCTTTGCAATGCGCTCTTGACCCCCAAAGAGGGGAAGATTACCGTGTTTGGTGTTGACACGCAGGAAAATAAAAAGGTGTTTGAAGTCCGCCGTCAGGTGGGGATCGTTTTCCAAAATCCCGACAACCAAACGGTGGCGTCTATCGTCGAGGACGACGTTGCGTTCGGTCCCGAAAACGTGGGTATTAAGCGCGCGGAAATAGGGGAACGCATCGATTTTGCGCTCAAAGCCGTGGGAATGGAAGAATTCCGCTACGCTACGCCCACGCGTCTTTCGGGCGGTCAAAAACAGCGCATTGCGCTTGCTGGCGTGTTGGCGTTGAAGCCGAAAGTGATGATTTTGGACGAATCGACGGCAATGCTTGATCCGCGCGGAAGAAAAGAGGTGTTAGACGTCGTTCTGCGCCTTAATAAAGAGGAAAAAATCACCGTTTTGCTCATCACGCATTTCCCCGAGGAAGCGATGCTTGCTGACCGCGCCATCGTCATGCATAAAGGGAAAATCGTGTTGCAGGGCAAGCCCGCCGACGTCTTGGCAGAAGAGAAAAAGCTGAAAGAATATTCCCTCGTTTTGCCTCGCCCCTTGCGTGTGTGCAGAAAATTGACGGAGAACGGTTTGTCTGTGGCGGATACAATGTCCGAAACGGAATTGACGAAAGAAATTTTGAACGGGTTAACAAAGGACGTAAGCGTGCGCGTTCCGTCCGAAAACAGCGGGGCAGGTACGCGTTTAATTCAAGAAGACGTGGAAATCGGCGGCGTCCGTTGTGAAAATCTTTCCTACGTGTACAATGCAAAATCCGCGTTTGCCACGCACGCCTTAAACGGGGTGAGCTTGCAGATTGACAGCGGCGAGTTTTTCGGTATCATCGGGCATACGGGAAGCGGTAAATCCACCTTCGTACAGCATTTGAACGCTCTGTTAAAAACGCCGATGGCGGAAAAGAAATATAAGGCGAAAAAACCCAAAAAGGGTCAGCCTACTCCCCCGAAAACCGTGCTTACGGTAAACGGATTTGATTTGACGGACAAAAAAACGGACTTCCGCGCTCTGCGCAGTAAGGTGGGTATGGTGTTCCAATACCCCGAGTATCAACTCTTTGCCGAAACGGTGTACGAGGACGTGGCGTTCGGACTTAAAAATTTCAAGGATAAGTTGACGAAAGAGGAAACCGATAGGGCGGTGCGCGAGGCGCTGGAAACCGTCGGGCTTTCCTACGACGAGGTGACAAAACGTTCCCCGTTCGAGCTGTCAGGCGGGCAAAAACGGCGTGTGGCGTTGGCGGGCGTTATCGTTACCAAGCCCGAAATCCTCGTTTTGGACGAACCAGCCGCAGGGCTTGACCCCTTGGGCAAGGAAGAAATTATGTCCCTATTGCATAAAATTCACGGCGATTGGTGCAAGACGGTGATCGTCGTTTCGCACGACATGGAAGAAATTGCGGAAAATTGCACCCGTGCCGCTATTTTTGCCGATGGTAAGGTGGTTTCCGTCGATACGCCCAAGGGCTTGTTTGAAAAAGTGGATAAAATGCAAGAGCTTGGCTTGGACGTGCCTTTTACGGCGCGCGTTTGCAAGGCGCTTAAAGCGGAGGGCGTGGAAATCGATTGCGATTATACCGTCGCGGATTTCGTACAAAAAACGCTTGCATATATCAAAAACGAGGGGGCAGGTACGCGTTTAACCTCTTTAAAGGAGGTGGCGGATAATGAGTGAAGTTGCATTCGGTCAATATTACCCCGCAAAATCCTTTACCCATAAATTAGATCCTCGCACCAAGATTCTGTTTTTGATTTTGTATATCGTTACGATATTTTTGGCGCAGAATTTTTATGCGCTCGGTGGGTGCGCGTTCGTGTTTATTCTCGTGGCGTGCTTTTCGGGCGTGCCGTTCACAAAGCTTTTAAAATCGGTGAAAGGCGTGCTGTTTTTGCTCGTCTTTATGGCGATACTCAATCTGTTTTTATATCAGGGCGAAACGGTTTGGTGGGAGTGGAAATTTATAAAAATCACCAAAGAGGCGACCTATTATACGATATTCCTTGCCGTGCGGCTCGTGTTGCTCGTACTCGGCTCGTCGTTGCTTACCTTGACTACCACCCCCGTATCCTTGGCGGACGGTATCGAAAGTCTGCTCTTCCCTTTAAAGCTGGTACGTTTCCCCGTCCACGAATTGGCGCTCATCATGTCGATTGCCCTGCGTTTTATCCCCATTTTAACGGACGAAACGGGGCGGATCATGAATGCGCAAAAGGCGCGCGGCGCAGACTTTGAAAAGGGTGGGGCGTTCAGCCGTATCAAAGCAATCGTACCCATCTTGATTCCCTTGCTTATCAGCGCGTTTCGGCGTGCAGACGAACTTGGCGACGCAATGGACGCACGCTGTTATTCGGGCAGTAAGGTTCGGACGAAATATAAAAAACTTACCTTTGGCTGGCGGGACGTCATCGCTTGGCTTTTAGGCGCGGCGTTGCTCGCGGGGATTATTCTGCTCCGCATTTATACAAACGCATTGATTTAAATTTATCAAAACGGAGGGGCGAAGCGATGCGTTACGCACTGAAAATTGCATACGACGGTACGGCTTACGCGGGTTGGCAACGGCAAAAAAACGCTCTTTCCGTCCAAGAAGCGTTGGAAACGGCAATTGGGGCGGCGCTCGGCATCAACTTGCGCATAACGGCGAGCGGCAGAACGGACGCGGGCGTACACGCGGCAGGGCAGGTTTGTCATTTTGACAGCGAAAACATCACCGTTCCGCCCGAAAAAATGCCCGATTGCTTGAACAGATTTTTGCCTGCCGACGTTCGCGTTTTAGAGGGCTGGGCGGCGGACGAAAGTTTTGACAGCAACAGAAGCGCAAAAAGAAAAACCTATTGCTACGCCTTTTACGTATCCCCGCGCGAAATGCCTCTTTTGGAAAGGTATGCCGTTCGTTTGGAGGACGCGCCCTCGCAGGCTATTTTGCAGCAGAAAGCAAAACTGTTTGAGGGTGAACACGACTTTAAAGCCTTTTGCGCGTCGGGCTCGTCGGTAAAGACGACGGTGCGGACGGTGTACGAAGTGCGCGTAGAGGAGAGCGAAACGTTCGGTTGCCGTATGATAAAAATATTTGTAACGGGCAACGGATTTTTGTATAATATGGTCCGCACGATGGCGGGCGAGCTTATCGACCTCGCAAAGCAAAAGCGGACGGAGGACAGCCTTTTCACCGCCTACGAAACGGGGGAGCGCAGCTTACTTGGGAAAACGATGCCTGCCAAGGGCTTGACCTTAATGCAAGTCGTTTACAAAGAAAATCAATCGGAGAATTAACGATGGAAATATATCAATTATACGATTTTGTTTCAACATTCCTCCAAACCTTTTTTGATACTTTGGGGGCGGTAAATCCCGGCTTCAAGGGCGGATTTTCAAGTTATGGCGCTTGGCTTTTTACAAGTTTAGCCGTCGCGTTTGGACTTTGGGCGATACTCTTTGTTTTGCAGGGCTTTGGTCTGTATTATATGGCGAAAAAACAGAATATGCCTAAAAGGTATTTGGCGTTTATTCCTTTTGCAAGCACCTTATATATGAGCAAACTGGCGGGCAAATGCAGTTTCTTTGGCAGAAAAATGAAAAACGCGGGCGTGTATGCGCTGATTGCGCAAGTGTTGGCGTTCGTTATTTGCGGTTTGGTCGTTGCCTCGCAGATGTATTTGTATATCGGTTGCGGACATCTGCTTAATGAAGTAAAGGAAACCGTCGGCAACGTGGAAGTCGTAACGGGCGTATATTGGTCGGGTTTAACGGGCTTTGCTAAAGTCGTGTATAACTTCTACGTTTACAGCTCTTATATTATTGCGATATTCGAGTTTGCAACCGAGGTGCTGATGCTTATCGTCGTGCTTGCAATCTTCAAAAAATACGCGCCGAAGAATTACTTTATTCTTTCCCTTTTGGCGTTGTTCGTACCCATTTCGCGTTATATCATCATCTTCGTATTGAAGAATAAACAGCCGATTGATTACGACGAGTGGATGCGCAGGCGTCGCGCGGATTATTTCAACCGCCAACAACAAGCAAACCCTTACGGAAACCCCTACAACAATCCCTACGGAACGCCGTACGGCAACCCTCAAAACGGTCAGGGTTGGCAGAACGGACAAAGCGCGCAGGGCAACCCTCAAAACGGACAAAGCGCGCCGTCCGATCCCTTTGAAGAATTTTCTTCCAATCAGTCTAATTCAAACGGACAGAACGCAAATTCGGGCGAAAATACCCAAGCGGGAGATTCGGGCGGCTCGGATGAGTTTTTCAACTGATACCCACACCTACAACTGCATATAAAAACGGGACGGAGGATAAGAAGAGATTATATTCTCCGTTCTTTTTTATATATTTTTTATATAATGTAGCCCTCAAACGGTTTACACGCAAAAAATACTGTGGTATAATAGTTTAGAAGTATAATTTTCAGTTATGACACGAAAGCGTGGCGCGGATAGAGAAAACCGAACGCATTGCGGACGGAGAAAACGGAGAAAAAAAGTATGTTGGAAAACAATATCGCGGCGATTGCCACACCCGCAGGGAAAGGGGGCGTTGCCATCATTCGCATCAGCGGTAAAGACCCGTTGAAAATCGCAGAGCAAATGTTCAAGCCCGTCGGGAAAACGGAGGTTTCGGCGTTTGAACCTTACCGCATGTACCCCGGTCAGATCGACGGGGGCAGTTTTACCGATTACGGACTTTGCGTATATTTCAAAGCGCCTGCAAGCTATACGGGTGAGGATATCGTAGAATTCCAATGCCACGGCGGTGAAAATATTGCGCGCGGCATACTCCGTCAAACTTTCCGTTTGGGTGCAAAGCCCGCGGGCAAAGGGGAATTTACCAAACGCGCTTTTTTAAACGGCAAACTTTCCTTGGCTTCGGCAGAGGGGGTCGCGGATATGATCAACGGCGAATCGGACGCCGAGGTGAAGGCGGGTTTTCTTCTTTACAGCGAAAAATTGACGAATAAGGTGCGCGATTTGCAAGCCGAGCTCAAAACCCTGCTTGCGGGGATCGACGTTTCCGTCGACTATCCCGAGGAGGATATTGAAGAACAGCATATTGCCGAGCTTGTCGTTGCGCTCAAAAATATTTTGATAAAAACGGAAAGCATATCTTCGGGCTATGCGGTGGGTAAAAAAATCAAAAACGGCGTTACCGTCGCCATCTGCGGTAAGCCCAACACGGGCAAAAGCTCTCTTTTAAATAAACTGCTCGGCTACGATAAAGCAATCGTTTCCAACGTAGCAGGCACAACGCGCGACGCAGTGGAAGGGGTTTTGGAAATCGACGGACGAAAATTTAACCTCTACGACACGGCGGGCGTGCGCGAGAGCGGAGATATGATTGAAAACATCGGTATCGAGCGCGCGGAAGCGATTATCCGTTCGGCGGACGTGGCGGTGTTCGTTGCCGATTACAGCGCGGGCTTAGACGAAGAGGACGGCAAGGTGCTTGCCATGCTCAAAGACAAGCCCTTGATCAAGGTGTTTAATAAAATCGATTTGACAGAGGATGAAACGCCGACGGACGCGGACGTGATGACCTCCGCCGTTACGGGCGCGGGCGTGCAAAAGCTCAAACGTTTGCTTTACGAAAAGAGCTTTGGCGAGCGCGGCGAGGACGCGGCGTTCTTGATTGAACAGCGGCACTTCGACGCTTTAGTGCGCGCGCAGGAAAGCCTCAAAAAAGCGATTGCGGCGTGCGATATGGGGCAACCGTTAGATTTGATTGGAATTGACGTTAAGGAGGCTTGGGACGCGCTTGGCGAAATCACGGGCGAAACGGCAACCGAGGCGATCATTGAAGAAATTTTTGCGAAATTCTGCGTGGGAAAATAAAAAGGACGGGGCAGGTACGAGTTTATGATAAATTTAGAGTTGTATAGAGTTTTCTATATGGTCGCAAAATGCGGCAGTTTAACGCGCGCGGCGGAAGAGCTTTATATTTCGCAGCCCGCCGTTTCGCAAACGATAAAGCAGCTTGAAAATCAGTTGGGCGTTCCTCTCTTTACCCGTACCCATCGCGGCATGGAATTGACAGAGCAGGGCGGCAAGCTCATTTTTGGCGAGGTCGAGCGCGCATTACAGCTTTTCAGCGAGGCGGAAAATCGAATCGAACAAATGAAAACCTCGGCGTCAGGTACGATCCGTATCGGCGCAAGCGACACCATTTTCGAGTATTTTCTCGCGGATAAAATCGTGGAATTTCACGAGCGTTTCCCGTCGGTAAAAATTGAACTATTAGCAGATTTAACCCCCGAAACTATCGAAAAATTAAAAGCTGACCGTTGCGACGTGGCGTTCGTCAATCTGCCTATCGAGGTGGATCCCGAATTGACGCTCGAGGGGGATTTTATGCGTTTAAACGACGTTTTCGTGGTCGGTGAAAAATATAAGGAGCTTACGGAAAAAGAAATACCTTTGTCGAAGTTAAAGAAATATCCGCTTATTATGATGGATAAGCACACGGTAGCGCGCCGTTCCTTCGACGCTTTTTTGGCGAACGGCGGCGTCAAGCTCCGCCCGTCCATCGAGGTGGGCAGTTGGGATTTGATGAAACGTCTTGTTTGGCGCGGTATGGGCGTGGGGGTGATCCCGCGCGAATACGTTGCTCGTCGTCTGCGCGACGGAGAACTGTTCGAGTTGAAAACCGACCCCGTACTTCCCGCCCGTTCCGTAGGAATGCTCTTGCCTAAAGACAGACCCGTTTCCTATGCGCTCCATAGCTTTTTAGAGTATTTTAGGGAAAAGAAATAAGGCGAAGTCCTCACGGTAAGATCTACGGCAAAACAACAAGTGAAAGGCAATTTTAATAAGGTAAATTTATGGCAAAACCCAATAAGCTTTTAAGAAATTTTTGTATCATAGCGCATATCGACCACGGGAAAAGCACCCTTGCGGACAGATTGATCGAACGCACGGGGCAGGTTTCTAAACGGGATATGGAAGAACAGCTTTTAGACAGTATGGACATCGAGCGGGAGCGCGGCATCACCATTAAGCTCACGCCCGTGCGTATGTACTATACGGCGAAGGACGGAAAGGAATACGAGTTTAACCTCATCGACACCCCGGGACACGTCGACTTCACTTATGAAGTCAGCCGTTCCTTGGCGGCGTGCGAGGGCGCAATTCTGGTCGTAGACGCTACGCAGGGCGTAGAGGCGCAAACGCTTGCCAACGTATATTTGGCGCTCGAGAACGATTTGGAAATTCTGCCCGTCATCAATAAAATCGACTTGCCCAGCGCACGCGTGGACGAGGTAAAAAAGGAAATTGAGGACGTCATCGGCTTGCCCGCGGACGGCATTCCTTGCGTTTCCGCAAAAGAGGGAACGAACATCGAGGATTTGTTGGAGGCGATCACCCAATATTTCCCGTCGCCTGACGGCGAAACGGACGCGCCTCTTAAAGCGCTCATTTTCGATAGCTATTACGATAACTATAAAGGGGTTATCCTCTTCGTACGTATTATGGACGGCGAGGTGAAGGTGGGGGATAAGATCAAGCCGTTCTTATCCAGTACGACCTACGACGTAACGGAGGTCGGTGCGTTCGCGCCCAGTTTATTCCCCAAAGAGGCGTTAAAGGCAGGCGAGGTCGGTTATATCGCGGCGTCTATCAAGTCTATTCAGGACGTAGCCGTAGGCGATACCGTTACGCTTGCAAACAACCCCGCAAAAGAGCCGTTACCCGGCTATAAAAAGGTGCAGCCCGTCGTGTTCTGTGGAATTTACCCCTTGGACGGCAGTAAATTTAACGATTTAAAAGAGGCGATTTTAAAATTACAACTCAACGACGCCGCGCTCATTTTCGAGCCCGACAATTCGGTGGCTTTGGGGTTTGGTTTCCGTTGCGGTTTCCTTGGACTTTTGCATATGGAAATTATCCAAGAACGCATCGAGCGCGAATTCAATCTGGACATTATCACCACTGCGCCGAGCGTTAGCTATCTCGTACACAAAACGAACGGCGAGGAACTTTACGTAGACAATCCCTCGCACATGCCCGACCCGTCGGACATCGAATATATGGAAGAGCCTATCGTCAAAGCCGAGGTCTACACGCCCCCCGATTATATGGGGCCCGTTATGGATTTGTGTAAAGAAAAGCGCGGCGTATTCAAAAATATGACGTACATGGACGAACGGCGCGTGAAGCTGGAATACACCCTGCCCTTGAACGAAATCGTGTACGACTTTTTCGACAGCTTGAAATCGAGAACGAAAGGATATGCGAGCTTTGACTACGAGCTGGCAGGTTATCAACGCTCTAAGCTCGTGCGGTTGGATATTTTGCTCAACGGCGAAATTTGCGACGCGCTGTCTATCATCGTTTTCGAGGGCAGAGCGTACGAACGCGGCAGAACGCTGTGCGAAAATTTGAAGGAAGCAATTCCCCGTCAGCTGTTCGAAATTCCCGTGCAGGCGGCGGTGGGTGGAAAAATCATCGCGCGCGAAACGGTAAAGGCGGTGCGCAAAGACGTACTTGCCAAGTGCTACGGCGGCGACATCACACGTAAACGTAAACTCCTCGAAAAGCAGAAAGAGGGTAAAAAGCGTATGCGCAAGGTGGGCAGCGTGGACGTACCGAGCGAGGTGTTTATGGAGATTCTCAAAACCAACAAAGACTAAAACAAGGCAATGCTTTGACTTTGTCTTACTATTTGCCGTTCGTTCTTTGATTTGTTCGCGTATCTGTATGGGCGTATCTATTCTACGGGTTAATTGTCATACCGAGCGGAGCGCAAGCGAAGTCGAGTGTATCTTTTTTCAATAACGACATTAAATATGACTTTTTTCGAGAAAGTATACGAAATTTTAAAACAAGTTCCCCAAGGCAAAGTGGTTACGTACGGACAAATTGCCTATGCCATCGGTGCGCCGCGTTGCGCGCGGCAGGTTGGCTATGCTCTGCACGTCAATCCCCAACCTTTCGTTATTCCTTGCCACCGCGTAGTCAACCGTTTTGGTCGGCTTGCGCCTGCGTTTGCGTTCGGCGGCGAGGACGTACAAGCGGAACTACTCCGTAAGGAGGGGGTGGCGGTGGACGAAAACTACACCGTCGATTTAAACAAATATCTTTATCAAGGCAAATTACAGCTCGGCGAATAACGCCGAAAGGAAAATATTATGGCAGGAATTTATATTCACGTTCCTTTTTGCAGACACAAATGCTCCTATTGCGATTTCACTTCCTTCCCCGACAAAATCGAGTACGCCGAGGCGTACATGGCTTGTCTTTACAAAGAATTAAAAATGCGCGGGGAGGAGCTGAAAAACTACGAGTTCGACACCGTGTATTTCGGCGGCGGCACGCCTTCGTATATCCCTCCCAAGCTCATTTTGGGCGCGATGAATCAAATCCGCAGTTGCTTTAAACTGACGAAAGACGCGGAAATCACTTTGGAGCTTAACCCCGGTACGATAGGGGAGAGTAAGGTGGAAACCTACTTAAAGGCGGGCGTCAACCGTTTTTCCATCGGTTTGCAAACGGCAATCGACGAACAGCTTGCCGACCTTGGCAGAATTCACAACGCGCGCGATTACGTGTATGCAACCAAGCTCTTAAAGGGACAAAATTTCAGCACGGACGTTATGCTCGGGCTTAAAAATCAAACCAAAGAGGACGTAAGAAAAACCATCGAGCTTGCGATGGCTTGCGGCTCAAAGCACATATCCATGTACGCGTTGACGGTGGAAGACGGCACGCCCATTTTTACCGATTATTTAAACGGCGAGCTGCCCGATTCCGACGAGGTTGCGGAAATGTACGAATTTGGCAGAAAGATTTTGGAAGAAAACGGTTTTAAGCGTTACGAAATTTCCAATTTTGCCAAAGAGGGATACGAAAGCCGCCACAACCTCAATTATTGGAAGCGCGGCGAGTACATCGGCGTGGGCGTTTCCGCAAGCTCGTTTATGTGCGGTCAGCGCTTCACCAATACCCTCGATTTGGACGAATATATGAAGTGCGTGATTTCGGGTTTCTTCCCCGCCGTTACCAGCGAAAGGGTGGAGGAGGACGACGCGAAATTCGAGTTCGTCATGCTTGCGCTTCGCACGTCGAAGGGGCTTTCCATGCAGGCGTACAAAGAGGCTTTCGGTACTTCGCTCGCCGACGATTTTCCCGTTGCGCTTAAAAAGGCGGCGGAATATTTAGAACTTAACGGCGACGTTTTGCGTATCAAGGACGAATATTTGTACGTACAAAATTCCATCTTAATGCACTTTATGGAAGAGGAAAGATAATATGCGCATCATGTTAATCCGCCACGGCGACCCCGATTACGAACACGACACGCTCACCGAAAAAGGGCACAGAGAAGCGGCTTTGCTTGCCGATAGATTGGGAAAGGAAAAAATTGATTATATTTATTGCTCGCCGCTTGGCAGAGCCAAGGATACTTGCGCCCACGTAGCCAAGGCGCTGGGCAAGGAAAACGAGGTCGTCGTGAAAGATTGGCTGCAAGAATTTGGCGCGCCGCACACTCTGCCCTCGGGCGAATTTAAGCATATTTTTTGGGATTTATTGCCCGAATTTTGGACGAAAATCGATAAAATGTATTTAAAGGACGAGTGGTTAGACCAAGATTTTTACCGTTCTTCCGAAATGGCAAATCGCTATCGCTACGTAACGGAAGGATTTGACGAGGTGCTTAAATCCCACGGTTATACGCGCGTTGGCAGATTGTACGAAACGGAGCAAGGTAATCACGACACGCTCGCGTTTTTCTGCCACGGCGGCTTGGAAATCGTGCTTTTATCCCATCTTTGCAACATTTCGCCCATTCCCTTAGCGCACCATTTCGGCGCGCTCACCTCGTCGGTTACTACCCTGTACACCGAGGAACGCAGAAAGGGGAAAGCGGTGTTCCGTTGCGCGGGTTTTGGGGATACGGGGCATTTATACGCAGGCGGCGAAGCTCCCTCGTTTGCGGCTCGTTTTTGCGAGGTTTACGAGGACGAAACGCGACACGACTAATAAAAAGGCACAGGCAGGTACGAGATGAACGGAAAAAAGCATATACAAGTGGCGGCGGCTCTGCTCTTTGATAAAGGCAGAATCTTTGCTGCCAAGCGAGGCGAATCGCCCTATCCTTACGTCGCGCATAAATACGAATTCCCCGGCGGTAAAATCGAGCAAGGGGAAAGCGGCGAGGCGGCAGTCAAGCGCGAATTAAAAGAAGAACTTGATATGCAAGTCAAGGTGGGCGGTATGTATGCAAAACATACCTTTGAATATCCCGATTTTATCATTACCCTTTCGCTGTATGAGTGCGAAATGCTGTCGGCGTTTACCCTCAACGAACACGAAAGCTATGCGTGGATCTCGCCCAAGGACTTGGACGAAAGGGAGTGGGCGCCCGCCGACGCGGATATACTCGGCTCGCTGAAAAGAGTGTTTGGAGAATAAATTATGGCAAAACCTACTTACGACAACAACATTATTTTGATTGGTATGCCCGGTTGCGGCAAAACGACAATCGGTGTAGAGGTTTCCGAAACGCTCGGTTACGGCTACATCGACAGCGACAGCGTTATCGTCGCGCGCGAGGGCAAGCATTTACGCGAAATTATCGCGGAAAAGGGGACGGAGGGTTTCCTTGATATCGAGGCGAAAATCAATTCCGAACTCTGCGCCAACCGTTGCGTGATCGCGACGGGCGGCAGCGTTATCTATCGCGATTACGCTATGCAAAAACTGAAAACGATGGGTAAAATCGTCTATCTTAAACACAAGTACGAGGTAATCAAAAGACGGCTCGGCGACTTAAAAAAGCGGGGTGTCGCGCTTAAAGAGGGCTTTACCTTACAGGATTTGTATGACGAACGCACTCCCTTGTACGAAAAATACGCGGATATTATCGTCGAAATGCCCGACGGTACGAAAGCGGAAGCGGTCAACGCCGTAATAGAGGCGTTAAGAGTATGACGGCGCGCGAGGCAAAAATTGCAATCTACGGCGCGGGCGCAATGGGTACGGTCTTGGGTGCGTTCCTCACCAAGGGCGGTTTGGAAAAGGTGTACCTCATCACCCGCAATAAAGCGCACGTCGAGGGCATGAAAACGAACGGCGCAACCGTCGTCTGGGAAGCGCACGGCGGCGTGGAGTTCAACGTCAAGGTCAACGCCCTTTTGCCCGACGAAATGCAGGGCAAGTACGACGTTATCTTTTTAATGACCAAACAGCGTTACAACGCAGATATATTGACGGATTTACTTCCGTTTATGCACGAAAATACCGTCGTTTGCACTACACAGAACGGACTTCCCGAACAAAGCGTTGCCGAAATTATCGGCGCGGAGCGCACCTACGGCGCGGCGACCTCGTTCGGCGCGACGTTTATCGGCGGCGGGAAGGTGGCGCTCACGTCCAAAATCGAAGCGATGAGTATGGAAATCGGCGGCTATCAAAACGACAACGCGTTCACGCCCTTGCTTACGGAAATTTTGGGTTATGCAAGCAGAATAAACAACAATGAGAGCTTCGCAACGGCAAGTGAAAATCTACTTGGCGCAAGATGGGCAAAACTTGCCGTTAACGCGGCGTTTTCGGGACTTTCCGTCGTTACCGGCATGACCTTTGGCGAGGTGGCGAAAAAGCACAAAACGCGCAAGCTCGCGCTTTGCATTTTGCGCGAATGTATAGACGTTGCCAAAGCAAGCGGCGTTCAGCTTGCAAAAATGCAGGGGCACGACATGGAAAAATTGCTCGGCGGAAAAACGGCGTTTAGACGTTTCATCGCGTACATGGTACTTCCATTTGCAATGAAAAAGCATAAAAAACTCCTATCCGGTATGCTCAAAGACGTGCAAAACGGCAGAAGGTGCGAAATTGACTTTGTAAACGGCGCGGTGGTGAATGCAGGCAAAGCCGTCGGCGTAGAAACGCCGTTCAACGCGCAAATCGTGCAGCTTGTACACGCAATCGAAAACGGACTTTGTGAAATTACCTATAAAAACACCGATTTATTTTTCCGCGTACTCGATTATGTGGGCGAAACTCTTTGACAAGCCGTAAACAAAGTGATACAATAAACACGAAAATAATATAAAAAGGACATAGATTATGGATTGGAACAAACTGGCGGACGTCCTCGTCCCCGACGAAAACGTAAAACCCTTAGAATACTACGAAGAACTTTATCCCGCCCGCGATTTGCCGCAGGGCGCGCAGGTTACCCGTCTTGCGCCCAGCCCCACGGGCTTTATCCACTTAGGCAACTTGTTCGTGGCAATCGCCAACGAACGCATCGCGCACCAAAGCGGCGGCACGATGTATCTCCGCATTGAAGATACCGACTTAAAACGTAAGGTGGACGGCGCGGTGGACGCGGTGAAAAACGCGCTCCGTTACTTTGATATCCGCTTCGATGAAGGCGCGGAAATCGAGGGCGCGGCAAACAATTACGGCCCTTATTATCAACGCGAACGTGCGGAAATCTACCACGCTTACGTCAAGGATTTGATCAAGCGCGGCTTGGCGTATCCCTGCTTTTGTACGGAGGACGAGCTTTCCGCTCTCCGTGAAAAACAGACCGCGGAAAAGAAAATTACGGGCTACTACGGCGAATACGCGGCTTGCCGCAACCTCACCGAAGAGGAAATTTACGCAAATTTGGCGGCGAAAAAGCCTTACGTAATCCGTCTTCGCTCGCAGGGCAGCGCAGAAAATAAACTCTCGTTCCGCGACGAAATCAAAGGGGATATCACCGTTACCGAAAACGACCAAGACGTGGTTATTTTGAAATCGGACGGTATTCCTACCTACCATTTCGCGCACGCGATTGACGACCATTTTATGCGCACGACGGTGGTGATTCGCGGCGAAGAATGGCTTGCTTCCTTGCCTATCCATATCGAGCTGTTTGACGTGCTCGGTTTCCGCCGTCCCAAGTACGGGCATAACTGCTCCCTTCAAAAAATCGACGGCGAAACCCGCCGTAAACTTTCTAAGCGTAAAGACCCTGAGCTGTCGCTTGAATTCTACCGTCAAGAGGGGTATTACGCAAGGGCGGTTAAAGTATATATGCTTACGCTCCTTAACTCTAACTTTGAAGAGTGGTATATGAAAAACCCCGACAAAGCGCTTGAAGAATTTAAGTTCTCTATCAATAAAATGGGTAAGAGCGGCGCGCTTTTCGATTTGAACAAGCTCAACGACATTAGCAAAAACGAGCTTGCAAAGCTTTCCGCGGAAGAAATGTTTGATTTCCTTGCCGCTTGGGCGAACGAATTCGGCACGGACGCGCAAAAGGCGTACTTTGCGGATAGGGAATATATGCTTAAAATCCTCAACCTTTGTATGGGTATCGGCGGCAAAAAGCGCAGAAAGGACTTTACGACGGCAAAGCAAGCGGTGGAATTTATCGCGTATTTCTTCGACGAAACGTTCGCGCCCGAATATGCGTACCGCTTCGATAAAGAAACGGTGAAAAAGGTGATTGCGGGCTTTAAGGCGGTGTACGACGTCGCGGACGACAATTCCGCTTGGTTTGAAAAGGTGAAAGGCGTAGCCGCGGAAAACGGCTTTGCAACGGATATGAAAGCCTATAAAGCCAACCCCGAAAATTACCCCGGCAGCGTATCGGACGTGGCGGAAATGCTCCGCGTGGCAATGACGGGTTTGACCAACACCCCCGACCTTTGCACCATTATGCAAATTTTAGGCGCGGAAAGAACGGTTGCCCGTTTGGATAAGGCGCTCGCAATCTTATAATTTGCAGCTGTCATACCGAGCGAAGTGCAAGCGCAGTCGAGCGTATCTCTAATAGATACACTCCACGCGGCTACGTTGTAGCCTTGGTCGGTACGACAATATCGAAACGAAATAAAACCGCCCCCGAAGCGTTGCGCTTCGGGGGCGGTTAACGTTTTATTTAGTCTTGTTTATTTTTACGGAAATGTGTTTCTTCCTCGGTTAAACCTAAAAGGTAATCAATAGAAACGTTATAAAGGTCGGCAAGTTTAATTAAGGCTTCAATAGGGATTTGTCGTTTCCCCGTCTCATATTGCGAATAAGCGTTTTGTTTTACGCCTATATAATTTGCAATAAATGCCTGCTTGTAATCATTTTCTTCACGCAATTCTTTTAATTTCATATATTTATTATATAAAATCTCATTTTGAGATATTGACATTAATCTCAAAATGTGATAAAATATGAATATAGAAAACAGCAAAAAGCTGAAAAGGAGGCAATATGAGTACATATTCAAAAGAAAAACAGGAAATTATTGAAAAACAAAAACCGCTTTACGAAAAGAGGAGCCAAATCATAGCAGAGGGTGAAGAGAAAAAACAACGGGTTTTAAGCAAATTAACGACGGAAGAGCTTTCGTTGGTCAAAGTTGTTGGTAAATACAAAAAATTAAATCAAATATTTTATTGGATAGCGTTAGCATTTGGATTTCTTTGTTCGGCGGGTTGTACTGCCGTTGTAATTGTTTTGGGGGTTAGAGGGGTAATTAGTGAAAAATACTCCTTTTTACCATGGCCTATGTTTATAGTAGGCGGGCTTCTTCTTTGGTTCTTCTTCTATCAAATTGTTTTTGGAAGTGCTTTTCGTGATTTATTCATTAAGAGAGCGAAGTATAATCCCAATATTAAAGAATATGAGGAGTTATGCGAGCAAATAAAGAAGGAAAAACAAGAAGTCGAAGAACAAATCAAGAAGTTGAGAGAAAAATATGCGCAATATGAGAAGTGGGAAAATGGTGAGGTGATTGGAAAGATAATTTGTAAGACGGTTAGCTTTATAGAAGAAATGGGGAATAGTGTACCTGACGAACCGAGGTCGGATTATACGCATAGTATAAACGATGGCGGCTACAGAAAAAATCTTAAACTTGACGAACGTCAAGGCGGTTACGATACCACGCACGGCTGGCATGATACGTATAAAGATGAACACGGACATTCGTGGGGGACTACGGACGGCGGTAAAACTTTTTTTAAAAAAGATTAGAAGATAAAAGAAAAAACCTTGCGAAATGTTCGCAAGGTTTTTTTGTATAATAAACTCAAATTTAAGCGTTTTCTTCGGCTAAAAGATGTTTCATCTCGTACATGCCTGCCTCTTTTTCCTTTAAGAACTTCGCCGCGCGGATTGCGCCGACGGCAAATACGCGCTTGCTTCTTGCGCTGTGCGTAATCGTAATAATTTCGTCCTCGCCCGCAAACATAACCTCGTGTTCGCCCACAATCGTGCCGCCGCGTACTGCGTGAATACCGATTTCCGTCTTTTCTCTCGCACCGACGATGCCTTCTCTGCCGTTCACGTACTTTTTGCCGCCGTCAAACGCTTCGTTGACGGTATCTGCAAGCATTAAAGCCGTGCCGCTCGGCGCGTCTTTTTTTAAGTTGTGGTGGCGTTCGATAATTTCCACGTCGTAAGCCTCGCCCAAAACCTCTGCCGCCGTTTTGATAAGCGCTTGCATTAAGTTCACGCCCAAGGACAAATTCGCCGTTTTGAAGATGGCGATTTCCTTTGCGTATTCGTCCACCGTTTTTAAATCGTCGGCGGTAAAGCCCGTAGCCGCAAGCACCACGCCCAAGCCGTTTTTCTTGGCGTATTCAAGGCGTTCTTTTAAGCCGATAGGGGAGGAAAAGTCGATGATAACGTCCGCTTGTTCGCTTACTTCGCTAAAAGATTTATAGACGGGGATACCGATTTCCTTGGGGTACAAATCTACGCCGCAAACGGCGGTTGCTTGCGTATCGTTTTCGAGCAGAGAAAGGACGTTGCCGCCCATTTTTCCGCACGCGCCGCAAACGATGATTTTCACGCTCATGCTTGAACCTCCAAGCCGTAGTCCTGCATGGCTTTGGCGAGCTTGGCTTTGTTCGCGTCCTCGATTTCCGTCAAGGGGGCGCGAGGAGTGCCGACCTCATAGCCGAGCAAGCCCATAGCCGCCTTTACGGGGATAGGGTTGACCTCCACAAAGCATGCGTTTGCAAGGGGCAACAGCCTATTATTCAGCGCAATCGCTTCTTCTAACTTGCCCGCTTTAATAAGGGTGTACAGTTTTTTGACGTCTGCGGGTACGATATTCGACAAAACGGAAATCACGCCCACGCCGCCGCAAGCCAAAATGGGGAAGTTGAGCGCGTCCTCGCCCGAATACACGTCGCACTTATCTTGGACGAGGCGGAGGGTTTCCATGGTTTTGCTCATATTGCCGCCCGCGTCCTTAATGCCTGCGATATTGGGGATTTCCGCAATCTTCGCCATAGTAGCAGGTTGAATTTCCACGCCCGTTCTGCCGGGTACGTTGTACGCGATAACGGGGATAGAAACGGACTCGCAAATCGCCTTATAATACGCAACCAAGCCGTTTTGCGTGCATTTGTTGTAGTAGGGGGTAACGGCAAGCAAGCCGTCTGCGCCGTAGCTTTCCGCTTTCTGCGCGGTCATAACGGCGTCTGCGGTGTTGTTACTGCCGCAACCGAAAATCACCTTGGCTCTGCCCGCCACCTTTTTGACTGCGTATTCCATTAAAACGTGTTCTTCCGCGAAGGACATCGTCGAGGGTTCGCCCGTCGTACCGAGGAAAACGATAGCGTCCGTGCCGCCTGCGATTTGGTGTTCGATAAGTTGACCGAAAACCTCGTAGTTTACGCCGTTTTCGCCAAACGGAGTGATGATAGCCGTTGCGCTACCGCTAAAAAATCCTTTCATATCTGTTTTCTCCCTGATTTATAATATTCTGCGAAGTGGGAACTTCGTGCAATCAATCAAAATAGCCTTTTGCCGCCAAGAGCTCGGCAAGCAATACCGCGCCGCCTGCCGCGCCGCGCAAAGTGTTGTGGGAAAGTCCGACGAATTTATAATCGAATACGCTGTCCTCGCGAAGTCTGCCCACGGTTACGCTCATGCCGTTGCCTGCCATGCGGTCAAGTTTTGCTTGCGGTCTGTTATCCTCTTCAAAATACTGCAAGAATTGCTCGGGCGCGGAGGGGAGTTTAAGCGCCTGCGGTACGCCCTTAAAATTCGCCCAAGCAGACAAAATTTCTTCTTTCGAGGGCTTGTTTTCAAAGGAAACGAACACCGCCGCCGTGTGTCCGTCGGAAACGGGTACGCGCAAGCACTGCGCCGTGATAACGGGCGCGGTTGCGGAAACGATTTCGCCGTTCTCCACTTGCCCCCAGATTTTGAGGGGTTCTTTTTCGCTCTTTTCTTCCTCGCCGCCGATGTAGGGGATCACGTTATCCAAAATTTCGGGCATCGTGGCAAAGGTTTTGCCTGCGCCGGAAATGGCTTGATAGGTACATACCGCCGCTTCCTTGATACCAAACGCTTTCAAGGGGTGCAAAAGGGGTACGTAGGATTGCAGCGAGCAGTTGGATTTCACCGCGATAAAGCCGCGTTTCGTGCCCAAGCGCTTGCGCTGGCTTGCGATAACTTCCACGTGTTCGGGGTTGATTTCGGGAATGACCATCGGCACGTCCGCCGTAAAGCGGTGCGCGGAATTGTTGGAAACGACGGGCACTTCTTTTTGTGCGTACGCTTCTTCCAAAGCGCGGATTTTCGCCTTATCCATATTGACGGCGCAGAACACGAAATCTACCTTTTTCGCAATTTCGTCCATATCCGCTTCCGCGTCCAAAACGCGCATATCCGCATATTTTTCGGGCATAGGCGCGTCCTCAAACGCCCATTTATTGCCTACCGCTTCGCGGTACGTTTTGCCAGCCGAGCGCGCGGACGCCGCCAATACGACCACTTCAAACCAAGGGTGGTTTTCAAGCAAGCGCAAGAAACGCTGACCGACCATACCCGTTGCACCGATGACGCCTACGTTAAACTTTTTCATATTTTAAACTCCTTTTGGGTGTTAAGCAAAAATAAAAGACGGGGGAATTACCCACCGCCGTGCAAACAAATCTCGCGCCGAAAATTCGGTTAAAGGTAAATAGTGCTTCACGGACGGTGACAGTCATACGGGTATTATCCCGTATGCCCAGCGCAAGGCGGGGGATTGCGCTTCGGCGGAGATACCCTTTCCCCATCGCGTTTTGGTATCGCGCCGTCCCGTGGGCGCTCCGCAAAGGGTACTTTTGTTCGTCCGCTCCTCTATTTAACAAGCGTATTTTAACACAGCTACGCCTAAATGTCAACAAAAACGCAAACTTTTTTGATAAGTTGTGAAAATTATTTGAAAAATTTTGTTTTTCTTTAAAAATTCCTTGAAATAATCTAATTTTTGTAGTACAATAAGCAGAGTAGACTACGCGCCTACGTTTTTTGCGCGCACGTGTTTAACGGGCAAGAAAAACGTTTATATATCGGCGTGAGAAAAAAGGCTTTTTGGAGTTAATATAAATGGCACAGCAAAAGAAAGGGTTTATCACCCGTCTTCTTGAAGGAAAGGAAAAAAGCGAGGAATATGCAAGAAGTACTTTGCCGACCAACCGTTGGCAGCTTTTTTGGGATATTTTTAAGGGCAACTTGGGCAAATTGGTGAAGGTAAATCTTCTCACCGTCGTGTTCTTTATCCCCATGATCGCGGTCATCGTAATTTGCGCGATGGTGGCGTCGACAAGCGGACAGCTCTATCCTTTCGGCGCAAACGTGGGTATCGGTTATCCTGCATTCCCCGCATTGCAGGGTCAAGCGGAAAATTTGGCGTTGCAAAACAACTTCGTTTTGTTTTTGGGTATTTTCATCACGTCCGCGGCTGCGGCAGTTGGGCTTTCCGGCGGTATGTACGTCATTCGTAATATGGTATGGACGGAAGGCATTTTCGTTGCGAACGATTTTTGGCGCGGCGTAAAGCTGAACTTCAAAAACGCGTTGCAGACGGCGCTCTTCTTTACGGGTATGCTGTTCCTTTGCAAGATGATGATCGACGTTTCCGAGTTGGCTATCGCGGGCAATGCGAGCAAAGCGCAAACGGTATGGCTTCGCATTTCGCAGGGCGCAAGCTACTTGTTTATTACGATATCGGCAATGATGTCCCTTTGGATGGTCGCGCTCGGCGTTAACTACAATATGGGTTTCTTCACCTTATTCAAGAATTCTTTCTTGATGACAATCGGCACCTTCCCGCAGACGGTTTTCTTCGGCGTGTTGGCGCTTTGGCCTTTCGCACTGTTTCTTATCGGTAACTCCTTCTTTATCGTTATCGCGGTGATTTTGACCTTGCTTTTGTCCCTTTCTTACGCGCTTTTGGTGTGGCTCGACTTCGCGCAATGGGTATTCGATAAATTTATCAACCCCAAAATTTCAGGCGCAAAGGTAGGCAGAGGTATCTACAACAAGGACGGGTCTTCGGCGCTTACGGGCGACGACAGTGCGGCTTCGCTTGAATATCAGCGCATTATTCTTTCGCACGGCAGATCGAAGCTGGTTGCAAGACCTATCAAACCGATTGACGACTCCATCCAAGTATACGAATTGCCTCAATCCTTTACGCGTGAAGATTTACAACGCTTGCGCGACAGTAAGCAACAAATCGTTGACGACAGCGAAGCGTATGCAGAAGAACACAAGAACGATTTGCGCTACGTGGAATACAACAGACAGTTCGACGAGCGTGAAAGAGCGTTGCAGGAAGAAGAGGACAAGAAAAAGAAGAAGGGCAAAAAATTTAAGCCCCCCAAGAATCCTCAGGGCGAATAATCGGCAAACATACCGCGCGGCATTTTGTCGCGCGGCGTACCAATTCAGTAGGATATGAAAAATGGAAAGAAAAGCGGCGTATGCAAATCTTGCCAAATGGTTTGAATATCTCAACGACGACTGCGGCTATGAAAATTGGTCGCAGTATTTAATTTTGAAACTTGAAAAATTCCCTTTATCCTGCGGCTTGGACGTGGGGTGCGGCGGCGGCTGGTTTACGCGCGCTTTTGCCAAACGCGGCTATCAAATGACGGGGTTGGATAAATCGGCGGAAATGCTTGATTTTGCGCAAGAAAAGGCGTTTAAAGAGGGGGTGCGCGGCGAGTATCTGCTCGGCGATATCACTTCTTTTAAAACCCCGAAAAAATTTGATTTCGTTACGGCGATCAACGATTGTGTAAATTATATACCCAAGCCGAAATTGAACGCGGCGTTTAAAAACGTGTACAACGCGCTTGGCAGAGGGGGCGTGTTCTTATTTGATATCAGCTCCGAGCGAAAATTCCTTGACAAGATTGCAAATACTGTAAGCGTGGACGATAGGGACGACGTTACTTATATGTCCTTCAACAAGGCGGAGGAGGACGGCGTGACGATGGAGGTTACGCTGTTTGCAAAGCGCGCAGACGGCGCGTACGAGCGTTTGGACGAAACCCACCGCCAATACCGTTATTCCAAGACCGAAATCCTCGCCGCACTTGAAAAAGCGGGGTTTACCGTCCTCGAAGCGGAGGGCTTTTTGGGCGAGGACGAAGAACGAAGCGACAGACTGTGCTTTTTAGCGCAGAAAGGGGGTAAAAAATGAACAACGTATTACGCACGCTCGTATTCAACGGACAGGTTTCCTTGACGGTAATCGACGGCACGGAAATCGTTAAAGAGGGCGCAAAATTACATAATCTCACCCCCGCGGCAAGCTACGTTTTCGGTAAAGCCCTTTGCGTGATGACGTATATGAGCGCTTGCTTAAAAGAGGAAAGCGGTGAAATTTCCCTTTCTTTAAAAGGGAACGGAACGGGCGGCGAAATTGCCGTTTCGGGCAACCGAGCGCTCCGTATACGCGGCTACATCGAAAATACCGACCTGGTCGGCTGTGAAGATTGCGAAACGGAACGTTGCGCTTTAGGCGATAACGGCTCGCTTACGATCATTCGCGACGACGGATACAACCGTCCGTTTATCGGCGCGTGCGCCGTACCCGGCTTTGGCGGCGTGGACGAAGCGTTTGAGGAATATTACCGGATCAGCGAACAGCTCCCTACCCGCATAAAAAGCGGCGTGGAATTTGGCGAAAATAACGAGGTGGTTTTTGCGGGTGCAGTCGTGTTGCAGCCCCTGCCTTTTGCCTCGGACGATACGCTGGATAAAGTTTACGAAACGGACTTAGACGAACTGCTTTCCCTCATCAAAACGCTTGGCGTGGAGGGGGTAGCGGAGAAATTTGACTGCGATAAGCAGGTATGGGACAGCCGCAAGGCGAGCTATCGTTGCAACTGCTCTAAGCACTACCTTTCCCGCGTGCTCGTTTCCTTGGGCGAGGACGCTTTGCGCGAGATTATTCGCGAGGACGGCGCGGCGCGTATCCATTGCCATTATTGCAATACGGACTACGAATTTACGGGCGAGGACGCGGACAAAATTTTCGCGCATAAGAAAAAGGATTAAATTTCGAAAAAGAATATGGATAAAACACAGGTACGAAAAATTGATTTCAGCCGTAAGCGCTTTGCCAATCTTGCGGATAAATATTACAACGAGGGGAAATTCGTTTCCGCCCTGCGTTTCGCGTACCGTGAATTGTCGGAATACGGCGGAGACGCCGACGTGTTCGCTCGGCTTGCGGATATTTACGAAGCGATGGGGTTACAAGGCTCGGCGATCAATTTTTGGTTTCGGCTTTTGGACATTGCCGCCGATGAGGAGCTGCCGGATATTTACGAGGGGCTTGCGGCAAATTTCCTTGCTATCGGCAACGAAAATCAATCCGCCTATTATTATAACAAGCTCATCGACGTGGACGACGCCCTCTCCGACGACGTAAAGTTGGATATAGCGGAGGCGTTTTCCACAAGCAAAAAGGACAAATTCCGCTTTGTTTATCCCCCTCGTCTTGCCGATTATTCTAAAGAAGTTTCGGCGGGTACGCGCGCCTTGAAAGCGGGGGATACCCGTCGCGCAATCATCGAATTCGACAAGGTGGAGCGCGGCTCTAAGGAATTTATTGCGGCAAAGGAAATGCAAGCCGTGGCATTCCTTTTGGCGGGCGACGCCGACACGGCGGAAGGCGTTTGTTTGGAAGCGCTTGCGGACGACCCGGACGACGTGCGCGTTCTTTCTACCCTCGCCGCCGTGTATATGGAACAAGGACGGAAGGAGGAAAGCAAGAAACTCGCAATTTTGTTGACGCAAAAAGAGTTGAGCAATCCTGACGATATGTATAAGGTAGCAACCGTCTGCTGCGAAAACGGTATGCACGAAGAGGCGTACGAGCGTTTTAAGAAGATGGACAGCAAGATGCCCTACGATGGCAGAATGCTCTATTTTAAAGGGGTTGCGGCGTATAAGAGCGGTTATATAAACGAAGCGGAGGACACCTTTGACGAGCTTTGCGCCATTTATCCCGACGCGGAGGTTGCGAAGTATTATTTGCGCCAGCTCCGCGAATATAAAGCCGCGATAGGGGACGGGGAAGAAATACCTGCACCCGAGCTGACGTATTTTTATCACCTGCCCCAAGAGGAGCGCGACGCACGTTGTAACGCCCTGTTAAAGGTGAATAGCTGCACGGGGGACGAGGCAAGGCTTTTCGGCTTGCTCGTTTTACGCGACGGATATTTGCATTGGTGCTTTGACGAGATGGACGGCGGCGACCAAGACTTGCAATATTTGGCGCTCGTTACCGCAAACCACGTGCGCGCGGATGAATTTATCCAAGACGTGCTTTTGGATTTTGAGGTTTCGGACGTGTTAAAAATCGAAATCCTGCGTATGTTGTTGGAGCGTAACGAGGACTTGGACGTAGGGCTCGTGCTCTGTAATATCTATCAAAAACTGTCCCTTTACCGCATCAAAATCGGCAGAAAACGCCGTAAGCGTTTCTTGGAAAGCTATGCAAAGCTCGCCTCGAAATTTATCGTTGTCCGCGATAAATACGGCGAAAAAATCGCCGCTTGCGCCGAGGTACTGTATCGGGCGTTGGAAAAGCAGAACGCCTTGGATTTGGTGAATAGCTCCGACGATTGTGCTTGCGCTATCTATTTCTTAGCGGGCTTAAAAGAGCTGGGGAACGACCCGAACCGCGTGGCGGCGGCGTTTGAAGCGGACTTTGCTAAGGTGCAGGCTTTGCTTGCTTGCGTGTTGGATAGCCGCGAGGGCGATGAAGGGGAAAAAACGGCGGAAAGTGAGGAAAAAACGGATGAAATGGATTGATTTTGACGGATTGTTCGACGAAAAGCTCGCGCAATATATGTCCGAAAATAAGAATAAACACACCGAAAAAGAATGGGAGGACGTCATTCCTAAGCTGTATAAAAAATTCGGGGACACCGTCATTGCAAAAATCGGTTGTACGCCCAAGGAATACTATGCGCGCATGGGAAATGAAGAACTCGTTGCCACCTTAAAGGGGCATTTGACGGAGGACGTGCCCGTGCCCGAGTTTTTGTGCGCGGAAATTGAAAGCAGAAAGGACGCGGATTCGCTTTTGACGCTGCTCGATACGGAGGACGCGCAGACGGCTTCGTACGCAATCAACCTCATAGGCGACGATACGCGCGCGTTTACCATATATTTTAATATCCTCACGGAAGACCGTTTCAACGAGGAGATCCGCAGTGATATTTGCGATATTTTGCGTTTGCACGCAGACGAAATCAAGACGCAAGCAATTGCAGTGTATCAATCGGGCGCGGCTACGGAATATATGCTCGAAATCCTTTCGCGTGTTAAAGCGCGCGACGAGGAAGTTTATCAAATCCTCATCAAAGCCTTTTGGAATGCGGACGACAGCGCGCTGACCGCCGGGTATTTGGCGGCGTACGGCGACGAGAGGGCTTTGCCCGATCTGTTGCGCAGAATAGAGGATAGAACGATTGGGTTTGTGGAATTTCAAGAGCTGAAATACGCCGTTGAGGCATTGGGCGGCGAATATAAAGAACCGCGCGATTTTACGGCGGATAAGGATTATCTTGCCGTGGAAGCGGCGTCTATCAAGGCGGCTTCGGGCGAAAGCGAATTGCAAAGCTAAAAAATACGAATAAAGGAAAAATTCCCTGCATATAGTAAACCGTATAAGGTTTGCGTGCAGGGCTTTTTTTGTTTTAAGAAAAGGACTGCCGCGCAATCACGATGGGAGGTCGTTGATGGAAAATTACAGCGTTTACGAGGATATTGCAAATCGCACGGGTGGGGATATCTATATCGGCGTGGTGGGGCCCGTGCGGACGGGTAAGTCTACGTTTATAAAGCGGTTTATGGAATTGATGGTTTTGCCCCACGCAGAGGATAGTGCGCGCGCCGTGATGATTGACGAATTGCCGCAATCGGCGGCGGGGAAGACGGTGATGACGACAGAGCCTAAGTTCGTGCCGGCAAAAGCGGCTCGGATTTCCGTTTCCAAAGGCGCGGAAGCAAGCGTTCGGCTTGTGGATTGCGTCGGTTTTGCCGTGGAGGGCGCAAACGGGTTTGAGGAGGACGGCTCGCCTCGGCTTGTAAAAACGCCTTGGCAGGACGCGCCCATGCCCTTTGAACAGGCGGCGGCCATCGGCACGGAAAAGGTGATTAAAGAGCATTCGACGATAGGGGTGATGGTTACGACGGACGGGAGCGTAACAGACATTCCGCGCGGCGGTTACGTGGCGGCGGAAGAGCGTGCCGTCCGTGAATTAAAGGCGCAGGGGAAACCTTTCGTCATTCTTTTAAACTGCCAAAATCCCGATTCGCAAACGGAGCTTAAAAACGCGCTCGAAAGTAAATACGAGGCACCCGTGGTCGCGTTGAATGCCGAAACGATGGGCGAAACGGAGATTATGACGCTCTTACAAAAGGCGTTGTTTGAATTCCCGGTTTTGCGTATCGACGTGCAGTTGCCCAAGTGGTTACAAGCCTTCCCCGAAGAAAATCCGTTTGTGTCGGCAGCGCTTGACGCAGTGAAAAATTCCGTGATGAATATCACCCGTATGCGCGACTGCTTCGCCTTGGAGAAATTGTTTGGCGACGAGGGGGATTATTATAACCCCGACGAAATCCGTATGGATTTGGGTACGGGCAGCGCGGAAATTACGATTGGCGCAAAGGAAGGACTTTTTTATCGGGTATTGGGCGAAGCGTGCGGCGAGGAAATCGCCGACGATTTGGCGCTGATGCAGTATTTGCAAGCGGTTTCTTCCATTAAAAAGAAGTTTGACAAGGTCAAAGACGCGCTTGAATCGGCGGAGGAAAGCGGGTATGGGATCGTGTATCCGAGCGAGGAAGAATACACGCTGGAAAAACCCGAGCTCGTCAAAAAAGGTTCGGGCTACGGCGTGAAATTTAAGGCGAGAGCGTCAGGGTATCATATCGTAAAAGTCAACGTTACGGGCGCGATCAGCCCGATTATCGGCACGAAAGAACAGAGCGAGGAGTTTGTTGCGGATACCCTTCGCGCCTACGAGGACGGGCAGGAAAAGGTGTGGGAAACGAACATTTTCGGCAAGTCGTTACGCTCGCTCGTGGGGGACGAATTAGCGGGCAAGAGCAACGCTATGCCCGTGGAATTGCGTAAAAAAATGCGCCGTACCATCACGCGCATTGTCAACGACGGGAAAAACAACCTTATTTGTATTCTGTTTTGACGGACGCGTTCGCGTATGAAAAAGAAAAAAAAGGGGCATACTTTTACAAAATTTCAAAGCGGAGGTTTTGTATGAGTAGACCGACAAAAAGCAAGAAAGATAAAGTGCCAAAAATTACGGAGGCGCAGTACGCGGAGTATATTTCCGCATTAAAAACGCTGAGTGAATCGCCAAAATCTACGGAAAAAAGCGCAGAGGGCGGAGATCCGTTGCATAAAAATGAATAAAGGGAAGGGAGAGCAAGACGGTTGCGGAGCTTAAAATGCATAAAAGCATGGGGCACGCAACGGATTTGCTCTCCGTTTTTAATATAGAAAAAACTTTTTTGCAAAAAACTGAATTTTTTTAAAAAAAGGTAAAAAAATAGTTGACAAACGAATTTCTTTTTAGTATTATAATTAAGCTGTTTTGAGTGATGCCGTTTTTTACCGTCGCTTGAAGCGCCCATATCGCGGGGTAGAGCAGCTAGGTAGCTCGTCGGGCTCATAACCCGAAGGTCGAGGGTTCGAATCCTTCCTCCGCAACCAGATGGCGGCGTAGCTTAGTTGGTTAGAGCGTCCGGTTCATACCCGGAAGGTCATAAGTTCGAATCTCATCGCCGCTACCACGACAACAACACGGAGAAATCCGTTTTATACATAGCGCGTAAGTGCGGTGAAGGCCCGTTGGTCAAGCGGTTAAGACACCACCCTTTCACGGTGGTAACATGGGTTCGAGTCCCGTACGGGTCACCAGTAACAACCTAAATCGAATCCCTCAATTAGAGGGTGGACGGTTTGGGTTGTTTCATTTTCTATTGTATTTCTATGCAAGGAGTCCTTTATGAAAAATATTCAATTAAATTTCCAACGGTTAAACGGCAATGCTTATGCATTTGAAAATCTTTTTCAACCAGAGAATTACGAGTGGCAAGGGGATTGGGAAGGGCGAGCTTTGCTTGCCTTTCTTTGCCATTATGAAATACATCAAAAGGTAGTGCCACACTTGCATCAATTCTTCAATGCAATACCCGAAAAAACAAACAGAGATTTTTATTTCGGGAAAGAATTTGATGGAATCACCGTAGACGAACAACAGCTTTCTGGTCATAACTGGTATTTGCGTGGGCTTTTGAAATACGCAAAACTTTTCAACGACGAGTTAGCTTTGCAAATGTCGAAAAGTACGGTTGAAAATCTTTATTTGCCTGCTTTACCATGGTATTCTCATTATCCGTTAGATAGAGACGTTTTCATTGGTGGCGTTAGCGGGACTACTACGAATATTCAGGACGGTTGGAAACTTTCCAGCGATATCGGCTGCGCATTTATGTGCGTGGACGGACTTGCTCATTATTATCAAATAACCAAAGACGAACGCGTTAAAGCATTTTTGGATAAAGTTATCGATTTTTTTGTTTCCGTTGATTTTGTTAAGTATAAGCTGCAAACGCATACAACATTAACTTGTTTACGGGGGATATTTGTTTTATATCAGACAACACAAGAAGAAAAATATCTGCGAATCGTAGAAGAAAAATTTTCTTTCTACGTTACGAATGGCATGACTCTTACATACGAAAACTTTAATTGGTTTGGAAGAAAGGATACTTGGACGGAGCCTTGCGCTGTTGTTGACAGCTTTATTTTAGCGACAGAGTTGTATAATCTTACAAAAGAAGCCAAATATAAAACGCTTGCACGTCGAATATGGTTCAACGGCTTACAATTTTGTCAACGGGAAAACGGCGGTGCAGGTCCAAATACCTGTGTCACCGAACAGCAAAACACATTAAAAATATCTATGTATGAAGCTCCATTTTGCTGTACAATGCGTTATGCGGAAGGCTTATTGCACTATTCTCAAAACCAATCGTTATTCACGTGGGATGACACAGCAAGCGTTGTCGTTGATGAGTTTGGGCGCAATTTTATCGACGATGTATTATTGGTAAAGTATAAAGGAAAACTGACGCCGATTTTTTCGTGCAATACGATCCCCGAAGGTCGGGCAATCGACATTGAATTGATTGTTTTTTAATTCAATTTAGGTTGGTTAAGGCTCGCCAATAAATCCCTAAACCGAACGTAGTCCGGTTTAGGGATTTTGCTTTGTTTGGCTCGTACGGGTCGACTTGGTTCTGTGGTTTGCGCGCGGCAAGTAATTGCCGACGTCACGCCGAAAGTTCTCGCCTGCGAGAAACGGCAGATACCCGTATGGTACATTGGCTATGAAATAGACAAATGCCTACCCCAGATACGCGTTGAAATGAAAAATTTAATAAAAATTAACGGCGGTTTTGCGTTTAAAATAAGCGCGAAAGCCGCCGTTTTTTCGGT
>JAFUJR010000029.1 GCA_017468085.1 Clostridia bacterium | reverse complement strand
GTGATGATGGCAAAGAGGATCCACCTGTTCCCATTCCGAACACAGAAGTTAAGCTCTTTTACGCCGAAAGTACTTGCGGTTAACCGCCGGGAGGATAGGTAATCGCCGCTTTTCACGCAAGACCGTGCATCTTACGATGCGCGGTTTTTTCTTACGCGAAAAGCGGCGGCGAACTGCGCTCACCGCGCGGGTGGCTTAAACGGTATATAAAAAGTACGTCGCAAAATGCGCCCATGAAAAAGTAAAAACAATTGCGGCAGTCCACACAAGCGCGCCCTGCCGCAATTATTCGCTTTATGAGCTTTGCTTGCAAAGCTCTGCTTTTTATATACCGTTTGTCAGGAAACGTTCTTCTGCTGCTACGGGAATAACAAGGCTTTCTTTTTTTATCCTTCCATTTGAAAAGCGGAGGTAAGTTTGTCTTGCCCCGACGGGGAACTTGAAAAAGTGCGAAATCTTTTAAAAGGTTGACAAATGCTTTTGAATTTGATATGATAAATAAAGAACTTTAGAATGTATGGGAGAAAAAAGATGAGGGTACATTGCGTTTGGGAACATAACGGCGAAGATACTTTATTGTATACGATTGAGTTTGTTGGTGCTTATACGCGCGGTGAAAATTTAAAAACCGCCATAGAAAAAATGCCCCAAGAAATTGGTTCTTATCTAAATTGGCGGGATGAAAATGTGCCTGATTGCTTTGACATTATAATAGCGCAAGAGAAGAAGTCTAACCTTACAATAAAAGATGCCGATTCTGACGTGCTTTTTGAGAGTGAAAAACAACCTCTCAATATAGTTGAATATAAAACATTGAAAGCATTAGCTTTAAAGTCCGCTAAAAATTTTCTCTCGTTATATCAATCTATTCCTGATAAAAATATAAGCGTTGCGCCTGCACGCAAGACTTTTTATGGACAAACTCCTCGTTCTGCCAATGAAATGTACGAGCATACGAAGAACGTTAATGCATATTATTTTGCGGAAATAGGCGTCGAGGCGGACAACGTTGGAGATATTTTTGAGTGTCGCAATCGAGGTTTTGAAAGACTTGAAAAGAAATCTGATTTTTTAAAAAATTCAGTTATAGAGGGAAGTTACGGTGAATTGTGGACGCTTCGCAAAGTTTTGCGTCGTTTTATTTGGCATGACCGTATTCATGCGAGGGCGATGTACAGAATGGCAACAAAAGTTTATGGGGATAACAAAGTAGAGAATCCTTTTTATTTTTAAAAGTTCTACTCGTAAGTAGTGCTTTCGGGGTTAAAAAATGGAGTCTTTGGAATATCCAAGTAAGCATTTTTAGGAACGGAGCAACGGATTAACAGTCCGTTGCTCCGTTGCATTTTTTGATTCGTTTTCATATATTGAATAATAGGGGATTTCCCCCTAAATTCAAAAGAAAATACGAGGGTAAAGATGTACTGGTGGATGACGGTAGGCGGAATCGCCTTTCTTTTTATTTCAACTGCGCTTGGAGCGGCGTTGGTTTTTTGTTTAAAAAATACGGTTACGCGTAAGCAAAGCGCTATATTTTTAGGCTTTACTTCAGGGATAATGCTTGCCGCTTCGGTGTGGTCGTTGATTATCCCTGCATTGCAAGAAGGGGAAAACGGGTGGGGCAGGTATGCGTTTATTCCCGTTTCGATAGGTATTTTTGTCGGCGCGATTTTTTTATGGGGTGCGGATAAGCTGCTTCCAAGCACGGTGCAAGGCAGGGCGGGAAATAATGCCGTTCTCAAAAATCCGTTTAAGCTGTTTTTTGCGATTACCCTGCATAATATCCCCGAGGGGCTTGCCGTCGGGTTTGCGTTTGGCGCGGCATGGGCGGTGAAAACGGAACAAGCCTTCCTTACTGCGTGCGGTTTGGCGTTTGGTATCGGCATACAGAATTTGCCCGAGGGTGCGGCGGTGGCGCTGCCCATGCGTTCGGTTTTTCAAAGCAAAAAAAAGGCTTTTTTGTACGGAGCCGCAAGCGGTGTGTGCGAGGCGGTGTTTGCCGTGCTTGGCGTTTTTTTGGCGGTATATTTGCGTTCGTTGCAGACATGGTTGCTTGCTTTTTCGGCTGGAGCTATGATTTTCGTCGTGGCGGAGGAGCTGTTGCCGTCCGCAAATTCTGCTGAGGATAGTGAAACGAATACCTCAAACTATACGCACGCGGCGTGGGGAGTGATTGTCGGTTTTATCCTTATGTTAATTTTAGACGTTGCGTTGGGATAGCGTGGTAAAATACCGAAAAAATAAAAAAGATAGCTTTTTTAAAATAAAATTTTAAAATAGGGGTTGACGAAAAGCAAAAGTTATGATATGATATAATCACTAAATTATAAAGGATCATGGGAAGATGAAGAAATTTTTAAGTCTAATTCTTTGCTTAACTTTGGCTATCGGTGCAAGTACGTTTACGGCGTGCGGAGTAAAAAATAACGATTCCGGATACGGCAATACGCAAGATACGGGGTCGGAAACGACGACCTATACCGTAACGTTTAAGCAGTATAATCAGCCTGACGTTGTAAGGACGGTGGAAGCGGGAGAATCGCTAACGGATATTCCTACCCCCGCGGAAAGAACGGGTTATACCGTACAGTGGGGAACGGTGGATTTGACGAATATCACCAAAAATATTACGGTAGAAGCAGTAGAAACTCCCAACGTTTACACCATAACTTACGACGCCGGCGAGGGGGACGTGGCAACCAAAGAGCAGGAAGTTACTTTCGATTGTCCGTATACCTTGGCTGTACCCGAAAGAGAGGATTATATCTTCCAGGGCTGGACGTATAACGGAAACGCCGTACTCAGCGGTGATAAGTGGACGATTGCCGAGGACGTAACCTTGGTGGCAAGCTGGAAAGATAATCGCCCGACGTTCACGGTTTCGTTTGAGGACGGCACGTCTGTAAAAGAAATCAGCGTGAAAAAAGGTGAATCGGTTGCGGCGGCTGACGTACCCGAATTTATCGGTCAGGCGGGGCATACCCCGCATTGGGATATAACCGATTATACGAATATTCAATCGGATATGACGGTAACCGCGGTTTACGTGCCGAACGTTTACGTCGTTACTTATGACGCAGACGGCTTCGAGCTTGACGGCGCAACGGTGGAATTGACTTACGGCGTAGATTGCACGGCGCTCGATATGTCCTTGACGAAGGAAACGCACGATTTCCTCGGTTGGGAATACAACGGCGTAACCTACACCAATACGTCTAAATGGAACGTAGCGGAAAACGTAACCCTCACGGCAAAGTGGGCGGAAAAAGAGCAGGTGGTTATCACCTTTACGGACACGGACGGCTCTATCATCACGAGAACGGGTTACGAGGGCGAAGCGTTAGAAAATATCCCTACGCCGTCCGGGAAAACGGGCTACACGGTAGATACGGAAAATTGGTATACGGACGCGGAGTGCACGACGGTGGCTACGTTTGCAAATCTGCAAGAAAGCGCAGTCGTTTACGCAAAAGCTACGCCGAATAAATACACGGTTACGTACGACGCAAACGGCGGTAACTTAGACGACGTTAAGCAAGAAGTAACGTTTAACGCAGAATATAGCTTGGCAACGCCTACGCACGAAAAGTCTTATATGCGTTTTGACGGTTGGTTTGACGCAGACGGCAACAAACTTGCGGCAAACGGCGTTTGGACGAAGGACGGCGGGGTTGATTTGACGGCAAAATGGACGGATACCCGCCCCGTTTACAGCGTTTCCTTCTTGCAATCTAATCAGCCCGTACATACTGTTGAAGTGAAAGAGGGTGAGAGCGTAGACTTGAGTGAAGTACCTGCGCCCGCGGGCAAAATCGGCTACGTCGTTTCGTGGAATACGGAAGGTGTTGATTTGACCAACGTGCAGAGCGATATCACGATCAACGCAAAAGAAACCCCTAAGACGTATACGTTGAAATTGACCTCCGACGCGAACGGCTCGGTTCTTCAAACGGAGATTACCGTGGAATATAACGCGCATTACGACCTCTCTCAATGGGTAGAAGCGAACGTAGGTTATAAATTGGAGCGTTGGGAAAGAAACGGCGTCGCTTTTGCAACCGCAGGTACTTGGACGTTAGACGAAACGAACGTCGAGCTCAAAGCAGTTCACGCCGCAAAAGTATTTACCGTGTATTTGCACGTTAACGGCGGCAACGCTTTAGATACGTCGACCTACACGGTTACGTTCGGCAAGTCTTATACGTTGCCCGAACCTACGCACGAAAAAGTGGGTAGCGATACTTACACGTTCATGTCTTGGCGTGTTGGCAGTGCAAAGGGGGCGAAGATACTCACAAGCGGCGTTTGGTCTTACGACAGCGCAACGGAAGATATCCACCTGTATGCGAAATGGAACGACGGTTATACGGGTAACTATTAATTAAAAGTAAAATTCTCCGCCGTAAAAAGCGGAGAATTTTTATCTATATATCGGATAAACGATAGGAGGGCGCACATGCAATTATCTATATTAAATAAATATAAGGAAAACGCGCGCATTGAGGCGAAGAAAGCCGCGGGCGGTTTGCCGCATAGCATTTGGGAAACGTACTCCGCATTCGCCAACACGTCGGGCGGGGTGATTTTGCTTGGCGTAGCGGAGAATAAAAAGGATAAAACTCTCTATCCCGTCGATTTGCCCGACCCCGGCAGACTGGTGGCGCAGTTTTGGGAGCTTGTGAACGACAAACGCGTTGTGTCCGCCAATCTTTTAAAAAAGACGGACGTAACCGTTGAAAACGTAGAGGGAAAGGATATCGTCGTCATTTGCGTACGGAAAGCCAAACGGTGCGAACGCCCCGTCTATATAGGCAATAACCCCAAAACGGGCGCGTACTATCGCGATGGTGAGGCGGATTTACGTTTTACGGAAGAACAGGTTGCGCGACTCATAGAAGAAGCAAAACTCCCCAAAGGCGTTCCGTCCAAAAAAATTAAATAGAGATACAAAAAGAGCCCCTCGCCAAACGGCGAGGGTTTTTCCGTTATTATATAAATTATATCGACGAATTAACCAACGATAAGGTTTACAAGTCTGCCTTTTACGACGATGCACTTTCTCACCGTTTTTCCTTCGATAAGCGCGGCAACGTCCGGGTGCTGGCTTACAAGCGTTTGGATTTCCTCATCGGACAAACTTTTGGGAATCATCATCTTCGCTTTAATTTTGCTGTTGACCTGAACGGCGTATTCCACCTCGTCTTTCACAAGCGCTTGCTCGTCTACGAGGGGATAGATTTCCAAGAATACGGAGCGCTTATTGCCCAAGTTTTCCCAAAGTTCTTCTGCAAAGTGGGGGGCAAAGGGGGCAATCATGCGTACGAGGTCTTTCGCGCAGTTTTTAAAGAATTCTACGTTCTTTTCGTCCGTTTCGGAATCGTATTTCTGCATTGCGTTTACGTATTCCATAAGACGAGCGACAGAGGTATTGAAAGAAAAATCTTCCACGTCGCGCGTGATGTTTTTAATGGCGTAATGCTTCGCGTAGTTAAGCGCTTTTTCCGCCGCGTTCATCTCGCTGTGTCCGCCCGTCATATCCTTTGCTTTCAGCACGATACGTTCAACGCGGTCTGCAAATTTCGCAATCGATTTAATGCCGTCGTCATTCCAAGGCCCGCCTTCGGTATAGCTAAATCCGAACATTAAATACAAGCGGAACATATCCGAGCCGTATTCTTCGATGTACGTATCGGGCGAAACGACGTTTCCGTGCGATTTGGACATACGGTTTCCGTCAGGCCCGAGAATAATGCCTTGATGTACCAAACGTTTGAAAGGTTCGCCGAAATCGATGTAACCCATATCGCGCAACGCCTTCGTGATGAAACGAGCGTACAAGAGGTGCATACAAGCGTGTTCGCTACCGCCGACGTAAACGTCTACGGGCGCCATCTTATTGGCAACCTCGCTCGTGAACGGGCGTTTATGGTTATGCGCTTCGGGATAACGGAGATAATACCAGCTTGAACAAACGAAAGTGTCCAAGGTATCGGGGTCGCGCGTTGCGTTGCCGCCGCATTTAGGACAAGTGCAATTCATAAACCCTTCGTGCGAAGCGAGGGGGGATCTGCCCGAGGGACGGAATTCCACGTCGTAAGGCAATTTGACGGGCAAATCTTTTTCGGGAACGGGCACTACGCCGCAACTTTCGCAATGAATCATAGGGATAGGCGCGCCCCAATATCTTTGACGGGAAACCGACCAATCACGCAGTCTGTAATTGACCTTTTTACCGCCTTTGCCGATTTTCGTTAAATGGATAGCAATCGCGTTACGCGCTTCCTCGCCGGAAAGTCCGTCAAAGCTGCCGCTGTTCACCAAAATGCCGTCCTCACAGAAAGGCAGGGTGGTTTCGCCGCCCACTTTTTGGATAACCTGCGTTACGGGCAAGCCGTATTTCTTTGCAAACGCGTAATCGCGTTCGTCGTGCGCTGCCACCGCCATAACCGCGCCCGTACCGTAGGAGTACAACACGTAATCCGCAAGATAGATAGGGAGTTTTTTGCCCGTCAAGGGGTGGGTCGCGTACGCGCCCGAGAAAGTACCCGTCTTTTCACGCGCGGTAGAAAGTCTGTCGATGTCGTTCGCTTCCGCCGCATATTGCACGTACGCGTCTATGTCGTTTGCGCGTTCGGGGTGTGCCGCTTTCAGCTTTTCAACGAGGGGATGTTCGGGCGCGATAACCACGTAATTTACGCCGAACACCGTGTCCGGGCGAGTCGTGAATACGGTGATGGTATCGCCCGTTTCGCACTCGAATTGAATTTCACAGCCCGTGGATTTGCCAATCCAATTTTTCTGCATGAGCTTGGTTTTTTCAGGCCAATCCAAGCCCTTCAAATCCTGCAAAAGCTCCTCGGCATAATCAGTGATCTTCAAGAACCATTGGGTCATATCCTTACGAATGACAACGGAATCGCAACGTTCGCACTTGCCGTCGATAACTTGTTCGTTCGCAAGCACCGTGCCGCAATCGGGACACCAATTTACAAGCGCTTCCTTGCGGTATGCCAAACCCTTGTTATAAAGCTGTAAGAACAGCCACTGCGTCCACTTATAATAATCTTCTTCGCAGGTCTTGATTTCCGCCGTCCAATCGAACATAGCGCCCATTGCTTTGAGCTGCGCTTCCATCGTTTCAATGTTCTTTTCCGTCGAATCTTTGGGGTGAATACCCGTCTTTATGGCGTAATTTTCCGCAGGCAAACCAAACGCGTCGAAGCCCATAGGTTGGAAGACTTCAAAACCTTGCATTTTCTTAAAACGAGCATAGGAATCGGTGGGGCCGTAGTTATACCAATGCCCGACGTGCAATTTTGCGCCCGAGGGGTAAGAGAACATTTCCAAAACGTACAGCTTTTTGTCTGCGTTTTTCTTGTTGAAAACGTTAAGCTTACTCTTTTCCCATTTTGCTTGCCATTTTTGTTCTACGGATTTCATATCCATATTTCAATTCCTCCAAACCGCCGTTTTTAGGGGCGGTAATTACAAAGTAATTATTATTTTTCCATTATAGCTTATTTTTTACGCTAAGTCAAGCAAATATAAGCCTAAGAGAGCAGAGGAAATCTTCTTCGCAATAAATAATTTTCGTTTTGTCGCATACAATAGTGGTGTGGAAGAAATAACGATAACGCAAAACGGCTTTGACGGGCTGTATATGTCTTACCTCTATGCAAAAGTGCGGGAAAGATTTTCCTTTCTGCCGGCGACCTGCGATATGGCTCGGCACGGAAACAGCACGGAGATTGCCTTCAAAACGGAAAAGGAATACACGCCTTACGTGCGCAAGTTTGCAGAGGGGCATATAGCGGACGTCATTTGTATCGGCTATAAATACGATTTTTTTGAAAAACGTCTCGCCTTGCCTTTGTTAAACGAAATGCAAAAAAGGCTGCTTATCACTGCTATCGTGGCGGCGGATTATCAGGAGGATAAGGCGTACGTCGTACGGCGGATACGCGGCGCTGTAAGCTACTGTCTTGACGGCGTTTTCCATTTTCGCCTGCGCGAGCTTGTCAAGCGTTGGGAAGGGATCGCCGATTACGTGCCCGTCAATATGAGCGAGGTGGGCATGGACGATTTTTTGAGTTTTCTTGCCGAGGACGGCGAGGGGAAACTCTTTTTAAAGAACGGAAAAGTATACGACGAGGAATACCGTCCCATTCGCAAAAGCATTTTGACGGGCGTGGAGTCGACGATAGGCGAAATCGTACTCGGCGGCGCGGAGCGGGTGTATTGCTTTGGCGAGGCAGAGGAGGAAATTCGCGCATTCCTGCAAAAATATTACAAAGAAAAAGCCGTTTTTTGCTAAAATTCTTATGCAAAAAGGTTGACAAGAACGGGTCAAATGCATTACAATAAAAAGCGTAAAGACAAGTAGCGTCGTTTTTGCGTTTTACAGAGAGTCCGTTCCAAGGCTGAAAGACGGGCAATCGCGGGCGAGGGGCGAAACCGCTTTACATTCGTTATCCATATGAATAAAAGTGGTCGTACGTTACGGCAATTAAGGTGGAACCGCGCAAGCAACATTGCGTCCTTAAACTCTTTTCGATAGAGTTTAGGGATTTTTTCTTTTTTGCGGCTCTATCGGCTAAATACACAGCAAATATTATAGTTATCAACAACGGAGGAATAAATATGAACGTTATTTTAAAGAGCGGCGATAGTATGCAGCTTGAAGAAAACGCAACCGCTATGCAGGCGGCGCTTGCCATTTCCGAGGGCTTGGCAAGAAATGCAGTTTGTGCAAAAGTAAACGGCGAGCTTGTCGATTTGTCCCACGTATTAAAGGACGGGGACAATCTTGAAATCGTAACCTTGAAGGACAAAGAGGGGTTGCAGGTTTACCGCCACACTTGCGCGCACGTTTTGGCGCAGGCGCTTAAAACGGTATATCCTACCTGTAAACTTTCCATTGGCCCCGTTATCGAAAACGGCTTTTATTACGACGTCGATTTCGTAACTCCCATCGCGCAGAGCGACCTTGCGAAAATCGAGCAGGAAATGCAGAAAATCATTAAGAGCAATCTGCCCATCGAACGCTTCACCCTCCCCAAGGAAGAAGCGGTGGCTTTGATGGACGGTTTCAGCGAAAATTATAAGGTGGAGCTCATCAACGACCTGCCCGACGGCGAAACCATTTCTTTCTATAAGCAGGGCAACTTCACCGACCTTTGCCGCGGTCCTCACCTTCCCTCGACGGGCAAAATCAAGGCGTTTAAACTTACGAGTATTGCGGGCGCGTATTGGCGCGGGGACGAGCATAACAAAATGCTCACCCGTATCTACGGCACGGCATTTGCAAAGAAAGACGAAATGGAAGCGTATTTCACCATGCTTGAAGAGGCGAAAAAGCGCGACCATACAAAGCTCGGCAAGGAATTAAAACTGTTTGCGATCATGAACGAAGGCAAGGGCTTGCCCTTCTTCCTGCCTAACGGTATGGTGCTCAAAAACACCCTCGTAGATTATTGGCGTCAAATCCATACCAGAGAGGGCTACGTAGAAATCCAAACCCCCATTATGCTCAACCGTTCCCTTTGGGAAACGTCGGGGCATTGGTTCCATTACCGCGACAATATGTACACCACCAAGGTGGACGAAGAGGATTTTGCAATCAAACCCATGAACTGCCCCGGCAGTATCCTCGTATATAAAAACGAACCGCATAGCTATAAGGATTTACCTATCCGCATGGGCGAGCTCGGTCTTGTACACCGCCACGAAAAATCCGGTCAGCTCCACGGCTTGTTCCGCGTGCGTTGCTTCACGCAGGACGACGCGCATATCTTTATGACGCGCGAGCAGATCAAGGACGAAATCAAGGGCGTCGTTCGTCTTATCAACGAAGTATACACCTTGTTCGGCTTTAAATATCACGTAGAGCTTTCCACCCGCCCCGAAAACAGCATGGGCAGCGACGAGGATTGGAACGTAGCAACCGAATCCTTGCGCAACGCGCTTGACGATTTGGGCTTGGCTTACGTCGTAAACGAAGGGGACGGCGCATTCTACGGCCCGAAAATCGACTTCCATTTGGAAGACTCTATCGGCAGAACGTGGCAATGCGGTACGATCCAGCTCGACTTCCAGCTTCCGCAACGCTTTGAAATGGAATACGTCGGCGAGGACGGCGCAAAGCATCAGCCTATCATGGTACACCGCGTAGCGTTCGGCTCTATCGAACGTTTTATCGGTATCCTCATCGAACACTTCGCAGGAAAATTCCCCGTATGGCTCGCGCCCTTGCAGGTAAAAATTTTGCCCATCACCGATAAGCAAATGGACTACGCAAACGGCATTTACGCACAGTTAAAAGCGGCGGGCGTACGCGTGGAAATCGACGACAGAAACGAAAAAATCGGCTACAAAATCCGTGAAGCTCAGCTTGAAAAAGTGCCTTATATGCTCGTTTTGGGGGATAAGGAAATGGAAGCGGGACAAGTGGCTATCCGCCGTCGCGACGGGGATCAAAGCGTCGTTTCCGTAGACGAATTCGTGGCAACCGTTTGCAAGGACATCGCGGACAAAACGGTATTTTAAGAAAAAGTAAAAAAAGTTTTGACAAATTTTATAAAAGAACGAAAATTCGCTTGACAGAAGGTACGCTTTATGTTAATATTATTAAGCTAAAGCAGAAGCGAACCTTCTCGCCGTATAGTTTTGATTGATACGGCTCGATATTTTCTCTACCGCAAAACGCGGAGATATTACGTCGAAAAAAGGGTTGCTATGCATAGCGACCCTTTAATTTTTGTTGTGAGGTATACGGCCATTAAAGAACAGCATCAAATCAACGAAGAAATTCGTGATAAAGAAGTCAGAGTTATTTCCGAAACGGGCGAACAGCTCGGCATTATGAGCGCGCAGGAAGCACAGCGCCTTGCAGACGAGGCGGAGTTGGATCTGGTGAAGATCTCCCCCAACGCAGTGCCCCCCGTATGCAAAATCATGAACTACGGAAAGTTTAAGTTCGAGCAAGCAAAGCGTGAAAAGGAAAACCGTAAAAATCAAAAGGTTGTCGAGCTTAAAGAAATTTACCTTTCGATGACGATTGATATCGGCGACTTGAACGTAAAGGCGAAAAAGACTGTGGAAATGCTTGCCGACGGCAACAAGGTAAAGGTTTCTATCCGTATGCGCGGACGTCAGCAAGCGCACGCGGCAATGGGTATCGACGTAATGCGTCGTTTCTTTGATATGCTCGGCGGAAAAGCCGTAATGGACAAAGAACCCAAGACGGAAGGCAGAAACATTTTGATGATTCTCTCTCCCGCAAAATAATGCAGGCAAACCGCCGCGCCGCAAGGCAAGGCTGGCAAATAAACATGTAAAAAAATTCGGAGGATAAAAATATGCCTAAACAGAAAACACATAGCAGCACGAAAAAGCGTTTCTGGCTCACCGGTACCGGTAAGGTAAACCGCGCACACGGCGGCAAGAACCACAAAGCAGAAACCAAGAACAGAAAGAGAAAGAGAAACTTGCGTCAATGCGCACTTGTTGACTCCACCAAGGAAGCAACGGTTAAGAGCATGATGCCTTACAAGAAATAAGACGGAGGAGTAAAAGAGTATGCGTATTAAGAGAGCAGTTAACGCGGTTAAGAAGCGTAGAAAGATTTTTAAACTTTCCAAAGGTTACTACGGCAGCAAGAGCCGTTCCTACAGAATCGCGCGCGAAGCGGTTATGAAGTCCTTGAACTATGCGTTCATCGGCAGAAGAAGAAGAAAGAGAGATTTCCGTCGTCTTTGGATCGCAAGAATCAACGCGGCGGCAAGAATCAACGGACTTTCCTACAGCAAACTTATGCACGGCCTTAAAGTTGCAGGTATCAACCTCAACAGAAAGGTACTTGCTGACCTTGCGGTAAACGACGCGGCGGCATTCACGGCGCTCGTTGAAAAAGCGAAAGCAGCGCTTTAATCGAATAAGAAAAGCCTTTTCGCAGTAAAAGGCTTTTTTCACTATTATACAGCAATGATTTTAACGTCCAAAAACAACCCACTCGTCAAAGAAACGGCGGCTTTAAAGGATAAAAAAGCGCGTAAAGAATGCGGTCTTTTTCTCGTGGAAGGCTATAAAATGGCGCTCGAATGCCAAAAGAGCAAGCTGGAAATCGAGCGTGTTTTCGTTGCGGAAAGCTACCGCGGCGAACTGCCCGATTGCCAAGCCGAGCCCGTGTACGTCTCCGACGGCGTTTTCCGTTTCCTTTCCGACGAAAAATCGCCGCAAGGCGTTTTGTGTAGGGTGCGTATCCCCGATACTGCGCTTTGCGCGCCGAAAGGGAAATGCCTTTTATTAGACGGCGTGGCTGACCCCGGCAACGTCGGCACGATACTCCGTACCGCCAACGCCGCAGGGTATGAGGAAGTTTATTTGACGCAGGAATGTGCAGACCCTTTCTCTCCCAAGTGCGTCCGTGCGAGTATGAGCGGTGTATTTTTCACCAAAATCTACCGCGGAGAGCGTTCGGAAATTTTGTCTGTTTTAGGCGATATTCCCGTACTCATCGCGGACATGGGTGGGGCAAACGTGTTTCATTACGTTGCGCCCAAGCGTTTTGTCTTGGTGATTGGGAATGAAGCAAACGGCGTTTCGGACGAGGTGCGCGCTCGCGCTACGCACACTGTAAAAATCCCTATGCGGAGCACGCAAGAAAGTTTAAACGCGGCAATTTCCGCAGGAATTATTATGTACGTTCTACAAAAGGACGAGTTTATTGATTAAGGACGAGTTTAACGATTAAAATTAAGGAGTAAGAATTATGTCAGGACATAGCAAATGGCACAATATACAGGCAAAAAAGGGTAAGGCAGACGCGGCGAAAGGCAGAATTTTCACCAAGCTCGGCAGAGAAATTGCAGTAGCGGCAAAAACCAATCCCAACCCCGACACCAACAGCAAACTTGCAGATATCATCGCAAAAGCAAAAGCGGCAAATATGCCCAACGACAATATTCAGCGTAGCATTAAAAAAGCGTCGGGCGAAATGAGCGGCGCAGATTATAAGGAACTCACCTACGAAGGCTACGGCGTGGCTGGCTCGGCGGTTATCATCGTAACCCTCACCGACAACATCAACCGTACCGCAGGCGACGTTCGTTCCATTTTGAGTAAACACGGCGGTCAGCTCGGTCAAAACGGCTGCGTATCCTATAATTTCGATAACAAGGGTTATATCGTGGTGGAAAGAACGGTAGAGCTTGACGAGGATACGATTACGGAAATTGCTTTGGAAGCAGGCGCGGACGACGTAGTCGTAAGCGGCGACGTATACGAAATTTTCACCGCACCCGAAGCGTTCTCCGACGTTCGTAAATTCTTGGAAGAAAAGAACAAGGAAATGGTTGCAGCTGCACCCCAAGGCAGAAGAAATGAGGAAGTAGAGGACAAAATCCGTTTCGTACAAGCGGAAGTTGCCATGATTCCCCAAAACAAAATCACGTTGCCCGAGGATAAAGCGGCTACGTTCGAAAAAATGCTCGACGCATTGGAAGAACACGACGACGTACAGAACGTATATCATAACGTAGATTTGCCTTACGACGACGAAGAGTAAAACGGTGTATATACGTCGTATCTCCGCCGTTTTGCCGTTCTTCAACGGGCAGGCATAGATTCAAACAATATATTTTCCGCGGGGCAATTTTGCGCCGCGGAATTTTTTCACAAGATATACGCAAAAAATTCTTGACAAAGATTTCCAATGATGCTATAATCATACTACAATCTATTGAGGGAGTAGCGTGCGCGTAAGCGTGGCAAATCAACAATATCGGCTGTTGCAGTCTGGTTTGCCTTAAAGTGCAAGACTCATTTTCGTGGCGTATGCGCGCAAATGACGTCGGTCTCTTGTATCAAGTCCGAGCGCGGTAATTACGCCGCGCTCGGTATTTTTTATATTTCGGTATTAAATACCCCTTAATCAGCAATAAAATATTATATATTAGGAGAAAACATGAAACACTATTGTGAAAGCACGGAAAGTGTTTTAAGCGAAGTAAAGAGCTCCGCACAAAACGGTCTTTCCACGCAAACCGCGCAAGAGCGCTTGGCGCAAAACGGCAAAAATAAACTTGCCGAAGCAAAGAAGAAGCCTTGGATCGTCCGCTTTTTAGCTCAGCTTGCCGACCCGATGATCATTATCCTCATCGTAGCGGCTGTTATCAGCGGCGTGATGGGCGTCCTTGAGGACGAGGGCGTAATGGGCTTTGTAGACGTCATCATCATTATGGCGGTTGTTCTTGTCAACGCAATCTTGGGCGTCGTGCAAGAAAGTAAGGCGGAAGCGGCAATCGAAGCTCTGCAAAAGATGTCTGCGGCGCATTCAAAGGTTATCCGCGACGGAAAAACGCAAATCGTTCCCAGCGAAGACCTCGTTGTCGGCGACGTTGTTTTGCTTGAAGCAGGCGACGCGGTTCCCGCCGACGCGCGTATCCTTGAAAGCGCGAGCTTGAAGGTGGAAGAAGCGGCGCTCACGGGCGAAAGTTTACCCGTTACAAAAATCACCGAAGCGCTCACGCTTGGCGAAAATGCCAAGGACGTGCCTTTGGGGGATAGAAAGAACATGGTTTACATGGGTAGCGTAGTCGTTTACGGGCGTGGCGTAGCCGTTGTTACCGCAACGGGTATGAACACGGAAATGGGTAAGATCGCAGGCGCGCTTACCCAGGCGGAAGAAGGCAAAACGCCTTTGCAAAGAAAGCTCGCGCAGCTCTCTAAAATCCTTACCTTCCTTATCATTGGCATTTCCGTCGTAGTATTCGGTATTCAGCTTATCCGCGGCGCTGTCAACCAAGAAATCAATTTGGATTTTGGTTTGGAATCCTTTATGATCGCCGTTTCTTTGGCGGTTGCGGCAATCCCCGAGGGCTTGGCGATGGTCGTTACCGTCGTGCTTTCCATCGGCGTTACCAATATGTCCAAGCGCAACGCGATCATTCGTAAACTGACTGCGGTAGAAACCCTCGGTTGCGCGCAGATCATCTGCTCGGATAAGACGGGTACGCTCACTCAAAACAAGATGACGGTAGTCGATTATTTCGGTGAGGACGAAGGGCGCGTCGCAAAAGCAATGGCGCTCTGCTCCGACGCAAAAATCGACGAAGAAGGCTCGGTTACGGGCGAACCCACCGAAACGGCGCTCGTCGTTTGGGCAGATAAATTGGAAATGAAAAATCCTGCGCTCCGCGCAGGGAATCCTCGCGTTGGCGAAGCTCCGTTCGATTCCAACCGTAAGATGATGAGTACCTTGCACGAAACGTCGGCTGGTATTATTCAGTACACCAAGGGTGCGCCCGACGTCGTTATCGACAAGTGCGCGTATTACTTGCAGGACGGCAAAGCCGTGCCTATGACGGCGGAATACAAGGCGCAAATTCTCGAAGCGAATAAGGCGATGGCAGACAGAGCGCTCCGTGTGCTTGCGTGCGCAGAACGCGTTTGGACGGCTGTCCCCGAAGATACCGAGCCTGCAAATCTCGAACAAGACCTTTGTTTTATCGGTCTTTGCGGTATGATCGACCCCGTCCGTCCCGAGGTTAAAGACGCTATCGTAGAATGCCGTAGTGCAGGTATCCGTCCTATTATGATCACGGGCGACCACATCGATACGGCAATTGCAATCGCAAAAGAACTCGGCATTTTGGACGAAACCGTTCGCGCGGTTACGGGCGCTCAGCTCGACGAAATGAGCGACGAAGAATTTACTAAGCAGTTCCAAAACATCAGCGTTTATGCGCGTGTTCAGCCCGAGCATAAGACGCGCATCGTCAATGCGTGGCGTAACGCCGGCTATATAACGGCGATGACGGGCGACGGCGTAAACGACGCGCCTTCCATCAAATCGGCGGATATCGGCGTCGGTATGGGTATCACGGGTACGGACGTAACCAAAAACGTTGCGGACATGGTACTCACAGACGACAACTTCGCCACCATCGTCGGCGCGGTGGAAGAGGGTAGACGTATTTACGACAATATCCGTAAGGCTATCCAATTCTTGCTCGCTTCCAATATGAGTGAAGTCATCGGCATTTTCGTTGCGACTCTTTGCGGCGTAACCTTGCTCAATCCCGTGCACTTGCTTTGGATCAACCTTGTTACCGACTGTTTCCCCGCGCTTGCGCTCGGTATGGAAAAAGCGGAACCCGACGTTATGAAGCGCAAACCCCGCAACGCAAAAGCGGGCGTGTTTGCCGACGGTATGGGCGGCGACGTGATTTATCAAGGCTTGCTCGTTGCGGTGCTCACCCTCGCGTCCTATTTCTTAGGGCACGCGTTCGAGCTCGGCGGTTGGTCTTGGAAATTTGAAACGAGCAGCTACGGCATGACCATGGCGTTTTTGACCTTGTCGTTTGCGGAAATTTTCCACAGCTTCAATATGCGCTCGCAGAAAAAGAGCTTATTCCAACTTAACGAGGGGAACAAGATGCTCACCTGGGCGGCTATCGGTTCTGCGGTGTTGACGCTTATCGTTGTGCTCGTGCCTTTCGTATCCACCGAATTATTCGAATTTGCTTATATGGATTGGTGGCATTACCTTGTAGCAATCGCAATTGCGTTCCTTGTAATTCCTATTGTAGAAATCGTAAAGCTCATCGAGCGTAAAAACGACAAGAAAAAGGAAAAATAAGAGGGGCAGGTATGCATTTTCCCGTTTTTTACCAAAAAAAGCGGGATAAAAGGTAAATAAAAACTCGGAAACCCGTTTCGTAGGAAAAAAGTTTAATTTTTCTGAAAAAAACGGGTTTTTTCATGGAAAAATTTTGCTCAAACCCTTGACCCAAGGGAAATGTTGTGCTATAATAATAGATGTAATAGCGGCGTACCTGCCTAGGGTGTGGGGAAAATGAACGGATACCTGCCCCCTACCTTTGGGGAAAGGGCGCAGTTATCAACGGTGAGAATAAAAAACGAGGTGATAAACATGGCTTTTAAAAAACAATTTGAATCTTTGTATCAATCGGTTGCTAACGACTTGCAGAAATTGCAGGCGAGCGTGGAAAAGGACTTTAAGAATACCTCTGCGCAATTGAATGCATTGAACGAGGCTGTTCAAACGGCGGGAAACAACGAAGAAATCATGCGTGAATTCCACTATACGCAAAAACAGATTCAAAGCCTTTACGTCGGTGTTGAAAACGTAATGGAAGAACAAGTCGTTTCCAAAATTGCAACCAACGACGATAAGCTCGCGGCGTTGGACGAAATCAAGGCGGCAATTGCAGAACTCACCGAGTTGAAATATAACTATCAGCAACTTCAAGCGGCTTATGAAAGCTTGGTTGCCAATACGCCCGTACATACCGAAGCCTTCGATTACGAACGTCTTGCGGATATGGTTGCTGAAAGAATGGCGGCGAAAGAACATTCTTACGACGTAGTCATCGACGAAGCAGGTATCGACGCAATCGCGGAAAAGGTAGCGCAAAAGCTCGGCATCGAAGAAGAAACTTCTTACGATCTCGTTCTCGACGAAGAAGGTATCGACGCAATTGCGAAGGGCGTTGCGAACGAACTCCGTAGCCAATGCACCTGCGCTCCCGCAGAGGAAGCTCCCGCAGAAGAACCTTGCGTTTGCGAGCCTGTTGAAGAACCTGTTGAAGAAGTAGTGGAAGAAGTTCCTGCGGCTGAACCCGTTGCGGAAGAACCCGCTCCCGTAGAGGTTAAGGAAGAAATGGCAGTCGCGCAAGACCCTATCCTTATCCTTCCCGACCTTGACGAAAATAACCTTGTAGATGCAGAAACTGGTCTGGTTATTCGTTTGAAGAAGAGCTTCACGGCAAAACTTAAACAGAGCGAAGACGACGTAAAATCCTATTATAGCCAAATCAAAAACGAACTTACCTCTTACAAGAGAATTAATTCCAACGTAAGTTGGCATGGCGACAGATTTAACTTTGGTCGCGATACGGTTGCAAAAATCAATATTTGCGGTAAAACTCTTTGCCTCTATCTTGCGCTCGATCCCGAAGATCCCGAATTCAAAACCACCGTATATCATCAGAAGAACGTCGGCGGTCAAAAGGCTTACGAAAGCACGCCTTTCATGGTAAAGGTTAAGAGCGACGCTGCGGCAAAGAAAGCAGTTCGTCTTGCAGTAGCTTTGGCTGAAAAACTTGCGGCTGAAAAGGAAGAAAACTTTGTCGAAGTAGATTACGTAGCAGAATACGCATACGAAACGACGAAGAAGCTCTACGAAGACGGCTTCATCAAGGCAACCAAAGAAAAGAAGGTAGACTTAAATTTCTAACAAAAGATAAAAGTTTAATATGAATAACGACAGAGAGCTGATAATTCCATAATTTTCGGCTCTCTGTTTTGTCAAAGCACTATACAGGAGATATTATAAAGCAAGTGAAAGAGCAGAAAAAGGATAAGCCGTTAGGCGTGGCAAATCCCACCCCCAAAAAGCGTGTTTCTACAAAAGTGAAAAATCCTATGGGGACTTCGTTTGACGGGGCAAAAGTCGAAAAAACATCCGTTCCCGTCCCCCAAAAACGTACTGCGTCCACTAAAAAGCGTGGCGAAAATCCGAGCGCGTCGACGGAAAAGAACTCCGTGCCTCGTGTAAAAACGCCAAGAAAGCCGCAGGAAAAGGTCGTTTCGGCAACGGAAAAACAACCGAGGGGCAAACGCATTGCGACGCCTAAGGCGTCTAATAAAAATTTTGAGCCGATTTTAATTCCACAAACGGAAAATTCGGCGGTTTTTGATGCCGTAGAGGTTCTTTCCGTTCCGCCCAAAAAGGAAAAACGCAAATCGGCGGGTGGAAAAAAACAGAAAGCCGTAAAAATCATTTTCCTTGGCGGCGTGGGCGAAATCGGTAAAAATATGACGGCGATTGAGTACGGCAACGATATTATCATCGTGGACGCAGGGCTTACCTTCCCCAACGGAGAGGATATGCCGGGCATCGATTCCGTCGTGCCCGATATCACGTATTTGGCGCAAAATAGAGATAAAATCCGCGGCGTGTTGCTTACGCACGGACACGAAGACCATATCGGCGGCGTGCCGTTCTTAATGAAGGAATTAAATGCAAACACGCCCATTTACGGCACGAAATTGACGTTGATGCTCACGGACAATAAGCTGCAAGAACGCCATATCTTAGGTACGTTGCAAAGGGTAGTTGCCCCCGGCGATAAGGTCAAACTCGGCGCATTTGAGGTGGAATTTATCAACGTAAACCACTCTATTTCGGGCGCGTGCGCGCTCGCAATTTCCACACCGTGCGGCTTGATTTATCACAGCGGCGACTTTAAAATAGACTTGACTCCCGTCGCGGGCGAACCCATTGACTTTAAACGGATTGCAGAGCTTGGCAACGCAGGCGTTTTGTTGTATATGGGCGAATCGACGAATATCGAACGCGCGGGCTATACGATGAGCGAAACGGTTGTCGGCACTACGCTCGATCATCTATTCTCGGAAAATATGCACCGCAGACTGATTATCGCTACGTTTGCTTCCAACGTGCACCGTTTACAGCAAATTATCGACCTTGCCGTTAAGTACAGAAGAAAGGTCGCGCTGTCGGGCAGAAGTATGTTCAAAGTTGTGGACGCAGCGGTGAAAATTGGCGAATTAAAAATCCCCGAAGGGGTTTTGATCGATATTGAAAGGACGAAAAATCTCTTCGACGGAGAACTTCTTATCGTGTCTACGGGCTCACAAGGCGAACCCATGTCCGCGTTGACGCGTATGGCGTCGGGGGACTTTAATAAGGTTACGATTGGCGAAAACGATACGATCATCATCTCCGCAAACCCGATTCCGGGCAACGAAAAGATGATTTACCGCGTTATCAACAACCTCTATAAAAAGGGCGCGCGCGTGGTGTACGAAAGCTTGGAAAAAATTCACGTTTCCGGACATGCCTGCCAAGAAGAGCATAAAATTTTACACTCCCTTTTAAAACCTAAATTTTTTATTCCTATTCACGGCGAATATCGCCATTTAAAACGTCATGCACAGCTCGCTGAATCGGTGGGTATGCCCGAACGGAATATCCTAATTACGGAAATCGGTAACTGTGTTGAACTTACCGAAAATTCCATGAAATTAGGCGAAAACGTGCAGGCAGGTACGCGTTTAATCGACGGCGAAGGGATAGAGGACTACGGTACGAGCGAAGTTATGAAGGACAGATTGAAAATGTCCGCGGACGGCGTATTCACCGTCGCGCTCGCCGTTTCGGGCAATTATCCCGTCAGCGAACCCGTCATCGAAGCGCACGGATGTGTGTTTGCGGAAAAAGAAACGCAGGAAGATATGCTTGCCGTTGTGCGCCGTGCAGTGGACGGCTTCGGCTATATTTACGACAAGGGGGATTTGTCCCTCGCCATTCGCAAGGCGTTAAAAAATTATTTTTACAAAAAGACGAAGCAAGCGCCGCTTATCGTAGTTTCGGTAATCGACGTTTAAAAGGAAGACATGAAGTATACTGCATCGCTTGTAAAATTGCATATTGACGAACGGATTCAAGTCCGTCGCGAGGACGCTTTGAAGCGCGGGATTCCCGTCGCGGACGACGAAACGTTAAATTTCCTTCTGGTCCTTCTTCAAGCTATTCAACCCAAGCGTATTTTAGAGGTTGGTACGGCGGTGGGGCTTTCGGGTACGGCGATGCTTTCCGTCTGTCCAAACGCAAGGCTTACGACGATGGAGCTTGAAGAAGAACGCTACCTCGAGGCAAAGCAAAATTTTGCTGATTTTGGCATTTCCGAGCGCGTGAACGCGTACCTGGGTGATGCAGGTGAGATTTTGGCAATGATGGACGGAGAATATGATTTCGTATTTTTGGACGGGCCTAAGGCACAGTACGAGAAGTATTTATTCGACTTAAAGAGGCTTATGAAAAAGGGCGCGACCTTGTTTGCCGACGACGTATTGCTTTACGGTTGGGTCAGCGGCGAAGAACCTACCCCTCAAAAGCGGCAATCGATTGTCGACAAAATTCGTTCCTACCTGCACACGATTACGGAGGATAAGGATTTTTCCACCTCCGTTATCAACATCGGCGACGGCGTTGCGCTGTCTATCTATCACGGCAACACGAAAGAGGAAAGGTAAATGAAAGCGGAACTTTTAGCCCCTGCCGGCAGCTTTGCAAAATTAAAAACGGCGCTCCGTTTCGGCGCGGACGCGGCATACGTAGGTGGGAAACAGTTTTCCTTGCGTACCTTTGCCGATAATTTTACGGCGGACGAATTACAATCCGCGGTGAATTTAACGCACGGATTGGGCAAAAAGTTGTACGTAACGGCGAACGTTTTTGCGCGTAACGCCGATTTTGCGTTACTTGAAGACTATTTCAAAATGCTTGAAGGGTTGGGCGTTGACGCGGCAATCATCAGCGATCCCGGCGTAGTGTATCTGGCAAAAAAGGTCGCGCCCAAGTTACAAATTCACCTTTCGACGCAAGCGAACACCACCAACAAATACGCGGTAAAATTCTGGGCGGAGCAAGGCGTTTCTCGCGTGATTCTCGCCCGCGAGCTCTCTATAAATGAAATTGCGGAAATTCACGAGTTTACTCCCGAAACGGAGTTGGAGGCGTTCGTGCACGGCGCGATGTGTATATCCTATAGCGGCAGATGCCTTTTGTCCGATTATTTAGACGGACGTTCTTCCAATCGCGGCGCATGCGTGCAGTCCTGCCGTTGGCGGTACGAGGTGCGCGCGCTCAATGCCACGAACGGCGTTTCGGAGTGGCTCCCTATCGAGCAAGACGAAAAAGGTACGTATATTTTTAACAGCAAAGACCTCAATATGCTCACTCGTTTACAAGAAATGGAGGGGGCAGGTGTGCGTTCATTTAAAATTGAGGGCAGGATGAAGAGCGGTTATTACCTTGCTACCGTCATCAACGCCTATCGCAGAATGATGGACGGCGAGGATATACAAATCTCTCAAACGGAGCTGAGCAACGTCGCGCACAGAGAATATACGCAGGCGTATGCGTCGGGCGCAAACGGGCAGACGGTCAACTACGACGACAGCCAATCGAAGGGGGATTACGTCTATATTGCCGACGTACGCGGCACGGAAAAGGGGTTTGTCCTTGCCGAAATGCGCAACCGCTTTAAGCAAGGGGATATTTTAGAGGTGCTTTCCCCCGACGGCAATTTTACCAAGACCTTTGTCGCGGACGAAATTTTCACCTCGCAAAACGAGCGCACGGACGACGCGAAGCTCGTGCAGGAAATTTATAAAATCAAATGCCCTTACGACTTAAAAGCTGGGGATTACTTGCGCAGAAAAGTCAACCTTTAAGAGGTGAAGATATGAAAAAAATTCTACTCATTGCCACGGGCGGCACAATCGCTTCGCAGTTAGGTACACATGGCTTAGTGCCCGAACTCGCGGCGGAAAACTTGCTCAAATTCGTGCCCGAAATCCGTGAATTTTGTCAGCCAAGCGCGATACAGATTTACAACATAGACAGCACGAATATCACCCCCGCGCATTGGGTGAAGCTTGCAACGGCAATTGCGGAAAATTATGACGCTTACGACGGGTTTGTCGTCTGCCACGGTACGGATACAATGTCTTATACGGCGGCAATGATCTCGTACATGGTACAGCATTCCCCCAAGCCTATCGTGTTTACGGGCTCGCAAAAGCCGATAGATAAGGAGGATACGGACGCGCGTATCAACCTGCGCGACAGCTTCCTTTACGCAACGTCCGACGCGGCGTCCGACGTCGTTATCGTATTCCAAGGCAACGTAATTGCAGGCACGAAGGCAAGAAAAATTCGCACCAAAAGCTACAATGCTTTTGCAAGCGTGGATTTTCCCAATCTTGCCGTTATTCGCGACGGAAAGCTCGTGCAGTATATCACCACGCCCAAGCAGGACAAGCCCGAATTTTTCTTGGAGATTAACGAAAAGGTGGGCTTGCTTACCCTCACTCCCGGCGTGCGCGGCGAAATTTTGGACGCATATTTCCGTTGCCACGACGCCGTCGTGCTTTCGGGTTACGGCACGGGCGGTATTCCCGAAGGGGAATATTACGGCTTTTACGAAATAATCCAAAACTGGGAGAAGAAAGGCAAAACTCTCGTCGTTACCACGCAGGTACAGCAAGAGGGGAGCGACATGGACGTTTATCAAGTAGGCAGAGGTTGGAAAAACCGCTTCGATTTGTTGGAAAGCTACTCGATGACGTACGAAAGTATCATTACGAAATTGATGTGGATACTCGCACAAACCAAAGAGGACAATGCGGTGCGCAAACTTTTTTACAAAACGGTAAATTATGACCTTATCGGTTAAATGACATAGGCAGGTACGAGTTGAATATGGAAAACAAGAAATTTACAGTCTTTTCGGACATCGAATACGTCCGCCCCGATTTTGACAAAATCCGCACGGTTTGCCAAGAGCTTACCGCGCGTGTATCCCAAGCGAAGTCGTATGCGGAATTAAAACGGTGCATTTTGGCGCAGGAAGAATTTTCTTCCTATTTTGATACGATGGCAACGGTTATGTCTATCCGCCATACCGTAGATACAAGCGATAAGTTTTACGAGGCGGAGGACGAATATTTTAACCAAGCTTTTCCTGAGGTTCTGCCCTATTTGCAGGCGTTCAACCTCGCCCTTTTAAATTCGCCTTTCCGTGCGGAAATCGACGAGGAATACGGCGCGCAGTTTTTGAAGAACGTGCAACTCTCCGTCGACAGCTTTTCCGAAAAGAACGTTGCGCTCATGCAAGAGGAAAGCGAGCTTATCAACCGCTATCAAAAACTGATTGCATCCTGCAAAATCGAGTTTGACGGCGAAGTGCGCAATATCGTCGGTATTGAAAAATATTTTTCCGACCCCAACCGTGAAATTCGCAAGGCGGCGGCAAAATCATACGAGGAATTTTTCCAAAAGAACGACAAGGAATTGGGGGAAATCTTCGATAGATTGGTGAAAATCCGCCACCACATGGGCGTGAATATGGGCTTTGAAAACTTTACGCCGCTTGGATATATGCAACAAGGCAGATTGGATTACGGCGCAAAAGAAGTCGCTTCTTTCCGTCAGCAGGTCTTGGAGGAGATCGTGCCGTTCTGTGAAAAATTATATAAGGCGCAAGCCAAGCGTATCGGCGTGGATAAAATCCGCTTTTACGACGAAGCGCTTATTTTTCCCGACGGAAACGCCGTTCCCATCGGCGACAGCGCGTATCTTGTAGAGCAGGCGCGCAAAATGTACCACGATATGAGCAAGGAAACGGGCGAATTTATCGATTTTATGATAGAGCATCAGCTTATGGATCTTGACAATAAGCCCAACAAAGCCGCAACGGGCTATATGACGTCGTTGGCGGATTATAAGGCGCCGTTCGTATATTCCTGCTTCAACGGAACGACGGGCGACGTGGACGTTTTGACGCATGAAATGGGGCACGCGTTTGCGGGCTATATGGCGATGCGCACGCAGCCCCTGCAAGCGCTTTGGAGCGAACCTACGGATATTGCGGAAATCCATTCCATGTCCATGGAGCAATTCGCCTATCCGTATGCCGAGCTTTTCTTCGGTGAAAAAGCGGAGCAGTACCGTTTCCAACATCTGCAAGAGGCAATCACCTTCGTGCCCTTCGGCGTGGCGGTGGACGAATATCAGCATATCGTTTACGAAAATCCCAACTTGACCCCTGCCGAACGCACGAACGTTTGGCACGAGTTGGAAAAGAAGTATATGCCTTGGCGCGATTACGGCGAGGAAAGCGAATTTTTCTCGCTCGGCGGTTGGTGGTACCATAAATTGCACATTTATCACTATCCGTTCTACTACATCAACTACACGCTTACGAGTATGGGCGCGATGGAATTTAAGAAAAAACTTGCCGAGGACAAAACGGCTTGCTGGCAGGACTATATGACCATTTGCAAACTTGGCGGTTCGTTGGGGTATTTAGACACTCTGCGCGCGGCGAATCTTGCCGTTCCCTTTGAAAAAGGCGGCGTAAAACGCGCAGTTTCCTATGCAATTGAAATTTTAAATAAACAAATAGAGGAGTAAACTTATGAGAAAATCGCAATTACAAAAATATGCAAGATTGCTTGCAAGAGTAGGCGTTAACGTTAAAAAAGGTCAAACGGTATTTATCGAAGCGGCGCTCGACCAGCCCGAATTCGTTACGATGGTCGTAGAGGAATGCTACAAAGCGGGCGCAAGCGAAGTATTCGTGGATTGGAGTCATCAGCCCACGGGCAAACTTTCTTCGCAATACCGCACCCTTGAATCCCTTTCCGAATTGAAGCCTTGGGCGAAGGCGAAGTGGGAATATAAAGCGGAAAAGTACGCTTGCCGCCTTTGGATAGAATCGGAAGACCCCGACGGCATGAAAGGGCTCGACCCCGAAAAGATGAGCAAAGTCCGTCAGGCGATTTATCCGCAAGTTAAGCCCTACCGTCAGGCTTTGGAGAATAACCATCAATGGTGTATTGCCGCTGTGCCCGGTAAGGCTTGGGCGAAAAAGGTATTTCCCGAACTTTCCGAAAGTAAAGCGGTGGAAGCAATGTGGAAAGCGATTCTTGCCGCGTCCCGTGCAGACGGTAAAAACCCTGTCAAGGCTTGGAAAGAGCACAACGCCGACCTTCGCGCCCGTTGCGATTATCTCAACGACCTCGGTTTGAAATTTTTGGAATATAAGAGTGCAAACGGCACCGACTTCAAAGTAGAGCTTTTGGATGACGGCGTGTTTGCGGGCGGCAACGAAAAAACGTTAAAGGGCAGGGTATTCAACCCCAACATTCCCACGGAAGAAGTATTTACTGCCCCTAAAGCGGGCGCGGCGGAAGGTATCGTTTATTCCACTAAGCCTCTTTCCTATATGGGTCAGCTTATTGAAAACTTCTCTTTGCGCTTTGAAAACGGTAAGGTCGTAGAAGTGAAAGCGGAAAAGGGGGAAGAGCTTCTTAAAAAGATGGTTTCGATGGACGAGGGTGCAGGTATGCTTGGCGAATGCGCGCTTATCCCTCACGGTTCGCCTATCAGCGCGTCGGGTATTTTATATTACAACACTTTGTTTGACGAAAACGCAAGCTGCCACTTTGCGCTTGGTCGCGGCTACAACGAATGCTTGAAAGGATTTGAAAAGCTGACGGAAGAGCAAATCAAAGAACGCGGCGTCAACGACAGTATGATCCATGTCGACTTTATGATCGGTTCGGCGGATATGTCCATCGTCGGCGTTACGAAGGACGGTAAGCGCGTGCAAATCTTTGAAAACGGCACTTGGGCATTTTAAATAACGAATATACTTCGCATTTTCTGCGTTATTAAAACCCAAACAAGCCAACGAACGGATAATCTCAAAGAGGTAAATTATGACGAAAATAGATATTTTTTCGGGCTTTTTAGGCGCAGGCAAAACGACGCTCATCAAAAAGCTCATTCAGGAAGCATATAAAGGCGAAAAAGTCGTGCTTATCGAAAACGAGTTCGGCGAAATCGGTATCGACGGCGGCTTTTTGCAGGATGCAGGCGTCAACGTAACCGAAATGAACTCGGGCTGTATTTGTTGCTCGCTCGTGGGGGATTTCTCCAAGGCGTTGCAACAGGTCGCGGCGCAATACCACCCCGATAGAATCGTTATTGAGCCGTCGGGCGTGGGCAAACTTTCCGACGTTATAAAAGCGGTGGCAAACGCTAATTTAAAGGACGGAAAGCTCAACGCATTCTGTACCGTCGTGGACGCTTGCAAGTGCAAAATGTACATGAAAAATTTCGGCGAATTTTTTAACGACCAAGTCGAAAACGCAAGCTGTATCATACTTTCCCATACGGGCAAAGCGACGGAAGAAAAACTTGCGACGGCGGTTGCTTTGCTCAAAGAAAAGAACGCCACGGCAACCATCGTTACGGCGGATTGGGATAGTTTAGACGGAAAGGCGATTTTGTCCGCAATGGAAAAAACGGACTGTCTGCAAGCCGAGCTTGACCGCTTGACGGCAGAGGTCGTCCATCATCACGACCATCACCACCATGAACACGAGTGCGACGACTCTGATTGCGGCTGTCATCACCATGAGCATGAGCACTGCCATGAACACGGTGAACACGTACATGGTGCCCACGAACACGATCATCACCACCATGAACACGAGTGCGACGACTCTGATTGCGGCTGTCATCACCATGAGCATGAGCACTGCCATGAACACGGTGAACACGTACACGGTACCCACGAACACGGTCATCACCACCACGAACACGAGTGCGACGACCCAGATTGCGGCTGTCATCACCACGAGCATGAGCACCACGAACGTCATCACCACCATGCGGAGGAAGTGTTCACGAGTTGGGGCGTAGAAACTACCCGTAAATACACGAAGGACGAGCTTTCGCATATCCTTTTTGCGCTTCAAAACGAGGAAAAATACGGCGTGATTTTGCGCGCGAAAGGGATTGTCGACAATGCCGAGGGCACGGCGTGGTTGCACTTTGATTACGTTCCCGAAGAACCCGACGTGCGCGAGGGCAGCGCGGCGGTAACGGGCAGATTGTGCGTCATCGGTTGTAAGCTCCACGAAGACGAATTAAAGACTTTATTTCAAGTATAAAGGCAGGAAAAAATTATGAAGAACAAACTCCCCACCGAAACGCCCGTATATCTGTTTTTGGGCTTTCTTGAATCGGGCAAAACTACCTTTATCCAAGGTACGATGGAAGACCCCCGCTTTTCGACGGGTGAAAAAACCTTGCTTCTTGTCATGGAAGAGGGGGAAATCGACTACGAAACGATTAAATTCGCAGGCGCGGAAAACGTTGATTACGTGCTGATTGACGATAAAGCAAAACTCACGGAAAGCTATCTCACCCAGCTCCAAATGGAAAAGGGCGCAGACCGCGTCGTTGTGGAATACAACGGGATGTGGGCTTTGGAAGATTTTTTCAATGCGATGCCCGAGGGTTGGATGATCAACCAAATCATGACCTTCTTCGATTCCAATACCTTTTTGAATTACAACGCGAATATGCGCCAACTCGTTTACGATAAAATCGAAAACGCGCAACTCGTCGTATTCAACCGTTTTGACGAAAAAATGGATAAAATGGAGTTCCATAAAGTCGTTCGCGGCATTTCCCGCCGCACGGATATCGTTTACGAAAGTGCGGACGGAAAAGCTGACTTCGATGACATCGAAGACCCGTTGCCTTTTGATATCAACGCGCCCGTAGTGGAAATCGAGGACAGAGATTATGCGTTTTTCTATCGTGATTTAATGGAAAACGTCGAGGCGTATATCGGTAAAACGGTCAAATTTAAAGCGCTTGTTGCGCGGGATAACCGCCTTGGCGCATTGGATATCGTGGTTGGTCGGCATATCATGACCTGTTGTGCGGACGACATAGAATATTGCGGTTTTGCGTGCGTACTGCCTGAGGAAAGGGATTTGCAATCGCGTGATTGGATTTCCGTTACGGGTAAAATGCAATTTCAAAAGCACCGCGTGTATAAAGGCAAAGGTCCCGTCTTGATTGCGGAAAAGGTAATTGTTTGCGAAGAGCCCGACGAGGCGCTTGCTACCTTTTATTAAACAAGTATAAAGTAGACAACGGATACCGCCCCGAGCTTATTCAAGCTCGGGGCGGTATGCATTTTTAATGAAAAAACGTTTTTAATGTAACAAAAGAATATTATTGCATAAAAGCAATTAATTTTTCAAAAAAAGGGTTGCAATTTGTCGTAAAAGGTGGTAAAATAAAGAAAATAACATTTTTGCTAATATTCGGAGGAAAATATGAAAGGAAGGAAAATCTTGGCGTTGGCGTTGTCCGTGTTTGCCAGCTGCGCATTCTTGTTCTCTGCATGTGATGACGGAAGCCAAACAAATACCGCCAAGAGATTTGGACAATTTGGATATAACGGAAAATACCTTACGGCATTCACCACCAAAGATATCACCGCAAGCGAAGCAAAGGGTATTTTGTCTACCAATATGAACGAAAATTTCGTGCAGGAAGATAGCTCTGTTTCTTTTGCGTCCGTTATTTATACAGCCGTTGAGGGGGAAGAAGAAACGGTTACTTATATGGTCGAGAAGTATGCAGGATGTACGATTACAACGAAATATTACGTGGAGGGCAATGAGGAGCAGTCGGAAAAAATAGACGAGATCCGCGGTACGGACTTCAAAAATATGTTGCAAGAAAATTTCTTTGCGCCTTTTTCTCAGGTAGTAGCCCGTTATTTGATTTGCTATCCCGGCGTTATCGACGAAATGGAAGCGTTAAACGAGGAATTTAAAAACTCCAAAGAGGGCGAAATTGCGCCTTTCAGAAACGTTTTCTCTTATCATACGGACGTGGAAGGTAATTTCGTTCTTCAAATCCGAGATTTTTCCGAGATTCCCTCCAGCATTGGCGGCGGCGTCGGTTGTAGCTACCGTCAGGATTCCGAAATTCTTTTCGATACGGAAAACAAAATCACAAAATGGCAGACCTCGCTTGGTTTGTATACGGCAACGCCCCAAGGCACAATGAAGCAAGGTTATATTTTGGAAATCGATTTCGATTGGATCGTAAAAGAATAATATAAGCAACGTAGCAAAAAAGCAAGCCGATTCGGCTTGCTTTTTTTTTTGTGTCTATGGTACTCCGCAGAGTATCTTCGCTGCGCTCAGGGCGTTGCCGTTTTTAAAGACTTGCAAGAACCTATAGCCCTTACAAGAAAGGAAATAATAAAAAACCTCCGCAAGCGGAGGAAAACTTTGCTGTGAACGCCTTATACAAGACGCCATAAGGGTCATGAGTTGGAGTAAAAACTCTCCCATTTCAATCACCTCCTTTAGTTTTTTTAGCCGTCAAAGACGACTGGTACTCCCGGCGGGAATCGAACCCACAACGGCCCCTTAGGAGTTTATTCAGGTGTTTGAGTCTATCTGCAAATGGGTGATTTTTGTGTAAAATGAGCGTAAAATCCACCGAAAAGGCAGATTTTACGCTTGGTAGTTTGTGCGTTTGTTAATGTTATGTATAACGCTTGGTATCGTTGGGGTTTACAAAGGGTGGACGATTAGTTTTCATTACAAGGTCCGCCGCATTCAGGACATTTAGGGATCATTCCTAAATGAAGGCCCCCATTTCCATATCTGCGAAATTCGTGTCCACACCAAAGACATTTGAAGTCACCATAGTCACTCGGAGAAACTCCTCTTCCAGAATAACAGTTAGGACACGGAGGACAACCATAACCATTAAAGAGTCCATCGCGATCCCTCTTCATTGACCATTCGTGTCCGCATTCGTTACAAATCAAATCTTCTTTCATAGCTACATTCTCCTTATTTATTATTATTTCATTTTTAATCGACTTCATTTTGCTATAATAATTATAACATAAATACTGTAGCAAGTCAACAAAAGAGCGATCAATTTGCGTATAGAACTTTTTATAACTCAATTTTAGGGAACAGGATAAGCGTAGGGTACAAATTGCCGTCACTCGGCAATTTTTCACCCTCTTCGAGAGTTTCGCGAAGTGGGAAACCCGCCTTTCAATCTTCTAAAACATACTCAAAAAAGTTGTCGTAATCACATTTAGGACAATTTACAGCAACTTTATATGTTTTATCGTTGATCTTTTCGATATGGTGAGCCTTAAGTCCATTAGGTATTTTTTCAACAAAGAGATTTGATGAAAGCGGTTGCCTTATGAACTCAAAGTATATCCATTCGAACTCGTGATTGCACTTTTCGCAAATATGTGTAGACTTAAAAATGATCGGCATTTTTGTGCTCCTTATCCGTATATTTTCAAAAAAAGCAGTCTACAAAAGTTATTATAGACCGCTATGGTACGCCCGGCGAGAATCGAACTCACAACGGCCCCTTAGGAGGGGGCTGTTATATCCATTTAACTACGAGCGCATATTCAATTTTGGCGATTTTTTGTTCGGGTGTACAAAGGGTGTACAAAATTTCTATTTTACACTATGACACCGAAATTTGACACAATGTTTCAGCTTATCCCGATAGACTTCACAGCTATCTAATCGGATATACTCACTGCTTAGGAGGGGGCTGTTATATCCATTTAACTACGGAAGCGTAATTTTGCATATAACATAAGAAAAACTTATATCTAATATAATTTGTTGTTATTATTATACTACTTCCTCATAAAAAAGGCAAATATTTTTAAGTGTTTTTTATGTTTTCGTATAAAAATCCTTGCAAAACAATTTTGAAAGTGATAAGATATTATTGTATCAAGAAATTCGATTGCAATGCAATCAAAAATCCATTTTTTGAGGAGATAAATCATGAGTTACGTAGCAAGAGTATTAGAAGATTTAAAAACGCGCAACCCGGGTGAAAAGGAATTTCATCAGGCGGCGACGGAAATCCTTATGACGTTAGAGCCCGTCATCATCGCCCATCCCGAATATGAAAAAATGGGGCTTTTGGAACGCTTTGTCGAGCCCGAACGTACCATTTTGTTCCGTGTGCCTTGGGTGGACGACAACGGCAAAGTGCACGTCAACAAGGGCTATCGCGTGCAATTCAACAGTGCAATCGGTCCTTACAAGGGCGGTTTGCGTTTTCACCCGTCCGTAAACCTTTCCGTTATCAAGTTTTTGGGCTTGGAGCAAATCCTGAAAAACAGCCTTACGGGCTTGCCTATCGGCGGCGGTAAGGGCGGCTCGGATTTCGATCCCAAAGGCAAATCAGACCGTGAAATTATGGCGTTTTGTCAAAGTTTTATGAACGAATTATTCCGCCATATCGGCGCGGATACCGACGTTCCCGCAGGCGACATCGGCGTTGGCGCGCGTGAGGTCGGGTATTTGTTCGGTCAATATAAAAGATTGCGCGACGAGCACGTTGGCGTGTTGACGGGACGTGGGCTTTCCTATGGTGGCTCGCTCATTAGAAAAGAAGCTACGGGCTACGGGCTCGTGTATATTACGGCGGAGGCAATGCGCTTGCGCGGCGACAGTTTCGAGGGCAAGACGACCATCGTTTCGGGTAGCGGCAACGTAGCCATCTACGCGTGCGAAAAAGCACAGCAGTTGGGGGCAAAGGTGGTAGCCATGTACGACTCTAACGGTTATGTGTACGACCCGAACGGTATCAAAATCGACGTTATTAAACAGATTAAAGAGGTGGAACGCGCGCGCATTAAGGTATATGCGGAACGCGTAGAGGGCGCACAATATTTCGAAGGCTGCAAAGGCATTTGGAATATCCCTTGCGACGTGGCTTTGCCTTGCGCAACGCAGAACGAAATCGACGGCGAAAGCGCGACGGCGCTCGTGAAAAACGGGGTGAAATACGTGGCAGAGGGTGCGAATATGCCCTCGACCTTAGAGGCAATCGATGTTTTCCAAAACGCAAAGAGCCTTGTTTATTTGCCTGCAAAGGCAGCAAATGCAGGCGGCGTAGCAACGTCTGCGTTGGAAATGGCGCAATCTTCGGGCAGACTGTATTGGTCCAGCGAGGAAGTAGACGCGAAATTAAAGACGATTATGATCAACATCTATCATAATATTGACAGTGCGGCAAAGCGTTATGGCTTTGAGGGCAACTACGTAATGGGCGCAAATATCGCAGGCTTTGAAAAGGTTGCCGAAGCGATGATGGCGCACGGTATCGTGTAAATTTATTAAAAACAGAATGCAAAACGGCGGTTTTTATACCGCCGTTTTTATAAAAGGAAGGGGCAGGTACGCGTTTACCGGCATTTTTTTTATTGCGTAAAGATTATAAAGTATACAAAAATTTCCATTTGGGCATACTCTGTTTATAGCGATAAAAAATATGCAAAAAGGAGTATAAGCCTATGAATCCGTTTAAAGAAAAACCTATGCCCGTGGAAAAAGCTTTGCAAAATTGGAAAGAGCTTTATCCCAAGTCCTACAATAAGCGCGAGGTGGATCCGTACACAAAAACCCGTATCATTTTGATGAACGGCACGGAATTTGAAGCCAATTGGTTTTCGCACCAACTCGCTCGGCACACTACGGACAACGATTTGCGGCGCGATCTTGCGCTTACGCGTTACGTGGAAAAACAACAGCAGTTAAAAATTTCTCTGCTTAAGCCCGAGAATGAAAGTATCTTAGAACACACTATTTCCTACGAACAACTTGCCGTGGACTTGACGGCGGAGCTTGCAAAAAGAGAGATGGATTGCAACGTGAAAACCGCCCTGGATTTTGCCTTGCTTGAAGATTTTGACCACTTGTACAGATATGCAAATTTGTTGGAAATGGAGCAGGGTATCGCCGCCGAGTGGCTCGTGGGCAGATACACGGAAATTATGCCGGGCAGACCGACGATTGCCCATCACCGTTTCCCTAAGGATAACGTCAAGCGCGCGATAAACGCTAAAAAATCGGACGTGCAAACGGTTCTTTCTACAATGATAATCACCGCAGCAGAACAGCAGACGATGAATTATTATATGAACGTTACCAATTTTGCGTGTACGGAAATCGGCAGAAAACTCTATCAAGAAATAGCCATGGTCGAGGAAGAACACGTTACGCAATACGAAAGTTTGATGGACGCCAACGCTACTTGGCTGGAAATGCTCCTTTGGCACGAGTACTGCGAGTGTTACCTCTATTGGTCTTGTTACAAAACGGAAACCGACCCGTATATCTGCAAACTGTGGGAAATGAACTTGGATTTTGAAATTTCCCATTTGCACAAAGCGGCGGAGCTTTTAAAGAAGTATGAGGGGAAAGATTGGGAGGAGGTCATTCCCGGCGGCGACTTCCCCGAACCTATCCGTCTGCACGAAAACGTCGGTTACGTGCGCAAAATTTTGGAAAATACCGTGCAATATACAAGTAAGCGAGAGGACTATGTCAAAGTAAAATGCTTGCCTGAAAACGCGGACTTTTTCCGTTTCCAAGAAACAGTAAATCCCACTACGCAAATTGTGCCGTCCCACTGTGTGATACAGGGCTTTATTCGCCGCCATGGCATGGATTACCGTTTCCAAGTCGCGCCCTCGCCCGTACCGGAACTTCGCAACCGCAGGCAGGATAATACGTCGGTTGGCAGAAAACCCGACGCCGCGGAATCGACGGATTTTGAGTGTAACTCCTAATAGAAATCAAACGAAAACGGCGGTTAAAAAACCGCCGTTTTTGACAAATGAATGGGGCATGTCCGCGTTGAATAAAAATCAATGCGTTTTAATATGCTCTTTTAAAAGATAGATAAGGGGCAGGATAATGCCGCCGACAACGTTGCCCGCGATGCTCAAAAGGCAGTAGGGGATAATTTCCCAGCGCCATTGACCAAGGTAATAGATATACAGCATATTCGCTACGGAATGGTCAAACCCACAGAAGGCAAACACCGCAATGGGGAAGATGACGCCAAGCGTTGCGCTCAAGCTCTTTTTCGGCGCATATTTCACTGACCAAACGGAAAGAGTGATCAGCGCGCCGCAAAGGATAGAAGAACAGAACGCGCGTAAATACCAAAACTTTGCGTTTAACTTGCCCAACATTAAGTTGCTTGCTTGATTTACTATGCCCATATCTTTCAAGGGTGAGAAATAAGCAAGCACGGCAACCACGCCTACGCCGACGATATTCCCAAGGAAGCAAACGGGAAGCTGCCAAAAATTTTTACGTCCCATTTTCGGGATAGAGGCAACCATACCCGTAAATAATTTCATTTCAAACATAACGATGGCGTAAATGCCAACCGTGAAAAGGAGCGCGCCGATCAGCCGTCCTGCGTCCCCGAATAGCTTATTGGCAAGCAGAGAGGCTACGCCGCCAATGCCAATTACCACGCCGGAGCTGAACGCCATCAGCACGAAGTAGGCAAATTCCGCCTTCGTCATTTTTTGCATTTCTTTCATAATATTCTTCCTTCTGTTATACGTAAGTAAACGTTCGATGAAAATTCGGATTGTGCGCCGCGTAACGTATATGCGCCTCCAAACCTATATGATTATACAGCAGAACAATGAAAAAATCAAGATGTTTTTTGTTTTTTTATAAAAATTTCTAAAAAATCCTTGACAAAGCCGTAAGGAATGGATATAATAAAATTGCATTTGGGGTTATGGCTCAGTTGGTAGAGCGCCTCGTTCGCAACGAGGAGGCCAGCGGTTCGAATCCGCTTAGCTCCACCAAGAGAAACCTAAATCGAACTACTATGTTCGCGTTGGGTTTCTCTTTTTTACATTTAATATTTCTCAATCATATTGACATTTTTTTAAACTATGATATACTATTAAAAAACAAAAGAGGAATAATTATGGGGTTTACTGATTTTGTTGATAAAATAATGGATTTATCTAGTGAGTCCACTTTTGCAGTAGCGTCCGAATCAATTAAGATTTATATTAATTCTTTAGCGAAAGAGGACCTAATAGAAATCGTAAAAGAAATAGGAACAATTCCCGAATGTATTGAGGCAAGTTCATCTGAAGAGAAATTGTTTTCAAAAGCCTCTGATTGTGTTTTAGCTCGCTGTTTTACTGAATTAGGTCTTCCTTCGATTGCTGTAAATGAACGGGGGAACAGTGCGGATATTGTAGCTCGAAGCATTCACGGTTACACTTTAGTTGCCGACGCTAAAACATTTCGTTTGAGTCGAACGGCAAAAAATCAAAAGGATTTCAAAATCGATACTTTGAGCAACTGGAGAGGAGCGGAACATGATTTTGCAATATTGGTTGCTCCCTATTTTCAGTATCCTAATACAGCTAGTCAAATTTATTCAAGTGCGTTAGATAAAAAGGTCTGCCTACTTTCTTGGGAGCATATTTTGTTTTTATTGAACAATAATATAGTAGAGTCCGAAATATTGAGCTTAGAGGCAATTTGGAAGGCACCGATTCGATTGGCGCGGGATACTCGTATTGCTTATGCGGATAGAATGAATTGCCAATTTCCTTATATAAACAAAATGGTTTGCAATAGAATAGGAAAGGACATTGAAGACTTTAAAGTTCAATTGGAATATTGTAAAAGTATTATACGTAACAGAAGCGGAAGTGAATTGGCTTATTTGAATGAAGAAAGGAACTCCATTTTGAATTTAACAAGAGAAGAGGCTATTTCACAGCTTTTGAGTAGTAAAAAGGTTTCTGAAAGAATTTCGACGATAGAACGATTTATTTCATCTCTTTAAGGTGTTGCTATGGGGAATTTAATTTTAGGGGATTCTATTCAAGAAATTAAACACATTGCGAGTGAATCCATACATTTAATTTTATCCGATATTCCTTATGGAATATCTTTTGACGAATGGGATGTTTTACACAATAATACAAATTCAGCATTATTAGGAAAAAGTCCAGCGCAAGAAAAAAGTACTTTATTTAAGTCTAGGGGGAAACCTTTAAATGGTTGGTCGGAAGCCGATAAGAAAATCCCTATCGAATATTATCAATGGTGCACTCAATGGGCAGCTGAATGGTTAAGAGTATTAAAACCAGGCGCAAGTTGTTTTATATTTGCAGGACGTCGATATGCTCATAGATGTATTTGCGCGCTTGAAGATGCAGGATTTATTTTTAAAGATATGATAGCGTGGCAAAAAGATACAGCAGCCCATAGAGCTCAAAATGTATCCGTTGTGTTTGAAAGAAGAAAAGATATCGCTAACGCCGACAAATGGAAAGGTTGGAAGGTGGGGAATTTAAGACCATTATTTGAACCTATTTTATGGTTTATGAAGCCATATTCAATAGGGGAAACGTTGACGGATAATATAGCACAACATGAATTAGGTGCTTATAATGAATGGGCGATAAAAAATAATTCTCTATTAAATGAGGGTATTGAGATTTGTTCTAATGTAATAAAGTGTAAAGCGGAAAAAACAGATCGCGGTTTGCATCCAGCTCAAAAACCTGTCGCATTGATGAAATATTTAATAGAATTGACAACATTAAAAGGACAAACGGTGTTGGATCCTTTTTGTGGATGTGGCTCCAGTTTGCAAGCGGCAAAAGAATTGGAACGAGATTATATTGGAATCGAAATCAACCCTAAATATTTTGCAACGGTTTGTAATAGATTGCAATCTTAAAGCCAAATGGTGCTGATTTAGATTGCGTTTACTTCACCTAAAACACGCCTTCGCGGCGTGTTTTTTTTGTGCTTTTGTATACATATTCGATAAAAAAATTTGTTTTTTAGGGGGAAAGGAAACCTCAAATAATTTTTTCTCATAAATAACTTTTTTTGGGGAAATTAAATTTTTTTTCTAAAAACTAAAAAAAATCGCAAAAAAGTGTTGACAAAATAAATACTTCATGATAGTATAAAAATACGATTGTTTTTGTTTTTTCATTTGGAAACGATTCCAATCGATAAAAAGATAAGATTGAATTTGTTGAATTATAATTTAGCGTAAGCACAGGGCGGAAGTTAAACGAAAAAAACGTCTTTGGGTCATTCTTGGGGCGTAAAAATATAATGTAGGGGAAGTGGAGGTATCTATGAAATCTATTGATTATCAAACACCGCAATTGCTAATTCTATTATTTAATAATGAAGACGTTCTAACAACGTCGAATTTTGTCGGAAACGAAACGTCAGAGTCCTTCGATAAAGGCGTTGAAGACTTTTTTGGGGAATAATAAGGAGAATGTTATGAATAAGAATTTGAAAAGAAATTTAGGAATTATTGCTCTTTCTCTTATTGGCGGCGTTGCAATTTCTGCAGGTGCGCTTGGTATGCACAAGGCGTCGGCGGAAACGGCGTTCGATACTGCAAATATCCAAATGATTAAGGGCGCGAGCGTTCGTTACTATTCTAATGCGACCACGGACGCGGATAGCGGTATTCGTTTTTCGGCGGCAATTAAATCGAGCGAATACGAAGCGTTGGAAGCGATGGAATCGGAAACCGTTAAAGTTTCTTATGGTATGTTGATTGCGCCTTACGAATATTATGGCGAAAACAACGAACGCGAATTCAACGCGGCAACCGTTTTCGGTATCGGCGGCGAAAAGAAATATACGTGGGACGGCGAGACAGTCGAAGAAGGCGCTACGTATACGAAAATTGTCAATATTACCTACGATACCTTAATTGCATCCACGAAAGAGGGCTATACGGACTGCCACGAAATAAAAGGCTCGTTGGTAAAAATCAAAGAAGAAAATTTGACGAAGGAATTTATCGGTAGAGGTTACGTAAAGTACGAAACGACGGAAGGCGTAAGCTATAAATTTGCGGACTATTTTGATACTACCGTAGAGAACAATGCTCGTTCTATCGTCTACGTTTCGCAGCTTGCCATTGAAGCAGGAGACGACGCGGCTGAATGGGTAAAACAACATTACGTGGATAAGGTAGCCGAAGAAAAGACGACCTACACAATCGCAATCTACGTCGGTGACGAATGGGTAAAGAATGAATACGAGGAAGCAACCGTAAATGCGGACTTGGAAAACGCACCCATTAGAGAATACCAAGGCTATACCAACGTTTCTGCGGAAACGTCGGGCAAGGTGTATGCAAACGGGAAATTGACCTTGAAGCACGTATATGCGGAAAACGAGGGTACGCCTTATCAAGTAACGAACGGCGGCTTTGAAGACGGCATAGACGGTTGGACGCCTACGGGCAATATCGGCGCAGTTTCAAGCGAAAAGAATTATTGGATAGGCGACGAGGCAAACGCAGACGGTTTCCCCTTCGGCTTGGACGGAACCTATATGTTCAGCGCGTATGCAACCGAGGGTTTGGAAGGAAATAAGGGCGTATTGAAGTCTTCCACGTTCACCGTTTCTGAAAGCGGTTGGATTACTTATAAACTCGGCGGCGCAAAAAACCTCGAGTACGTTCACTTAGATATCGTTGAATCGTCAAGTGGAAAAATTTTAAAGCGTTATCATAACCAAAATCATAGATACGAACTCGTAGACGGAGTAAGACTTGGCTGTGAGTTAAACGCGTATAAAGCAGACTTAACCGACTGTGTCGGTAAAGAGGTATATTTACGTATAAGCGACTATGCAAGCAGTGATTTCGGCTTATTCTTTTTAGATAGTGTTGACACTTTACATTTGGCAGAGCCAAACGATACTTATACGCTTGCAACCGTAGGACTTCACGAAGAAACGATTTACGATTTATTCAACGGCAATTTCGACCACGGAATGTACGGATGGACGAAAGATTCTAATATCGGTGATATCAGCGAAGATACGACCTATTGGGCAGAGGCAAAGCCTTACGATAACGTAGGTAAATTCTTCTCCTGCTATGCACCCGACCAAAGCGAAGGTTCGATGGGTACTTTGCGTTCCAACGTGTTTGAAGTTGGCGGTAGCGGTTATATAACTTATCGTATTGGCGGTGTTAAGAATCCAGACCAAGTATACATGGAAGTTATCGACGCAATTACGGGCGTAAAATACGGACATTTCTATAATGAATTTATGGCAGACTGTACTTTGATTAACTATAAGGCTGATTTGTCTGCATATATCGGAAAATTAGTATATATTAACTTCGTAGACAAAGCGACTGGCGATTACGGTTTGATTTTCTGCGACGAATTCGTAACTTACTATGCAGACGCGACAACCGTACCCGAAGAATATAACGTAGCCGTGAATAAGGTAGAAAGCATTTACAACGTTATGAACGGCGGCTTTGAAACGGGTAACTTGCTCGGTTGGACGCTTGTTAGCGGCGACGTACCCGGCAGAGTAACGGACATCGACTATTTCTGGAACGACGCGAGCAGAGTCATTGGAAAAGACGGTAACTTCTCGTTCACGGGCGTAGAACTCAATCCCGACAACGGCAACTTGGAAGGTTTGATGGGTACGCTTCGCAGTAACACCTTCGTATTGAAGGCAAACAGCTCGATTTCCTTCAAGATGGGCGGTAGCGGCGCAGACCGTCAAGACGTATGCTTGCGCATTGTGAATGCGGCAACGGGCGAAGTAGTGGTTTGGTATTCCAACCCCGATTTTAGAGACGCAACTTTGAACGCATACGATAAAGAAATCGGCAACGCGTCGGAAATGGTATGCTACGTCGAAATCGTAGATAACGCAACGTCGAATTGGGGGCTGTTGGGCTTGGATAGCATTAACGTATATCAAAAATAACGGAGTAAAGGTATGATACTTTGCGTGGGCGAAATCCTCGTCGATATGATCGGCGCGGAAAAGGATAACACCTTTTATTACGAACGAAAAGCAGGCGGCGCACCCTTTAACGTGGCGTGCGCTGCCGCCAAATTCGGCGCGGAAACGGCATTCGTCGGGTGCGTCGGCGACGATATTATCGGCAAATTTTTAGAGCGGTTTGTGGGCGAACAGGGCTTGACCTATTCCTACGTCAAAAAGGACGCCGAGGTGAACACGACGCTTGCGTTTGTGGAATTGGATAAAACGGGGGAGAGAGCTTTCTGTTTTTACCGTAAAAATACGGCGGATTACCGTTTGCCCGAAGTCCCCGACGAGATTTTTAATCAGGCGAATATCGTGCATATCGGCTCTCTGATGTTAAGCGAAAAGCAAGGCGAGGAATATGCGTTGCGTTTGGCGGAACGAGCGAAAAAAGCAGGCAAGCTCGTCAGTTTTGACGTAAATTTCCGCGACGATATTTTTAGAGATACGCAAGCGGCGGTAGCAGTGTATAAGCAACTTATCGAACGTGCGGACGTCGTGAAATTTTCCGAGGAAGAAACGGATATTTTCACGGGCGCATACGTGGAAAGCCTCACGGATAAATTAGTTTGCGTTTCCTTAGGAGCAAAGGGGAGCGAGTGGCGCTACGGCGGCAAGCGGGCGCAAGTGCCTTCTATACCCGTTAAACCCGTGGATACCACGGGCGCAGGCGACGCGTTTTACGCGGGGGTTTTATCGCAGCTCGACGGAAAATCTTGGTCGGAAGAAGCGTTCAATCGCGCTTTTGAATTCGGTAACGTTTGCGGCGCATTGAATACGTTGGGCCGCGGGGCAATCGATTGTTTGCCTGATTTGGCAACGGTAAAATCATATTTATCAAATTAATGAAAAATGATTGACAAGAAAGGCGGAAATGCCTTTTTCTTGGGCAAATTTTGGGAACGATTCCATAATAAGGAGAAAAGATGAAGAAAAAAGTAGGGATAACCATAGCGGCGGCGTTGGCAGGGCTTTGTTTTATCGGTGGCGCGTATGCGTTGGAAACGGAGGTAGCGGGGGCGACGGCTTTGCCTACCGTTACGTTGGAGGATAGCGGAGACGCCTTCCTTTTATCCGAGCAATCCTACGCGATGGGCGAAAGCTTTGTTTACACCGCTACGGCGCATTTTGAAAGCGGTCAGGCGGCGGCGCTTGTCTTTGGCGCAAGCGAAACGGAAACGCGCAGCGAATATTGGGCGTTTAATATTGACCGTAACGAAAACAGCGTAAAGTTGCTGTATTTCTATAAAAACGAAGGTGAATCGCTGACGGCGGTAGAGCTGTTGAAGGATTGGTATATCGGCAACGATAAGATGACGGAGGGGGAAAAGAGTTTGGTAAACCCCAAAGTCGCGACGATAGATAAAGTCCAGCTCAAAGTGGTTATTTCCGTAGAAAACGACGTTGTATACGGCGAATTTTACGCGGATAATATCCGTCGTTTTGGCGTGGATAACGAGTACAAATTAAATGAATTAGAAAAACTTCCCGAGGGCGTGCAATACGCTGGCGGTTCAATCGGTTACAACTGCTTTAATGCAAAAGTGCGTTTTGAAGAAACGCATTTTGCAGAAAGCGATTATACGTACTATACCGAGGTGTACCGTCAGCAGTACCATTATTCGCAGTACGCGCATTGGAACAACGATCCCAACGGATTGGTATATTATAACGGATATTATCACTTATATTATCAACATCATCCGTTCAGCAATTATTGGAGCGATATGTATTGGGGACATGCGCGCAGTAAAGATTTGGCGCATTGGGAATTGTTGCCCATTTGTCTATTCCCCGATACGGAAGGCGAGTGGGGGCCCGGCAACGGATATATGTGGTCAGGCTCGGCGATGGTCTATCGCTCGGGTATGAGCGAAGCCATCGACGCGTTAAATTGGTTCCCTAACGGAAACGGCGAAGGCTTGATCGCTTTTTATACCCGCGACGGCGGATTGCAAGACCAGGTTTTAATGTCGAGCGACGACGAAGGGTTAACGTGGACGAAACGCGTACGTATTCCGCAAACCCTCGTGTATAGCGCAGGCAAGACCGACTGCCGCGACCCCAAAGTATTCCCCGTAGAAAAAGACGGTAACGGAAAGGTAACCTTGTGGGGGATGGCGTTGACGGGTATGGCAACAGGCGATATCTGGTTCTTAAAATCCACCAATTTAATCGATTGGTCTGCGGCAGGCGGATTCAAAGGCTTCACGGTTGACGTAAACAGGGATTTCCGTTCAGAATGCCCCGACGTCGTATTTCTTACGGCGGACGACGGCGCTTCACACGCCGTCCTTACCTTGACGGGCAGAAATTATTTGGTTGGCAACGTCGCATACGACGAGGCAAGCGGAGAAATTAAATTCTTCGATTTGAATGGCAACGATATATCCACGATGTCAGCGGAAGAAATTCCCTATCAAAAAATGGATTTCGGACCCGACTCCTACGCAACGCAAACCTTCTATATTGACGATTCGAATAGCGAATATTACGGAAAAACGGTCAGCGTAAGCTGGTTTAGCGGCGTTCCCGGCGGCGCTGCGTCCATTGAAAGCGGCGCATTGTCGGCGATTCGTAAGACGTGGAACGGCGGCGGCGTTACGATCCCCGTGGAGTGGGGACTGGTAAAAAACGGCGACGGATATTTGCTGTCGCAAAACCCGATTGTAAAAGACAGCGCCGCTTTTGAAAAGACGGGAATCGTAGACGTTACGGGAATGAAAGTGGACGCAAACAGCGGAAATATTTTGCAGAACGTAGCGTCAAGAACGATTGAAATTTCGGCAAAAATCGAGAACCCGAACGAAGAAAACGTATTTTTCCGCGTGCAGAGCTCGGGGAACGAATACACCGAAATCGGCTGGACGAAAACGGACGGTTATTACGTGGACAGAACGCACGCCTACGACGGTGGCTTGTCAATGCCCAATTATCACGTTCGTTATACCTCAGGCGCAGGGGCAGGTACGGATTTACAGTTCTATATTTTGGCGGATAACGGCAGTGTAGAAGTGTTCTGTGATGGCGGTACGGTTCCCTTTTACGTATTGACGTTTGCCGCACCCTACTCTTTCGGTGCGTCCTTCCACACCACGGGTGAAGTTACCGTGGAGGAACTCAGCGTCAACAAAATCGCGTCCGTTTGGCACGATGAAAACGTGCAAACCGACGAAACGATGCTCTATCTTTCCCAAGAAAGTTTAGAACTCTCTAAAAATTTAACCAGCGAAAAAGAAATCACCGTATACGCGACGTCGGGCGGCGAAGTAAATTGGGAAATTGAAACGGGCGAAGACGTGGTTACCGTAACGCCTACGACGCACGGCGCGGTCATCAAGGCTTTGAAAGCGGGCAGCGCAACCGTGATCGTATCTTGCGGAAACGCGCAAAAAACCGTTTCGGTAACCGTTTACGACGGGGAGATGGATTCCGACGTTGTATTTAATAGCGACGGCATTATTTCGGGCGATTGGCTGATGACGGCAAACGGCATCGTCGGCAATCAACCTTCCGGCGACGGATTTATCCTTTCGCAAACGGCCTGTACGGACTTTACGTACACCGCGAAGTTCGATTTGGGCGACGGCGCGGCGGCGGCTTTAATTTTCCGCGCGGACGCGGAAATGCGCGATTATTATATCGCGAACTATGATAAAAACGGGAAAATCGTCAAGCTTTGGACGCCGTATGGCGAACTTGCAAACGTTTACGCAGGGGACGTTGACGTAAAAAATATCACGCTCAGCGTAACCGCAAAGGGCAACCGTATTACGGTAGCTTTAAACGGCAGGACGTTGGTAGACGTAACGGACACGCGTGAAAATGCGCCGTTAAGCGGTGTCGTCGGGTTGAACGTTTGCGCAACGCGCGCGGTATTCTCGGCGGTTGGCTTGCAAGACGACGGTTACGTCTACAACTTGGGCGACTTGGTAATTAAGAGCGCAGTTGAACAGGGCGTCGTTGCAATTTACAACAATACGTTGGGCAAGGCTGCAATCAGCAGAGAATTTTACACCGTAAAGGGTAGGGAGATTTGTATTTCCGAATCGTATTTTGCTACCCTCGCGGAAATCGGCGTTTACGAGCTGTTGGTGGTGGGCAAGTCGCTCAGCTACACCGTGCAGGTAAACGTAACGGCGTTGCCGAAGATTACGCTGCAAGATTTGACGTTGCAAGAGGGCGCGAACGCCGTATTCTTTATCGGCAACGAAGAGATAACGAGCGTATTCGTCCGCGGAGAGCTTTTAAGCAAGGATTTGTATACGATTAAAAACGGCGTTTTGACGATTGACCAATCGGCGTTCACGCTCGGCGAAAACACCGTGGCGTTGACGGAAACGTTGACGGCGACGGTTACGGTAGAGCCTCTACGCGAATATAAGCCGAGCCAAAAAGATTCGGGCGGGTGCGCGTCCTCGCTGGGCGTATGCGCTGCGCTTCCGTTGGGTATGGCACTGGCACTGGCGCTTCGGAGAAAGAAAGATGGCAACGACGATTAAGGACGTGGCAAAAAAAGCAGGGGTAGGCGTCGGGACGGTTTCCCGCGTGTTGAACGGCGGTCAGTCCGTCAACGAGGAAACGAAAAAACGGGTGTTGGGAGCGATTCGCGAACTGAAATTCGTTCCCAATCAAATGGCGTCTCGTTTGCGCAAAGACGAGAGCGGTATTATTGCGTTGCTCGTTCCCCTCGTCAATCATCCGTTTTTTGCGAATTTGGCGTATTTTGTAGAAGACGAGGCGGATAAGTTTGGGTATTCCGTTTTATTGGTGTCTTCTCAGCGGCGCATTGAAAAGGAAACGAATATTTTACAACGTATCCGCAGCAGAGAGGTGGACGGGGCAATTTTTGTTACGCACTTCGAGCATTCGGAAGAGGATTTAAAAGATTGCCCTTTGGTTTCTATTGACAGACCGTTGAGTTTGAATATTCCCTACGTAACGTCGGATAATTACGAAGCGACGCGAAAGGCTTTGGAATTTCTTATCCAAAAAGGATGTAAACGGATCGGATATGTAGGTTCGAAGCCGCTTGTAGATTCTGAAGTCTTAAAGCGCGAAGAGGCGTATTTGGACGTTATGAAAGAACACGGTATGTCGCCGCGCGTCAAAAACGACGTCATTTTCCACGGCGACGAAATCAACGTTGTAGAGAATTTTTTGCAGACGTACCCGGACGTTGACGGCGTATTTGCGTCAGGTAACACCATGGCACAGGTACTGTTTGAAGCCGCTTTGCAAAAGGGGATTCGAATCCCCGACGATTTGCAAATCGTGGCGTACGACGGCTCGTTTAAACAATGGAGCGACAATCGGTATTACACTTCGGTAGAACAGCCTATCGAGGCGATGGCACGGGAGGTCGTGCGGCTATTGATTGATAAAATCGAGGGTAGGGACGTACCTACGAGAACGATGCTAAATACAAGTTTTCAAATAGGCATTACGACAAAATAAAGATACAGGGCTCGTAAAAGGAGGAAAATATAATGAAAAAATTTTTGAAGAAAGCAGGCGTAATTTTGATGGCGTCCACGTTGCTTTTTGCGACGGCGTGCGGCGGAAGCAGTGAAGCGGCAACGGACGCGGAAGGGAATACGATTGTCAAAATTATGTTCCACGTTGATGAAAAATCTGCGGAAGGTAAGGCGTATAAAAAACGTATCGACGCCTTCAATGCTGCGTATAAAGACCAAAAAATTAAAGCCTCGGCGTCCTATATTGCCCGTACGGCAGGCGCGGCTGACTACGAGCAGAAATTGGTCGGTATGCACAACGAAGGGAGCTTGCCCGATATTATCACGTTCGACGCGCCCAACTGTGCAAGCTATGCGCAATCGGGTTTGATTTACGACGTTTCCAACCTTGTCCCCCAAGACGTGCAAGACGATTTCTTGTCTTTGAACAAGTACAACGGCAAGGTGTACGGTTTGCCCATTCAAGAATCGAGCGCGGGCTTCTACTATAACAAGAATATATTTAGAGATGCCGACATTGACGTAAGCGGCTATACGGTGGATAATCCTTGGACGTTCGACGAATTTAAAGACGTTTGCAGAAAACTTCGCGACGCGGGCAAAACGGCGGTGGATATGCGTTTGGACGCAACGAAGGACGAAACGGCAACCTACTTGCTTTATCCCTTCATCTACGCGGCTGGCGGCGAATTCCTGTCCGAAGACGGTTTTACGGCGACGGGGTATTTCAACAGCGCAGAAACACAGAGCGGCTTCCAGTTCTTAAAGGATTTGGTGACGGAAGGCTATACTTCGTATGCAATCGGCGCAACCGATTTCTTTGACGGTAAAGTGGGTATGTATCTTTCCTCCGGTTGGACGATTCCCGATTTGGATAATAAATATCCAGACCAGTTCCCCAACCGTGATACTTGGGGCTTGTTACCCTATCCGAAGGGTGTGGAAAGCGCAAGCGCGACGGGCAGTTGGTCGTTTGCAATTACGGACAATCACCACAAGGACAAATCGAAGATCAAAGAATTGTTGCTTTGGCTCGTTACGCCGGAAAGCTCCAAGACGATCACCGACGCAACGGGTATGATTCCCGCAAGAAAATCGGTGGAAACCAACTATGCGGTTGGCTCGCCTGAATACACGTTGCTTTCCCAGCTTGAAAAAACGGGCATAGAACGCCCCGCAACCGTAGGTTACCCTCAATTCTCCAACAATTTCAGACAAGTTATATACGATATGAAGGATGGGGATCTCGCTGCGGTTTTAAACGCAAAGGCTATGGCTTTGCAAAGTGAATTGGATAGATTAAAGAATATATAATACTGATTGTTCGGAGGGGGGACATGTTAGGTTCTACACTTGCGATATTGGCCGTATTGCTTTTGTTGTTTGCGGCTGTAGCGGCAAAAGACCTGCTGGTTGCAAAGAAAAAGAAAACACACTATAACAGGAAAACTTGTTTTGTGGCATACGGCATGATTTTGCCGGCGGTTGTTCTTGCATTTATTTTCGTTTTATTGCCGATTATCTATTCTTTGGGGTATGCGTTTACCGACTTCTATTTACTTAAACCGGACGACATTCGTTTTGATAAAGATTTTAGTAATTTCACGGAAATCATAAAGAGTATTCGCGATAAAGGAGAGCTGTATCACGCGATACGGAATACGTCCATATTCGTGGTAGGCGTAGTGCCTTTACAAATCGGTATGGCGTTGGGCTTGGCGCTGTTTGTAAACCGTACTAAGAAAGGGGTAGGCGTATTTAAAGTTTGTTATTTTGCACCCGTCGTTGTTTCTTTGACGATTACGTCGTATTTATGGCTGCAAATTTTGTCGCCCTCCGAGGTCGGTTTGTTAAACTCCATATTAAAGCTGTTTGGGCAGGAACCCAAGGATTTTTTGCGCGATAAGGACGGCGCAATGATATGGATCATCGTAATGAGTGCGTGGCAAGGCTGCGGCTATCAAATGCTTATTTTTCTTTCCGGACTTACAAACGTCCGCAAGGAATTGTACGAGGCGGCGGCGTTGGACGGCGCAACTGCGTGGGATCAGTTTTTACACGTTACCTGCCCGGGGCTTCGTTCTACGTTCTTATATATCTTAATTACGGTGTTTGTCGGCGCGTGCCGCGTTATGATCCAGCCCATGCTTATGACGGGCTATCAATCGCATACGCTAACGCTCAGTTATTATATGTATCAACAGGGTTATACCTATCGTTGGGTAGGGCAGTCGTCCGCGGTTGCGCTGTTGATGACGATTGTTATCGGCTCGATTACGCTGTTACAAAGACGCTTGTTAAGGGAGAAGGATTGATATGGAAAACGTAGCGATGCAAAGTCCTAAAACAGGCGAGAAGAAGTTGAAAAGATTGACGAAAGGCAAAAAAATCGTTCTTTCTACGATATATTACGTTTGCGGAACGTTGTTGGCGGTGCTGTTTTTATTCCCGTTGGTGTATATGTTGTCGACCTCGACGAAGAGTGAATCTTCCTATGCGTCGGACGCGGGTACGTTGATGATGTTCTTGCCCGATTTTCAAAATTTAAAATCGGCGGCGGATAATTACGGGAAAGTTTTCACGGAATACGGCATTTGGCGGTATGCGGTCAACAGTTTTATTTACGCGGCGGTCATTATCGTTTTGAACGTTATCGTAAACGGGTTGGCGGGATACGTAATGGCAAAATTCGATTTCCCGGGGAAAGGATTTTTCTCGTTTGTTATTTTGTTTTTAATCGTCGTACCGGTGGAAACCTCCATCATTCCCTTATATTCAATCGTAAAGATATTATTGCGATTGAAGGGTACCATGTCCGTGTTGGCGGTTATTTTGCCCTCCACAATCAGCGTGTTTAACATTTTCTTATTCATGCAATTTTTTGAAAGTATCCCGAAGGAATACGAGGAAGCGGCGCGCATCGACGGCGCGGGCAGTCTCTTGATTTTCTTCTCGATAATTTTGCCGTTATCTAAGCCCATCGTGGCGACGGTAGCAACCTTCTGTTTCATCGGCACGTGGAACGATTATTTATGGCCTACCATGGTATTGCCTTATGCCGAAAACGGGGCTTGGCCGTTGTATCCTATACAGTCGGCGATTACGTCGATTCAAAGCATTCAAGGTATCACCACGGGCGAGATCATGGCGGCGCTTATCGTAACCAGTGTTCCTATTTTTATCGTGTACGTCGTCGCGCAGAAATATATTATGCAGGGATTTGGCACGGCAGGATTGAAGATGTGAGGTATTAAATTATGAAAATAAAGCAATTTTTTAAAACGGCGGCAATTATTCTTTCCGCGGTATCGATTTTTATAACGAGCGGTTGCGATAACGCGTCGCAACAAACCGCAGACGAGCCGAAAAACGACTTATTGGTTTCGTATTCGTTTGACGAGGAGGGTGGAAACACAGCCAAAAACCTCGCCAACGGCAAGGATGATAAAATTGAATATGTTTTTAATGCGGAAAATCAAGATAAGCTCTTCAAAGCGGCGTCCGACCCCCTTAAAAAACAGGGCGTGGGCGGCAACGCGCTGTATATGGACGGTTTTTCTACCTGTATCAAAAACAGAGACTTTCAAATGCCCACTGACGCGATAACCATGTCGGCTTGGGTCGCACCGCGCGTCTTTGAAAACGTATTTTATTACGGCGGCGATACGATTGCAAGCGGGAATACGCGCTTGACGGGCGTTATCAATAAAGGCGACATCGAAATGGGCGAAGGATTCTTGCTCGGCTATGGCAGATTGGGCTTGTGGGGTGTGCAACTCGCGCTTCGCAGTGTGGAAACGGAAGAGGAATTCGTGGCGGCGTTTTACGACCCCTTACACGCGCTTCCGCTTTACGAGTGGTCGAATATTGCCGTTAGCTTCGACGGAAAAACAGGATATATCGGCTTGTTTTATAACGGCGAAAAGGCTTATGAGGCGCTCATTCCCGAGCTTGTCAATACGAGGATAATCCCCTCGGAGGAGCCTTTATATATCGGCAGATACGCAAATCCTATGGTGGAATTCGGTATCGAAAGACAAATGATTTCCGGGCTTTTGGACGAAGTACGCGTTTACGGAAACGCTTTGTCGCCCAAAGCGGTAAAAGACGATTACATGCAATATACCGACAACGGCGCGCATCCCGGCTTGGCTTTCTCCGAAATTGCCTTGGATTCTTCCGTGTATGCGGGAGACCGTTACCGCCCTCAATACCACGCTTTACCTCCTGCGGTTTGGATGAACGAGCCGCATTCGCCCTTCTATTATAAGGGAAAATATCACGTATTTTATCAGCATAACCCCGCAGGCCCGTATTGGTCGCAAATCCGTTGGGGACATTTGGTCAGCGACGATATGATCCATTGGGTAGCGGTAAAAGACGCAGTCGTACCGACGGAAGGTATCTGTCCCGAAGGGGTATGGACGGGCGGCGCGTGTATCGGTCCTGACGGCACGCCTTGGCTCGCCATTACCGCAGGTACGAACACGAGCACGTGGAGCGGACAAAACGTAGCGTTTGCGCATGCCGCAGACCCCGACGACCCTTATTTGACCGATTGGGTTGTAGAGGATAAGCTCGTTATTACGCACCCTAGCGACGATTCGCAAGGGGAACGCGAGCAGTTCCGCGATCCGTTCGTTTGGTATGACGACGGCGTTTATTACATGATGGTATCCACGTCCGTACCCGGGCGTGGCGGCTCTGCAAATATTTACACGTCCACGAATATGCGCGAATGGGACTATAAGGGCTACGTTTTTGAGTGTGATTACAATTTATACCCCGAACAAGGCGCGCATTGGGAGTGCGTTGTCATGCTCCCGATCAGCACGAAGGACGGTTCGCAGACGAAATATATTCTCTTCGACTGCCCGCAGTACACGGTAGACGGTTACGTGGTAGACTGTTATTATTGGATCGGTACGTTTGACAAAACGACTTGCCGCTTTATTGCCGACGACCCCAAACCCCGTTTGTTCGATATGGGTAGAGGCGTATACACGGGTCAAAACGGCTACTGCTTCTTGACGGAAGAAGATATCGCGGCGGGCAAAACGAGCTACGAAGACGGCAGAACTGTTATTTATTCCATTGCGCAGGGCAAGGACGCAGGTACGGCGCAAAACTACTATGCAGGTTGGGCGCATAACTTTGCAATTCCTTTAGAACTGTGGTTGGCGGATAACGGCGAAGATATAATCCGCGAGCCTATTCGTGAAATCCAATCCCTTTACGGCGATACGCTGTACGAGTATGAAGGGAATGGAATCGGCGTAGAGGCAATCAACAAGGAAATTGCCAACGTTCGCGGGGATATGCTTCGCATTGATATGGAATTTTCCGTAGCGCCGTCGGCGGCTGCATACGGTTGCGGTTTGTACGTGCGTTATAATCCCTCAAATTCCCTGTACGGCACGGAGCGCACCAAGATCGTCTTTGGAAACGAAGGCGTGTACGTGGACAGAACGCAGTCGTCTTTATACGATTACGTTTCTAAGCAGCCCAGCTATACGTGGGGGAACGTTTCCAGTAAGTATCAAGTAACGATTTTGCTCGATAGGTCTATGCTCGAAATTTACGTCAACGGTATCATGAGTTTCACGACAAGAATTTATCCCAAGTACGGCGATTCCGATTATTTGAGATTGTTTGAAGAGGGGGCGGCGATGAGCGTAACCTCTATGACCATACGCAAAATGAAAGGCTCGTATACGGACAACGTTGCGCCTGCATATTACGAAAACACGGGCAACCTTGCCGACTTATATTGATGGAGGGCGGTATGAAAAAAATAGCGATAACTGTATTAAGCGTTTTGACGGTTGTATCCTTTGGCGCGGCGCTCGGCTGTGGCGAGTCGGAGGAAATCCCTTCCGGCACGAATGCTCATAGTACCATTATCAACGGCGGTTTTGAAAGCGCCGACCTCAGCGGTTGGACGGTGGAATACGGCAACGCGTTTGACGATGATTGCGTTTCCTCGGTAAAGACTTTCGTTTTCCCTGAAGACGAAAAGCAAAACGCTTTATCCGTCAATCAAACGGGAAATTGGTATCTTTGCGGTAAGGCGTTCGACGGAAAATATTCCGACGCGCGTATAGGCGCAATCCGTTCTACTAACTTCACGCTCGGCGGCGACGGCAGTATCAACGTAAAGCTTGCAGGCGGCGCGCTGACGGTTGGAAAAGGGGAACAAGCGCAAAAAAAGGCGGCGGAAAAACGCTGTTTCTTCGGTGTTTATCGTGCAAAAGACGATTGCTTGATTGCGATGCAAGAAAACGATTATTTCTTAGAACACGTTGAATCTTACGTCAATCCTGCAAAATATTCGTCGGGTGTGTACAACACGGACAATTTCTATGAGTACGCCATCGATTTATCCGAATATATTGGCGAGGAGTTGTATTTGCGTATCGTGGATAACGACGAAAGCCATTATTACGGATATTTCTGTGTAGACGATATCCGTATCGGCGGCGAGGACGCCCAGCCAACAGGCGCAGATTTTGTGAAGACCCGCATGTATGCGCAGTCGGCGGAGGCGGATAGTCAATATGAAATTGCAAACGGCGGCTTTGAAACGGGTTCGTTGGCGGGCTGGACGATTGTAGAGGGCGGCGCGTTCGTAAACGACGGCGTGAACTCAGAATCCGTTTGGTGGAACGAAAATATTACCTATTCCCGCGACGGAAATTATCATTACGGACACTACGATCCTACTGCGACGGGTATTTTACGTTCTTCAGAATTCGTGCTCGGCGGCTCTGGCTACGTCAGCTACAAACTTGGCGGCTGTATGGACAACGGTTTGACGTACTTGCGTTTTATGTTAAAAACGGAGGACGGCGGTAAAGAAATTGCAAGATTTTCCAACTATAAATATTGGAATTTCCAATTCCCTTACGTGCCTAACGGTATGCGCCTTTTGAATTTGGTGCAGTATTACGTAGATTTGTCTGCATATTTAGGGGAAACCTTGTACATAGAGGCGGTTGACGCAAACCAAAGCGCAGACGAATTGGGCTGTATGACTTTGGACAGCGTTCAAACGTATTGGGAAGAAAAACCCGTTTGGTACGATAGTGAATCGTACGAGGCAAAAATCAATTCCGACGTGGAAATCGTCAGCCCTTATCAAGTGCAAAACGGCACGTTTGAAACGGGTGATTTAACGGGTTGGACGCCGAGTTGGACAACGGAAGCTGACCGTATCGGTCTCGTAACGGGCGCAAGCGGTTGGTGGAACGAAAATCTGCCCTATAACAAGAAAGGCAACTATTTATTCAGCGGTATTTCCGACGAAGGAAAAACGGGTACTTTGACGAGCTCCGTCTTCACGGTTGGCGGGTCGGGGTATATCACCTACTTGCTCGGTGGCGGCGGGAACCCTCGCGAGTGCTATTTGTCGGTACTTGACGCGGAAACGGGTAAAGAGCTTGCACGCTTTGCAAACCGTTATTTCCACGATTTGGGCATCAGTTTGATCAATCGCGGTTCTAACCTTGCGAATATGGTATATTACAAAGCGGACCTTTCGGCATTTTTAGGCAAAGACGTCCGTTTACAGCTCGTGGATAAAGCCACTGCAAATTGGGGCTTGTTGACGGCGGACAGCTTTATTACCTATTACGCAACGCAAAGCGCAGTGCCTACGTCTGCTTACGAAGCGTTGAACATTTTACCTAAGGCAACGCTCGGCGAGGACAACGTATATCAAGTATTGAACGGCGACTTTGAAACGGGCGACTTGACGGGTTGGACAATGAACGGCAATATTTTAGGAATCTCGCACAATGAAGTTTGGTGGAACGAGTGGTTCGATTTCAACAAGGACGGCACGTATTTCCTTAACGGTTGGGCGGGTGAAGAAATCGCCACGGGCACGTTGACGAGTTCAGACTTCACCGTTGGCGGTTGCGGCTTTATCACGTTCAAACTTGGCGGCGGTAAAAATACGGAGCTTTGCCGTGTGGAAATCGTCGACGCGGAAACGGACGAGGTATTGTGCGTTTACGGAAACACGAAATTTGCCGAAGCCGCAAGACCTTATTATTACAACGGTAAACCGATTGATTTATCGAAAGACGGGGTCTACAAAGCGAATTTGGTCGAATATAAAGCAGACTTGACCGAATATATGGGCAAAAAAGTTTATATTCGTCTCGTGGACGAAGCCGTTGCGGAGTGGGGCTTATTCTTCGCGGATAGCTTTATCACCTATTACCAGACGGAAGAGGAAATTTCCGCTGTGGCGAGCGTTGCAGAGAATTTAAAAAAATAAAACGTCGGGGCGTTGTTTTTTACAATGCCCCGATAGGGGTAGTTCCATGGAAGAGAGAAAAGAAAAAGTGCTTCGGCCTAAGTTTCACGTTACAGGCGGCGAGGGCTGGATAAACGATCCAAACGGTTTGGTTGTGTTTCAAGGCCGTTACCATGCGTTTTATCAATATTATCCCCACGACGTACATTGGGGGCCTATGCATTGGGGGCACGTTGTCAGTGACGATTTATTGCATTGGGAACGCTTACCCATTGCCTTATATCCGGGCGACGAAGGGGATAAAAACGGCTGTTTTTCCGGCAGTGCGATTGTTTGGCAGGATAAATTGTGGCTGTTATATACGGGCTTTACCGAAAACGAGGGCGGCGAAAGTATTCGGCAAATACAATGTCTTGCCAGCAGTGAGGACGGCGTGCATTTTATAAAACACGGCGTTGTGATCGGTGCGGATAATCTTCCCGAAGGGTATTGCCCTTGGGATTTCCGCGATCCAAAAGTATGGCGCAAGAACGATTGCTTCTGGTGCGTTATTGCGGCGCGTGCAAAAGGTGGCAGAGGCAGAATTTTATTGTACCGCTCGGACGATTTGTTTACGTGGGAATTCGTGAACGACTTATTTGGCAAGGACTCGCTTGGCGCAATGATAGAGTGCCCCGATTACGTAGAGGAAAAAGGCTTGCTTTTATGCGGCGAGCAATTCCAGCCCAACGAAGGGGATACGCATTTGAATATCCATACCACCCGTTGGCATAGCGGTAAAATCAATTACCAAACGGGCTGTTTTGAAACGCAAAAAAGCGGAATCGTAGATTACGGCTTTGATTTTTACGCGCCGCAAACGTTCGCGCACGGCGGGGAAATGATGGCTTGGCTGCAAATGTGGGACAGAAACGTTCCCTCGGAAAAATACGGGTTTGCGGGTATGTTGACGATTGCAAGGGACGTGCAGGTTATAAACGGCGAATTGTATCAAACCCCGATTGCGAAAGGTAAAGTTGTAAAACGCGAGCAGGTTAAATCGAGCTTGTGCGATAAAGCGATTACGGGGATTTTGCGTATTCAGGCAAAGAATCTTCGCGGGCTTCGTTTAGAAGTTCGAAAAAAGGGCGAGAAATGCGCCTATTTGACGTTGGAAGACGGAAAATGGGTATTTAATCGCGCGAACGTTGGAGAACAAATTTCGGGACAAGAAAGGGATACGGACAGCCTTGCAGGTATTCGCCGTATGCCGTTCGGTGGCGGCGAAGAAACGGAACTTACCGTCGTTTTGGACGAGTTTTCCGTGGAAATATTTGAAAACGGAAAGGCGCTTTCTTCGACGATATATCCCGAAGAAGGGGCGGAAGACGTATCTTTAATCGTAGACGCGGACGCGTGCGTTTACGTTCGCGAGAGTATGGATTGAAAGGGGTAATATTGTCGGCGATTTTCTTCGGTAAACCAAACAATATTATGGTGAAAATATGAATAAAAAAATTATGATATTAATGATGTCGTTGATAATGTGCGGTGCTGCGTTTTCGTGCGCAACGCCTACAAATCCTGACGAGGGAAGTCCGTCGGGCGGCTCGTCAAGCGAAATAACTGCAGATTCTTCGGACGAAATGGATACGGATTCTTCAAACAACGCCGTTGGGGGAAGTTCTTCCGATGGTGAAAAGGAAGAAATTACGGTTATTTTCCGTCAAAATGGAGAGGAGGACATTGTGGTAACGGTTACCGTAGGCGAATCGTTGACGGATATTCCTACGCCGACGGAAAAGGTGGGGTATTACGTCGTTTGGGACAGAACGGATTTTTCCAACCTTGCGGAAGATATTACGGTAAACGCTATTCAAACGGCGAAAACGTATACCGTTACGTTGTATTCAAACGGCGGCGTCATTACCCAAGAAAGCATTACCGTTACCTATGGGCAAGCCTATACGTTGCCTGCGCCTATACACAGCGAGCATATATTTGAGTATTGGACGTATGCAGGGGAAAAGGTTGACGCGCAAGGCATATGGGAAATTGACACTGAGGATATCCGTTTAACGGCACAATGGAACGAATGCCATTGGTCGGATAATTATTGACGTTTTGAAGTTTAAAACGTGTGTTTGGGCTTTTATACGAGATTTGATTTTCATTTAGATTTAGTGAAAAACCGCTGAAAACCTCTATTTTTAAGGTTTTCAGCGGTTTTTTATTGATAAAACCTATATCGACGCAGGCATAATTGCGCTATAATATTTATTTAAGGCTAAGAATTTTAAAGGTCAATTGGCTGTAAAAAATAAAAAATGGGGCTACCATGTACGCGTTGAATGTAAAAAAATACTTTTTTATTTTGAATCGACGGAGAAAACTTGACTGCTGCAAGCTTTGGCTTGTTAAGCTAATTGTGATAACAAAAACCACCAATCGAACTGGTGGTTTTTATACGTTTATCGTTTGCCAAATGGCTATATACGCAGCGCGGATACGCTCACGCAAAGCGCGGGTATTCGCTTGAATCTCGGTTTCTTTTCATATTCATATATAGCTATCTATTTGACAAGATACGCCGATTGTGGTATACTGTTATAAGTTTTACAAAGTAGAATGCTGTTGTTGAATTTTTATACGAGCGGGAGCGCTTATATTTTTCCGTAACAACGGCGGCAGTCCTTATCGTTCTAAACGAAAGTTGGAAAAATAAAAGAGGTTAAGGAGTTAATTATGAAAATCAAAGCCGTAAGCTTTAATATTCGTTGTAAAGACGACGTGAACGGGAACAGCGTCAAAGAAAGAGCGCCGAGACTTGCAAAAATCATGGAGGAATATGATGCCGACGTAATCGGCTTTCAAGAATTCACTCCGCTTTGGACGAGGCATATCAACAAGCATTTTCGTGAGCGGTATGAATTTTTTAATAAATATCGCGACGTAGGTTGGCGGGAGTCCGCGCCGATTCTTTGGAAAAAAGACAAATTCGATTGCTTAAAGCGGGGTTATTTTTGGCTTTCCGACACCCCTGAAAAGATGTCGGGCGGTTGGGATAGCATAGGGCACAACCGCATTTGCTTATACGTTTTGTTACAGGATAAAAAAGACGGAAAGATATTTGCTTTTTTCAATACTCATTTTGGTTTTGGAGAGGAAAATCAAATAAAAAGCGTACGGTTGATAGGGCGGTACGTGGAAAAATTTTCAAATTATCCCACCTTCATTACGGGCGATTTCAATATGATTCCCTCGTCTGCGCCTTATGCGGAAGCGGTCAAAAATTTCACGGACGTTAACGAGGTTACGGTAAAAGACAGAAGGTCTACTTATCACGGATACGACCTGCAAAATACGTTTAACGAGCATATCGACTATTGCTTTATCGATAAAAAAATAACGCCGATCTCGTTTAAGATTATCGACGAACTCGTTGAGGGAAAATTCCCGTCCGACCATTACGGGCTTTATGCGGAATTAGAAATTTAATTGTAAAACGTTGAAAGTGATTTTGCGCCTATTTGATGATTTTAAAGGAATTATCAAGTAACCGTATACGCAGTGCGGACTTGCGTTTTCCCGCTTAACCGTAGGTGTTTTTTTGTGGAAAAAAGGAAATAAAAATGACGTGCGCCCTTGTCGTAAGCGCAAAATTGCGACGAAAAAATTCGCCGCAGGCGAGGGGTTTTTGGACGCTACGTTTTTCGTTTTTTGCCCCCTAAAAAATGTCGGCTTTTTTGTAAAAATTAGTGGGGATAATGACTTTTTGCCTAAAAAAACTTGAAAATCGTAAAAAAATTTGCTATAATGACAACTGTGAAAACCCCAAGGAGGGAAAACTCAGTTTAAGGGAAAGGGAAAATGTTACACTATAAAGCGAAAGATTATTTCCAGTCCGACGCAATGGTGGCAATCAAGCGTATTTGCGATTACAGGGACGAGAAAATTCACAATCACGATTTCGTAGAAATCGTTTATATCATGGAAGGCACGGGCAGGCATTGTATCGACGGCGAAGAATTTTCGGTAAAGGCAGGGGACTTGCTCTTTATCAATCACGGCTGTACGCACGCCTTTTACGTGGACGACAAACTCGTTGCGTATAACTTGATGATTCGGGTGGAATATTTCACGAAAAATATGCTCAAGGACGACAACCTTTTTTATATGCTCGCCCTTACGTCGTTTGAAAAGATCCAGCACGAGCTCAACGACAAAACGCCCTTGGTCTTTTTCGATTACAGCGAGCGCGACGATATTGTTAATCTCTTTAAAAATATTGAAGCGGAGCTTGCGAAAAACGAGCTTGCGAAATCGCTGATTTTGGACTCGTACATCAACATCATTCTCTGCAAAGTTTTTCGTAAAATTTTCGTAAAAAACGACAATAAGGAACACTTGATCCCGCAGGAAATCCTCGACTATATTGCCGAGCATTCCAACGAGAAAATTTCGCTTAGCGATCTCTCGCAAAAATGCTTCTACAACCCTGCGTACTTTAGCAGACTTTTCAAAAAAGCGTTTAACATGAGCTTTACCGACTACATTATGGATATTCGTTTAAAGCACTGCTGCGAGCTTTTAAAAAACAGCGATTACACCATCGACAGAATTATCACGGAATGTGGGTTTTCAGACAGAAACACCTTTTACGAACGCTTTAAAAACAAGTACGGCTGCACCCCGAGCGAATATCGCGGTATGGATGTGAAAGAATAAATTTTCTATTATTATAGAAACAATATCCCCAAAACATGCAAAAAATGCCTGTTTTGGGGATTTTTATGTCAAAATTCCATATAAACTCGTGAAAAAAAAGTATTGACCGGACTTTTGGGGGTGTGTTATAATTATATTGTAATATTATGCGTTGGAGGCATTTATGAAAAATTTTCCTAAAAAATTGATCGCAGGCGCAGTCCTGTTAGCGACGGCTCTTTCTTCCGTCGGTTGCGGAGGAACGAATTCGGACAGCAAGCAAGCGACGCTTTACGTGTACAGTTTCACCAGCGGCTTCCAGTCTGAGTGGCTCGAAAAATTGATTGCGGACTACGAAGCGTTACATGCCGACGTCGAAGTTCCCGGTTATCCCGAAAAAGGTATTAAAATCAAGCCCACGCCTTTGGGGTCTGACGTTACGGGCGCGCAAATGCGCGGCAGACAAGAAACGATCTATTTCTTGGAGCAGCAAGACTATTACGATTTGGTTGCGAACAACTACGTAGAGGACATTACTACGGCGATTACGTCCGCAAACCCCTACGACGAGGGAGGCAAGACGCTTGAAAGCAAAATGTTCCCCGCGCAAAAGGCATACCTTGGCAGAGAAATCGACGGGGAAATGCACTACTATGCATATCCTCACTATTTCACCGGCTTCGGTATCGTTTACGACGTGGAATTGTTTGATACCAAGGGTTATTATTTCGTAAAGGATTACGACGCAAACGGCGAATTGAACAATATGTTCTTCGGTCAAAAGGGCGCGCAATACGGCTGGGAGAAAACGGTTGGCCCCGACGGAAAAACGGGGGTGATCGACGGCGTTGACTATTCGTCTGACGACGGTTTACCTACGACGTACGAAGAATTCTTCTTACTTTGCGATTACATAGCGGGTACGGGTGGCGACAGACCTTTAACTTGGTCGGGGCAGCACAGAAATTCTTACCTCGCGCATTTCATTAACGCGTTGGCAACCGATTACGAGGGCGCTGAACAAATGAGCCTCAACTTCTCTTTCCAAGGGGAAGCGACCAACCTCGGCGTGGCGACTGACGACGGATTTGTTTTCGACGAAGAGGATACCCCGCTCCACGGCGCAAACGGCTATGAGGTAGCTCGTCAAGCGGGTAAGTATTACGCAATGGATTTCTACCAAACGCTGTACAATAAATCCTATATCAACAAAGAGGAAACGAAAAAGAAAGAGGGCGAGTTCAATACGAGTACGACGTTATTCAGCTCCACCTATTCCCATACCGCGGCGCAAAACAACTTCTTAAAACTCGGCACTTTCAGAAACGCTATGCTCCTTGACGGTAGCTGGTGGCAGGCGGAAGCAACGTCCACCTTTACGCAAATGGGCAAACTGAACGAAAGCTATTCCAAGCAGAACAGAAAGCTCGGTTGGATGCCTTTGCCTAAGCAGTCGTCGGAAAAGGTCGGTGAAAAGCAGACCATGTACGACATCATGTATCCCTTGCTCATGATGAAGAGCGGTGTGGACAAGGATAGCTGGCAATATAAGTACGCGCTCGACTTCATTCAGTTCGCAAACAGCGACGAGCAACTCGCGCAGTTCACGCAGATCACAAGCTGCACCAAGGCGTTAAATTACACCTTGACGGATACGCAGTACGACGCGCTTTCCTATTTTGGAAAATCTTTCTACGACGCGTATACGGCGGCGGATAAAGTATTCCCTTACGACAATAATTTGATTTTTGCAAACAACCAAAACACGTTCAGAGAACTGTGGGACGGCGAGTGCAGTCCTTTGTATAAGTCCTCGGCATACGCGGGTACGTTTACCATGGCGTTAGAGGCAAACGTATCCTTGAAGGACTACTTCAACGGTATGTATACCAATTTCAGCGGACTTTCCGGCACTTGGAAAGAGTTTTTAAAACAATAAAGGTCAACGATGTTGAATTCTGTAAACACCAATCAAAACTTAAAAAAGAAGAATAAGATGCAGCGTGGAAGCATGATCTTCTACGTTGCGCTTATGGCGTTCCCCGTAATTCAGTTTATTCTGTTTTATATCGTCGTCAACTTAAAATCTTTCGGTTACGCGTTTATGGAGCAGGAAAAAATCAGCGATACGCAAATCGTTTGGCGTATGACCTTTGAAAATTTCGCGCGTTGGTTTACGGATAAATCGGAATTTCAAGCCTTGCTTTCGGCAAGCAAGATGTCGCTTGTTTATTACGGCATAAATTTGCTTGTCAGCATTCCTTTGGGCTTGCTGTTCTCTTATTACATATTTAAAAAGATGCCTGCCTCCACCTTTTTTCGCGTCTTTTTGTTTATTCCGTCTATCATTCCCGCCGCGGCTTTTGCATTGACGTATAAAATCGTTTTAAACGAAGTTACGCCATTACTTTTCGGGCATACGGACTTGCGTTTCGATACGCAACCGCTTTTGGCGATTTTGTTTTATAATCTGTACGTTAGCTTCGGTACGTCCGTATTGATGTATGCGAATAAAATGTTTGACATACCCCCCGAAATCGTAGAGGCGGCGACGCTCGACGGCGCAACGGGTATCAAAGAATTTTGGTACGTCGTTCTGCCGCTCACTTTCCCCACTCTTTCCGTATTCTTGATTACGGGCGTGGCAACCATTTTCACCAATCAGTATAATTTATTCTTGTTGGCAAACGATACGGTAGAGTTCCGTTCGCTCGGCTATTTCCTGTACGTCCGCGCCGGTAAAACGGTAGGGCACGAGCAGGACATTCCTCCCGTAGCGGCGCTCGGTTTGATTTTGACGGCAATCGCCGTTCCGCTTACTTATTTGGTGAAGTACTGCCTGGAAAAATTCGGGCCTAAGGAAGAATAGGGGAGGGGACGGTTATGAAAATTTCGAAAACGATTAAGAAAAACCTCTCTCCATTGACGATCACGTTATTCGTCGTATTGTCGGCGTACGTTTTGTTTATGCTCGCCATCTTCTTCTGGGCGTTCCTTACGGCGTCCAAGGCTTATTACGGCGACTATTATTCCTTGATGGGGGAAAACAACGTCATCGGCTGGCCTAAGAAATTTATGTTCTTCAAGAACATAGCCGAAATAAACAACGGCTTTGCCGATTATACCTTGTTAGAAATGGCTTTGTACACCGTTCTCTATTCGGTTGGGTGTTCGGTGTTTAAGGTAATCGTTACCTGCGTGGTGGCATATCTTTGCGCAAGATACGACAATTGGTTCTCCCGCCTCGTCTACTCGGTGGTTATCGTTACGATGATTATTCCCATCGTCGGCAGTCAGGCGGCGGAAATCCAAATGGCAAAGGACTTGCGCCTTTACAACCATATTTGGGGCATGTGGCTGATGCGTTCCAACTTTTTGGGAATGTATTACCTCGTATTCTATTCGGTGTTTAAATCCATGCCCGCGGGCTATTACGAGGCGGCGCGTATCGACGGCGCAAACGATTGGCAAATTATGTGCAACATCGCCATGCCTTTGGTAAAAAACACCTTCCTTTCCATCACCTTGATTTTGTTTATCGAGTACTGGAACGACTACTTGATCCCCAACCTGTATCTTCCCGATTTCAAAACCTTGTCCTTGGCGCTTTATCAGCAGTCGCAAGGTCAAGAGGTTGCGGATACGGCGTTTAAAGAATTGCCGTACGTTATGACGACGGTTGTCATCGTAACCATTCCCGTCATCGCCATTTTTGCTGTGTTTAGCAAGCAGTTGATGGGCAACTTATCCGTAGGTGGGATTAAAGGCTAAGCCCACGAAAAGGAGAGAAAAATGACCAAAACAAACACGAAAAACAGAGTTCGCTTGACCCTTGTTTTTATCTGCATATTTTCTTTCTTGGTACTTACGCTCACGTCGGTTGGCGTCTATATGCGCGCCAACGCGCAGCTCAGCGTTACGACCTCGCAGGAAATTGCAAACGAGTACGCATTCGGCGACGAGTTCGCCCTGCCTGCTTGTACCTTTGATAAAAACGGAAAGAGCGTAACCGCCAGCCCGTCCTTGGAATTCCCCGACGGCACGCAGACGAACGAGGCTACCGTAACCCTCAATCAGGGCGGTAAGTACGTCCTGCGCTATTTTGCGACGATTGACGGCAAGGTGTACACCAAAGAATACGGCTTTACCGTCTATGGTAGGCTCGCCTCCCATCAAAGCGAAAAAACCTCGGCGGAATACGGGCGCGTTACCCATTTGGGTGCAGACTCTATGGGCTTGACCCTGCGCATTGCCAACGGCGACGTCATCACGTTCGACCACGTTTTCGATATGACGAAAATGACGCCGTCCGTCAAACTCGTCGAGGGGTTCGTTCTGCCCAACGCGCACGGTGCGGTAGACTTTTCAAAAATGATTTTTACTTTCACGGATGTGGAAGACCCTTCCGTGCAGCTTGTCTATAACGGTAATTTCCACAACGACAGCCGCGCGTACGGTTTAACCTATTTCACCGCCGCAGGCAACGGACAGGTACAATGCGGCTTAGAGCACGTTGGCCGTCTGCATAAGGGCAGTACGCTCGGTTGCGTCGTGCCGCACAGCTTTATGGCGATGGACACGGGACTTTTCTGGGGGCATCTCGACCCTACTCCCGTCGCGCCCGATCAAAAGCTGTTCTGTATCAGTTACGACCACAATTCCCGTCAAGCGTGGGCAGGCGGTAAAATTATTTCCGACTTGGACGACAGCGCTTATTACGATAAACTTTGGTTTGGTTTCCCTAGCGGAAAAGCCAAACTTTCCATCAGCGCGGCCAATTATAACGACGTAACGGCGAATATCTGTATCACCAAAATTGAGGGTATCGACCTTTCCGCAAAGAATTACGTGGACGAAGAAGCGCCCGTCATCACGGTGAACAACACTTACGAAAAAATGCCCAACGCCGTGGTTGGCGGCTCTTATCCCGTCCCGACGGCAACGGCAATCGACCAAGTCAGCGGCGAAAGCTCCGTCAGCGTTTCCGTATGGCATAATTACGGTATGCAGCACGCGAAGATGGTGGACGTCGTAGAGGGGCGTTTTAAGGTAAACGACGTAGGCATGTACGCAATTATTTACGAGGCAACCGATTTCAGCGGCAATACCCGCCGTGAAATTTTATGGGTCCGCGCTTACCTTGAATCCGATATAGAAAAACTCTCCGTAACCATTCCCGACGGCTATGAAAACAACGTAGTTGTCGGCACGTTAAAAAGGATTCCCGAGGTGGATACTGCGGGCGGTTGCGGCGAAGTACGGGTTTCTTACGAGCTTACGAAGGGCAGAGTAACAAGCCCCATCACGGGCGGCACGTTTTGCTTGGAAGAAGCAGGGGAATGGACGCTGAGCTGTACTGCGACGGACTACGTAGGCAACGTCGCCGTGGCGATTTGCGTGTTAAATGCGGAAGTCAGCGAACAGCCTATCCTTGCGGACGTACCGCAATTCCCCGTTGCGTATATTTCGGGCTCGACTTACGTCCTTCCCAAACTTTACGCGTATGATTACAGCGCGGGCAGTAAGCAGGAAAAGCTCTGTCAAGTAACCGTCGAGTGCGGCGGCGAAACGAAAACGTACGACTCGGGCGAAAACTTTACGCCGAAAGTAAAGGAAGACGGAACGTTGAAACTTACGTATAGCTGCGACGGTTATTCCCTTCTTGAAAAAGAAATTCCCGTCCGCGTAGTGCTTAGCATGGCGCTCGTTCCCGGCAGTACCAACAGACAGTACGAAGTCGTCAACGTTGAAAAGTATTTCTACACCGAAGACGATTTGACGATTGTCAACAATTACGAACTCGCAGGATACAACGGTTTGAAAATCACGGCGAACTCGCCGTCGGAAAAGGTGAAAGTTGTATTCATCAATCCGTTGATGGCAAGCAATTTTTCCCTCGACCTAATGTCGGTGGCAGGCGCGTCTAAATTTTCCGAAATCAGCCTTTGCTTACGCGACAGCGTAGACGCAAGCGTGCAAGTAAGCGCCACCGTTTCCAAAGGCAAGGATGAAACCGTGCTTACGGTGGGCGGCGCAAGTATCTCGCTCAACGTCGATTTCGACGGCGCAAGCTCCAGCTTCAACCTCGGCTTTGACGGTAAGGATTTTATCATTGACGGCACTACGTCGGTGGCGGTTGCGACGACGGACGACGGCAGACCTTTCCAAGGCTTCCCGTCGGGTAAGCTGTATTTCGAGCTTGCTCTTCACAACGTAGAAGAGGGAGGCGCTATCTTCATCGACAGAGTCTGCAATATCAGCGTAAGCAACAATCAAGATACCATCGGACCTTTCATCAGTACGCAAAACAGCGTGGTGGAAAACGCCTTTAAGGATACCGTTTACACGGTGCAAAAAGTAATCGTCGGCGACGTGCTCTGTCCCAATACGGAAGCGCTGCTCACCGTCATTTCGCCGAGCGGCGAGGTGGTTACCAGTCTTGACGGCACACCCTTGCAAGGCGCGGACGCAACCGTGGATTACGATATTATGCTCACGGAATACGGCGAATATATCGTTTCCGTCGAAGCTAAGGAAGTCGGTACGTGGCAAGCAAGCAACAAGGCGTACTTCGATTATATGATCACCGTCATCGACGGCGAAAAACCGACGATCAGTTTCAAAGACGATTTCAAGAAAAACCTTAAAGTAGGGGACTTGCTCGTCATTCCCAAATTCACCGTTTCCGACAATCACAGCACAGCGGAAGAAATCACCGTCATCAAGATGATTATCAACCCCAACGGTATGCCTATTATGCTCTACGACGACGTCAACGCCGTTCGTTGCGAATATGCGGGCGCGTACACGGTATTAATTTACGTGTACGACCAATTGGGGAACTTAACCACCTTTGAAACAACGGTTACGGTCAAGTAAGGAGGAGAAATTATGAAGAAAACGAATAAAATAATCTCCATCCTGCTTGGCGCGTTTCTTTCTCTTTCCTGTGCGGCGTGCGATTCGCAATCGAATGCGGTTACCACGACGGACAGAGTGCAACATTACGCCGAAGATACTTTACATAAAGTAAACGTAAAAGAAAGCAACGTGCCTTTCGTTGTCAATCAGCAAACGGACTATAAAATCTATGCCGACGTTTCCGATTCGACGCTCAGCGCGGCAATCAACAAATCGGTAAGTTTCGTTACCGAACACGTCTTGGCGGCGACGGGCGCAGAGCTCGAATACTCCGCCGAAAAACCGAATATTACCCAAAGCTCTTATGCAATCGTATACGGACATAGGGACGTCTTTGAAAGTTTTGGTTTGACGATGCCTAAGGAGGATTTGGGCACGAGCGGCTACTATATCAAAACGAAAGGCAACGTCGTCTTTATCCAAGCAAACGGCAGCGACGGTTACCGCATGGGCGGGCTTGCATTTCTTCGCGAGGTCATCGGCTACGATATGCTCAGCGAAACCTGCGTCGTGTATGACAGGGACGCTTCTACGATGCCGATTATGGACGTCGTAGAAAAACCCGATTTTGCCTACCGTCAAATCCAAAATATGCACACCACCGTCGAGGTGTACGGTATGGGTATGCATAAGCACGACGATATTTGGATTCCCATCGAGGGGTGGGATATGCACAACGCTTTGTATTATATCCCCCACGAAATTTACGGCGAAGAGCACCCCGATTGGTACCGCGCGGACAAAACGCAAGCCTGCTATACTGCGCACGGCAACAAGAAGGAATACGAGGCTCTTCTTCAAACGGTATTTAAAGTAATGGAAAAGCGTATGGCGGAATGTCCTACTCTTGAAAATATTACCTTTACCGCAATGGACGGTACGGGTCAGGATAGCTGTACTTGCGAAACTTGCTTGGAATATAAAAATCTTTACGGCACTCCCGCCGCAACTTGCATCTATTTCATGAACGATTTAAACGAAATGGTGCAGGCGCACGTTCGGGAAACGTATCCGGGCAGAGTAATGAACCTCATCTTCTTTGCGTATCACGACGCCGAGCCCGCGCCCGTGGAAAGAAAGAAAACGACGGACGCATTCGGTAACGTAACTTGGGGCGACCCGATTAAGGACGAAAAGGGAAACTATTCTCCGTTAAAACGTTACGCAAGAGACGAAGAGGGCAAGTTTATCAAGGAAAACGGAGAATACGTCTACGAAAAGGATGAAAACGGTAACTACGTTTATCTGCTCTGCGACGAACACGTTTCGCCTTGGCTTGCGCCGATATATTCTAAGTTCACTTCTTCTTTCTACGACGACGTGAACAAGATGTACGCCGAAAACGTAGCTCTTTGGTACACGGTCAGCAACGACGTGTACGTATGGGTATACGGCACGAACTTCTCTTATTATTTATTCCCGTATAACACGTGGAGTTCTATGGTCGAAACCTACCGTTATATGCACTCCTGCGGCGTGCAATATATTTGGACGCAGGGGCAAGAGCGCAACCAATCCACGGCGTTCTCGCATTTAAAGGATTATATCGACTCTAAATATTTCTTCGACGTTAACACCGATTATAATACCGTTTTGGATAACTATTTCGGCAATTATTTCTTGGAAGCAGGCCCGCATATGCGCAAGCTGTTCAATCTTATCCAAGCCAAGAGCGCCCACATGGAACAAACGGTCATCACCGTTACGGGCGGTATTTACGACGATATCAGCAAGCCGGAATATTGGAACAGATTCCTCATTGAGGAAATGCTCCGTATGCTCGACGACGCTTATAAAGCTGTCGAACCTTACAAAACGACGGACCCTGCCCTTTATCAAAATTTGATTAAGAGAATTAAGCAGGAAAGTATTTTCCCCCGTTACGTTCAATGCATGTATTACGGCGATTATTATTCCAATATTCGCGCTTTGCGCGAGAGCTTCCGCGACGATTGGAACGAATTAGGCTTCTCCGTCTATCGTGAAACGAACGGCGACATGCAATCGGTTTTCACCAACGATTGGGGCTTATAAACATCGACAAATATAAAAAGAAAATAGATTAGGAGGAAAAGGACAACATTATGCAATTAGTAAACGGAAAAGAATCAGACCCTCGTGTAAAAGTTTACGGTGAACCTATTTTATTGGTTACCTACTTTTACGACAACGACGTAGTTACGGCGTCCAACCCCAACGACAATAACTTCAGTGATATTGAAGATTGGGACTAAGGAGCAGGAGGTAAAAGATGAAGAATAAATTTTTCAAAAGAATTTTAATCACTTTGTGCTTTGCCGTATTTGCGTTTGCAAGCGCAATCGGCGTGGCGGTTTCTGTTTCGGCGCCTGCGAGCGCGGAGAGTACCGCATTGGAAACGGGCGTTTTTGAAATGGACGACGGCGTTTCCCTGCAATTTAGCAAAGTAGGCGGTATGCGTTTTATCGTAAGAATGGATAAAACCGTTTACGACTACGTAAACAGCTCGGAAAACGTAGAACTCGGTTTTATCATCGCGCCTAAAAACTTAATGGTTGCGGCAAACGGCGACTATCTCAATATGCCCAAGAAAATCGGCGGCGCAATCGATAAGGGCAAAATTTATCAAGACGGCGATTATTATCTCGCAAACGGCTGTATCACCAACATTAAGTATGCCAACCTCGAACGCGATTTCGTCGCGGTGGCGTACGTTAAAGAATACAGCGGCGATACGGTTACCGCGCTTCGTTATACGGACTATAACGACCTTGCAAGAAACAATCTGTACGACCTTGTCAACATGGCGACTTTGAACGGCTATGCGTCCGAAATTTTCAATGCGGACGACGGCTATTCGCCTTACGTAACAACGGGCGCTGAAGACGCGGACGGTTGGTACGGCACGGAAGAATTCCCCATCGTTATAGAAAGCACGGAGGAATACGACGAGCTTGTTGCTGCAGCAAACAACGATGTAGACTTCTCTAATTATAATGCAGTTATCAACAACGACGCAACGCCTACGAACGACTATGTCGACGATACCAAAGCTCCCAATATTATTTCGAGCGGCATTCCGCAGATTATCAGGGTAGAAAACTTAATTAAAGCCCTTCCCGACAGCGTGGTTATGCCCGACGGTATCGGTATGATCGGCAGAATTCGCGCGGCGGAAGACGCTTATAACGCACTTTCCGACGGCGATAAGGCAAGCGTAAGCAATTACGCCAAATTGGAAAGTTTGCTTGCGGCAATCGAGGGCTATGACCGCGTATACAAAAACGACGCGACGGACGGCACGGTTATTCCTTCCTACGTGCCCAATTATACTTCCGACATCGGCGGCACGGCAACGACCCGTCAAGACAGCGTATACGGCAACGTTTTGACGGTTACCTCGGATGCGGAGGGCAAAGCGGCTTTGTCGTTTACCAACTTCCCGTCCACCGCAAAATACGCGGCTGTCTATTTCTACGTAAAGGTTAGCGTAGGTTGCAATTTATATCTTTCCGACGGTACGTCCAACGACGGTTGGGGGGATAATTGGAAAAATAACTGGTCTGTTGACGGTTATTGGTGCAACGCCGGAACTTGGAGATTGGTAGAAATCGATTTGTCTAGCGGTTACGTCGGCACGAATTTTGCGCTTGGTTTCCGTGCTGATACAACAGGCTTCACCTTCGAAATTTCCGATTTCTACGGTATCGTTAAGGAAAAGGTGCAAACGCCTGCCGACTTGGCGTTCGGTCAAATGACAGAAGCAGGAACGGAAAACGAGTATGGCAAGGTATACAATTTAGCAACGCAATGGACGAGCGATACGGACTTCCAAAGTTTTGAAGTAAATGCATTGTATAACGCATTATCGGAAAATTAC
>JAFUJR010000028.1 GCA_017468085.1 Clostridia bacterium | reverse complement strand
CGTCTACATCACCCGACCAGTTGTAGCCGTAGGTAATGGAATGCTGTGTAAGAAACGAGGGTTTCTCTCTGCCATACCAAAGCGGAAATCCGTGCGCTCTGTGATAAAGGTCAGCCTTGTATTCGCCGTCGCAGGTGTCGAGCATCAAATGCCATGTGCCGTTATCGAAGCATTCCACTTTGTAATGCTCTCCACAGATGACAAGCACGCTATGCTCTCTCTTTTCGAGTTGTAAAGTACCTTGGGGATTTCTGTAGAACTTGTTCATCACTGTTCCGGGATATTTCGCAAGCTTATATACCGAATTGCGAAGCTGCTTGACAGAGCCCTTTCCTTTTGCATAGCAAAGATTGACAAGATCGATCTTTTCAAGTGCAAGTGAGAGAATAGAACCGCCGAGCGCGTAAAGCTCTCCGTCATCACCTTCCACGTTGAATTCCATCAACCAATCAAGAAATCCACTTCTGACTTCTTCCTTTACACCGTTTCTTGCCTCATCTGAAAGTGTCACTTTGGGGTTTTCAATTTTCATAATAATACACCTTTCCTTTTTGAATTTTGATGTATTTATTATAGCTTTGCAGTGTTTCTGAAAAATTAGTATTTTGTTTTTGTTTTGTTAAATATCAAATTTGCTTACAAATTCTTATTTACCATTCTCTTATTATATCGCGTCTTGACAATTTTTCAACCAAGCATAATAGGTCGCAGGGATATTTTTAAGATTACCCATATTTTTAACGATTTGAGTTTGGGTAAAAAAGTAGGCGCAACCAAAAAAACAGGATTTTCACGAATTTTTCCGTTCAAAACCCTGTTTTTTGTTTTATTTATTTTCTTTTGCGGTATTGATTGACGCTATTAAAAGCCGTCTTACCGTTCCGCAAGAACCCTGTATTTCTTTTATCGCGTCTTGCGTGGTCAAGTTTGCTTTTATAAACAATTCCAACCAATATTCTGTTTCAAAACACTCTTTCAACGCAATTTGTAATTTTGCAATAAAATCAGCTTTTCCGTGCGCGTAATTCGCTTCCCGAATATTCGCACCGATAGAAGTTGCGCTACGTTCTAATTGATTGACAAGGGAATAGTGCCCTTTTATCGTTTCACAAAACTGAATAACTTTTACTGCCAAGTCCATTGATAAATCTACTAATTTATTCTCCTTCATTTGCATACCTCTTGATTTAGTTTACCATATCCAATGAAATATTGCAAGCAATATGAAATAATTAAGAAAATTATGAAATTTTTGCTTTGCAAAAATGATATAAAATTTATGCCACCATATACGAAGTATATTTCATATCCGCAGGATATTTCATAATCCTATTATTTCACTTATGCCGGCAGGCATAAATTTCATTGGAAAGGGCTACGATTTTGATACAAAATCGTAGCCCTTTCTTGGTGCGGATGAAGGGATTCGAACCCACACGGTGTTACCCACAGGAACCTGAAACCTGCGCGTCTGCCAGTTTCGCCACATCCGCATATTCTCGAAAATCTCGTCAAACAGACTCGATTTCCGTCTTTTGTATTGCTCCGTTCTTACTCTCTATCAACCAGGCTTTTCCGCCGCTCGATATACTACCGACAACCTTGCCGTCCTCTATAACAAGCGCGGCGTTGTCTTCAATCCCGTAAGCACAGTCGAAATTATAACACACTATTTTATCAAAGTCAAGCATTCTTGCGCCGTAATGGGGAGAAATTTTACCCTCGACAAAATTCAAACCTTTGAACATAGCGTATTTATTCCCCTCGCCAAGCGCCGCCTCGGAATCGGTGTAAATATCCGAAAACCAACAAATTGCGCCCGCAGAAAGCCCTGCGATTATCACGCCCCGCTCGTACGCCTCTTTAATAAGGGGCAACAGACCCGTTTGTTTCCAACTCTCCAGCATAAACACGGTGTCGCCGCCGCCCACGTAAATCATATCCGCTTTGTCGAATTTTCCTTTCATCTTTTCTAAATCGACTTCTTTGAACACGGAAAGCGCGACGTCCGTCTTGACGTTAAAAACGCCCGTATACACCTTGTGGAAAGTATTGTAATAGGGCATAAAATCATGACTGGCGGTAGGAATAAACAGCGCGTTTGCACGGTTTTCTCCCGCGTGCGCTTTTGCCAAATTCGCGATATACTCGTCAATTTTCAAGGTTGTTCTTTCGCGGAGCTCTCCGCCGCCGATTGCAATGATTTTTTTCATATTTCACTCCGTTTTAGGGACGTTTGCATGATCAAGGCGTGCAAACCGACGTCCGCACGCCCTGATTACAGCATTTTTATTTCTTGATAATACCGTCCAATTTCCCAATGATTGCGTCGAGCGCGGAAATTGCCTTCTTTACGTCGTTTTCGTAGACGTCGGCAGGCACGTAGCCGTCCGCCGCCTCGTTGCTCATATCGGTAGCAAGCGCGTCAAGCTCGTTGGAGATGCCCTCGATGACGATATCCTTCTTTTCGCCAACGATTTGGAAACCGTACCACGCCGCGTTTGCAATATGCTTAGAAAGCGCGGAAAGTTTGGTTGCGCCGAGGAGCGCGTGCGCGCCTTTATGTTCGCCCGAAGCCAAAATATCCTCTGCATATTTTTTCGCTTTCACACAAGATTTTTTGATTTTTTCGGGGCGCAATTCGCTTTTCGTTTTACGACGGAGCACGCCCATAACGATCAACGTTACCACGATAACGGCGACGATGACCCCATAATAGAGGAGAAGTTTTACAAAATCACCGTTCGTCCAATCAAAAGTAGTGGAAGGAGAATCAACAACGGATGTATCGGTGTTTGAATTGAGTAAATTGTACAACATAAATTACACCTCCTCCTGCGATTTTACAATTTGCACGTCGAGTTTATTGTAAGGAATTTCGACGTTGTTTTCTTCAAGTACTTTCAAAATATTTTCAAGCAAATCGAATTTAACGTTCCAAAAATCCCCGCTACTCGTCCATACGCGCAAGGTGAAATTCAACGAACTATCTCCCCATTCCGTCAAACGGCAGAAAGGCGCTGGGTCTTTTGCAACGCGTTTATCGTCTTTAACCATACCCAAAAGCAAGGATTTAACCAGCTCTACGTCCGTGCCGTAAGCAACGGGAACGACCAAATCCAAGCGACGCGTAGGATTTTGGCTGTAATTGGTGATGGTAGAACCGAACACCGTATTGTTGGGCACGACGATGGTGAGGTTGTCGCCCGTTACGATTTTTACGCTGAACAGCTTGATTTCCTTAACCGTACCGCTTACGCCTGCAACCTCCACGAAGTCGCCTGCTTTGAAGGGCTTGGTGAAAATGAGCAAAATACCGTTTGCCAAGCTGGCAAGCGTGTTTTGCAAACCCAAAGCAACGGCGAGCATAACGGACGAGAACGCCGTAATGATACTATCCGTCGAGAAACCGAGCGAAGCAATCACAACGAGCATTAAAAATACGTACGCGACAAGCCCAACGATGGACGTTACGAACGCGGAAGCCGAGTTATCGATTTTACGGCTCTTGATCGTCGTTTTCTTGACCGATTTCTTGATGATGGAAATTACCAACAATCCGACGATGAAAAGCATGACCGCAAACGCGATTGTTTTCCCCGGACCTTTGGCAAAATCCGCCAATATGTTTTTTAAATGACCCCAAAACGCGGTGAACCCGTTTGAAGCCAACAGCGAATGAAACATATAGTTCCCCTCCTTTTAATTATTTACAATATTTTTCTTCGATTGCCTTGATTTTGGAAAGGCGTCTGTCGTGCCGCTCTCCGCCCTCGTATTCCGAGGTCAAAAAGGCGTTTACGATTTCTTCCATAAGCCCTACGCCCACCACTTTTTCGCCAAAGGCAATCATATTTGCGTCGTTATGATAACGGGTGTACTTCGCGCAATACACGTCGTGGCAGTGCGCGCAACGGATACCGGGCACTTTATTCGCCACGATGGATACGCCTATCCCCGACGAACAAACGACGATACCCCGCTCGCATTCCCCGCTTGCCACCGCTTCTGCGGCAAGCAAAGCAAAATCGGGATAATCGCAAGAGTCCGTTTTATCCGTGCCGAAATCCTTGACTTCATGTCCGTTTTTTTGCAGGTATGCAACGAGTGCTTTTTTCAAATTGAGGCCACCATGGTCGCAAGCAACGGCAATTTTCATACTTTTTCTCTCTCCTATATTCCCATTTGCGTTTCCGCATTTTTTTTAGGTCTGCCCCGTTTTTTAGGCGGGGCGGTTTCTACTTCGGACTTCTCTTTTTTGGGTCTGCCACGCTTTTGGGGCGGCGCGTTAGGGTCGGTGGGTGCTTTGGGCTTTCTCGTCCTCGTTTTCTTCGCGTTTTCGGGTAAACGCAAGCCCTCGATAAGCGCCGACATACCCGCCGACATCAGTCCGTATACGTAGCGGTAGCAATCTATATCCCTACCGTAAGGGTCGATAATCGAATACCCCGTGAACTCGGAAAAGGCGTAAATATTGTTTTCGATTTCCAAGTCCCCTACCTCGCCCGCCTTTTTAAGCGCTTGCCAACGCATATCGAGCAGTACGTCCTTTTGCTGTTCGGTCATACACACGATTGCGAACGCCTCGCGCAAGGATTTATCGTCCAAGAGCTTGGAAGAAAAGCCGTCGAAAGGCAATCCGTGCTCAAACAAAACCTGCGCGGATTTGGGATTCATCGTATCCCCCTTACGCGCGGCAATGCCTGCGGAAGAAACGGCAAAGCCTTTCAGCTCCCGTTCCTCCAGCGCCTTGCAAAGAATGCGCTCTGCCATAGGCGAACGGCAAGTATTTCCCGTGCAAACGAATATGATTTTTTTCTCGTTTTTCTTCGCCATCTCGTACCTGGTACCCTCAAATTGGATTTTTTACCCGATTCACAAAGGATAAATTGGGTTTACTTATGTGGAATATCGACGGAAACGCACGCCTTGCGCAGACGGTTTAACACGCCTATCATTACGCCGTCCGTCTTTTTCGGCTCTATCGCCACCAAAACGTCGCAACGCTTTTCCGCTTCGCGCAAAAGAGAATACAGCCTTGCCGCCATCTCGTTTTCGCTGCTGCCCAAATTAAGAATTTCATACCCCGCGAACGCCGATTTTGCGCCGTCCTCGCAAAGGATTGCCACTTTTTTGCCGAGAGAAGATTGCTCCGCGCAGTACGCTACCGCTTCGGCGGTTTCCGCTGCGGCAAACAAAGCCGTTTGACAGCGTGGGGAATAATGCTTGTATAAAAGCCCGGGACTTTTCACCTTTTCGCCCGAATGTAGGTCGGGAACGTATTGCGCGCAATCGCCAACGACCTGCGCAATCATTTCGCACGTAATAAGACCGGGACGAAGCACGACGGGTATATCCCCCGTTACGTCGCAAACGGTGCTTTCGATTCCGCCCTCACACTCGCCTCCGTCTAAAATAAGCGGGATCTTTCCCTCGAAATCCTCGTAAACGTGCGCTGCCGAAGTGGGGCTGACGTGCTTGGATATATTTGCGCTGGGCGCAACGATGGGAATATCCACTTCCCTTAAAAACGCCTGCGCGCCTTTGTGGGAGGGAACGCGAACCGCAAGGGTGTTCAGCCCACAGGAAACGTAAGGGCTGACCTTGCCCGTGGACGGATATACAAGCGTCAACGGTCCGGGCAAAAACGCCTCCCTTAATTTTTTTGCGTACGGCGGGTCGTAATCGATGATTTTCGCCAAATCGTAATCGGTATGCACGTGTGCGATGAGCGGATTGTCGTTGGGTCTGCCCTTGACCTCGAAAATGCGTTTTACAGCGCTGTCGTCAAAGGCGTTGCCGCCGAGCCCGTACACCGTTTCCGTCGGCATACCTATCACGCCGCCGTCGAATATAATTTTTTTTGCTTCCGCCAGGCTTTCAGGCGAGACGGGGAAAATTTTCGTTTGCATAGTTTTAAAAGTGCTGAGTGCGAAATATTGAGTGCTGAATGCTGAATGCGAAATACGGCGGAGAAAGGTTGTAGGTTCGCACAAAACACGCGGTTCTGCCCGACAGGAACGTATAAGCAGTACGTGCGTTAGGGGCAGGTTCCGTTTGTAAAACAGAGCAAGACGCAAGCAAGACAAGGCGCGCGAGGATAACCCGAGGGCGCGTACATAAACGTACGTAACCGAGGGTTGCCACAACGCAACGCTGTATTGCGTAGCGGTTTCTCCGTTTTTGTGATGAAGATACGCCCTTATACGTCGTTTTACTCAAACGGTAACTCGTCGTCCGCTTTCGCCAACTCCCCTTTTCTCGCAGGAGGGGGTTCGGGCATACCGTAATCGTCGTCGGGCGCTTCGTATTCTACGTCGTCGTCCTCGTACTGCATAGGCGTCGTGCCGTACTGCGGCGGTTCGTCTTCGCGGTTCTGTTCGTCCACGTCCACGAACTTCGTGTATTCGCCGATGAACTTCAAGGAAACGCGACCCTGCTCGCCCGCTCTGTGCTTGGCAAGAATAAGCTCTGCCGCGCCTTTTACAATTTTACCCGATTCAAGTTCTTCACGCGTGGCAATCGCTTCGGGACGGCTGATGAACATAACGATGTCCGCGTCTTGCTCGATTGCGCCCGATTCACGAAGGTCGGAAAGCTGAGGCTCTTTGGATTGAATACGACGGAGCTGAGAAAGCGCGATAACGGGCACGCCAAGCTCCTTTGCCATGATCTTTAAATCACGCGTGATAGACGCGACTTCCTGCTGTCTGTTTTCGCTGCCAGCCATCGTAGAATCCCCGCTTGACATAAGCTGGATATAGTCGATCATGATAAGGTCGACGCCGCCCGCCGTGGTCTTTAAACGTCGGCACTTGGACAAAATTTCCGCAGGCGTAACGCGCGAGGAATCGTCAATGTAAATGTTACTCTTCTTTAATTGGTCGCCCGCAAGCATAAGCTTTTTCCACTCTTTGGCGGAAAGCTCGCCCGAAAGCGCGTTTTTCATGCTCACGTTCGCGTAAGAGCAAATCAATCTTTGTACGATTTCATGACGGGGCATTTCGAGGGAGAATACGGCGCAGGTTTTGCCCGCGCGGAGCGCCGCGTGCTCAACGAGGTTCATCGCAAGCGAGGTTTTACCCATACCGGGACGAGCGGCAAGGACGATGAGTGCGCCCGCCTGCAAGCCGTTGGTCATTTTATCCAGACGTTTAAAGCCCGTGGGAATACCCTTGTACGCGTTTTGGTCGGATTGCAACAGTTCGAACTTTTGCAATACCTCGCCGATAATATCGTCGTCCGCCATACCCAAAAGGGCAGAGCGTTCACTCTGCTTGGAAATGTCGTAAATACTCTTTTCTGCAAACGCAAGCGCCGTTTTTTCGTCCGCGCCCTGCATCGACGTTTCGATAATCTTTCTCGACGCGCGGATGAGCTTACGGTTGACGCTGTCGCGAACGACGATTTCGTAATAAGATTTATAATTTGCCGCGGAAGGCACGATTTGCGCAAGCTCGGTCAAATATACGATACCGCCTGCCTTTTCAATCGTCGCTTCATTCTCGAGCTCGTCGGAAACGGTAACGAGGTCAACGGGCTTTCTGGTGTTGAAAACCCTCTGCATTGCGCGCAAAATATATTTATGCGATTCTTGATAAAAATCGTCCTCCGTCAGCTTTTCCACAAGCTCCGCGGTGATTTCGTTGTCGATAAGCAAACACCCCAAAAGCGCCATTTCCGCATCGCGGTTATAGGGCATCGTGTTTACGTCTTTCGCCATGGTTACTCCTCCATATACCCGTAACAGATACGCATTAAAAATTTATTCAACGCGTACCTGCCCCGTTCATTTTTATTCTTTAAGCAATTTTTCAAGTTCGTCAAGCGTGCTTTCAAATTCTTGCATAGCGGCTTCGAACGGCGCGGTGGTGGTAAGGTCTACGCCCGCTTTTTGCAAAATGGAAACGGGATCGGTGCAACCGCCCGAGGAAAGGAAAGTGAAATAATCCTTCACCGCGCTTTCGCCCTCCGTCAAAATGCGTTTTACGATAGAAATTGCGGACGTGATACCCGTTGCATACTTGTACACGTAGAAAGAGTTGTAGAAATGAGGAATACGCGCCCATTCGTAAGCAATTTCCTTATCGTGCACAACGCCGTCGCCGTAGTATTCTTGATTGAGCTTATAATATACTTCGCAGAGGTTATCCTTGGTAAGCGCCTGACCCTTTTCCGCCATATCGTGCGCGATTGCCTCAAATTCCGCGAACATCGTTTGACGGAATAAGGTGGCGCGGAACATATCGATGTAATAGTTGAGCAAGTATTTCTTCAAATTCTTGTCGTCCGTCTTGTTGTAAAGGTACTTCAAAAGGAGCACTTCGTTGACGGTACTTGCGATTTCAGCAAGGAAAATGGTATAGCTTGCCTTTGCGTAGGGTTGCGATTCGTTGGATTTATAGCTGTGTAAAGCGTGACCCATTTCGTGCGCAATCGTGAACATATCGTTGGTCGTGGGTTGATAGTTTAAAAGCACGTAGGGGTGAATACCGTAAGCGCTGGTAGAGTACGCGCCGCTGCGCTTACCTTCCGTTTCGCAAACATCGATCCAACCCTCTTCCTTACCCTTACGGAGCAAGTCTTGATAATCCTTGCCCAAAGGCGCAAGACCTTCGATAACGAGCTCGTACGCTTCGTCGAATGGCAATTTAATTTCCGCATTGTCTACGAGAGGTACGTACAAGTCGTACATATGCTGCTGAGGCAGACCGAGCGTATCTCTGTGCAGACGGATATAGCGGTGCATCGTGGGTTGCGCGTTGTGTACGGCGTTTAAGAGATTGTCGTAAACGACGGGACTTACGTCCTCCCCTTCCATCGCTTTCGCTTTGCAGCTTTCGTAATTTCTTACCGTCTTATAAAATACGTTTTTCTTTACGTTGCCGTAATAAGTCTGCGTGATTGCGTCGATAAGTTTAATGTACGCTTCGTAATATTTTTTAAACCAATCCTCTCTTTCTTCCACCGTACCCGTGTGAAGAACCAAGCCGTACGTGCCGTGGCTCATCTGCGTTTCTACGCCGTTCAACATCGCCTTGGGAAGGTTGAGGTTTGCGTTGTCGAGCATGGAGAAAATCGTTCTAAACCCACCCAACGCGTCGCCGCCGAGTGTGAGAATTTTTTCTTCCGCTTCGCTTAAAACGTGCGCTTTGCTTACAAGCACGCGACGCAAACGGTATTCGTAAGGCGCAAAGTCGGGGTCTGCGATATACTGCTTCAACACTTCTTCGTCAATCGTCGTAAGCTCGGGCTCTACGAAAGAAAGTCTTGCGAAGATTTTAGAAATCATACCGCCCATCATCGCCATGCAGGACGAATATTTTGCAACGCGCACGTCCTCGTCTTGACGCATATGCGCGTACAAATACAATTTTTCAATACGCAACGAAAGGGTATCGTCAAGCACGAGGTATGCAAGCAAAGTCTTTTTATCGGCAAGCTTGCCCTTGAACACGTCAAAATCGTACGCGCCGTATTCGCTTTCTACCGCCTTAAACTCGGCTTCCCAAGCCTCGTCGGATTCAAAAATATCGCTGGTTTTCCACTTCAAATTTTGAGGAACGTCTTTTCTTTCCATAATATACTTCTCCTAAATTATTTCAATTTCAACGCGTACACGGTACGCTGATTTTTAATTTTTTCTATGCGTTTTCACCGAAGATGGTTGCTTAGTGATTTATCAAGATTTTACGAGCTAAACGTAAAAAAGCAACCGGATGAAAGTGAGGACGCCTAATTTTTAAAACTGTGGATAGGCGCGGGAATATTACCGCCGCGCAAAATCAAACGGGAAGAATCGCAACCGTGCACGGGCATGATCGGCGCTCTGCCCAACAAACCGCCGAAGTTGACGCTGTCGCCCACCGTCTTGTTCGGCGCGGGGATAATGCGCACCGCCGTCGTCTTGTTGTTGATCATACCGATTGCCGCTTCGTCCGCAATCATCGCCGCAATCGTCGTTGCGGGCGTGTCGCCGGGAATAGCGATCATATCCAAACCCACACTGCAAACGCAGGTCATTGCTTCCAATTTATCCAGGGTGATTTTCCCTGCCTCCGCCGCGCGGATCATGCCGATATCCTCGGAAACGGGAATAAACGCGCCCGAAAGCCCGCCCACGCGCGAGGACGCCATTACGCCGCCTTTTTTCACCGCGTCGTTGAGCATTGCAAGCGCCGCCGTCGTACCGTGTCCTCCCACCGTTCCGACGCCGAGCTCTTCCAAAATCTGCGCTACGGAATCCCCCATAGCAGGGGTGGGAGCGAGGGACAAATCGACAATGCCAAACTGCGCGTTTAAACGCTTTGCCGCCTGCTTTGCAACCAACTGACCCGCGCGCGTGATTTTAAACGCCGTGCGCTTGATCATCTCCGCCGCCTCCGTCAAATCCGCATCGGGGATTTGCTCTAACGCGTGCTTGACTACGCCGGGTCCGGAAACGCCGACGTTGACCACAACGTCCGCTTCGCCTACGCCGTGGAACGCGCCCGCCATAAAGGGATTATCCTCTACCGCGTTGCAGAAAGCCACAAGTTTTGCCGCACCGATACCGTCCGCGTCCTTGGTCAAAAACGCCGCTTCCTTAAAGACTTCGCCCATCATTTTTACCGCTTCCATATTGATGCCCGACTTGGTAGAGCCGACGTTTACGGACGCACAAAGGCGTTTTGTCGTCGCTAAAACCTCAGGTATGGTACGGATAAAAATGCGTTCGTATTCCGCCGTCGCCTTATGTACAAGCGCGGAATAGCCGCCCAAAAAGTCGATACCCAAAGTAGCCGCCGCTTCGTCGAGCGCCTTGCCGATAAGGGGCGCTTTTTCGGGAAACGCCGCACAGAGCATACTTACAGGCGTAACGGACACGCGCTTATTGACGATGGGAATACCGTACTCGCGCGATAAATCCGAAGCGGTCTTTACAATGTTTTCCGCTTTGGAGCAAACGAGGTCGTATACCTTGCGAGCCGTTTCCTCCGCGCCGTCGCGGATGCAGCTAAGCAAAGAAAGCCCCATCGTGATGGTGCGAATGTCTAAATGCTCCTCTTGCACCATTGCAATCGTTTCCAAAACGTCGTTATTACTGAACATAACTCATTCCTCCGTTTTGAAAGCGTTTATACGTTGTGCATAGCGTTGAAGATATCTTCGTGCTGCACGTAAATAGACATGCCGATTTGTTTACCGAGCGCCGCGCATTCCTCTGCGAGTACGGAAAGCTCCGTCGTCGCGTCCGAAAAGTCCACGATCATGATCATCGCGAAATATTCGCTCAAAATCGTTTGGGAAATGTCCTCGATGTTTACGCCGCGCTCTGCTAAAAATGCGCTTACTTTTGCAATGATACCCTTTTGGTCCTTGCCTGTTACGGTTACAACTGCTCTCATAAAACTCTCCTACGTACTTCTCTATCCCCGTCGCTGGATTCTTCTTCCTATTCTTATTCTTCGTCCGTTGCTCGTTCTTCTACGCTTTCGCTTTCGGGCGCGGGTTGCCCCGTTTCGCCCTCGTTTTCCGCTTTGCCCTCATCGATAGAGGCGCCGTCTTCGTCTACCTCCTCAAATTCAAGCGCTTGTTTTTGCAAAATGCGGTATTGAACGATGAAGTTGCTCTGCGTAATATACTGCACGTAATCTCCGCTGTCAAAGTCGGGTAACGGTTTTTCCAAATCGAAATACGCCTCTCTGTCCATCCACTCGCATTTCTTCTTATTCCAAGTTTCAAAAACACAGCCGATGACGTCGATGTTGTCCTTTTGCAAGCTCTTTTCTTCCCAGCAATAATAGTAATTCTTTTCCTCGTTCTTTAACCCCGAAGAAAGATTCCCTATCAGCTTATAATAACGACGGACGCGGCTGTACTTGATCGCCAAATAAGGAAAGATGAAAATGACGTACAAGCCCGTCGCCAAAAAGACCATCCACTGCGCCAATTTTTGCATAGGGTCTTTATAGGGCAAAGAAATGTGGAATATGAGCCACGCAACGCAATAGATAAGATAAAGCGCGGTGATCACGCAAAAAATCGCCCAAAGCTTTCGTTTTTGTTTATAGATCGCCAAATAATCGGCGTCGTTATAAACGGATACCATTTTTTTCATGTTCTAAAAATTCCTTTTCAACGCGTACCTGCCCCCGTCTTTCGGGAAAATACGCTTTTATTTTTCGTAAATAAACAGAACGCCGAGCGTACCCTTACCGCAATGACTGGTAACGATAGAACCCGCAACCGTTTCGATCACTTCGTCAAACTCGAACGTTTCCTTTACCTTTTGCATCGCAACGGCAACGAGTTCGGGCTCTGCCGAGGAGTGCGTAACGAAGCAACGCGTCTTTTCGTACTTGGGATACATTTCTTTTAAATCTTCGACGTATTGCTTAATAATAAAAGACATCTTGCCGCGATACTTTTTACCGGGCACGAGCTTGCCCTCGTCCATATAAATCAGGGGATGTATTTTTAAAATATTCGCGCCGAACATTTCCATCTTCGAGCAACGCCCGCCCTTGTACAAATAGTCCAATCTGTCAGGGATAAAGGAGGTGTTTACTCTCTCGCGGAGGGCGTTAATCGCCTCCTCGATCTCCTCCGCCGAATTGCCGTTGTCGCGCATATCCGCCGCCTTTAAAACAAGCAAGCCCTGCCCCGAAGAAAGCGCCATCGAGTCGATAACGCGCACCTTGCCGCCAAAACTTTCCGCCGCCTGCACCGCCATATTGTGCGAGCCGGAACTCTTTGCCGAAATATTGAAATGGATAACCTCGTCGCCCGCCTCTACGAAGGGCGCAAAGAATTCTTCATAATCGCCGATGCTGGGTGCGGCGGTTTTCGGCAAAACGTTGTTTGCCGCCACGAAATCAAAAATATCCTGCGGCGTAATATCCACGCCGTCGTGGTAAGTTTTTTCACCGAGATTTACCGTCAAGGGTAAGAGGGTGATGTTTCTTTCTGCAATCAAATGTCCAAGATCGCAAGTGCTGTCCGACGTAATACGAATAGCCATAAAGCCTCCTTGTTGTTAAGCCGATTTTGCACGGCTCAAATTTTCATTTTTATTTTTAATTTTACTTCAAAAAAAGTATTTTTTCAAAGATATTCTGATACTCAATCGCCCAGTTTGGCACGACGCCGACGATGTCCTCCGCTTTATATAGGTCTTTTAAACGAGAACCGTACGCTTCTTGGTAACGGCTGTCCGTGCTGTTGTTGCGGTTGTCGCCAAGGAAAAAAATCTCCCCTTTGTCCACCATATATTCCGCAAAATCATAGGCGGATTTGTTGACGTAATAGGCATACGGCTCGTACAACTCTACCCACTCGCTCGTACCCGCGTACATGATGGAAATTTGTCCGTCCGTACATTTAACACGGTCCCCCTCTACGGCAATCAAACGCTTGATAAGGTATTCCGTGCCGTCGGTAAACTCCGCATAATCACCTACGTATACCACGATGACGTCCCCGCGTTTCGCCTCCGAGCCGTCCGCGTATTTCATAAGGAGCTGTTCGCCCGAGTGCAGCGTTTTGTACATAGAGCTACCCGAAACCGTTACCCCGCCGAAGTTCATCGTCCAATAAGCGTGGAACGCCATCAGCAACGAAAGGATACACAGAAGAATGCTGTAAAAACGAATATTCGATTGTCCTTCTTTCAAGCGGAATTTGTCTTCGTATAAATCGCTGTTCCGCAAATCCTTGTCCATATTCACGAGCATTATTCTCCACTTCGCGTTGCTTTCGCGCGTTTTTTCAGTTCATCACGCGTCCAATTCACGTACTTTTTGCAAGTGAGGCATTGCAGCTTAATATCTGCGCCCACACGGACGATTTTCCACTCCGCGCCGCCGCAGGGATGCTGCTTTTTCATCGTTACGATTTCGTTCAACTCGTACACGCCTGCCTCCTTTCGCCTTTTTTCGTTTTACGTCTGCTTGCCTACAGCCAAAGCAGGTTGGTGATGGAAAATTCCTTTTCTTCGCCGTCGCAACAAAAGAGCAACGCATTGGCTTGCGTAAAGCTGACAAGGGGCGAGCCCGTCGTTTCGCTTTTGAAATCCTCCGCGCGTAAAATCTGCCGTTTCCACTTGCCGCCCCCTTTGATAGATACGACGCAAGTAAATCTTTCTTCCTCCTCGCGGATATCCCCTACCTCCACGCTTACGCGCAACCTTTGCGTTTCCGCGGAATAGCTCTCAAACTGCAACAAGTCGTTTTTGCAGGGCAAATATTCGGGCGAGCTGATACGGTAAGTACGAACGCCGCCCTTTGCGTACACCCCTTGTATATCGCCGTAGCCGCGCGTCAATTTCGGCACGATTTCCTGTTCGAGGAAAATGCCGCCAACCGCCTCGGCGCTGTGGTCTGCTACGTTAAAACAGAGCGGCTCTCCGCCTGCGTATAAACAACGATTTCGAACGGCGTCCTCCGATTTTTCCATATGCAACGAAGCGATTTTGGAAGTGATACGGAAACCGTTGAAATATCTTGCATAAGCAAACGCAAACACCGCCGTCGCGCCCGAATAAGGTTTGATTATATGGGTGAATTGTCCGCCCTCGACTTGCCCGCCTTCCACTTGGTAAATATGTTTCCAATCACGGTAGATGGATTTGGTGGAAACGTCCGCTTCCGCATAGAATACGCCCGCTTCTGCCAACAACCCTTCCTCGTCGCCTTTTACTTGAATTTCCACGTTGCCGTCTTTGGCTTGCAGACTGATTTTTAAGGTGTCGGGCAGGTAGATCTGTCTGCCTTTCAAATTCTTTTCCAAGAAAAGCTGTAAGTTCGTCAACCCGTTCGGGCCGATACAATCGCCGCTGAACGGAGAGTACGCCAAACCGTTTTCGTATTTATAACCGATACGCGAATAGGTGTCGTACGCTCTGTCGCAATCAAAACTCTTATCCCGCAAGGAACAGAGCATCAATACGGGGCATTGCACGTACGGCGCGTAGGACTGCGCTTCGCAAGCTGCGATATACCGACGTCTGTCGTCCCCTAAAAGCTGTGAGGGCGCTTTGCCGAATTTCGCCGTCTTTTGCATAGACGTCCAACCCGCCGCATTGATGGGTACGCCGCATTTGACTTCGGGCGAAAGCATGACCTGCCAAGCCAACGCACCGCCGGTGCGGATACCGACCACGCCGATTTCCCCTACGTCCTCACGCGATTTGAGGTACTTGATGGAAAAAAGAGCGACGTACGTCCACTCGAACCAAGTAGAATCCTCGGCGTCAAGGTCTTTCAAATCGTATATGCCGCGCGCATAGACGTAGTTGCCATGGTCGAGCGATCCGGGATAAAGGGTGTGGTTTGCGTTTATACTTTCATTTTCGCCAAAGCCACGATAATCGGGGATAAGCATTGCATACCCACGGCTGGTGAAAAAGGAAATAAGATCTTCGTCCACGTCCTGCTCCACGTCGGGCAAAAACAAAACGACGGGCTTTTTTCCCTCTCCGACGGGGCGAATAAATTGCGCGAAAATATGCACGCAACCGTCGTCCACAACGTGTCCGTTGTAAGAAACGAAGCTTCTGTATACGCCGTCTTTTTCCTCTGCGTTCCATTCATTGGCGTCGAGAGGGGTTTTGAGATTGAATTTTTTGAATAAGCCTACCGCGCTTACGATGGGTCTTGCGTCAATCATATCCGTCCGTCCGAGTTTTTTTGGTTTTTGCGTTTTTTTGTCAAAACCACCGCAAAAGGTCTTGCTTTTGTTTTGGAAAAACTGTATAATATATCTACTTTCTCAAAAAGTAGAAACACCTATTCTATTTTATTATACACTACTTTTTCAAAGAAAGCAAGAAAAGAGGAAAAGAAAGTGTGATATTTTTCCTAATTTTCACGATACTTTCCCCTATTTTTTCGTCGAAAAAGGTATTTTGCCCTTTCTTATAAGAAAGGGACGGAAAAAATCGGGGCACAAAAATCACCAAAGCAAACTATTGCAAGGGGAGCGAATATGGCTTTTTGCACCTTCTCGAAAGAGGTCGACGGCGCGTATACCGTTATCGACAACAAATTTATCACCAAATACCTGCCCGAAGCAGACGGCTTTGCTGTGCAGGTCTATCTTTACGGTCTGCTCCTTTGCCAAAATACGGACAGCGAATTCAGCGTTCGTTCGATGGCGGAGATATTAAAGACGACGGAAGAAAAAATCTTGGAGGCTTACGCGTTCTGGGAGGATTACGACCTCGTGGAAATTTTATCGCGCGAGCCCTTTACCGTGCAATATTTACCCGTCCGCTCCGCTACGGGCAGACCGAAAAAGGCGCACTACGAGCAATACGCCGATTTCAATAAAGAATTACAACGCAAAATGCAAAAGGTGGGCAAGTTTATTTCCGCAGGCGATTATATCAAATATATGCGCTTCTTGGAAGAAAACGAAATGCAGCCGCAAGCGTTTTTACTCGTTGCCGAATATTGCATCAGCAAGCAGGGCGAAGCGGTTTCCCCCTCGTATATTTTCAATAAAGCGAAAAAACTTATCCGCGGCGGCTTCTTCACTTACGAGCAGGTGGAAAAAGAGCTGTCGAGCTACAACGCGCACGAGGGCGATTTGCTTGCAATTTACGCGGCTTTGGGTCTTTCCCAACGCGCCCCCGACGAAACCGATTACGCGCTGTACGGTAAGTGGACGGAAAAGCTCGGCTTTGTGCAAAGCGGTATTTTGGCGGCGGCGAAAAAGCAAAAACGCGGCAGTATGACCTCCCTCGATTTCACCTTGGACGAGTTGTATTCCAAAGGCAAAACGGAAGCCAAGGAAATTGAAAATTACCTTGCCGAACGCGAAATTTTGGCAAACCTCACCTTCCGTTTGGGCAGAAAGTTGGGCGTAAAGATACAAAATCCCGCCGCTTACATCGACGAATACACGGAAAAATGGTATTCCTACGGCTTTGAGGAAGGCTCGCTTTTGGATATCGCCCTCTATTGCTTAAAAACGGAACGCGGCGACTTCGAGTGCATGCACGAAACGGTGTCCTCTCTCTTTAAAAACGGGGTGGTTTCCGCTGACGGCGTAAAAGCGTATTTGAAGGAAAAGAACAACGAGCTTAAGCTCTTCACCAAAATCCAAGCCGTATGCGGCGGTATGCGTAAGAGCGCGGCGAATTTGGAGCTCGTCAGCACGTGGCAGAGCTGGGGCTTTGACGAAAGCATGATTTTGGAAGCGGCAAAACGGAGTGCGAGCGGCTCGAACCCCATTCCGTATATGAACAAAATTTTATCCGATTGGAAGCAGAAAGCGGTGTTCGCACCCGACGCGATCCCCTCCGCGCCTACTTCCACCGCACAGAGCGGAAACGCAGGCAGCCGCACCTTCGTCAATCCGTCCGTGGACGCGGCGAATGCCAAAGCGGACAGAGAAAGACATTACGCGTTGCTGCGTGAAAAAGCGCAAAACCGCGCCGAAAAATTCTTGGCGAAAGCGAACGGAAATCCTCGTTTTAAAGAGATTGCCGTCGAGCTTTCCAAAATGGAGATCGCACTTGCGAAAGCCGAGGTTTTCGAGCCTGCAAAATTACCTGCTTTAAAGGCGCAGAAAAAGGCGCTTTTGACCGAACGCAAACAAATTTTAGCAGGGCTTGGCATTGAGGAAGCGCAGCTTTTACCTCAATTTAGCTGCCCTCGCTGTTCGGATACGGGATTTTTGCCCGACGGCACGGCATGTAACTGTTATAAAGTGGAAAAATAATAAAGTTTGTCATAAAATCAAAACCACCAGTTGAACTGGTGGTATGCACTGGCCCTTCAAGGGCATAATACTGGCTGAGCCTAAAGGCTCATTGAAGGGTTTGCCAACCGCAAACTATCTCAGGCAGCCGCTGAAGCGGCTGTCTTTTTATGCCT
>JAFUJR010000027.1 GCA_017468085.1 Clostridia bacterium | reverse complement strand
GTTTTTACCTATTTTAAGGGCGTTGGGGAAATTTCCCCAACGCCCTTTTTCAGTAGAAAAAAAACCGCGGCTGTATTCGCCGCGGCTTTTCGCTATGCTACCTCGAAATTAGTGTTTGAAATGTCTGTCGCCGACGAAAATCATGGCTATACCTGCTTCGTCGCACGCGTCAATGGAAAGCTGGTCCTTAATACTTCCGCCCGGTTGAATAATTGCCGTAATACCCGCCTTTACGCACTCCTCTACGCAATCGGGGAAAGGGAAGAAGGCATCGCTTGCCATGACCGAGCCTTTTACCTCGTCGCCGGCGTGCGCAATCGCTTGCTGTGCTGCCCAAATACGGTTGGTTTGCCCCATGCCGATACCCGTCGTTCTGTCCTCTTTACCGACGACGATTGCGTTGGATTTTGTGTGTTTTACCACCTTCCAGTTGAAAAGCATCGCCTTCATTTCTTCTTCCGTGGGCGCGCGCTTGGTTACAACTTTAAGATTTTCGGGCGCGAACAGCGTATTATCGTAGTCCTGCACAAGCAAGCCGCCGTACACCTTTTTCATATCGTACGCGCTCGCCTCGCGCTTTGCCTTAATATCAGGCAATTCAAGCAGTCGAATATTCTTTTTCTGTTTTAAAATTTCAAGCGCACCGTCGGTAAATGCTTCCGCAATAACGATTTCAATGAAAATTTTGTTAATTTCCGTTGCGGTAGCCTCGTCCACCGTACCGTTGATTGCCAAGATGCCGCCGAACACGGAAACGGGGTCGGATTCGTAAGCCTTGATATACGCTTCGTAAATGGTTTTGCCCGTACCAACGCCGCAAGGATTTGCGTGCTTACAAGCCACGACGCAGGGCTCGTCAAACTCCTTGACAAGCTCCAACGCGCCGTTTGCGTCGTTGATATTGTTGTAGGAAAGTTCCTTGCCCCAAAGTTGTTTTGCCTTGGAGAGAGAGCCTGCGCGGATAAATTCTTCGCTGTAATAGCTTGCGCCCTGATGGGGATTTTCGCCGTAGCGCATATCCTGCGTTTTTTCGTATGCAAAGGTGATGCTGTCGGGGAAACGAATATCAAGCTGTTGCGCCAAATAGTTGGAAATCATGCTATCGTACACAGCCGTGTGCGCAAATACCTTATATTGAAGATATTTTTTGGTATCGAGCGAAACTTCGCCGCTTTCCAGCTCGGAAAGTACCTTTTCATAGTCTTTGGGGTCTACTACGACGGCTACGTCTTGATAATTTTTCGCCGCCGCGCGAAGCATTGTAGGCCCGCCGATATCGATATTTTCCACCGCGTCCGAAAAGGTAACGTCCGGTTTGGAGATGGTAGCCTTGAACGGATAAAGGTTTACGGCAACGACATCGATGGTGTTGATATTCAGCTTTTCAAGCTGCGCCATGTGTTCGGGATTGGAGCGCATAGCCAAAAGCCCTGCGTGCACGACGGGGTGAAGCGTTTTCACTCTGCCGTCAAGACATTCGGGAAAGCCCGTAAGCTCGCTGATGCCGATAACGGGAAGTCCTGCGTCCTGCAACGCCTTTGCCGTGCCGCCCGTGGATATAATTTCGTAATCACACGCGATCAAGCGTTTACAAAAGTCCACAATGCCAGTTTTGTCAGAAACACTTACCAAAGCTCTTTTTTTCATAATTGAACCACCTATGTTATTTTTTGCGTAATTTTGAGCCATACTAAACGTATGATACTACTGTATATATTGCTTATCGCTTATATTATCGCCGTGAATTTTTATGCATTTCTTCTTGTCAAAAGCCTTAGAGATAAGGAAAAACAAGACGAATTAAACGCACAAGCCGAGCCGTTGCTTTCCGCAAGCGAAAACGCCGAGCAAAAAGCGTCTAGCACATCGAAACTGCCCCTTCGCCCTACGGGTAGGTTGTATATAACGGGCGCGCTTGGGGGCGCGATTACCATTTACGTGTGCATGTTTTTATTTAAATATAAGCGCACCGACCTTTTGTTGATGGTACTAATGCCGCTGTTGGGCGTTTTAAACGTCTATTTATGGGTCTTGCTCTTCCGCTCGGGCTTGTCCTTTTTCGTAATACGATAAAGCAAGAAAAAGCGGCTTTTTAACGCGATAATTATATTATACCATACTTTTTTTAAATTTGGTATAAAATGGCGAAATTTTTTCGTTTTTTTTAGAAAGTTAAATTTTTACATTTTTATGAAAAAAACGTTCACTTTGAAAATTATTGAAAATTTTAGCATTTTTTTTGTAAAAAGTGGCGAAAATTATTTGACAATTTAATTTAATAATGCTATTATATACAAGCGTTGTCGATACAGCGGTGAAGTGCGACGAAATGCGGGTGTAGTTCAATGGTAGAATTCCAGCCTTCCAAGCTGGCCGCGTGGGTTCGATTCCCATCACCCGCTCCAACTAAAAGAGCGTGTCGTTTATGCGCCTGTAGCTCAGTTGGATAGAGCAACGGCCTTCTAAGCCGTGTGTCAGGAGTTCGAATCTCTTCAGGCGCACCACAACATATATGGCGGGTGTAGCTCAGTTGGTTAGAGCGCCAGATTGTGGCCCTGGAGGTCGTGAGTTCGATTCTCGTCGCCCGCCCCACTTTTTTAATCCCATATTGGGGTGTCGCCAAGTGGTTAAGGCACCGGATTTTGATTCCGGCATTCGTAGGTTCAAATCCTGCCACCCCAGCCACTATGTGGCATACACAAAAATGAATAGCGCCCACTATTTGGCCCATTAGCTCAGTTGGTAGAGCACAGGATTTTTAATCCTGGTGTCCGGAGTTCGAGCCTCCGATGGACCACCAGACGTGTGGATGATTAGCTCAGTTGGTAGAGCAACTGACTCTTAATCAGTGGGCCCAGGGTTCGAGTCCCTGATCGTCCACCAAATGTAAACAGTTCGATTTTGGACCTCTAAAATCGAACTGTTTACATAAAAAACGTATTATACTATGAAAAAATACAACAAGGCCTTATCGTCTAGCGGTTAGGACGGCGCCCTCTCACGGCGCAAACTCGGGTTCGAGTCCCGATAAGGTCACCAACTTCAAATAAATCCGAACACTTTTGTTCGGGTTTATTTTTTTGTGCTTTCACAAAATCTCCAAACCCCGAGTTCTCTATATCGTCAAGTGTGATTTTCGTCGTACCTTCCTTGAAATTGCACGTTAGCAAAGCGTAATCGTCGAATAAATATACACTATTCACAAAGCTGTCTATCAACCTTTGCTTGCCTTCTTTCGTGGAAATATCGCATTTTCTAAATTTATGTATTCCGAACAATATCTGCTCTTTCGTAAGGGCAGGTCTTTTTATTTGTTCTTGCGTTATTTCTATGGTAAGTTCCTTTTGCCGTTCTTCCAAGTCCGCAAGTCGTTTCTTCGTTGAATCAAGAACGATACCGCTTTGTATGGCGTTGAGCATATTTTCTATGCCTTGTTCTACTTCCGCTAACTGAATTTGCAAGGCGTTCAAAATATTGCTTTCTTGCTTTTGTAAATCGTAAAGCCGATATGCCAATTCTTCCATTAGGTTATCGTCCATAACCTTTTCCATAACGGCTTTCGCAACGGCATTTTCTATCTTGTCTTTCGCTATCGTTTTCTTGTCGCAAGTATGCCGTTTCTTTTGGTTGGCGCATTTGTAGTAAGTGTAGGTCTTTCCCGTCTTGCTCGTTCCGCTTTCGCCAAACATTATCGCGTTGCACTTGCCGCAAAAAATTTTCGTTGATAACAAATATTCTTCCTTTGCCTTATGCGTAGCAGGGGCGCGAGTATTTACCGCTATTCGCTTTTGTACCTTTTCAAATAAATCTTTGTCGATAATTGAAGGCATACTATCTCAACCACTGTATCCTTCAACTTCTATTTGCCTATGTATTTACGGCTAGAAAGAATGTGAAAATAATCCATGCTTTTAATGTTTATTTGACATTTATTTAGTATTTATTTAGTATTTATTTAACATTTATAATCTATAATCATTTCAATAAAATTAAAGGAAATAGAAATGAAACCGTCGCTTGAAAATGAAAATAAAAGTCTTAGAAAAGTGTATGTTTTATTGACCAGATTTTCGGATAACCGTTCAAAAGCCATAGGTTTTTTTCAGGTTTTTATTATACCCATGCAGCTATCGGACTTGAAGAAGATTTAGACACTTTTTATAGTTTTGTAAACAAAGGTTTTATCGTCGAAAAAATTTCAAAATACATAAAGTCCAACCGTGAGCCTTTCCCTTGCCAACTCTACGAGTTGAAAGTTACTGAAACGGTTTACAATTCAATTAAAAAGATATTAAATGATTTTGTCCTAAATAAAGGACTATACCGTTATGCGAAATTAGGACTAATATTCGGCTTATTCCATATCCCGATAAAGCAAAAATATCGCTATTTTTGCTCGCAATTTGTAGCGGAAGTATTGCAAAAAAGTAACGCGGTAGAATTAAAGAAAAACAGCGCAATTTGTTTTCCGCGAGATTTACAAAAGCTATCGGAATTGAGATTAAATTTTCAAGGAAATCTAAAAAGTATGCTGGGTCATAGTTTTTTTGGATCGGAAGTTTAATTTGGAATATTATAAAAATGGATTTAGAAAAAACAAATAATTTTATAGGATTTTAATAATTCGTTGACCTTATAAGAAATTGCTTGATATAGGACATACTACTTAAAACGCAAATTAGCATGGAAAAAATTAAGTTCAAAAATATATAAAAGAAAGATTTGCAAATAAATTTGTTATATCAATAGTAGCGATGTATGTATTTACTCTTTTGCATCGATTCGGTTATTTATTATCGGGAAAACACTCCAAAACGGTAAATATGGACGGGATTATCAAACCATAATTTATTATGGGGACGGTCAAACTCACACCATTACTTATTCCGCAGAACGAAAAAGGAAAAACAGAAAAATCATAAACAATAAACAGTTTATTTAAGAACGGGATTTGGAAATTTATAAATCCCGTTCTGTTTGATATATAAAAAACGAGATCTGAAAATTTCCAAATCTCGTTTTTTTCTTACATAGACTTAAACAAAGTTGTGCTAATGGCGTTATTCGCGCAACAAATAACTATTCATAAGCCATAAGTTAAAATGTAATTTATTATCGTCATTCGCGTATTCTTCGGGTATCAATAAAGCATAATCGCGTATCACTTCTTTATATTCAACCTTTGCCGAGCCACCGTTTACCGTAATCGTACAATCATAATGGATGGCAATACCCCAAGTCTTATTTTCGCCAAATTCATAAGTTTTTACGGTTGTGCCGTCGTCAATGGTAAATGATTCCGCCGTTTCGTTTGTAAATGTGAGATACACAATGGTTTTTCCTTCGTTTTTCTTGACCGAAAGCGTATTGTCCTCAAACGTGGAAAGAATAGAAACGCCGATATTCTTTTCCTCGCCATCGCCAACGTAATGGTCGGTATCGTATTCCATTTCGGGCGCATACTTTTTCAACGCGCGGTATGCGTTCAAATCGTAAATGCGGTACTCGCTGTCGCCGTTTTCATCTACGACGTACACGAGCGCGTCGTCCCACGGTAATTTTGCGTTATTTTGCTTGCCTTGCAAATTCACGCTTGCGTTAGAAGGAATTACGCTAACGACGAAAAGTATTACCAATGCAACGGCTAAAATATGTAATGCACCTTCCCAAGCCGATACTTTTACGTTGACCTTTTCAAAGCGACCAACCTCTTTCTTTTCTTGAATAACGTTTTTGCTTGCTTTTATTGCCGTGCGAACGGACGAGTATTCACAAATAGGCGTAATGCAGATACCCACGCCGAATACGGTAAGCGCAAATACAAGCCCGTAAACGTAAGCCATCGTCATACCCAAAGCGGACGTCGCAAGGAAAATAACGGGAATAACGATAGGTAAATACAACGCCGTAGCAAGCAACTCGCCGTGATATTGCGCGAAATCGATCTTCTTTAATCCCGTAACCAACAGTTCGTTGATCATCAGCATAATACCGCTGAACATAAATAAATAACTTGCGTCGGGTAAGGCGAAAGAAACGATGATACCTAAAAATACGTGTATATAAGCAAATGCTCTCGTCATATCCCTGCGCTCGATTTTCAGCCATTTACAAGCGAAATGCGTTGTAAGTGCCGTGATTGCCAACGACAATATACCGATTCCGATAACGATTGCTATATTGGAATAGGTAATCGTTCCGAGCATATGTATATCAATAACGCCAAACAACGCGGCAATCAGTTGGAAAAGGAAATAGCAAGCATACGTTACTACTGCTGCAATGATCAATCCGACAACGATAGCTCCGATTGCCTTTGCCGTTTTGCCGACGTTGTTTTCCTTGCGATAGAATATCGAAAGCAAAATATTCGCCGCAAGCATTACGATACCGATAATCGCAAACACGATCACGGCGGTATGATTGTAAACGACCGTCGTAATATTCAAATACGAAAAGAAGATAGCGGATTCGTCCGCGTCATATAATTTTGATAATTCGTAATTGCCGAGCTTATCGATAAGCCCGTCTACGATTTGCGCCTGTTGAGAAAGATAACTCATACCGATGTTATCGGGCGAATCATTCTGCGTATGATAATTCTCGCCGCTGCCGATATTCGCCATATTTACGCCTTGATAAGCCGCTTTGAACGTCGTAAAATCGGTATTATTCGGCATCATATCGTAAACCATCGTTGCAATCGAGCAAGTAAACAAATTCTTATTCACTTCGGAAAATAATTTGACGGTATTATAATTATTTTTGCCCGTTTCAAACATAATGAGCGTTCCGCTCGTGCCGCGCGATTCGAGATTGGTTACGAATTTCGTGCGCTGTATTACGTTATTAAAGCCCGTAAATTCTTCCGCCATTGCTTCCGAGCCGTACATACCGAACTCTTCGCCGTTGACGAATGCAAACAACAAGTCGTTGGAAAGCGTATAACCGTTTTGCATTTTATCAAGATAGTACCGAATCGCCTCCAACATTACCGAGCAAGATACGCCGTCGTCGGACGAGCCTTGCCCCATTGGTACGGAATCAAAATGCCCCATAAACATAACCGCTTCGCCCGTTTTTTGCGTTCCGTTTGCAGGAATATGTACGATTAAATTACTCAAATACCAATTCTGATGGTCGGTGTCTTCCGCAACAAAATCTTGAATAACATAGGCGGGTTTTTCCGTTGTATCGCCTTCGGTTATTCCGTAACTCTCTACCGTAGTTATGAGATATTCAAGCGCCTTTTGATTCGCTTCCGTATCCATAATGGAGCGTGGTCCGTTTTCGGACAGCTTTTCAATGTGCGTGGTTATATTTGTTTGATTGAAGTTGGTTTTCTTTTGCGTTTCTTCGGTATCTACAATAGAAACCACAAAGAAAAAGCATAAAATAACTCCAAGTAAAATATTGATTATTCTTTTAATCTTATTCATAAAAACTCCTTATTCCACAATGGTTTTAATATAGTCCAATAATTCGCTAAAACCACCGTTCGGATAAACGTTTATCTCTTTTTGATTCTTATTTATCAAACAATCGGTCAATAAAAATACTTTCATACCGAGCATTTCAGCAACCATATCTTCCGAAACGTCGTTTCCGACCATTAAACAATCTTCCGCTTTAACACTTAATTGCTTGATAATATTCTTATAATATTCAAGGGTAGGCTTGCAATAACGAGAATTTTCGTATGTAGTATATAATTCAAAGTCATCGGGAGATAATCCTGCCCAAGCAATTCTTTTTTGCGTTGCAATCGTAGGAAAAATAGGATTTGTTGCAAGCGCAACACGTAAACCCATAGATTTAATCTTTACAACGGTTTCCTGTGCTTTTGGATTGTAACCGCAAGAGCTTTGGACCTTATCAAAATCAAGCCTATAAAATTCGTCAAAATACGGCTCGTCGGCTCTTGCGTTTTCTCCATATATTTCCGTGAATTTATCCCAAAATACGGCTTCGTTGGTTTTCTTTCCGTCATTCTTTATCATCGTAGCCGTACCTGCCCAAATCGCAGAAATCAAACCTTCCGCTTCATAGCCGCGCAAAGCAAGTCTTTTAGCTATTCCGCCAAAATAAGTTTTAACAAATACGTCTTGATCCATCGGGAGCAACGTTCCGTCTAAATCAAACAAAACAACTTTAATCATTTGTTTTTCTCCTATCTTTCCTTATTTTCAGATACATAGATAACGCCAAGAAACAAAGTGCGGGATAGTACGTCCCCATACAAGCATGATCCGTCCAATCCCAAATCCCGACAAACCAATCCAACACCAACATTAAATCGGAAATAAAGAATAATAGGCTCGCAAAAGCAAGTATTCCCGTAACTATATTTTTATCGCGAACCAAATTCCCGATAGCTTTTCCGAGCATTATTGAAATGATCAGCGCGTAAACGATACAAACGATACGGAATACAGGAACTTCAAAGGTAAGAATCGGCGAGAAAAGCAAAAATACAGCCGCGCCTATGAACAAAACTCCGCTGATAATATAATCGAGCGTTTTCAGCTTTTGCTGAAAGCAGTAAGCCACAACGAAGCATACGTGTCCGAGCGCGAAAGTTGCCGCGCCGATAATGAAATCGTAGCCTATCAGATAATCGCCGAGAAAAGCAAGAGCGAGTCCCGCCGACATACCGATATAAAATTTAGCGTTCGTTTGTTTCGTTTTCAGCGCGTAAACAAGATTGATGACGCCCAACAATGCAAATGAGCCGCTACAAATACATTTTAACGTAAAATCGAAACCGTTGCTTTGGTAAAAATAATTCAAAACAAAAATTGCGGTGATGATCAAAACGTTTAACGCCAAAACAATATTTTGTAAATTAAATACTTTCTTCATTTTTACCTCAAAAATATATGCAACAATTTGCCGAAAAAGCCTTTTTTATACGGTTGATAACGCATAGGAAGATCCATCCAAGTCTTTTTATCTACGATACTTTTCGTATGGGAAAAGGCGTCAAAACCCTCTTTTCCGTGATAAGAACCCATTCCGCTTTCGCCAACGCCACCGAAACCCATTTCGCTCGTTGCAAGGTGGATAACGCAATCGTTGATGCACCCACCCCCGTAAGAACACCTTTCCGTGATCTCGCGGATATGTTTTTTATTTTCGGAGAAAAGATACAACGCCAAAGGCTTTGGTTTATCTTTCAAAAGCTTGTAAACGTCGTCAAAATCATCAAACGTTAAAATCGGCATAATCGGGCCGAAAATTTCTTCCTGCATAACGGCGTCGTTCCAAGTAACGTTATCCATTACAGTCGGTTCGATTTTTAATTTCAACGCGTCCCTGCCCCCACCAAATACAACTTTTTGCGGCGCGATCAACCCGAACACACGCTCAAAATGTTTCTCGTTGATGATCTTTCCGTAATCGGGATTTTCAAGCGGTTTGTCGCCGTATTGCTTTTTGATTTGTACAATAATTTCTTTCACAAGTTCGTCTTTTACCGACTTCTCGCAAAGGATATAATCGGGCGCAACGCAGGTCTGTCCGCAGTTCAAATATTTTCCGAACACGATACGCTTTGCAGCCAACTTGATCTTCGCGCTACTATCGACGATACAGGGACTTTTTCCGCCAAGCTCCAACACGGCAGGGGTCAAATGCTCCGCCGTATGGCGTAATACTTCCTTGCCTACGGTTTGACTACCCGTAAAGAATACGAAATCGAATTTCTTTTCCAAAAGAGCCGCGTTTTCCTTTCTCCCACCCGTGATAACGGCAACGTATTCGGACGGAAAACATTCCGTTAAGAGTTTCTCAATGACCGCGCTCGTAGCGGGTGAATATGCGCTCGGTTTTACAACGACGGTATTTCCTGCCGCAATCGCGTCGGCAATCGGATCTATCGTCAAAAGAAAGGGATAATTCCACGGACTCATAATCAGTACGTTTCCGTAAGGCGACGGCTTTTTGTAGCTTTTGGACGCAAACTGCGCAAGGGGCGTATGCACCTTTTTCGCTTTTGCGAATTTTTTCGTGTGCTTGATCATATAACCGATTTCAGACAGCACCAAACCCGTTTCACACATAAAGCCTTCAAAATCGCTTTTACCCAAATCGGCAGTCAAGGCTTTGCCGATTTCCGTTTCGTATTTTTTTACTGCGTTATACAGCTTTTTCAACATTTCTATTCTGAATTTAACCGAAAGCGTTGCGCCGCTTTGAAAAAATTTGCGTTGGCTTTCGATAATTTCGTCTATATTTTGAATATTCATAATTTCAACTCCAATCCGCTACTTGATAATAAAATTTTTCTAATTCTTTTGCGTTCATAAGTTTGGGTACGGGATATAAAGGATTTGCTTCCTTCTCCGCGTGTTTTGCCATTTGCGGTATATCTTCTTTTTTTATCCCCGTTAGTTTTTCGGGGATTCCCATACGTGCGTTCAGTTCTTTGATCGCCGCTATAAACTTTTCCGCGCCGATCTCGCGCGTATCGTTTTCGGAAGAAACTCCTGCCGCAATACCGAGCTTATGCAATTTTTTATAGGCGGTTTTGCCATACGATTCGAGTACGATGGGCATCAACACGGAATTTGCAAGCCCGTGCGGTACGTTATATTGCCCACCAAGCGAGTGTGCAACTGCGTGAATATATCCAACGTAGGATTTTGAAAAGGAAACGCCTGCGAGATACGCCGCTTTGAGCATATTTGCTCTTGCCTCGTAATCTTTCCCATTCGCGTAGGCTTTTTCGATATTCCCGAAAACAAGCGCCGTTGCCTCCAAAGCTTTCCGTCTTGTTTCTTTGCTTGTAGAACGCCCGATATACGCTTCTACTGCGTGGGTTAAAGCGTCCATACCCGTCGTTGCCGTTAAATGCGGGGGAAGAGAATAAGTTACCGTCGGATCAAGAACAGCATAACGCGGAATAAGCGTAAAATCCATCAACGTATACTTATGTTGTTTCTCGCTGTCGGTAACAACCGCCGCAAGCGTTACTTCGCTTCCAGTTCCTGCCGTTGTGGGAATAGCGATAAGCGTAGGAATTTTACGAAGAACACGCAAAACGCCTTTTAATTGTCCTAAACTCTTTTTCGGATAGGCAATACGCGCGCCAAGTGCTTTTGCACAGTCCATTGACGAACCGCCGCCAAAAGCAATCAAACATTCACATTTTTCGTCAATATATAATCTCCGCGCTTCTTCTACGTTATCCACCGTAGGATTTGCGCGAGTTTTATCGTACACCACACACTTTATTTTGCTTTCTTTTAATAAAGTTTCAAGCGGCTTTGTAATACCTGCGTTTCTGATTCCCTCGTCCGTTACCAAAAGAACAGACTTTATAGACAATTCCCTTAACCGATTCGGCAATTCTTCTATACTGTTCAATATTTTTGGTTCTCGGTAGGGTAAAAACGGCAAAGCCAAATGGAACGCCGTTTGAAAAATTCTACAATATGCCTTTTTCAAAATATTCATTCTTAAATGTTTTCCTTTTCGTCTGCATTATAACCGTCGCACAATTTATTTAGGTTATCGTTTATCAAATTAAGGCTTTGATACATAATCTTTCTGTATTCTTCACTTAACCCTACGCTTGCATAACTCAATACGGAGTCAATCTTTTCAGTAATATATTTTCCTACTTCTTTACCCTTATCCGTCAGTTGCAACGGGCTTTGGTATCTTTTTGGCGTCTTTGCATTACAAAGTAAATACCCGTTACTTTCAAGATATTTTATCGCACGAGAAATATTGGCTTTATCTTCTCCGCAAACGTCACAAAGCTCCTTCGCCGTAAGAGAATCTTCTTTATAAATATAGTAAAGGCACGAAACGTGGGAGCTTTTTAAATTAAAATCCGCCATTTCTTCGGTTTTAATTTTATAAATGCACCTATTGATATTTGCGATCAGAACGGTAAATTCCTTAAATCTCTCTTGCATAACCCCTCCAACTTGTTGTAATTACAACAAGTATATTATACCATAAACTCGTTGTGATGTCAACAAGATATATATGAGCGATACAAAGTTTCTATTATAAAAATTTTTTATATGTAAGAAATATTGCTAAAAGAAAAATCAGACTCCTGTTGGGAATCCGATTTTTCTTCGCTGGAAAGTGCAATTTTTTAACTTGCTTTTCCGTAAAATTAAAGTTTTATAATAAATCCAAAACCGTTCCCAACGGGCAAAACAGAGTTCGGATAATTAACATTAGGCTCACCAAAAAAGAAGCACAGGAATTGCCCTGTGCTTTTCATGTTATTCACAACATTCAAAATTGTTGTCTATATAATTTGCCAACACTCTTACGCGCAAATTACGTTCGTTACACATACCCGTCGTGTCAAAAACGTCTAAATCTTCTGGTAAAACGAATTTTACGCAACGAACTAAAATATCTCGACAACTATTTTGCGTATGCGCGGGAATCGTCAACGTCTTCATGCCGCGTTTGTGTTCGTTACCTTCACCATCCACTTCATTTAAGATAATCGCTACTGCCACACGCTTGTTGGGACAAACGCTTTTTAAAGTAAAATCTACTTTTACAATCCGTCCAATCGATTGCATTTCGATATTGCCTGCGTCGAACACAATTGTATCTAAACAACCAATTGCCGTATAATCGACAGGTTCAGGACAAGGCTCTACAATGGGCACGTCGCATACTACAAGCAACGTAGGAGAAGGGAAATTTACGACGTTGCCTTCCGTGTCGCTGTACTCGATAGACTCATTTACTTCCGTTTCCCCATCGCAATCGCCCGTACGGCGAACGGTAAATTCAAAAACTGCGCCTTCGCTACCGTTCACGCCAAGCTCATCGATTTTCCATTCGACTGTATTTGAATCCAACATGGTTGCCGTGCCTTTGGTGGGGGACGATAAAGCCGTTACGGCAAAGCAAGGCAATACTTTATCGGTAATAACGATATTTGTTGCCCCCGGCTTGGAAATATTTTCAGCGATTTCTTCAAAAATTTCTTCCAATTCCGTATCGTCGGGGGTAATAACAACATAGGAAGAAGATGGATCAGACGCCCAATCTTCCAATGCCTGTTCGTCAATTCCACCGTTTCCTGAAAGTCCGATAGAGTAAATGATTATGCCTTGCGCTTTTGCGGTGGTCGCAATCGGGTTGGGGTTGCCGCCCGCAGTCGTAAAACCGTCGGTAAACATAATCATAAACTGCTGGTTTGCAGTTGAATTTTGTAAAAGCTCCGTGGCTTTCGTAAAAGCATCGGCGTGATTTGTCGAGCCGCCTGCGGATAAGCCGTCAATAGACGTTTTCAAATCGTTAATATCGGTAATCAACGGCTGGTTTTGTGTGGCGATATCGGCAAAACTTACAATCCCGATATGCGTTCCGCCGGCAATTTGACCATTTGTTCCACCGGTAGCGTTATAAATGATATCGACGAAGGCTTTTGCGCCGTTTTTAAGGTTTGCAATCGCGCTTCCGGACATACTACCCGAACGGTCTAAAATCAATACGATATCCACGGGATTTGCGGTGATATCGGGTTCTGCCGTTAAAGACAACCGAACGTTAAACGATTCTTCGCAAGAAATTTGCGTTGCGCTTAATTCTTTATTAAAATTAGTTACACCCATATATAATCAATCCATCCACTTTGTATTTCCGTTTATAACGGTATATATATAATATATGTCTATTAGATAAAAACGGTTCGTTATAATATGCCGAGTGAGCAAAAAAACAAGAACAAAGCATTCACTGTAAATCAAAAGGTTCGATTTAGGTTGGTTAAGGGTCACCACAGTGAAATTAAAGCGAACCCCTCTCTACTTGAGAGGGGTTCGCTTTTTCGTCATCATCACAATCAAATAAATGCCTTTCTCTTTCCCGTTTTTATTATACCAAATTTAACCGTTTTGCATATAATAATAGCAAAAACAAAGGAGATTTATATATGTTTTATAAATCGGAAAACAATAAAGACTTGGGTTCACAGCCTCAACTTTTAAATATACATAATGAAGTTTGTCGCAATACAAATTTTCGCACGGCGATTTGGACGGGAAAACATTTGCAGGTGACGGTGATGTCTATTCCCGTTGGCGGTGAAATCGGATTAGAATCACACGACGATTTAGACCAATTTATTAAAGTCGAAAGTGGTTGCGCCACCGTTTATATGGGCGAAACAAAACAAAACGTAAAGTTGGTTGGAAAGATAAATTCAAATTACGCAATCGTTATTCCTGCAGGTACGTGGCACAACGTTATCAATTCCTGCGCTTGCCCTTTGAAAGTCTATTCGGTTTACGCGCCGCCCCAACACCCGTTTGGAACGATTCATCAAACGAAATTGGACTCGGATTTAGCCGAAGATTGACGATGTTATAATTTAAAAATAAAAACTCACGACAATATTATAAAAACGCAGGCTTTGACCTGTGTTTTTATTACATAAAGAAAAAGAGCGGTTTTACACCGCTCTTTTTGATTGCGCATTTAAAATTAGTCTTCCAAGCCTTCATTTAATTTAGCGAGCAAGGAATCCAAGTCTTCGCCGTGAACGGCAACAGCCTGTTCAACCGTTTCGCCGTGTGCAAGTGCACAACCGAAGCAGTGCATACCTGCCGACAACAAAATGTCAGGTGCGTTGGGGTTGATTTGCAAGCAATCTGCAATCAAAGTATCTTTGGTGATTTTTGCCATAATAGTAATCTCCTTTTTTATTTTTCATTATTATTGTAACACGAAAACGCGCGTTTCAAACGCAATTCCCGTATTTTATCAAATATATTTGCCTAAAAATTTTTTAATCGGCTTATCCATTTGCGGTTTTACCTCTTCTCCGCGCAAAATCGCTTGCATCGTGGCTTGGATCTTATCCCAGCTTTCGCCAAAGCCCGCCTCTTGCATTGCCGCTTTTGCCACCGAAAAATTGGGTTTTCTCACGCCCATATCGTGTGCGTCCGTGCCGATACAATGAATCCAACCGCGTTTAAGAAGAGCAAGCGCCAAGCGTTTTTCGCGCTTCATTTCAAACGCGCTGGCGTTAACCTGCAACAGACAGCCCATATCGATAAGTTCCGTCAAATAAGCAGGACGGCTGAGAACCTCGCGATAGCGCTCTACGTGCGCGATAATCGGCGTATAGCCCGTTTCGTAAACGAAATCGCCAAGCTGTTCTAAAAGGTCGTGCGTCCACTTATTGGTGAACGGAAATTCAATTAAAATATACTTCGTGTCCGCGATAGAAAGCTTGCAAAGCTCGTCGTAGTCGGGGACGTTCACGCCCGTGAAATGCACCTCCGCGCCGAGATGGACGGTCAAGCCCTCGGGAACGTTGGGTTTTAAATGCGCCCAAGCCTCGTTACGTTTTTCTAAAAAGCGGGCGGGGCTGTGTTTTCTGCCATAATAATGGGGTGTGAACAGAACGTCCGTTACGCCCTGCTTACACTCGGCTTCAAGCATCGCTTTCGCCATTGCCGTGTCCTTTGCCCCGTCGTCGAGATGGGGCAATATATGCGTATGAAAATCAATCATTTACTGCCCTCCCTTTTTTACTTGAAGTAACGAACGCCGCTTTCGAAAATTTTCATATCGAAATTGCCTTCGATATTCTTGTACAGATTGTCGCCAATACGCTCGCTATGCCCCATTTTACCAAGCACTCTGCCGTCGGGGGAAGTGATACCCTCAATCGCCCAAGTAGAACCGTTGGGGTTAAACGGGCATACCATGGTTGCGTTGCCGTTCAAATCTGCGTACTGCGTAGCGATTTGTCCGTTTACTTTCATCTTTTCAAGCTCTGCGAGCGGAGCGACGATTTTTCCCTCGCCGTGGGAAACGGGCACTTTGTAAACCTCTCCCACCTTGCAAGCGGAAAGCCAAGGCGAAAGGTTGGACGCCACCCGCACGTCGACGATAGACGAAATATGGCGAGAAATGTTATTGAACGTAAGGGTAGGCGAATCCGCCGTCATCTCTTTTACATGTCCGTAAGGCACAAGACCGAGCTTGATGAGCGCCTGGAAGCCGTTGCAAATACCGATTGCCAAACCGTCGCGATTGTTTAAAAGCTCCTCGATTTGCTCAGCGATATACGGGTTGCGGAAGGTAGTTGCGATAAACTTACCGCTGCCGTCCGGCTCATCCCCGCCTGAGAAACCGCCCGGAAAGGCGATGATATTTGCGTTTTTAATCGCTTTTACGACGTCTGCAACGCTCGCCTCAATGTCTGCGGCGGAACGGTTACGAATAACGACTGTCTGTACGTCTGCGCCCGCAAGGCGGAACATACGCGCAGTATCAAGCTCGCAGTTCGTGCCCGGGAATACGGGAATAAACACGCGGGGCTTTGCGAGTTTCGTAGCAATATTCGTGTATTTTATACCGCCAATATAATCGCATTTTTCGGCATTGCCCGACGCGGGAGCGGTAGTTGCGAACACACCCTCGAGCGTTTCCATAAACGCGTCCGCCGCATCGTTGTAGGAAACGGACTGATTGCCGCAAATATAGTTTTCACCGCGTACCTGCCCCACGCATTTTTTGAAAATGCTGCCATCGAACGCGCTTTCGTCTTTCAAGGAAATAACCAAATCGCCGTAAGCCTCGGTGTATAATTCGTCTGCGGTGAGCGCAAATTCCACGCCGACGGTATTGCCGAGTGCGGACTTGATTACCGCCGCGCCAACGCCGCCGTTTTCAACGACGGTTGCGAAGGTGATGTTTCCGTTTTGGATATGTTTATAAATTTCCGTATATGCTTTTTTAAGCGCCTCAAAATCGGGCACGGAATACTCGTCCTTGGGTACGGGGATATGGTAGAGTTTTTCACCGCCCTTTAAAACGTTGGTAATGAGTTGGCTTGCCTTTGCCGGTGCGAGCGCGAACGAGATAAGCGTGGGCGGAACGTGAAGATTTTCAAACGTACCACTCATACTGTCCTTACCGCCGATTGCGCCAAGCCCCAACCCTATCTGCGCGGCAACTGCGCCGAGAAGCGCCGCCGCAGGCTTACCCCAAACCTTGGGGTCATTCGTCATTCTTTGGAAGAATTCTTGCAAAGTCAAACGAATATCTTTATAGTTTGCGCCCGTTGCGACGACCTTGGAAACGGAGCCGACAATGGAGTAAATTGCACCGATAAACGGGCTGGTTTCCATAAGGTACGGCGAATAGCCGTATGCGGAAACGGTGCAAACGTCCGTTTCGCCGCCGCAAATTTTCGCCGCCATCGCAATTGCAGGCGTGAGCTGTTTTTCACCGCCGAAGGGCATAAATACCGTTCTTGCGCCGATGGTAGAGTCAAAGTTTTCGCTTAAACCTTTCTTAGTGCAGACGTTGAGGTCGGCAAGGACTTTTTTCGTTTCCGTTTCAAAATCCAAGCCTGTTTTTTTGTTGAACCAAGGGCTGATTTCGTCGGCAATTTCGACGTTCGTTTCCTGTTTAACACCGTTGGTATTAAGGAATTCACGGGACAAATCAACTATCGTCTCGCCATTGTAGAACATCTTCATTCTGCCCGTATCGGTAACGACTGCCACGGGGGTGGCGGAAAGGTTTTCCTCTGCCGCGAGCGCGATAAACTCGTCCACGTCTTTTTTGTCGATAACGACTGCCATACGTTCTTGCGATTCGGAGATAGCAAGCTCCGTACCGTTCAAGCCGTCGTATTTTTTAGGTACTTTGTTGAGGTCGATATCCAAAGCGTCGGCAAGCTCGCCAATCGCTACGGAAACACCGCCCGCGCCAAAGTCGTTACATTTTTTGATTTTGCGGGTAACGTTCTTATTCAAGAACAAGCGTTGGATTTTTCTTTCCGTGAGCGCGTTGCCCTTTTGTACTTCTGCGCCGCAGGTTTCCACCGATTTCGTATCATGCGCTTTGGAAGAACCCGTCGCACCGCCGCAACCGTCGCGACCCGTTTCGCCGCCGAGCAAGACGATAACGTCGCCCGCCTTAGGCGTTTCGCGATAGACCATGTCCTTTCTTGCGCCGCCGACGACAAAGCCCGTTTCTAAACGCTTTGCTTTATAGCCCTCGTGGTAAACCTCGTCTACGATACCCGTCGCCAAACCGATTTGGTTGCCGTAAGAGGAAAAACCTGCCGCCGCGCGCTTGGTGATGGCGCGCTGAGGAAGTTTCCCCGCCAGCGTATCGCGCAATTTCTCCCTCGGATCTGCCGCGCCCGTGATACGCATTGCCTGATAGACGTAAGTTCTGCCGCTGAGCGGATCGCGGATCGCGCCGCCGAGGCAGGTTGCCGCGCCGCCAAACGGCTCGATTTCCGTCGGGTGGTTGTGCGTTTCATTTTTAAACATAACGAGGTAATCCTCTTCCTTGCCGTCGATTTCCGCTTTGATTTGGATAGAGCAAGCGTTGATTTCCTCAGAGATATCGAGATTGTCGAGAATGCCGTCTTTCTTCAATTTTTTTGCCGCAATCGTTGCCAAATCCATAAGACAAGGATATTTGTCGGGGCGCTGTCCGTTGAGTTCTTGGTACAAATCCTGATAAAGGTGGTAGGCGTTTTGGATCTGCGGGTTTTTAGACGTGATATTCACGGTTTTCAACTCGGTTGCAAACGTCGTATGTCGGCAATGGTCCGACCAATACGTATCGATAACTTTAAGTTCCGTTTCCGTAGGATCGCGTTTTTCCGATTGGAAATAATTGCGCACGAAAATGAGGTCGGCGACGCTCATCGCAAAGCCCAAAGATTTATGATACGCCGCAATTTCTTCGTCGCTCATTTGGATAAATCCGTCGACGGATTCTACGGGCGCGCCCGCTACGCTCTCGCGCGTAAGCTTTTCGGGTTTTTCCGCGCTGACTTCCTCGCTTTCTACGGGGTTGATGATATGTTTTTGGATCGCGGCGAATTCCTCGTCCGTAACGCCCTTTACCAAGTACACCCTTGCACACTTAATGTTGGGGCGGGTTTTTTGGGTGAGGAGTTGTACGCATTGCGCCGCACTATCCGCGCGTTGATCGTATTGCCCCGTCAAATAGCTAACGACAAAAGATTTATACCCCTCGGGAATTTCCAAGTTTTCCAAATAGACGTTGTCGACGGGCGGTTCGGAAAATACCGTGCCGATTGCGTCTTTAAATTCCGATTCGCTGATCCCCTCCACGTCGTAACGAAGGACTAAACGAAAATCCTCGGGTACGATATTGAGCAGCGTTTTAACGTTTGCCGCCTCCGCTTTTGCTTGTACGTTGTCTTTCTTTTCTACATAAATTCTGTAAATCATAATTAACCCTCAATCTCTTTGCACGTCGCGATATTTTACCCCGATATCGCTACGGTAATACATGCCGTCAAAATGAATTTTTTGTGCGTTTTTATAAACTTTTTGACGAGCCGCCTCGACGTCCGCGCCTTTTGCTACGACGCCGAGCACTCTGCCGCCGCTCGTAACAAGCTGTCCGTCCTTCAAAGCCGTGCCCGCGTGATAGATAACGATATCTTCGTCCAAATCCCCAAAGGCGATAGCTTTACCTTTTTCATATTTTTCGGGATAACCGCCGCTTGCGAGCACAAGGCACACGCACGCGCCCTCCTCCCATTCAACCTTAATTTCGGAAAGGCGCCCGTCCACGATTGCCTCGAAAATTTCCATAAGGTCGGTTTTGAGCATAGGCAGGATAACCTGCGTTTCCGGATCGCCAAAGCGGGAGTTATATTCAATGACCTTATACCCGTCTTTCGTCTTCATAAGCCCGAAATACAAGACGCCCTTGAAAGTTCTGCCTTCGGCGTTCATCGCATACATGGTAGGGAGCATTATCTTTTCCATAACCTCTTTTGCGGAATTTTCGCCAAAGAAAGGAGCAGGAGAAAACGTACCCATACCGCCCGTATTTAAACCCTCATCGTGGTCTTTTGCGCGCTTATGGTCGCAGCTTGTAATCATCGGAACCATCGTCTTTCCGTCCGTGAAAGCCAAACAAGAAACCTCAGGACCTTCCAAAAATTCTTCCACAACAACCGTATTGCCCGCCGCGCCGAATTTACTTTCGAGCATCATTTCTTTAATGCCCTCGCGCGCTTCCTCACGCGTTTTGCAAATAAGCACCCCCTTGCCAAGCGCAAGTCCGTCCGCCTTTAAAACGACGGGGATAGGACAAGTTTCGATATATGCCGCCGCCTTTTCATAATCGTTAAAGGTTTCGTATTTAGCCGTGGGAATACCGTATTTTTTCATCAATTCTTTGGAAAACGCTTTACTCGCCTCGATAATCGCCGCGTTTTTGCGCGGACCGAATGCGCGGTGTCCGCGGCTTTCCAATTCGTCTACAAGTCCCAAAGCGAGCGGGTCGTCAGGGGTTACGACGGTAAAATCAACGTCCCCTTTTTTATCCACCCAATCGCCAACCGCCTTGACGTCGCAATAATCAACGTTTACAAGCTCGGCAAGCTCCGCAATGCCCGCGTTGCCTTTCATAGCGTAAATTTTATCCACCTTCGGGGAATTTTTGAGGGCGCGCACGACTGCGTGCTCTCTGCCACCGTTTCCTATCACCAAAACGTTCATAGTTTTATTTCCTTTTTCGTTTACTTCTTATGTCTTTTGTTATATAAAATGATACCGAAAATAATTTGTGCGATTGACAAAACGATTGCCGTAAATAGAGGCAGCCAACCCATGGCATTTTCTTTTTCAACAATAAGGACAACGCCCCAAAAAGCCAATGCCATAAACCCGAAAGCTGTTATACACGCGATAAGCACGGCAATTATGTAATGCTTTTTTCGCCGCTTGCTTTCAGGCACGATAAGGAACATCAGTTCCATATAGACTTCCAACAAAATTTCGATGACGATATCCATAACGTCAATCGTCGATATATACCGTTCTGCCTATCTTGCGCACCTTGCCTTTACAAAGGAGTTTTACGCATTCGGGGAGCATAACGTGCTCTACTTTTAATATTCTTGCTTGCAAACTTTCGGGCGTGTCGTCCGGCTCGACGGGAACGCTCCGTTGCATAATAATTGCGCCGCCGTCTACGTCCGCTTCTACGAAATGGACGGTTGCGCCGCTTAATTTAACGCCGTATTCAATCGCGGCTTTGTGTACGCGAAGCCCGTAATAACCCATTCCGCAAAAGGAAGGGATTAAAGACGGATGAACGTTGATAACCGCGTTTTCAAATTCCTTGATAAAACTTGCGGGAACGACCAACAGCCAACCTGCGAGCACGACGTATTCCACGCCCGCATTTTTGAGGATTGAAGCTACGCGCGCGTAAAATGCCTCTTTCGTTTCCGTCGTTTTATCATAAACGAGCGTATTGATAGCGTTTTTCTTTGCGCGGTCAATCGCGCCTATTTCGGGCTTAGAGGCTACCAAATATTCAATTTCGCAAAATTGTTCGCGCGCGTTGGCGTCGATGATAGATTGAAAATCCGTACCGCCGCCCGACGCGAATACCGCTATTTTTTTCATATTATTTCAAAACAACCTTTTTATTGCCTTCGATGATCCGCCCGATAACCGCTACGTCTTCACCGGTAGCTTTCAAACTTTCGATTGCCGCGTCCACGTTTTCAGGAGAAACGACGACCATCATACCGATACCCATATTAAAGGTATTGTAAATCTGTTCGTCCGTGATACCTGCACGCTTTTGCATTACCTTAAATACGGGGGGCACTTCGTAGGAATTCTTATCGATTTCCGCAGATACGCCCTCGGGTAAAATTCTGGGTACGTTTTCGATAAAGCCGCCGCCCGTGATGTGCGCGATGCCCTTCACCTCTACCTTTTCGATCAAAGTGAGAATACTCTTTACGTAAATGCGCGTGGGTTTTAAAAGGACTTCCGCCGCCGTTGCGCCGAGTTCTTCGTCGTACGTTTCCAAAACCGCCTTATCGCTGTCGCCAAAGAGCTTACGAACGAGAGAATAACCGTTGGAATGCACGCCCGTGGATTTCAAGCCGATGATAACGTCGCCCGCCTTGATGGTTTTGCCGTTGATGACCTTTTTCTTGTCCACGATGCCAACCGCAAAGCCTGCGAGGTCGTATTCTCCGTCGGGATAGAAACCGGGCATTTCCGCCGTTTCGCCGCCGATGAGCGCACAGCCCGATTGACGGCAGCCTTCCGCAATGCCTTTTACCACTTCCGCCTCCGCTTTGGGATATAATCTGCCGCAAGCATAATAATCGAGGAAAAACAAAGGCTTTGCGCCCTGACAAACGATGTCGTTTACGCACATCGCCACTGCGTCGATACCGATAGTATCGTGCTTTTCCAATAAAAACGCATATTTCAGCTTCGTGCCTACGCCGTCCGTACCCGCAACGAGGACGGGTTCTTCCATTTTCTCGCCTGCAATCGAATAAAAGCCGCCGAAAGAGCCGAGGTCGCCGATAACGTTGTTATCATAAGTAGATTTAACGTGTTTTTTCATGAGTTCGACTGCCTTGTAACCTCTGGTTACGTCAACGCCGCTGTCCTTGTAAGAAATTGCCATTTTATCTTTTCTCCATTGTTTATTTTTCGTTGATTATTCTTTGCTTTCGGAAATTTTTCTGTCGTATTTATTTTCCGCAGGCTTCGTAGGGATTTCCGTGGGATAGTTGCCGTCGAAGCAAGCCGCGCAATAGCCCTTACACTTACCGTCCTTAGCGAGGTTAAACACTTCCTCTACGGGTAAGAAACCGACGGAATCCGCGCCGAAGATTTTTGCCATTTCCTCCGTCGTATGCTTGCACGCAATCAGCGAATCCCGAGAGGAAATATCCGTGCCGTAATAGCAGGGGTTGAGGAATTTAGGGGCGGTGGAACGGACGTGAATTTCTTTCGCGCCTGCTTCGCGCAAGAGCTTGACTACGCGCGCCATCGTCGTACCGCGTACGATAGAATCGTCTACGAGTACCACGCGCTTATTCTTAATCGTTTCCGAGACGGGATTCAGTTTTATCTTCACCTTATCCTCACGGAGATTTTGACCGGGGTCGATGAACGTTCTGCCGATATATTTATTTTTGATAAGACCAAGTCCGTAGGGAATGCCCGACTCCTCTGCATAGCCTATCGCCGCGTCAATACCCGAATCGGGCGCGCCGATGACGACGTCCGCCCTGACGGGAATCGTCCTTGCAAGGATTGCGCCCGCGCGCTTTCTTGCGAGGTGTACCGAGAAATCCGCAATAACGGAATCGGGACGGGCAGTGTAGAGATATTCGAACACGCAAAGCCGTTCGGGTTTTGTTCCGCAATGTTCGCGAAGGGAGCGAACGCCCTCCTTAGAGAATACGATGATTTCGCCTGCGTCGACGTCGCGGACGTGGGTTGCACCGACGGAATTTAGGGCGCAACTCTCGCTGGAAATGACATATTCGCCGTCGTCGCGTTTTCCATAGCAAAGCGGGTGCATACCGCTCGGATCGCGTGCGACAATCAGTTTTTGAGGGGACATCACGACGAGAGAAAAACCACCCTTCAAGCGCACCATCGCCCTACTTACCGCCTCCTCGATTGACGCGGAAGAAATACGTTCTTTGATGATAACCGCGGATATAATTTCCGCGTCGTTGCCCGTGTGAAAAATAGAGCCTTGCAACTCCATTTCTTGACGCAAATCCGTGCCGTTGACAAGTTTCCCATCCAACGAAATTGCCATTTTTCCCTTGCTGTGATTAACGACGATGGGCTCTGCATTGATACGGTCTTTCGTGTCTGCCGTTCCGTAACGGACATTGCCGACGGCAAGCTGACCTAAACCAAGCGATTTTATTACGTCGCCCGAAAAAACTTCGTTGACAAGCCCCGAATCTTTATATGCATGGAAAACGCCGTCGTCGTTGACAACGATTCCGCAGCTTGCTTGTCCACGATGTTGAAGCGCGTACAGCCCGTAATAAACGCTGGACGCTACGTTTGCCGTTTCCGTACCGAAAATACCAAATACTGCCATGGATTCATCCTCCGAGATGGTGTTTTACAGAAGTTCTTGCAGCGCCTTGTCGTCGGCGTTGATTTTCGCTTTCATATTTTCTTTGTATTGGACGAGCTGCGCCTCAATTTCGGGATATTTAATTCCAAGAATTTGAAGGGCGAGCAAGCCTGCGTTTTCACCGCCGTTTACCCCAACCGTCGCCACGGGAATACCCGAAGGCATTTGGACGATGGAAAGCAAGCTATCCAAGCCGCCCATCATATCCGTCTTAACGGGTAGACCGATGACGGGAAGCGTGGTAAGCGCCGCAATCACACCGCCAAGATGCGCCGCTTTGCCCGCCGCGCAAATAAGCACTTCCATACCGCGTTCTTTTGCCGTAGCCGCGAATTCATGCGCTTCGTCAGGCGTGCGGTGCGCGGAGATAACGCGAACCTCCGTTTCTACCCCGAATTTCTTTAACACGGAGACTGCGGGTTTAACCACCTCGAAATCCGATTTACTGCCCATTAAAATACCGACTTTACTCATAATCTCTCCTCGTTTTGTAAATTTATTATGCAAATTAAAAATCAAAATGGAGCGCAATCTTTATGATTGCACCCCATTCATTATATTCATCCACCGAAAAAGCGCGGTTTGCGCTCCCGAAAAGCACGCGTCGCCGCTTTGAATAGCACGCGCGGAAAAAATCTGGATTTTTATTTGTTTTTTCACCGTTCGGATACTTCTCATAAAAAGGTCCTCTCTTTCTCTACCCTATCCTACGCGTTTTCCGCACTTTTACGAAAATCCGTTTCTGTATATATTATAAAATATATACACGCCGTCTGTCAAGCGTTTGAAAAAAGTTTATAATATAGGAACACAAATTTTTTTATTTTCGCGAAAGGAACTTTTTTCAAAGAGTTGACAATTATATTTTTGCGAGTTATAATTAGATATACTTAGATATACTCATTTTTAGGAGGCGTTTATGAAAAAGAAAGTCGTATTGTTGGGCGACTCTATCCGTATGTTGGGATACGGAGGAAAAGTCCCCGAAATGCTTGGCGACGATTACGAAGTTTGGCAACCCGAAGAAAATTGCCGTTTTGTAAAATACACCTTACGTATGCTGTTCGATTATCACGAACAAATTAAAGACGCTGATATTATCCATTGGAACAACGGACTTTGGGACGTGAGCGATTTGTTTAACGAGGGGCGATTATTTTCTTCAGACGAAGAATATATAGAAAACATGTTGCGGGTGGCAAGTCTCCTCAAGCAAATCACCCCTAACGTTATTTTTGCCACCACGACGCCCGTTGCGGAAGATTATCCGTATAATAAAAACGCGGATATTGCGCGCCGCAACGAAATCCTCGTTCCCTTACTTCAAGGTATGGGTTTTAAAATCAACGATTTGTATTCGATTGCCATCCAAAATTTGGATAAATATATCTGCGAGGATAAAATTCACCCTTCTGCGGCAGGCGCGGCGGCTTACTCTGCCAAAGTTTACGAAATGATTAAGAGCTTTGAGTAATTCAATGCGTACATGGTATCTCCCTTTCACATTTTTTTACTTTCTTTAACGAGGAAAATTTATGAATTTTGAAAAATTCGAAGATACGATACGCGCGAAAAAAGCAAAGGTTGAAGAAAAATTTGCGCCCTATTGCGATTTACGATTAGTAAGCTCTTCCATTACGCCATCCGTTACCTTTGCCGTAAAAATTTACAAGCCCGAAAAGGCAAGCTGTTTGGTTGCCACGACGCACGGTTGGCATATGTCTATCGATACGAACGTAGAATACGACAAACCACAAAGCCCCTATCTTTTGGTGGAAGTGGATATGCGCGGGAGAGCGTATTCGACGGGCGCCCCCGATTGCAACGGTTTGGAATTATACGACGTATACGACGCTATTCGTTTCGCTTTAAAGGAATATAGTGAATACGTACTCGAAAAGAATTTAATTTATTTTGAGGGCGGAAGCGGAGGTGGAGGAAACGCCTTGGCAATCGCCGCAAAATTCCCCGATTTATTTTCCGCAGTCAATGCGATGTGTCCTATAAGCGATTATTACGAATGGTATCAAACGGACAGTAAGTTGGGTGAATTCCGCGATGAAATGGACGTTTGGATTTGCCCTAACCCCGAAAACAATCGTGAGGCTTATAATTCTCGTAGTGGTCTTGCGCTTTTGCCAAACCTTATGACAAGCGTACAAATTTGCCACGGTACGACGGATATACGAGTGCCCTTTTCCTTGACCGCTCTTTATCAAAAACGGGCGGAAGAATTAGGTAAATCCGTCCGTGTTTATTCGATGGACGGCGTAGGCACACGCGAACATTTTGGGAATATCACCCCTGAACAATACGCGGAAATGGAGCGTGTTTGCCGCGAGAATATATCCGCTCACCGCTCGACCATTCAAATACCGCGCAAAGGTAGCTTTGTCGTCGGCGGATATTTGGTTACGAAGCATTTTTCCGTTTTCCTCCCCTCTTTGGATAAAGTCGTAACGGTAGATTACGATTTAGACAAGAGAGAAATTACCGCACGCGACCAAGTTGAGCTTGACGTCGTTTGGCATAAATAAAATTATAGAACACGAAAGCAAGGATAGGCAAAGTGCCTATCCTTGCTTTATTTATGTAATTTAAAAGCTCTAAATTCCTCATGTGGGCCGCATTTTGTACAAAGACATTTACGTGAACGCGTACATGGTACCTGCATTTTTATTTTTTTGCAGTAAATATCCCCTACTGTTTTTTGCAGCAGGGGATTTATTTATTTCGTTATGCTTCGGGATATTTTTCCTTAGCCGCATAATGCGTATGCAATAATTCGTGCGCCTTGTGCGAGTTGGGTTCGCCAAGGAATTGCTCGTAAAGCGCAATAATTTGAGGGTTTTTATGCGAAGCACGGAGCGCTTTGCTTTCGTCTTCACTGTAAAGAGCCGCCGCGCGCTTGGATTTGTAAGTATCCAAAATGTCCGCGTCCTCGTTGGGAAGGAAGCAAGGCTTAACGTACGGCTGACCGCCGCCCGCCACGCAACCGCCGGGACAGCCCATAATTTCGATAAAGTGATATTTGCTCGTACCCGCCTTAATTTCGTCCAAAAGTACTTTCGCGTTCTTCATGCCGTGCGCAACGGCAACGTTTACCTGCACGCCGCCAAGGTCGTAAGAAGCCTCTTTAATGCCCTGCAAACCGCGAACCTCGTGAAGCTCCGCTCTATCCAACTCTTTGCCCGTAAGTTTAAACGCCGCCGTACGGAGAGCCGCTTCCATAACGCCGCCCGTCGTACCGAAAATAACGCCTGCGCCTGTGTAATCGCCTACGATATCGTTATCGAAATCGCTGTCCGGCAATTTTACAAAATTGATACCCGAACGCTTGATGAGCTTACCAAGCTCTCTCGTCGTAAGTACTGCGTCTACGTCCTGCAAACCGTTTACGGAAAGCTCGGGACGGTCTTTTTCGTATTTCTTTGCCGTACAGGGCATAATGGAAACGACGAACATATCCTTGGGGTCGATACCGTTCTTTTCACAGTAATAGCTCTTTAAAACCGCGCCGAACATTTCGTGCGGGGATTTACAACTGGACAAATGCCCAAGTAAATCGCCGTAGTTATATTCCGCATAATTTACCCAACCGGGCGAGCAAGAAGTAATCATAGGAAGTTTGCCGCCGTTTTTAATTCTGCCGAGCAATTCCGTTGCCTCTTCCATAATGGTAAGGTCTGCCGCAAAGTTAGTATCAAATACCTTTTTAAAGCCAAGGCGTTTGAGCGCGGAAACCATTTTACCCGTAACGAGCGATCCGATAGGCATACCGAATTCTTCGCCGAGCGCCGCTCTTACTGCGGGGGCGGTTTGTACGACTACGTACTTCCCTGCCTTCATTGCCTCGTCCACCTTGTCGATTTCGGAAACTTCCATAAGCGCGCCCGTAGGACATACGCTTACGCATTGACCGCAGAGAATACAAGGCGAGGCCGCGAAACTTCTGTTTTCCGCAGGCGCAACGATGGTGTTGAAACCGCGTTTTTCAAAGCCGAGAATTCCCAAACCGTGCGCGTTTTTGCATCTTTCTACACATCTGCCGCAGAGGATACATTTAGAGGTATCTCTAACGATAGAAGGACTGATTTTGTCAAGCGTCGTGGGTGTTTGCTCGCCTTGATACATATCGTCGCGTGCGCCCGTGATTTTGGCTACGTGCAAAAGCTCGCAGTTTCCGTTCTTTTCGCATTGTTGACAATTTTTGTTGTGGTTGGAGAGAAGAAGTTCAACGGAAGTTCTTCTTGCCGCCGTCGCCTTAGGGGAGGAAATGGTGATTTCCATGCCATCCGCAACGGGATAAACGCAGGACGCCACCAAACCTCTTGCACCCGTTGCCTCTACAAGACATACGCGACAAGAGCCTTTAGAGCATTCGCCGTGGTTGAATGCGCAAAGGGACGGAATTTCAAATCCGCAAGCCTTTGCCGCTTCTAAAACGGTCAAACCTGCCTCTACTTCAAAAGGAATGCCTTCGATTTTAATATTTACTTTCGCCATAGTTCATTCCTCCTTACTTTTTAATAATTGCTTTGAATTTACAAGAAGCAATACACATACCGCACTTGATACACTTATCTTGGTCGATGGTGTATGCGGGCAATTTTTTGCCGGGCGCGATATAATCCGTCTTGATAAACGCGTTTGCGGGACAAGCTCTTACGCACATACCGCAGCCAAAGCACTTATCCTTGATAATTTCGTACTGCATAAGGTTTTTACAGATATGCGCAGGGCATTTTTTATCGACGATATGCGCAACGTATTCATCACGGAAATGTTTGAGCGTGGACAATACGGGGTTGGGCGCAGTTTGACCAAGCCCGCAAAGAGAGTTGCTCTTAATACTGTTTGCCAGCTCTTCCAATTCGTCTAAATCCTTCAAGGTTGCCTTGCCGTCGGTGATGCGCGTCAAAATTTCGAGCATTCTCTTCGTGCCGATTCTGCAAGGAGTGCACTTACCGCAGGATTCGTCGCAGATGAATTCCATGTAGAATTTTGCAACGTCGACCATACAGTTCTCTTCGTCCATGACGATAGCGCCGCCCGAGCCCATCATCGAACCTCTTGCAACGAGGTTGTCGAAGTCGATTTCCGCGTCGAGGTCCTCTTCCGTCAAACAACCGCCAGAAGGGCCGCCCGTTTGGATAGCCTTAAACTTTTTGCCGTTCGGGATACCGCCGCCGATATCGTAAATGAGTTCGCGCAAGGTCGTACCCATAGGGATTTCCACCAATCCAACGTTGTTGATTTTACCGCCGAGCGCAAATACCTTCGTACCCTTAGAGCGTTCGGTACCGTGCTTAGAGAACGCCGCCGCGCCCTCGCGCAAAATATACGGTACGCAAGCCAAGGATTCTACGTTGTTGACGATGGTGGGCTTTTCCCAAAGCCCCTTTACCGCAGGGAAAGGAGGACGGGTACGCGGCATACCGCGCTGACCCTCAATCGAGTTCAAAAGCGCCGTTTCTTCACCGCAGACAAACGCGCCCGCGCCAAGACGGATATGTACTCTAAACGAGAAATCCGTGCCCAAAATATTGTCGCCGAGCAAGCCGAGTTCTTCCGCTTGCTGGATTGCCATCTTCAATCTGTTGACCGCGATGGGATATTCTGCGCGTACGTAAAAATACCCGTTTTGCGCGCCGATTGCATAGCCCGCAATCATCATACCTTCGATAACCGCCAAGGGGTTACCTTCCAAGATGGAACGGTCCATGAACGCGCCGGGGTCGCCCTCGTCGCCGTTGCATACGACGTATTTTTCGCCATCAGGTTGTGCGTAAGCAAATTGCCACTTTCTGCCCGTAGGGAAGCCGCCGCCTCCTCTGCCGCGAAGCCCGGAATCCAGCACTTCCTTAATAACGTCCTCTCTCGACATCTGCAAAGCACGCGCAAGACCTTGGAATGCGCCTGCGCCAAGACTTTCGTTGATGTCCTCAGGGTCGATACTGCCGCACCCGTGAAGCGCAACGCGTACCTGTTTTTTATAGAAGTTGATATCTTCTTGCTTAGTTACCTTTTGTTCGGTGTTGGGATCAACGTACAAAAGTCTGTCGATGATTTCCCCGCCGAGAACGTCCTTTTCAAAAATTTCCGCAACGTCCTCTACCTGCACGAGGCGGTAAAGGGTGTCTTCGGGGTAAATTTTTACGAACGGACCTTGTGAACAAAAACCAAAGCAACCTACCTGATTGACGGTTACCTTATCCTGGACGTTGTGTTCGGCTACAAGCCTATTGAATTCCGCCGTAATTTCGTCGGAGCGGGAAGATAAGCAGCCCGTACCGCCGCAAAGAACGATGTGTCTTTTTCCGTCTGCGCCCGTAAATTTAGCGTCAAGACAGGACGCGCATTGCGCGCACTTTTTTTGAAGGTCGTCAAAACTCTTGAGCATTATGCGTTTTCCTCCATAGCTTTATATTCTGCAATTACCTTAGGAACGGCGTCCACGGTGAGTTTGGGATATACCTTGCCGTTGATGGTAACGGCGGGCGCAATACCGCACGCACCGATACAACGGAGCGCGTCGAGCGTGAACAAGCCGTCCGTAGACGTTTCACCGGGTTTAATACCGATAATTTCGGAAAATTTATCAAGTACCTGTTGCGCGCCCTTTACGTAGCATGCCGTACCCAAGCATACGCCAATGACGTATTTTCCTTTGGGTTGCAAAGAGAAAAAAGAATAAAAGGTTACAACGCCGTAGATTTCCGCAACGGAAACGCCCGTTCTTTTAGAAACGAGCTCCTGCACCTCTAAGGGAATGTATCCGTATTCTTTTTGGATGTCGCTGAGAATCATCATAAGCGGCGTTTTATCATTGACGTATCTATCGCAGATCTCGTTGATTTTACGCACAGCCGCTTCTTGCAAATGAGCCATGTTCGGCCTCCTTTGTAGCTAATATTGACAAAATATGTCCATTATTTATATTCTATCATTTTTTAATCAAAATATCAAGAGTATTTTATAATTTTAAATCGTTCAAATCGATAAATTTTTAGCAAATAATGGATAATTATATTTATACTAAACGAAAGGGAATACCCTGCGGTATTCCCCTTTGTTTTTGTTTGTTGCCCTGATTTTATTCAGCTAAAAACTTACCAGGTCCAAACCTTGTCTGCACGAGCCCATGCGTCAAGACCAACCTTTTCGTACGCGTTGCCTGCGTTGGTAACCGTACCGTTATCATAGATGTTTTTGAAGGTCGAACGGATGTTATCCACCGTATTTACGCAAAGCACGTAGCTATATTCGATAGGCACGTAGGCTTCCATACGGAAGAGAACGCCGGGCGCCGTATAGCTGGTGTTGGATACGTACGTACTCTGATAAGTATATTGGATATCTTGCATATTGGACATCAAGCCTTTTTCGGCTAAGATATTGCTGCTCGAGTTGCGGTTCGCAGATACCGAATTCGCATTACTCTGTTTAGATCTACCCGAAACAAAACTGTATACGTTAGGAATATACATACCCAAACCGATTGCAGAGCCACTTCCACCGTTTGCCCAAGCGAACCAATTTTCCACCTTGCTTTCATCGCCTGTTTGTCTTACGCTAGTATCTGCACTGACCCAACTAGCCAAATCGGATCTGTATTCAAGTGCATCCGACCAGCTACCGTCGCCGTCCATATTCGTTACGTAATAGTTTAAGGTTTGAACGGGATATACTGCGGGAAGCTCGGTAGAAGCCCACTCGCAATCACCCATATCGGTGAAGCCGTTCCAATCCACGAAGGAATTGTTTACGGTAAGCGTACCGTCGTCTTTCAAACGATAGTAATTTTCCATATACGACTTCGTCGTAACGCCGCCCTCTACCGTACCGGAAAGGCTATCGCTGCCTTTACCCTTTGCCCAGTCCATTGCACGTGTTTTTACGTAGATATAGCTGTCAGTAATTTCATAATCGACGATTTGACCGGGGTTACTTACAACGTCGCCTGCTTGAACGGGGTTGTACGGCCAATATTTACCCGTAGAACTTTCCGTTTTACAGAATGCACGCGTATAGCCGTTTTCACCTGCAGTTGCGCTATCGCTGCCGCCGACTTGTGCATACCAAGATTGCTGAATTTGACGACCTGCGTCGTAGTTATTGATAAGGTTAACTGCACCGTCTGCCGCTTTACTGCTGGTTGCGTGTCCATAATAGCCTGCTTCCGACGAAGTACCCCACAAATTTGTTTTATGTGTTTCAACAAAAGTACTAGTACTGGTACTTAACTGAACGTTACCGCTATTATAAGACGCATTTGTTACACCTTCGTAAATGCCCGATTTTGCAAGATAGGTAAGCGCGCCGCCAAGACCGAGGTGCGCACCCACCGTCATTTGAGAACCGTCTATCTGATCTACCGTAAGGTAAATCTCTTGGTTATCCATATCCACCGTTTTGTTCTGCGAATAAAGACCGAAAATCTGCACTTCGCCTGCAGGTGCACTGCTGGTTGCCAACTCTGCATTGGTGAATTTGATGGAGGTCATAGACAAGTTGCTCGTATCCATACCGTAGCCTACGCCGTTGGAACGGAAAATATCGAGGTATTGCTTATGGCTCGTCGTGCCTGCCTGCAAGTAGAAGTCCTCATTTGCCGTCTTGCTACCGTCCGTGTAAGTGAATACGCCCCAAACGTTTACGTTGGTTTTATACACAAGCTCTACGTAAGGACCTGCAAGCGCTTGCGTAGTAGGCGTAATCGTTTGGACACCGCCCTTGACGGACAAATCCGTCAACGCTTCGGACGCAACAGCCGAGGTTTCGGTCCACGTAATGTATCCTTTTAAGAATTCAAGGTCTACTTCCGTATAAGGCGAATAGTTGTTGCCCTCTTCAATGTAGTTATCATATTCGTCCGTCGCTTCTTCACTGCGGTCATTGATTGCCGCATTTGCAACGAAGGACGCCGAACGCGCATTAGTGGACTCATAATCTGCATAAACGTAGATAATATCTTCGCCCACAGAAATCTTAATATAACCAAGACCGACAAACTCTCTGTTCAGATTCGTCTCTTTCAAATTAACAATGGACAAGAAGTAGGAATAATATCCGTCCTCCTCCTTTGCGAATTCGTAGATCCCCGTGTCGGCTTCCGCTGTTACGGAGGCTATTTTGTCAATATAATTAAAGCCGTTGCTTGCTAACCACTCGTGTGTGAACAAGCCGCCAACCATATAATCCTTAGGCACGATAAGCGTACCGAATTCAACGTTATCATAAACGCCGTCGTCTACAAGCGTAGCCAAAGCCACCACGTCGTCTACGGAAATCTTCGTTTCAAAACGAAGTCCGCTCGTGGTATAATCGTTACCTGCGGACAAACGAACGCCTGCGCCCTCTGCCATTTGAATATCATACGCCGCCGACTGTTCGGGAACGAGCACGCCATTTAAGCCCTCTTCGTTATTGTTGATCGCCGTTACCGTTTTGGGAAGCATATAATAGGTTTCTACCGTCGTGCTCCCCGATACATAGGCGTAAGAAGGGAAGAACGCGCCTTCTTCTACAACCACTTCCGTAATGGTGTTAACGCCGGGGATACGGAATGCAATCGTACCCAAATAATTGGTCGTATCCCAAATATTCATGTATATAGCTTCGCCGTATCCGTTCGCGGTATAAATTTCCGCGAGCGTTGCTTCCGTAACCGAAGTACTACCCAACGTTATATCACCTATCAAGGTAACCATATCCAAAAGCCCGATACTCTTCACGTAATCATTGGTAAAGTCATCCGTGCTTACATCGGTAGGATAGTCGTGTTCGGTAAGGGTGAAATAGAACCATCTATCCTTATTATCCTCATCATTAATGAAATAGGTTGCCGTTTCAATATCCGTTTCAATAAGGTTTACCGTCGTTTCAGTAAATCTTGCCTCGAGGCTCATATCCGCTGTAATAACCGTTTCTGCAGAAAGCTTCGTATCCGTATTCGCGTCATACCAACCCTCGAACGCATATTTCGTGGTAGAGGTCATGGATTTTGAAGGCGTGCCCAAGCTACCTACCGTCGTACCCTGGAACATAGTCGCCGAGTACGAATTGGTACCGTTGTCAATTTCTACTGTAAAATTCAAAGCATAGCTTACGTCTTCCGCCAACGCAAGACCGTCCGTATACACGTTATAACCTGCGCCGAGCGTTACCACGATTTCCCCGTCTAAGCTATTGATATAGTTTTTATGAATCCAAAGGGTAATCGTATAAGGGTCGCCGCCCTGGTTCATGGCTTGAATCAATACGGGATGCGCAAATGTGCTATCATCGCTACCCGTCATCGGGAACGTACTGTAAACGTATTCGCTGTCGTCCGTATTCGTATTGATATCGTAAACGGATACGCCGTTAATGAAGAAAAATTTACGATATTCCGCATAATTCCCATCGTACATGAAATCGTAGTAATTACACGTAACGTTCCAGCTTTCGGAAACAATATCCACTTTATAAAGCTCGTTTGCATCGCCGTCAACGCGCAGGTTGCCGATTTCAACGGTGTCAGCCGCAAAGGTCGAATTTCCGTTTACCCAGTTGCCGTTAAGGTTGACCCATTTGATATCCTGCGTAACCTTATAAGTAACGCCGTTTTCCGTCAACGCAAACCCTGATTTCACCTCAAAGCTCTTATGGTTTTCGTTTGCCGTCGTCCCCTCGCCACCGTACAAGGTGGGCATATGAATTTGAACGTAACTATACGTGCCGTCTAAGCCAACCGTTGCCAAGAAAGGCGCGTAAATGCCGCCGGTTACAATATTGCCTTGTTCGGAACCGAAACTACCGTGTTCGTTTTTATTGATATCGTACAGCGAAGTGCCGTTGAAATAGATATATTTCAAAACTTCCTGACCGCCGCCTGCATTTTCAGGGTCGTATTCGTTCAAGCAACCGCCTTGCATTGCCGCTTTCGTCCAATAAGCGTTGGTGGTTTTAATCATGTACGTTTCCGTACCGTTGTATTGTTGATCTTGATGAACAAACGCAAGTTCGCTCGTGATATCTTTATCCCCTGCTTTTTGCGTTGCCGTGAACTCTGCAACGAGGGTGATATCGCTTGTAACCGTCGTATTAAAATCGTACGCTTCGCCATCCAACAGCCATTGGTTGAAGGTGTAGGTATAGTTTTCATCCTCTGCCTTGGTAGGCGCTTCAGGCGCGCTCACCGTTGCGCCGCCCGTAACCGTTGCCGTATGGTAGGTTGCGCCGTCTACCGTGAAGGTTACGGTATACTCTTCCCCGCTAAGCGTAGCAACCGTCCACGTATCGTTGGGAACGTCGTGATTAAACGTAATATCTTCCGTCGTTACGTAATACGTCAAAGCGCCGCCGTTATATTGCGTATTATAGGAAGGGAATTTTGCGCCCGCTTTAATAGTGATGTAAGGTGCTTGTTGCACGTTTTCCGCCGTCCAACCGGAAATACGGAACGCAACGCTGTTTTCAACCCCCCATACGTTGAAGAAAGGTTCACTAGGAGTGCTGTTTATAACCGTGCCGCCAACGTCGATATAACCGAACAAAGAACTAAAGTCCAAGATACTCGTCGTAGATGCACCCGAATAGTCGTTGTTGGAAAGCTGAATGATAAAAAATCTTTCGTTTGTGCCGCCGTCCGTACGGTTTGCTTTGGTGATAATGCCCGTAACTTCGGTTTCGATTTCAATACCTTTTATTTCCTTCGTCCAATTACCTGCGCCGTCGTTGGTGAAAACAACGTCGTTTGAAAGGTAGCAGGAAACGCCGTTTTCATAAATGGCAAAGCCCTTTTTGAAAATAATTTCCTTATGGTTTTCCGCAGCCGTCGTACCCTCGCCGCCAAACAAGTCAGGCACGTAAAGCTTTACCGAACCGCCGACCTCACTGGTCATCCATACTACAATTGGCGCATATACACTGCCGTTTGCGATGTTCGCTTGCGTGGAACCATAACTACCGTCATCGCCTTTATTTATATCGTAAAGAGACGTGCCATTGAAGTAAATATAACGCATTTGCGTTTGACCGCCGTTCGCGCCCAGGGGATCGCCCTCATTCAAAACGCCGCCCATGGGAGGTTTGCTCCAATAGGTTTTTGAAGAATCATTCAAATGAATATAATAGTTTTTATAACCTTCGGAAGCTGCGTTCGCAGAGGTGTTATCCAAGAAAGTCAGCATACTGGTGATATTCACGGCTTCCTGCGTCCATACAGTTTTGGAAACCCTTTCCGTAACAATCGTGGAAAGCTCACCAGTACAGCCTTCGCTAAGCGTGATAACGATTTCGTCAAAATTTGCAATTACGTTATAGAAAATATGCAATTTCAAACCCGTATCCGTAGCGTAAAGACCAATCGGTCTATGGAATTTTTCGTGTCCCGAGGTAGCGGAATTTTGAGGGAAACATCTATACATACCATAAGCCGTTTCGTATGCAGGATCTTCTGCAATAAGCTGTGTATTCCACGTTTCAACAGATTTACCGTTGATGTGAACCATATTACGCATAAGTTGCGCCGCAGCTGGACTACCCATAATCTCATAGGAATAACTGCTCAATTTTGAGGCAGTAATTTCCACCTCTAAACAATCGACATTCGCCATTACCGCATCACCGATGGTAACGTCGGAAGCCGTCAAAAGTTCGGTTTTATCCGAATAATTCTTTACGTTGGTAAAACCGCCGAGTTGCACACTACGCGAATAGGCAATCGCCGAACTGGTAAAGGTCGTTCCCGTTCCGTTCGTTCCGTCGTCTACAAACGAAAAGCCGTCTATTATACCCAAAGAGTATAATTGACTGTCCGTCATAAAGTCGGTAGGTACCCATACGCGGATAAAGCTAAACGAACCTGCAGGTTGCATGGTAACGATAACCGGCAACGTGCTTGTGTTCATATTGGAAAGCTCGGTCAACGTACTACCGTTTACAGTAACGTGGTTGGCAACGTTACCGGGCAATTCACTTACCAACTTATCGTTGTAAGAGCCGTTCCAAGTTAAACCGTCCGTATCCATACGCACTTGCAAATAGCCCGTCTTTTCGTTGTCGTGTCCTTCAGATAACGCTTGGCTGAACGTAACCGCGACACTTTCTGCTTTTGCCGTCTTGACTTGGGGCGTCGTGAATACGAGCCCGAAAGAAAAGGCAACGAAAGCGATTGCGCCAAAAATTAAACCAACAATTTTCTTCGTAATTTTTGTCATACTTAGTTTCCTCCTTTTCTTTTGCCTTAGTCGAAAATGTCCTCACTTGTGTCGTCGCCAACGCTATACTCATTGGAGCAACGCACCGCGTCCTCGATAAGGAGAACAATTTCTAAAGCTACATCCTGATACTCTTTTTTCATCCTGTATCTTTCCTCCTTGCGATTTCTAAATATAAAATCGCTATTATACAGGTTGCATTATATCATAATTTGTCAATCGTTTGTTGTCAAATTTTTAGGAATGTTTGTCATAATTCACGCAGTTTGCGCTCAAACCGCGCCAACCTACCGTTTTTTACCTTTTTTTGCGGGAATAAACGGTTTTTATTTTGTTAAACTATATACAAAACGTCCTATTGGAAGCGGAATTTGGGCATAGTTTTTATTAAAAGGAGCATGAAAATAGCCGCCTGCGCTGTATGCGCGGCGGCTATTTATACGTACGTTATCAAGCGCGTACGTTATTCTGTTTTATTGACTTAAACGTTGTGCCAAATTACTAAGAATATCAAGCTGATAAGGAAGAACACCAAGCCCGTCAACAAAAGGCTGAGCTTGACTGTACTGGTTTTCTTTTTGCTTTCTTTCCGTTCGCGATATTCCGCATAAGTTTCGTGGTCTTTTCCCCAAAAAGGCAACAACGTTTTTACCAATCTGCCAAAGGCATACCCAACGCCGAGAAAAGCCCCCTCGTCCGTTACGAATAATAAGCCCGAAAAGAGCATCATTAACGCGCCCGTTGCAAAGAAAGCGTTGTGGAGAACGTGCATATTCGCTTTCACGGTATCCTTAAAAAAGCCCTGAATAAGGAGTATAACGAAAACGAGCGCCACGGCAATGCAAAAGCACACTAAATATTTAATTAGTATTGATTTTTTATTACCCGACATTACGTTTTAACCATCCTATCTCTATTAGTTTGCCTGTTTAAGTATTTGCTTATACTTCGCCTCTTCCGCATCGTTGCAATATACGAAGTGTCCGGGCGCAACCTCACGCATCGTAGGTAAATCCTTAGAATAATCGTGCTCTGCAATGGGGTTGTAGGTTACCCTTGTACGCTGCTTTTCGTAATGCGGGTCAGGCAAAGGTATTGCCGACAACAACGAACGGGTATAAGGGTGCAAAGGATTTTTGAATAAGTCGTCCGAGGAAGCAAGCTCGACCATCTTACCAAAGTACATAACGCCGATTCTATCCGAGAAATATTTAACAACGGACAAATCGTGCGCAATGAAGAGAATGGTAAGCCCCAAGCGCTCTCTCAAATCGTTCAAAAGGTTGATAACCTGCGCTTGAATAGATACGTCGAGCGCGGAAATAGGTTCGTCCGCGATAATCATTTCGGGTTGCATGACGACGGCGCGCGCAATACCGATACGCTGACGTTGACCGCCCGAGAATTCGTGAGGGTAACGGTCTGCGTGCTCGCGCACCAAGCCAACCGTTTCCAAAATCTCGTACACCTTTTCGTCGATGCGCTTTTTATCGCGAATACCGTTGATGATCAAGCCTTCGGCAATAATATCACGGACCGTCATACGAGGGTCGAGGGATGCGATAGGGTCTTGGAAAATCATTTGAATTTGCGTCATCAAACGATTTCTCTTTGCCTCGCGGCGCTTAGCCGCAAACTCTTTTTGCAACTTCTTCGTTTCCTCTTCGTTGCCCTCTGCCTCGGCAAATTTGGGGGCGTATTCCGCTTCCAATTCCTGCACGAGCTTTTCCGTATAATTTTTATTAGCCGTTCTTTCGCTGCACTTTGCTTCACGGATAAGTTTTTTATTTTCCGCGACGATTGCGGCGGTGCTTTCTTGCAAAGCGGCAAGTTCGGCTGCGATTTCTGCCTCACGGCTAGGATCAGCCTTCAACTCCGCCTTTAATTCCCTCGTCTTTTGCGCGGCGGCGCGGCGAGCATTTTTGATTGCGTCCCTATATGAACGCGTACCTGCCCCCACCCTTTCGCCGTTGAAATAGACGTTGCCGGAGGTTATATCGTAAAGTTTGATGATGGATCTGCCCGTCGTGGTTTTACCACAACCGGACTCGCCTACAAGCCCGAAAACCTCCCCTTTTTTTACTTCAAAGCTGACGTCGTCTACCGCTTTCAGCTCGCGGTTGCCCATACGGAAATATTGGCAAAGATGCTCGACCTTCAACAAAACCTCGTCGTTGGCTTGCACCGCTTGCGCAGGATTGTCGCATTGAGGACAATTTACGCTTTGTACATTTTGTTCATTAGACATATTTCATCCTCCTTGTATTATTCTTGATCCTGTGTTTCCGCTACGGGAGCGGGTTGTTCTTCAACAGCTTCGGGTTGCGTTTTTGCCGCCGTTTCCGCGCTCTGCGCCTCACGTCTGTTGCGCATACGCTGAATTCTGTCGGTGATATTTTTAGGAATATCTACTTTAGGTGCATCGGGATGCAACAACCAAGTAGCCGCGAAGTGCGTAGGCGAAATTTGGAACATCGGCGGCTGCATTTCGTAGTCGATTTGCATTGCGTATTTGTTTCTTTCCGCAAACGCGTCGCCCACGGGCGGATAAATCATGTTAGGCGGCGTACCGGGGATTGCGTCCAGCTTTTCGTTGGTGTCCAAGTCAGGCATGGACGAAAGCAACGCCCAGGTATACGGGTGGCGAGGATTATAGAAAACGTCGTCAACCGTGCCGTATTCCACGATTTTACCTGCGTACATAACCGCGATTCTGTCCGCCATATTTGCAACGACGCCCAAGTCGTGCGTGATGAAAATGATGGAAAGATTGCGTTCCTTTTTCAATCTGTTGATAAGTTCGAGAATTTGCGCCTGAATGGTAACGTCGAGCGCCGTCGTCGGTTCGTCGCAGATCAAAATGTCGGGGTTTGCCGACAATGCGATTGCGATAACGATACGTTGACGCATACCGCCCGAAAATTCAAAGGGATATTGTCTGTAACGGATACGGGGTTCGGGAATACCGACCTCCTCCATCAACTTGATCGCCTTTTCCTTTGCGAGGCGGGGGGTGATTTTATAAACGACCTTAGACGCCGTTTCTTTTAAATAGTCAACCAAAGCAACCGTCTGTTGGTCAAGGTCTACGTTCTCCGCATTGGCAACGTCCGCCTTAAATTTATCTATAACGCGCGACAAGACGGTAACAATCGTTTGGATTTGCATTTCCAGAGGAACGACGGATTTAGGAACGACCTTCCAATCCACACTTTTACCGCGTTGAATAAGCGCTTCGTGCTTTGCCGTTTGCTTATCGAAACGCTTTTCTTCCTTCGGGTTATTCACCACGTAGAAGAAATACTTGTCAAGTTCCGTATTCAGCGCACTACCGAAGGTATAAGCGATGTTGTCTTTGATAACAGCCAACGGGTCGATGGTAGCGCGAACGATCTTGTTCAAGCTCTTAAAACGCCCAAACGCTTCCTTCTTGGTAAAACTGCCCTTCGTGAAGAATTGCACGCCTTCTTCGAGCGCGACGATAGCCTCTTTCTTGGCGGCAATCGACGCCTGCATGGAATAAGCAATCGCGGCTTTTTCCAACTGCAAGAAGGTCGTCATATAATCCGTCATCAAGAAGTCGTATGCCTTTTTGTTTGCCTCCTCCGCAGGAATCGTGCTTAAATCTTCCGTCGGATTCTTGTAGAGATAATAGCCGATACGGAAGAAGTTGTACTGCGGTTGATTGAGAATTTCTTGCAACCAAGCGCGGATCTTGGTGAATTGCTCCACTGCGGGATTGACGTCTTTTTTCTCGCCTTTAATCTCGTTAAGGGCTACCATGTACGCGTTGAGTTGTTCAACAGAGCCGCCCATAAAATATTTGTCGTTGACGGCTTTCAGCTTACGAAGCACGGCTTTCACCGTCGTGGAAACGTCTACTTTTTGGCGCTTTTCTACAAGGAAAAGGAAATCGTCGATCATTGCAGTAGCTTCGCCCGCCGCATTACGCGCAGTGTTGTAGCTGTTTTCAAGCTGAATTGCCTTAATATTGAATTTATCGAACGTAGTAATATATTCGGCAATTTGGTTGAAGTTTTCAAGAGGGCCGCCTTTCAATGCGCCATGCTCAACCGCAGCCGTCATCATTTGCGCTAATACTGCAAGTTTTTTGTTGAACTCCTTGCGCGCGTTTTTACGGCTTTCCTTGTTCTTTAAAAGCATTGCTTCCGTGATTTGCTGACCGATACGCACGATAGGGTCGAGCGCGGAAAGCGGGTCTTGGAAAATCATCGCGATTTTGTCGCCGCGCAACTTGTGCATTTCCTCTTCGGGAATACGCACGAGGTCTTGCCCGTCGTACAAAATTTGACCGTTTTCAACGATGGCGTTTGCCGCCGAAATACCGATGATCGATTTGGAGGTTACGGACTTACCCGAACCCGATTCCCCTACGATTGCCAAGGTTTCACCCTTGTACAAATCGAAAGAAATATCACGGACTGCCTGCACCTTTCCGTTTGGCGTACGGAAAGATATAGTCAAATTTTTTACTTCTAACTTTTTTTCCATATCTTAATCCTCCGCACCTCGCAAAGTCGGGTTAAGCGCGTCGCGTAAACCGTTACCGAACAAGTTAAACGAAATCATTAGTAAAGCCATAATGATAGCAGGGAATATAACCAAGAACGGGAAGGATTGAATATATTGCTGATTCGCCGCCATCATAACACCGAACGCCTGCGTCCCCTGCAAGCCCAAATTCAAATACGCCAAAGTCGCTTCGCTGTAAATCGTACTTGTAATCATAAGCACGCTGGAAGTAACAATCGTACCCAGCGAATTGGGCAAAATATGCTTAAATATCAAACGGAAATCGCTTGCGCCTAACGTACGGCTTGCCAGTACGTATTCACTGCCCTTAAAGCGGTAGAACTGCGTACGCGTACGCGCCGCCGTGCCCATCCAGCCGGTAAGACACAGCGCCATAAAGAAGGTGCCAAAACCATTACCGAAGTGCAATATTGCAAGCGTCATAACAACCAACCAAGGAATACCGCCTAAGATGTCGCAAAAGCGTTCCATTGCAAGGTCAACCGCGCCGCCAAAATAGCCGGAAATAGAACCCCAAGCCAAACCGAAACAGAAACAGAATGCCGCCGTACATACGCCTAACAACAAGGAAGTACGTAAGCCCGTAAACATCAAGGTGATCAAATCGTAACCGTTTTCGTCCGTTCCCAAAAGGTGCTTAGGCATCTTGTCGTAGCCCATTTTATAGTATTTGGGTACGTTAACCTTAACGCTTTGTACCTTTCCCGTTTTGGAATTTTTGGTAACGTCGAGAACTTCTCTTATCGGGCATTTATCGCTCAACGGCGTAAAGGTTGCTATAATGTCCTTTTCATCGAAATCGCAAAGCCCTTGCTCTTTCAACTTACGGAAGTCGGAAATAGCATAAACCTCTTCGCTTTTGCCGTACACCACTTCGTAGGTATCGTAAACGAATTCGCAATAATACACTTTAGAAGCATAAACGCCCTTAACGCCCGTTGACTGCCAATATCCCGCGGGATAATCTTGCCCGACAACGGCACGGTTTACCATTTTGGTTGCGTCCGTGAAGCTAATCGCCGAAAGTTTTTCATTCACGTCGGAATCTGCGCAAGACAACGTGAGATTCTGCAAAAGAATATAATTGCTCTGCTTGGGCGTTTTCTCTATTTCAAAATAAATTTTACACTTATTTAAAACAGAAAGATTCTTTTCGGCAAGCATTGCGCTGATATCAAACGTTGCGTTGTTATATTCGGAAGTCCAATCCTGCAAAACTATCTTTTCCTCGGTTTCTTCATCCAACAGATATACGCAGAATTTACCTAATTTGCTTTCGTTGATATCATCCTGCGCATACATCGTATAAGACAGCGTATACCCGCCGTCCGCCGTAACGGGGAAGGAATGATAGTTATAAAGGAGCGCGTTTTTTTCCGAATCGTCGTTGTCCGTTTGAAAAACCATATAACCGCCCGAACCAGTCGACGTTGCTTTGTTGATATACGTCGGCTCTGTATCCACGACAAGCTTGCTTACGGCGGCTTTAACAAAGCCCGCGGGACATTCGTTTTCAGTATCGTAAACAACGCCGCTGATAGAACCGTCCCTATTCACCGTCTTTTTGTAGGTCTTCGTTCCGTCCCAAAAACCCGTTCCTGCTTCAAAAAGCTTGGGTTCTAAGAAATGCTCGCTGATGTTTGCGTCCCCAACTTTCACACTGTACGGGGAAACAAGAGGAACGATAAGCGACAGCAACAACAAAACCCCTAAAACGATTGCGCCTACAATAGACGCCTTGTTTTTACAAAAACGTCGGAACGCGTCCTTAGCAAAAGAACTGCCTTTGGTTCGTAATTGCGTATCCGTAATCCGCCTGTCTGCATTGACAAAGCGGAAGGAATTTTCGTTTATTTCATATTTTGTTAAATCTACAGATTGAGCCATTACTTCTTCGCCCCCATTCTAATTCTCGGGTCGATAAAGCCATAGGAAAGATCCAAAACTACCCCTGCAAGCAAACCAAGCGTAGTGAAAATAGCCAAATCAACAAATAAAATATTATAGTCCTTCGCCGTCAACGATTTTACAAATAAACTACCTATTCCCGGAATACCATAGAGATTTTCCAATATCATGGAACCACCCAAAATGCCGATAAATTCTGCAAGAATGGAAGGGAAAATAGGCACCATTGCATTTTTTAACGCATGACGGAAAATCGCCTGCTTACGCGTCAAGCCTTTGGTACGGGCAAGCAACAAATAATCGCTTGCCATAACGTCGCACAACTCGGCACGAACGAAACGACAGTATCCGCATATCGAACCTAACGACAAACAGAATACGGGAAGGATGTAGCCCAAAATCTTTTCGCCGATGGGATCCGTAGGATTCGGCCACTGCGTAGGCAAAACATGGCTATTGTAACACAACAGCAGCATGAGGAAAGTAATTATTACGAAGCTCGGCAAAGATATTAAAATCATAACCGACGTCGAAATAATATGGTCGGTGAGCGTATTTTTCTTAAGCGCTGCCCAAATACCAAGTAAAATGCCAATCGGAACAGAAACGAGCACCGAAACGATGTTGATCTTCATAGAAGTAACCAATCTTTCGCCGATGATGACCGTTGCGCTTACGTTGGGTTCCAAAATTTGCGAATAACCCCATTCCCAATGGAAAAGAATATTGGAGATCCAATTAAAATACTGTTCCATAACCGGTACTTCGTAATAATAGGTACGCGTACCGTTTTTCGCCGTTACAAAATCTACCAATTCAAGACCGGCTATTTCAAATCTGCTTGAAATCATGTATCCTAAAGATACCTGATTATCGTAATACGCCTGTCTCGTTACTGCGTTACCTACCGATTTTTCAGGCGGCAACAGCTTTACCAATATAAACGTGAGGGATAATACTATAAATGCCGTTAAAACAGCCAATAGTATTCTTTTAATAACATATTTACCCATGTTTATCTTCCTCCTATTCTATACAAAAGTAATAAGGCTTACAGAATAAGCCTTATCACCTTTGCATTTTTTACGAAATGTTTTGTTTAACGATTACTCTGCTACACTAAAAGTAACGTAAGCAGTTACATATGCAGACGCTGCCGCTTCACCAATCGTGTACGTGAAATATACGTCAAGACCCTGGTTTGCGTCAACGGGAACCTTAGCAAGTTCCGATGCAGGAAGGGTAGCAACAATCGTCAACGTATCAGCTTCAGCGTCATAGTTTACGGTATACATAGACGCGTCAAGAGCCCATTCGTTGTAAGCTACGCTATAACCGCCACCGAAGATTACGAGCTTGTCAAGGGCAAGTGCATCAACCGCCGAACTGTTTTCAAGAACAATCGTTACAACCATGCTACCGTCGTCCTTCGTTTCAGGCGTAACGCTTGCCAATTCGTATGCGCTTGCTTCGCAACCGTTTTCAACAATCGTCAACTGTTGAGAGGATTGATACAATGCGTCGTAGGACCAACGTTGTCCGTTGTATACCAACGCTTCGGTCAACGTGTTCGTGTTAACAGCCCAGTTCAACGTGAAGTCGCCGGAAATAGCAGCATTCGTAGAGTTAACGCCAAGGAAGTTAAGGGGATCGAGAGGGTTACCGGAAATGGAACCGAAACCGATGTCGTATTGACCTGCCAACATCTTGTTGTAGCAATACATATAATCCTCACCAACGTCGAAGGTGAATTGCAACTTATACTTGCCGCCGGTTACGGACTCATCGTTAAACGCGTCCATCCAATATTTAGCAACGTGGTTGTGGTAGCCTTCTTGGTTCGTAGGATACATCCAAACAACTTCGATATCGATAACGGTGGGATTTTCCGTCGTACCGGGTACGATAAGACCGTCTGCTTCCAATTCGTCAAGAGCCATACGGAAGTAGTCGCGGGAAAGTTCCAAATTGAAGCCGTAGCCGTCCGTATCGTCGGTCAAGTAGCTTACAGCGTCCTTGTGTTCCTGCGTTGCGTTGTAGGAAATACCGTTTTCGGGATCGGACATATAGTCGGAGCTGAAGTAGTTTGCCGTACCAACGGAGCCTTTCAATTCTGCAAACGCCTTTCTGTTAAGCGCGTAGGACAAGCCCAAACGGAAGTGTGCGTTAGAAAGAGCGGGTTCAACCGTCCAGTACTTATCTGCACTGGTCTGGCTGTAGCTACCGTTTTCACCGAACAAGGAAATCCAGGTTTCTTGATCGAGCGCGTTCATGTTCAATTTGAAGCAGCTATCACCCGTCGTGGTCTTTGCACGGGGGTCGTTGCTGTATTCAGCAAGATAGGTATCGGGGATACCGCAGGAGTCAACTTTACCTGCAAGGAATTCTTTAATAACAGCTTCCTTATCGTCTGCAGCGGCAGGCAAAATATTGAGGTGAACGCCGGGGATGCTGTACTTCGTATCAGCATATACGTAGTTGGGGTTCTTCTTGTATACAACCTGCTGACCGCTATCCCATCTTTCCAAAACGTAAGCGCCTAAGGAGAGGGAGTTGTCTACGGGAGAAGTCGTTTTATCGGAGTTGAAGTTCAAATAGTTGTCTACGCCAACCAATTCGATGAACTCTTCAGGGATAGGCATATACAAAGAGCTGGAGATGTAATATCTAGCATAGTAAGCCGTCGTAGGAGCGCCGAGCGTATATTCGAAATAGGTCTTACCCTCTTCTTCGTAAACCTTAACGCCTACGCCGCTGAAGTCAACGACGTCGTCGGAAAGAATACCCTTTTCCGCGTTCTTGGTTGCTTCGTAATATTCCTTAGCGCCCACAATCGAAGCCGCACCGCTTTGATTTGCCAATTCGGAGCCTCTGTAATAGCTGTTTGCTTGGTTAAGAAGCAATTTGAAAGGCGTAATGAAATCTTCAGCAACAACTTCGCGGTTGTTGAACGCCGCGCGATCAGTCATTGCGGAATTCGTGCTATACTTCAAGCCGCTGCGGATCTCAAATCTCCAAGTAGCCGCCTGACCGTTTTCGTCTAAGCCGTTAACGGGCTCGGGATCAGCAACAGCCAATTCGGGCACCCATTCGTAACCGTCTTTCGTGCTGTTCATGAAAGTGGTATAATAGCTTGCGCCGATATAGCTATAGAAATCGCCAACGTCGGAGCCTTGGCTGTTAAGATAGTTTGCCGTACCGGGGTCAGCAGCTTCTACTGCGTGATAATATCTCTTCCAATCCACGTTGTTTTCTGCTTCGAGGTCTGCGGTAATGCTACCTTCAGACAAAATACCGAAACCGTAGCCGGAGATGTAGTTTTCGGTTGCAAGCTGGATACGATCATTAATAAGAACGTAACCGCCGTTTTCAAACAACGTTACGCCGAGCATACCGTTACGGATACCGTATGCTTCCAACTGACCGAGAATTTTCGTCTTTTCAGCAGCGGAAAGACCGGAGAAGTTGAACGTACCGTTTGCCGCGGGAACTGCGTTTTGCATAGCTTCTGCCGCCGCTTTGTACGCTGCCTTTGCCGTGGGAATATCCGTTGCCGCGTCGATAGCCGCTTTGCCGTCTGCCAAAGCCGCGTCAACAGCCGCTGCAACTTCAGCGCTAACCGAAGCGCCAATTGCGTTTTTAACAACGTCGAGGTCAGCAGCTAAGTAAGCTTTGTAGTCGTCCATCGTCGTGTAGTCCGCATTCTCAACGAACGTCGTTGTTACGTCGCCGTCAGTGTTGCTTTCCGTGTTGCTGTTAGAACCGCTGTTATCGGGCTTGTTGTTGTCGCCGCAAGCTACGATACTAGTGGACATAACGACACCCATCAACAATGCAAGCAAGGACTTGATTTTCTTGTTCATGTGTTACCTCCAAAATTTAAAAAAATTTTTTTCTCTTTCTTTTTTCCACGACTCCTCTCCGTTGCCCATCAAGGAGTCTACTCCGTGGATTTTAATTATTTTATCACAATATTTTTATCTTGTCAAGATTTTTTAAGCGAAAAATGAAATTGTTTTGTATTTTTTAATCGAAAAAAATGATAATACCCATTATTTTTCTTGATTTTAATCGAAAAAACGCATTAAACTGACAATTTCTGGCGTTGTTATGCATTTTTCGCATTTTTCGATAGTTTTTTTATTTAGTTATTAATAAGATTCATTTTTGCGACCAAAACGCCCTCTTGGGGGGTGGTGAATACGTCCTTTTGGGTTACGCCGATGAAGTCGTCGCCCAAAACGTCCCGTACGTTGCCGCTGATGGTGAAATCGGTAACGCGCTTGGTGATTTTTCCGTTTTCAACCAAGAAAGCGAGCTGCACGGGCAAGCCGAGCACCCCTTCCGTGGTGATATCCCCGCCCGAAGTGATCAAGACGTACACCGCCTTTTCCGCGCCGAGAAGTTCGTTTACGTCGGTTGCGGTGGGTTTTACGTACACGCCGGGGAAACCGATGGAGGGAACGCCGTCGTATGCGCCGGCTGCCGTTTTAGACAAAGGCAAGCCGAACATCGTCGCTGTATTTTTGCAGTTGAGCACGTTTTTGAATACGCCGTCTTGAATCAGATTTGCGCGGTAGTTAGGGGCAATTTCCCCTTCCGCGTCGTAGAACGCCGCCGAACGGTTGGTAACGGGATTTCTGTCCACGGCAACCGTCAAATTTTCATTAAAAATCTTTTCGCCGAGTTTCTCTTTGAAAAGAGAGCCGCCTGAAACGTAGTATTCCGCGATGAAATCTTTTACGATTTGACCGAGGACGTCGACGGGCGCGAGGATAACGGGGTATTTGCCGTCGGGCAAAGTTACCTTTTCGCCGAAATACGCGTCGTGCAAGGTTTTTACGTCGTCAACGATTTTCCGTTCGGTTACACTGCCGTAACGGGAAACGGAAACGCCGTAGCTTGCGTCCATAATGTTGGACGAATCTTTATCCTTTAAAATAAAACTTGCATAAAAAGACGTATTTTCGTAGGAGAGCTCGGTATCCTGCGAGTTTTTATAGCTGCCTTGACGGCGCGCGGTTTGGATTTTGCCGTTGATAAGGAAACGGGGACAAGCCGCCGCCACCTTTTTCGCCAAGCGTTTACCTACGCGCAAAACGTCCTTCTCCGACACTACGGGTTTGTTGCGGATAATACTCTTTTTAACGCCTGCATTTAATTTGCAGGGATAAGGAATACCGCCGAGTTTTGCAGCCGCCTCTTTTTCGAGTGCGTCGAAGTCGGGGTCGCCAAGTGCGCCCGCTACGCCGATAGTGCCGTTTTCGTAGACGCGGACGGTGGATTGCGTTTCGTCTTTTTCACGATAGGAGTCCACTTTGCCGTCGGTAACGTTCAAGGTGATTTCGTTACTTTTATTTAATAAGTATTCTTTTTCCATGATATCCCCTCCTTACTGCGCGAACATTTTGGAAACGCGGACGTACGGACCGCCGAAGCCTACGGGCAACGGATTCTGTTCCATTTTACCGCAACCGCCGGAAACGAAGCTCATAAACTCTACCTTATCGGAAAGTCCGTCGATAAGACCGAGCGTGGTGAACACGTCGCCCGTTATAACGCTGATTTTTACGGGACGGGTGATTTTTCCGTCTACGATTTCGTAAGCGACGCTGGGCGCGATGGTGAATTTACTCATGCCCGAGCCGTGGCTTACGCTCTTGATATAATAACCGAATTTGACGCCTGCGAAAAGTTCGTCCTTGGTAAGGTCGCCCTTGTCGATATAGGTGTTGGTCATACGAACGATAGGCTCGAACGTGCAATTTACCGCACGCGCGTTGCCCGTCGTTCTTTCCTTTAAGTACGCGGACGTTGCGCCGCTATGCAATCTGCCCGCCAAGACGCCCTTCTTGATGAGGTAATTCTTGCGCGCTTTCGTACCCTCGTCGTCGTAAGGAACGTAACCGCTGCCAAGCGATTTACCGCAATCGACGATGGTAAGCAAAGGCGAAGCGACCTCTTTGCCGATTTGCCACTCACGGCGGATACCCTCGTCTGCGAGCATGAAGTCCGCCTCCGATTTATGCCCGAAGGATTCGTGTGCGAAAATACCCGCCGCCTCGGGGGAAAGAATTACGGGGTATTCCCCCGCCTCGATGGGAACTGCGGTCTGCATATATTCTACCTGCTCGGCAAAGGATTCTTTCAAAATACGGGTTTTGCCTTTGAGTTTATGGAAATATACGTCGCCGATTTGGTGATGGGCAGAGAAATGCTTGTCGCCGTCGGCAAGCGTACAAGAGAGCACAAGCCCGCACGTTTGATAATCGTATTTGATAGCCGCGCCTTTGCTGGAATAAAACTCGAACACGCTGTTTCTGTCAAGATACATCGCTTGGGGCATCGCCATAAGGGGCGAGGCGCTTAAGACGGGCAAATATTTTTTGAGGAGCGCCATCTTTTCCATAATAGATATATCACGCACGGACGCGCCCGTGAAAACCATCTTTTCCTCTACGTTGACTTGGTAACGTTTGACCGTAGCGTTCTTTTCGATTTTTGCGTTGCTTTTTGCCTGCGCGTAAAGCCCGTCAAGCTTGTTTTGCACGTCTGCGATATCCGTCGTAGAAGCATAATACCACATTTTGCCGTCGAACACGCGGATAAACGCGCGTTTTTCCTTTCTTTCCTTCATTTCCTTCAGCGTTCCGTTCATGAAAGAAACGTTGGTGGAAAATCTGTCTTCTATGCGCACGTCTGCATAGCTGTCATTTCTGAACTTAAACAAGTTTATTTCCTCCTTGCGCCGTTAAAGTATCGGCTTTTTTAGATATACCAAACATTATACTATCAAAAAAACGAATAGTCAAGCCTTTAAAACTAAAAATAATCGATTATTTCTATTGCACGCCGATTGCAAACGCTTGACAAGCAAGCGGGGAAAGTGCTATGATAAAATTCGTTTATAATTTATATTGTAAGGAAAAAACAATTATGTTGTTCGGAAAGTATATCAACAAGTACTATCTGCGCTATCTATACCTCTTTCTTTTTGGGTTGATATCGCTAATTGCCGTAGATTTGGCGCAGCTGGAAATTCCCGATCTGTACGAATATTTGGTCAACGGCTTGAATAGCCTTATCGACGGTACGCGTATGGTGCAAGTAGACGGCAAATGGTTGGCGTTCGATTTTAATTTCGTGCTCAAATATCTGTGCGAGCCGATGATGTGGATCATTGTCATAATGGTTGCGGGCAGATTTTTGTGGAGAATTTGCTTCTTCGGTTCGGCGCTCAAAATGGAAACGGATTTGCGACTTCGCATGTTTGACCACTGCAAGAATTTATCACAGCAATATTATCAAGTGAATAAGGTGGGCAACCTGATGTCCCTTTTCACCAACGACATCGAGACGGTGCACGAATGCTTCGGATGGGGTTCTATGATGTTCGCCGACGCCATTTTCCTTGGCAGTATGGCGATCATCAAGATGTTCCAAGTCGATTGGCTGATGACTCTCCTCTCCCTTATCCCTATGATATTCCTGCTTGCCGTTTCCCTTATCGTCGGTAAGTATATGACGAAAAAATGGGACGTAAGACAGCAAGCCTTTTCCAACCTTTCCGACTTCTCGCAGGAAAGTTTTTCGGGCATTGCCGTGATCAAGGCGTTCGTCAAGGAATTTAAAGAGCTTTGGGCGTTTAAAAAGCTGTGTAAAGAAAACGAGGACGCAAACGTAGAATATACGAGATATTCCGTTCTGTTGCGTATCTTCGTTACGCTGTTCGTCGAATCGGTCATCTGCGTTATCTTGGGCTACGGCGGTTATCTCGTCTATAAAGATACGTTAAACGCAGGCGAGCTTATGAAATTCATCGGCTTATTTAACTCGGTCATTTGGCCGTTTATGGCGGTTTCCGAGCTTATCGAAATGGTATCGCGCGGGAAAGCCTCCCTGAACCGTATCAGCGAGCTTATGGACGCAAAGCAAGACGTTGTGGATAAACCCGACGCAAAAGAGATTTCGGACGTCAAGGGTAAAATTGAATTCCGCGACCTGCGCTTTAAACATTTCACGGGCGATTACGACGCGCTGAACGGCGTTTCGTTCACCATTGAAGCGGGCGAAAACGTGGGCGTCATCGGCAGAACGGGCGCAGGCAAAACGACTTTGGTCGATTTGCTACTCCGTAACTATAACGTAGCGGACGGCTGTCTGTTTGTAGACGATACGGACGTAAACGACGTTACGATTTCCTCCCTCCGCAAGCACATTTCCTACGTGCCGCAGGACAATTTCCTTTTCAGCGACACGATTTCTAACAATATTGCGTTTGCTTGCGACAAAGCAGACCCCGATAAAATCCGTTACGCGGCGAAAATGGCGGCGGTTGACGACAATATCGAGGAATTCCCCGAAAAATACGAAACGGTGCTCGGTGAGCGCGGCGTTACCGTATCGGGCGGACAAAAACAGCGTATTTCGATTGCGCGCGCTCTCTTAAAAGATTCGTCTATCTTGATTTTGGACGACTCTCTTTCGGCTGTGGATACAAGCACGGAAACCACCCTGCTTGCCAACCTTGCCAAGGAGCGCGAGGGCAAGACGACCATTTTGATTGCGCACCGAATTTCCACCATTCGGCAGATGGATAAAATCGTCTTTATCGACGAAGGAAAAATCGTTGCCGTCGGCACGAACGACGAGCTGATGGAAACCTGCCCTGCCTATAAGGCGATGGCTGAATTGCAGAAATTGGAGGAGGAAAAGTAATATGTGGAAGAATTATTATCCTCTGATTATCATGGGCGGCATTCTCGGCGCGCTGTCTATCCTTTTCATTCTTGCTTACTGCCTTATCAAAGACAAGAAGGAGAGCATGGGCTTTGAACGGAATATCTCCGACAAGGAAATCGTCAAGCGCTTGCTGAAATACGCAAAGCCTTATTGGGGCAAATTTGCCTTCGTGTTGTTTTTGATGGTATTCTCGATTGCGTACGATATCGTTTCCCCTCTGCTTATCGGTAAAATCCAAGGCATCATCAAGGAAGACGGTTTCCAACTTAACTACCTCTTCACGATGATCGGCTTATACGCGGGCATTTTGGTCGTTTCCTTGCTCTGCACCTATTTCCAATCGATCATATTGCAAAAGGTCGGGCAGAGAATTATTTCCGATTTGCGTATCGATTTGTTTGAGCATATTGAAAAGCTCTCGCACGAACAGCTCAATCATATCCCCGTCGGGAAATTGGTTACGCGCGTAACCAACGATACGAACGGCGTTTCGATGATGTTCACCAACCTGATCGTCAACCTCATTAAAAACTGCTTCGTCATCATCGGCGTATTGGTGGCGATGCTCTGTTTAAATTATATGCTGACGATGATGGTGCTTTGCTTTGTGCCTTTCATCTTGCTGTTCACCATTTTATTCCGTAAATTCTCCCGCCGTGCATACCGCAAGGTAAAAGACGGCACGACGGACATCAACACCTTCCTTTCCGAAAACCTTTCGGGCATTAAAATTACGCAATTCTTCAATCGCGAGGATAAGAAACTTAACGAATTCCGCACGAAAAACGCAATGCTTGGCAAGGCGAAATATCAACAGATCTTCGTCTTTGGCGTCTTCCGCCCCACCGTGTATATGCTGTATATGGTGTCGGTGCTCTGTCTTTTCTTTCTCGGTGCGAAAGGCGCAATCGACGGGAAAGCGATTTTAGGACAGGTAGTTACGAGCGAAATCGTCGTTTCGTTCTATATGTATATATCCAAATTCTTTAACCCCATCCAAAGCCTTGCAGAGCAATTTAACTGGTTGCAATCGGCGTTTGCGTCGGCGGAAAAAATCTTCACGATCATGGATATGCAGCCCACCGTGGTGGATAGCCTTGGCGCAAGGGAATTGACAGACGTTCAAGGCGAAATTGAGTTTAAAAACGTTTGGTTTGCCTACGAGGGTGAGGAATGGGTTTTGAAAGACGTTTCCTTTAAAATCGACGCCAAGCAGACGGTTGCGTTCGTAGGTTCGACGGGTTCGGGCAAGACGACGATTTTGTCCCTCATCTGCCGTAACTACGACATACAAAAGGGTCAAATTTTAATTGACGGAATTGATATTAAAGCCATTAAAATTTCCTCTTTGCGTAAGCACTTCGGGCAGATGTTGCAGGACGTATTCCTCTTCTCGGGTACGATTCGCGATAATATCCTGCTCCGCAGCGAAGGTATCGACGACGAGGCGGTTTGGCAGGCATGCAAGTACGTGAACGCGGATTCCTTTATCACCAAGCTGGACAAAGGCTTGGATTATCAGATTTTGGAACGCGGCAACAACTTCTCGGCAGGGCAAAGACAGCTTCTTTCGTTTGCGCGTACCATCGTGCATAAGCCTGCGGTGATGATTTTGGACGAGGCGACGGCGAATATCGACACCGAAACGGAGGTTTTGATTCAAGATTCGTTGGAAAAAATGATGAATATCGGCACGATGCTTATCGTTGCGCACAGACTTTCCACCGTACAGCACGCGGACAACATTATCGTCCTTTCGCACGGGGAAATCATCGAGCAGGGCAACCACAACGAGCTCCTGAAAAAGAAGGGCAGATATTTCGATTTGTATACCTTGCAAAACCGCAAAGAAGAATTGATGAAAACGGCGTAAATATTAGCTGTATGAAACGGAAAAAGCACGGGAAACCGTGCTTTTCTATTGCAAAAAATTAAAAAACTATTGACACCTCCCCTTTTTTATGATATTATCAAGGCACAAAACCAAAGGAGAGTTTTATGAGCAAGAAAAAACCTGTTGTATTTTTGATTTTAAAGATTTTGGCGGCGTTTTTCCTCTGCGTTGCAATTACTGGAATTGTGTTCGTTATCGTCGGCTTTGGCGATTTTGAAAACGAATGGAAATTTATTTTGGGCGGCGTATTGTCCAGCCTTGGCGTGTTCCTTACTTTTACTTGCGGTATTATTGGTTTTTACCCCGAAATCGCTAAACTTTCGGTAAAAATGACTAAGCATATTCAAGCCGCAAACAAAGAGGATATGACGGAAATCGCCAGCACAAACGCGGAAATACAAAGCGACGCGATAAGAACGGTGGCAAGCGCGGCAAGAGAAGGTTTTGAGGGCACGGACGGCGCGACCAAATTCTGTAAGCATTGCGGCGCTTTGATCGACGGGGATTCCCGTTTTTGTAAGGAGTGCGGTAAGGAGCAATAATTCCCCTATTTGGGCGGTAAAAACAACTTATAATGACGATAGGCGCGGTGGCAAATTTGCCACCGCGCCCTTTTACTTGTTTTAATTTTTTTTCAATTCGTCCAAAATTTGCGACATATTGACGGATTTTTCGATTAAATTGCGTTCGTTGTAGAAATAATGATTGGACGTTTCAAAACCAATTAACGGGCATTTGCGCACAAGCGCAAGCAACGCTTCCGCGTTATCCTTGGCGCGCGCCGCCGTTTGGATAAGGCTTTGCAAATGCTTTTCTTTATCCCGTTTTTCAAAGGAAAACCGCGTTTGCAGATAGTCCGTTTCGAAATGCAAATACGCTGCCTTGGCAAAAATTTTCATTTCGTCTATCATGGGTGTGGACGGCAGTTTTTGCAGTTCGTCGCAACCCTGCCCCCAACCTTTTAACAACTTTTCGTATTGCGAAAGATAAATTTCGTAGGGATAAGGATAAATCCAGCTCTCAAAATCGTCGTAGCAATAAGAAACCATCACCGAACGTTTTTCCTCTGCCTCCAACGTCCAAAGATTTGCCGCGCCAAGCGTTTTTGGCGAAAGGTAAAGGCTCTGTACGCTAAACGGATATTCGCGGAAAGCATCGCATATTGTTTTGACTGCGTTATGCACCCCGTCCGCATTTTCGCCAAAGACCCCTTTATACCACGCCGACAAATCCATATTCCCCTTGCTTGCCGTAAAGTCGGCAACGAGTTTGGCTGCGGGCGAGGGATAACCGCCGAGCGTCCAAGTCAGCATATAATCTTTTACGCCGATTTTCGCAAGGTTTTGCAGGTGTTCAAAGGTCAAATCAAACACGGGCAAATAGGGCGCGGCGGAACACTCCCAACTGTTGTTTATCTGTATCTTCGCATACGGCTTATGCCCCGTTTCCACCGCCTTTTTTAAGGCGTTCTTCGTGATTTGGCTGGGGCCGGGATTGGATATGGAATAATCGATGATTTTACTTTCCACACCGCCCTTTACGATGGGTAAATCGTATTCGCTTACGCACATGACGGAAATATCTTTATCCAACATTTCCACGCCGCGCAGGGTCTGTTCTTCCGTCCATTCCATATACGGCGACCACCCCCAAAGATTGGCGATAAGCTCCGCCCCGCTGCCGCTGTCTTTTATCGCCTTTTGTATCGTATTATTGACAGAAGCCGCCGTGCGTTCGGGGGGAATATTTTTGCAGACGGGACAATTCGTGTTGGGCAAATAATGGCAATGGGTGAGATTTTCGCTCATCGTGATGGTGATGATACCGCCCAAGTCAGGTACGGCGCAAAGCAAATCCTTTACCGCATTGTAAAGATATTCCCTCGTTTCTTTTTGCTCGAAGCAAAGGGAGGCATAGCCCCTTTCCCTTCTGCCGATAAGGTGGCTGTATTTGCCGAACTTATTCTCTGCCAAGCCTCGCGGCTCGTTCATATAAAGATATAATTTAATGCCGTAACTTTTCAAGCGCGCAACCAGCTTTTTCATTTCCTTACGGCGCGCCTCAAAGCCATTGCTTTGCGCCTCGTCAAACGGATAAGGGGAAAGCGTAGACAAGACGCCGTGCAGCCAAACGCCGTTTACCCCTTGCTTTGCATATTCGGCAAGCAAGCCGTCGGGCAGGTGAGTTTCCGTATCCGTATCGAACGCGTCGCCGCAGGGAGATAAATATCCGTGCACGATGCGCGTGCCGTCCGCACGCTTGATCGTCTTATCTGCGCACGGATTTCGGAAAAATTTAAAGGGTTGCTCTCCCCTATTTTGCAAAAACGGGCGCACCATGTCCGCGACGAGCTGTGTTTTTGCGCTTTCCTCCTCCGTCAAGGGCGCATAAGAAACCTCTGCGCATTCCGGCTTAAAATCGCCAAGTTTAACGGACAAAAAGTCGTCGTTTTGCAGGATAAAATCCAAACGAGCCTCGTCTATGCCAAGCAATTTTATAAGCTGCTTATAAGGTAACAAAAACCAGTTGTTGCGAATAAGAGTGATATACCCTTTTTGCGCCCAATCGGGATTATATTCCGTCCGCAAAAGCCCAAGGCGCTCCGCTTCCGTGTGTAAAATTTCTTCGCTACAAGACAAAACAGCCGCAAGATTTTGCGGCTTGATAAGTCCGTAATTGCGGAAAAGAACGGCTTGCCACAAGGTAGGAAAGACGTTTTTCGGCATTTTTACGCGTTTAATTTCGGGTAACATTTTATTTTATCGCCTCTTTTAAGTACGCCAAGGACTGCTTCACCATCTCGTCGCCGAGTTCCTTATTCGCCTCGCGCGCGCTTTCAGTGAACCAATGCTTGATATCGTCGATTCTGTCGAGCTTAATGCAGTCGGGATAGAGCGCCATCAAAATGGAGCTTTCATACTTGCCCGCGTGGTCGTAGCCCGTGGCGTTTTGTACCGCCGTGGACATCGTGGGGATAACCTTTATCCAAGAAAAAGGATTGTTTGCGCCCTCCAATTCCTCGTAATAATTTGCGTAACTTTCGCTCCCCCACCAACCTTCGCCAAGCGTTTCCTCCAAATATTCCATGGTGGCGCGCTTTGCCGCCGTGCGATAGCAAAGGGTCATCGGCATTTCGCTTTCCTGCTCGAATTGGTGGTGAATAACCACGTAAATATTCCTAAAACCGGAATAGAGCATGCTCTTAAATACATAGTAAACGTAATCCTCGAACGCGCGTTCGGGCACGTGTACCGTACCGCTCTTTCTGCCGCCGACTGCATAACTCGCAGGGCTGTAAGAAATGGTCGGCGCGAGCATAAGCTCTTTTTCTTCCGCGAGTTTTTTAATCAAGCCTTCGGCAACGAGCGTATCGCAACCGTAGGAACAATGCGCGCCGTGGTATTCTACCGTTCCGCCCACGATAACGAGCGGAATATTATTCTTTTTTACGTAATCCGTTTCGCGCGGAAAAGAATGGTCTAAAATCATAATTTTCACCTCAATAAGCTAACGTGGTGTAATACGCCAAATTCGTTTGTCTGTTGTCAAGCCTGCCGTATTGCACGACGATGGGCTGCGTGCTTTCCAACTTCATTGCGTACTGCGTTTCCAAAGGCACGGTAAAGCCGCACATATCCTCTACGTTGTTCATTCTAAAACAGCGCACTCTTTGCGGTCCTACTTCCCAAGTAATACCCTCGTAAGCGTCCTTATCCGCAAAATACAATTTGACTTTGATAACGGCTTTTTCGTTCGTGTCGTTAACGACGATTACACTCTCGTGTCCCTTGAGGACTCCCTCCCCTTCGGGAGGAAGTTCGCAATCGGGAATAATCCAATCTTTTTTGCCTACTACGCTCATATTAGAACCCCAACTCTATAATACCTTTTTTAAGGTAATCCGTATAGCTTTCGCAGCCGTCCTCACGGATAGCAACGCCTTTTTCCCAACGGCAGCCGAACGTAGGACCGGAGATGAAGGTATCGATTTGGAAGGTCATATTCTTTTCCAAAGGATAATGCGTGGAGGTTTCCATCCAAGGCGCTTCCACCTCGATCATACCCGTGCCGTGGCAAGGGCCGTAAACGTAGTTTTTACCGTAGCCTGCGTCCTTATACATCTGCAAAAAACGCTTTGCAACGTCGTCCGCATAAACGCCTGCTTTAAGCTGTTGTTCCGTCCATTCGTGCATCTTGCGGCAGAATTCGATAAGGTCGCGGCGTTCCCCTTCCAATTTACCCATACATACGGGCAAACCGATAGAGGGAGAATAACCGTCGATTTTCGCCGAAAGGTTAAGCTGAACGATATCGTTTTTGCCGATTTCGCGGTATCTCGAACGGGAAATTGCGTGGCGGGTGCTTGCTTCGGAGAATACGTACATAGGAAGCCCTTCGTATTCTGCGCCGTGTTCATAAATGACTTTCTGTGCGATACCGACCATTTGAAGTTCGGTTACGCCCGGCTTTAACGCCTTGATAACTTCGTCCGTTGCAATTTCGATAATGCGGAAGCCTTCTCTAAGACAAGCGATTTCGTTTTCGCTCTTGATTTTACGCAAATCGACCATAATATCGTTACATTTTACGATTTCTGCCTTGGGATAGCTATTCTTCAATCCCTCGTAAATGGGCAAGGTGCATTCTACGTAGCTACCCAAACCGATTTTGATATTTTCGCCCGTAACGCCGATTGCCTTAAACACGTCGTTAAAGGTGGACGGGGTCAATTCGGGATAGGAGGGGTCAGCCGATTCTCTAAATTCACGGAGAACGAACACCTTTTCGATTTTGCCGAAATCCGCGCCGAAAACTTCCGATTCAGGTCCAACAAGCAAAGCTGCGGCGCCGCTTGCGGAAATCGCTACGCCCGCTCTTTCAAATACAGGCCAAAAGCCCGAGAAATATCTTGCGTTTGCGTAGTCGCTTTCCGTGGAAGCCACCACCATAACGTCAAGTCCTCTTTCACGGAGCATCTTTGCCGCGCGTTGAATTCTTTCCTGATATTCGTAATCGGGGATACATACTCTTGCCATAATAGTTTTTACCTCTCAAAAATAATTTTTTTCTTTATTGTATCACGGACTGCTCGTTTTGTCTTTACAAAATCGTATTTTTTTGGTATAATATCGTAAATAATTTTCTTTTGGAGTACCAAAATGGAGTTTGTATTACGCTCTTTTAAATCCGACTTGAAAGTAACGCGGTTGGCGAACGTGCATTATTTTGAATTTACGCCCAACTATCATACCGTGGACGACTCGCACGGGTTTTGCGAGCTTGTGTACGTAGACAAAGGGAATATACGCATTTCCTCCGACCATTACACAGGCGGCTTGTACCAAAACCAAATGATTTTGCACGGCGCGAACCAAACCCACTCCTTGACCTGCAACGAAGCGACTGCGCCGAATATCATCATTATCGGGTTTGAATGCGAAGCCCCTGCCTTAGACGCTTTGACGCGCGCGCCCGTTACGCTCACCGAAGAATTGCAAAAGACGTTGGCGGAAATCATCAAAGAAGCGCGCACCGTATATCTTCCTCCTTACAACGTGCCTAACCTTAAAAATATGAAGAAACGCAAAGAATTTGCATTCGGCGCGGATCAGTTGATTAAAAACTATTTGCAGGTATTTTTAATTAAATGTCTGCGTTTGGTTTTAGAGATAGACAACACGGAGCAAGCGCCCAAAATCAGCGCGGAAGATAAGTCGCAAATTTATGAAATCAAACGGTATTTAGACGAGAATTTCCGTCAAAAAATCGCCATCGAGGAGCTTTGCTTTTTGTTTAACACCAACAAAACCAGCCTTTCCGTAAAATTCAAGCAAGCGTTTGGGAAATCCGTCGTGGAATACTTAAACGATTTACGCGTAAATTACACCAAATCCACCCTACTTGAAGGCGAACAAACGTTGACCCAAATCGCGTACTCGATGAATATGTCGTCCGTGCATTATCTGACTTCCCTTTTCAAAAAACACGTGGGCGTATCCCCCACCGAATACGTGCGCTCCGTGAACAAATCGTCCAATAAATAGCGTAAAGACCTCTGCCGTAAACAGAGGTCTTTTTGGGGTTCGTTTTACTTAGTGGAACTTAGGCAACCAATCGCCGTGCGCTTCGATCAGATCGTCGCAGAGGTTTTTGATTTCCTCGAAAGTGAGCTGATCGCGGGTGTGCGGGTCGAGATACGCCGCCATATAAATATATTTCTTTTCGAGCGTAACCGCCGCTTTGATGGTCATATTATGTACGGCGATATGCGTCATATTTAAAGCCGCAAGCTGATCGGGAATATCCCCTACAACACAGGGATTAAGACCGTTTTCGTCCACCATTATCGGCACTTCTACGCAAGCGTTTTTCGGCAAGTTGGTGATGAGTCCGTCGTTCATTACGTTCGCATAAATTTTATAAGGCTTGCCCGTCTCGCACGCTTCGATGATGTGCGAGCCGTACTCTCTCGAACGCTCGTGCTTAACGTTTTCGGGGAGCATAATCTTTTCGCGAAGTTCTTTCCAATCGCGAATTTGATTTACGCAACGGCGAGGATATTCGTCCAAGGGAATATTAAATTCTTCAATGAGTTCGGGGTGGTCCTTTTTAATGAAATAGGGATGATATTCGGCAGTGTGCTCGCTGCTTTCCGTATTATAATAACCGAAGCGATTCATTATTTCCAAACGCACGAGGTCGTATTTGGGGCGGACTTGATTGAATTTTTCTTTCAAGGCGGGATACAAATCGTTGCCGTCCTTATCCTGCAAAGTCAAAAGCCAACACATATGGTTGATACCTGCCAGCGTAAAGTTTGCCTCGTCCAATTCGGGCATTTCCAACCAATCGCGCAACATTTTTGTTACGACTTGACAAGAGTGGCAAAGCCCAACCGTTTTTACTTTTGTGTACTGTTGCATATAGCCCGAAAGGATGCTCATCGGGTTCGTATAGTTGAGGAACAGGGCGTTGGGGCAGACTTTTTCGATAATATCCGCGTATTTTTTCATAACGGGAATCGTACGCAAGCCACGGAAAATACCGCCGATGCCAAGCGTATCGCCAATCGTTTGGCGAAGACCGTATTTTTTGGGGATTTCAAAGTCGGTAACGGTGCAAGGCTCGTAACCGCCTACTTGAATAGCGTTGATAATATACGAAGCGCCTGCAAACGCCGCCTCCGTTTGCTTATCGTCCGTGGAAAGATATTTTTCGACGGTAACCGCAGGCTTATACTTATTGCGAAGCGCGCAAATCAACGCGTAGGATTCGTTTAAACGCTCCTCGTCGACGTCAACGAGCGCAATATCAAAGCAAGGCAAATTTTCTGCCAAAATGCAATCGCCAAGTACGTTTTTTGCAAATACGGTACTACCTGCGCCTAAAAATACAATTTTCATTTTTTGTTCGTTCTCCTATTGATTTTTTTATTTTATTATGCTATAGTAAATATAGCAATTATACCGAGGTGGTTTATGCCGAATACCGATTACGATCCCAAATTTCATTACGTGCGTCAATTTTTTCAGCCCAATGACCCTATCGTCGTGTACGAGATCGGCACACATAAAACGCCGCCCTTACACGCCTTTGGCCCTGCCGTTCGCTCTTATTTTTTGTTGCACTTTATCGAAAAAGGGAGAGGCTATATTGAGCGTAACGGCGAAAAACGTTTTTTGGAAGCGGGCGAGGCGTTTTTGATTTTGCCCGAAGAAATAACTTTATACTGTTCAGATAAAGATACGCCTTGGGAGTATTCGTGGATCGCCTTCGGCGGCCCGTTTGCCAAAGAACTACTCAGCCGCATAAACGCAGAATTTTTTATGCGTTATCAAAAAAGCGGCTTAATTTCCCTTAAAAACGCCCTTTTAGATAAGATTGAGGACAGTTTTTCTTGTCTGCACGTGCTTTTTGAGGTGTTAAATTCCGTTAAATCAACGCCTAAAAAGGCGGCGGACGACCCCGTGGAAACGGCTATCAGCTATTTGGAAAACCATTATTTTAGAGAAATCGATATTTCGTCGCTCTCGGCGCAACTTGGATTTTCTCGCGCTTATTTCTCGTCGCTGTTTTTACGAAAAACGGGGGAAGCCCCTTACCGATATTTAACAAAAATTCGTATTGAAAAAGCGAAAGAATTTTTAAAAAATTCCGCGCATACCGTTGAGAACGTCGCCTACCTCGTCGGTTTTTCCTCTTTGCAACGATTTTCGGAGGCATTCAAGGCACATACGGGAACTTCGCCTTTACAATATCGGAAAGAAAGCAAACCGCATTTATAAGGTAAGTATAACACAGCTTTTTTTATAATGCAATACCTATTTGTTTCCAATTTTTAACGTTTTGTTCTTTTTTTTCGATTTTCAATAATAAAAAATCGACGTATCGGCAATACCGTTACGTCGATTTTTATTTGTTTGATTATCCGTTTCCCGCTTTTAAAGGCAACCCTTGCGGTTTGTTTAAGGGATGCTTTTTAAAATAGCAGATGATTACCAATACCACAACCATACCAAAAATAGGGAAAAGCGAGGTAACGAGCATACCCGTCTTCATACCGATTTGCTCGGCTGTGAGGCCAAGTTTTGCGCCAAGCTCCGCCGCGAAACCGCTTGCGGCTACGTTATCGACCACAGCGCCCATAAGTTGCGGTGCGAGCGCCGCGCCAAGGTCACCCCCTGCCGCCATCAGCGCATACGCCGCCACGCCCGGCGAAGGAATTTTTTCTTCCATCAAAATGAGCGTCCCCGGCCAAAGCATTGCGGCAAATAAGCCTGTCAGCATACAAGCGACAAGCGCCGGAACCGCGTGCAAGGACAGACCCGCCACCCAATAACACGCCGCCGCGCCAATCATACCCACAAGCAAGACGACGCTGATATTTTTGCCGAATTTGGCATAGCCCATACGCATAAGTCCAAGTAAAATTGCAAAGCCTGCTAATCCGAGCAAATCCCCTATCGCTTTGTCGACATGAAGCGCGCTTTCCGCGTAACTCGACACCCAATTCGACATTACGTTTTCCGCACAGCTTCCAAAGAAAATACATGCCACACAAAGCGCCGTACCAATGATGCGGTCCTTGGTTTTTGTTACGCCCTGCGCACTTTCCGTGCCGTCCATATTAGGCAGAGGCGAAGTCATAAACAAGACCGCGGCAATAACGGGCAGAGCGGCGAAAAAGAGCGCCAAATATACCCAAGTTTCCGTGTTAAAGATTTTAAAATACACCGTTGTGATAATGGCGACTGTAAACACGCCGAATGCATACAAGGAATGTAGCATACTCATATCCCGCTGCGGATTTTTGGAGGGAATTGCCGCAATCGTCGGGCTTAAAAGCACTTCGGAAAAGCCTGCCGATATTGAAAAAATAACCGTCCCCAATAACAGCCCTAAATAAGCGATATTCGGGAAAAAAGTAGGCACGAGCGCATAAATAAGCAGCCCTGCCGCCGTCAACAGCGGCATGATACGCACGATAATTTTTACGTTAAATTTTTTTGAGAAAAAAGTGAATATTAAATCCACTGCGAGTTGGGTGCAGAAGTTGGTTAAAACGAGCGTCCCCAACAGCGTGTACGAAATGCCGTACATATCGTGGAACGTTGTGAATAACAACGCGGGAAAGCAAAATACGGACGACATCGTAAAGTACGCCGCATAACACGCAAATTTTGTTCTTTTGAACTTCAACGCAGACATGGTAGCCTCATTCGCCGATTTTTTACGTAAAACTTCTATGGCTTTACGTTAGATATATTATACATAAAATAACTGATAATGTCCATTGTTTTATATACTTTTTTCATCGTTTTAAGCGGTTTTTCGCAAAAAAAACAAGCAACGCACGTTTCCGTGCGTTGCCGTTTTTGTCCATATCTTCGCAAGGGAGCAAAGCTCCGTTTGCCTTGGTATTTCATTAACCGAAAGTTTCGGGGAAATCGGGCATTTCTGCCGTGTTATCGGTTGGAGAAGTTCTGATAACGTCTTCAGCGCAGAAGAACACGATTTCCAATTCTACGTTTTCATAGTTTCTTTTCATAATTCCTCTTTACCTCCTATTAACGAACTTCAACGATTACCGCGCCGAAATTAACGGTAACGTACGCTTTGCCGTCTACCACTTCGTGCGTTACGGGAATGCCGTTGACGTAAACCGTTTGTCCTTCTGTGTAGTCAAGTGCAACCGTAAGCGTCAATCCATCCGTCGTCCCTCTGACGTTGTTGAGTTGGATTGCGCCGTCGCGAATCGTCAAGTCGTACTTCACGAAGTTAAACGCAAGATTTTCCATCTTCCAGTAATCCAAGTCAGCAGGTTTTTCGGGTGCAATTTCCAACGTATTACCGTTTGCATTGAGACCGAAGAAACCGTATGCAACCGCAGAAACGGGAAGGAAGGATTCGAGGAATTCTCTATCCAAACCGACTGCGCCGTTCGTACCCACACCCTGGCATTGGATACCCTTATCATCGTAATAGTAACGGTAGAAATCGTAAGGATCGGTGCCGTTTGCTACGTAATAATCGTAAACCTCTTTATACCAATTTTGAATAGCCGTCAATCTTGTAAACGCATCGTCTGCGCCGTTCGTATCGATACGCGCCATCAAATCGTAGAAGGAAGTATACATGATCGCGCCGCCGAATTGGCAGTTCACCCAAGTATCATCCTGCGCAGCATATTCGCCGTTGAGCATATCGGCATCACCCGTTACGGTGTTGGACATAGGCGCAAACGCGTATTTGTAAAGCTCGGATTCGCTACTCAACCAGTTCATGATAGCCGTAGCCTGCGCTTCCGTTGCGATACCGTAGTAGATCGCTTCCAAGTTCCACGCTACGTAGCCGTAGTCGTACCACCTGCCTTCGCCGCTTGCATAACCTGCCACGAATCTGCCGTCCGTTGCGTTCCAGAAGCCCGTGTGGTTGGTATCTTCCGTCGTTTGCTGAAGATTCGTCAATACCGTGCTTGCAACCGAGTTCAAATCGAAGCTATAAGCACTCGTACCCGTCGTACAACTTCTGGTTGCCGTCTTGACCGTAGCCAAGGAGGAGTCTACCGTAATATTATTTGCTGCCAAAACTTCTTCCAAGTACGCCAAATCTCTTACCGCTTTATAGAAGTACATATTCGACTGGAAGTCGTACTCAGGCATGTACATAATATCCCAATAGCCTTGCGAGATAGAGCTTGCGATTCCTTCCGTTGTCACTATGCCCAACAAATTCGTCTCTTTTGTGCCGCCGTGTCCAACAAGGTAGGATTCCTTTTTAAGTCCGCGCGTAGAATCGTACATCTGCATAAGGAAATTCATCGCCTTTCTTGCGCGCGTGATATTTTCAGTCAAGTAATCCAAATCGCCCGTGTTATCGTAATCGGTACGCAAAGACGAAATCAACACCGAGTTGTTGTTCGACATTCTCGTATCGAGCGTAGGACGAACGTAGTTCAAGCCAACGTTGCCCGAAATCGTCGTGCCGGATTTCAAAACGATTTCAATTTTGAGTTGCTTCACATAAGTGGAAGTGCTTTCTCCCCAAGCGGATTCTGCATACATTGGCAAGTAAAGTACGTGATTGTACGCGCCGCTGTAATCGTACTTGATAAACGCTTTTTCGTTTACGGAAACCTTCTTATCTTCGCTGAACGACGTAGAACTGCTGGTGGTGTACCAAACGTAAATGTCCTCTACGTTGGTTGCGTCGTCGATACGAACTTCAAATTCAAGCAAAGGCGCGTAGAAGGTATAGATTTTCTTGCTCGTCCAAGAGCTGAACGAATTAGACGTAAACGTAATATTCGAGGATTGCCCGCTTACGTTTGCCGTATACAAGCCGCCCGATACGCTTGCGCTGACGTTGCTCGACCAGCTACCCGAATCGCTACCGTTAAATTCCCAATGCGCCGTGCTGACCGAATCGTTGTTGGGGAAGGGCCAGCCCATTTTTTGTTCGCCCGTTTCAATTTCCGAGTACGCATCGCGAACTCTGTCGTTGCTCGACCATACGTAACCGTAGTCGTCTACGGGTACGTTAGATAAGACTTCGCGCATACCTGCAATTCTATCCGAATTAATGCCTTGCGCGTCGGTGTAGCCTTCGAAGCTGTTATACCAATAATAGGACATCGAATTCCATTCGTGGTTGAAGAATTCTTCAGCGTCGACGCCAGCCGTAACGGAGTTTACCTTCAAACTCGCACCCGTTTCGTCCACGTAACCCGAATGACGCTTGAAGTAATCGTTCAAGAAGAAGTCTAAATCCGCGATGGAGCTTGCAAAGTAGAGGGTTTCCTCGCTTGCCTTATCGTACGAATCGTTTGCCGCGCCAAAAGTGAATTGGAAACCGCCTTCAACCAACTCAAATCCGCTAACGCTAAACAGGAAATTGCCCATTTGCACGTTGGAAGAGCTACCATCCGCCAAACGCGCGCCGTTGACAACCGCCGAGCTTATATCGCCGTTTACCATCACCTTAACGGTGTAGCCTTCTACGGAAATATCGGTAATTTCGTAATCACCTACTACGTCGGTCTTTACAAACGAATAATCGTCTACGCTCCAAGTAAGATTTACAACGTTGTTAATATAATTCAAAATCGTTGTATTCGTTTGATAATGAGGATTTTCCGCGTCGTTATATGCCTCTAAAGCAACTTCGTAAATACTTCTGGAGTTATTTTCTTCCGTGTACGGCGTATATACGTAGTGGAGTTCGTTGTCAGCGTAACGAATTGCGACGTAACCTCTTGCCGAGAATGCACGTGCGTATTGCTTTGTAGAAATGTTCGTAAACGCCGCCGCGTACGTCCATACGGATTCGCTTTCAAAGCCTTCACCGCCCACTTTCCAGAATTCCGTACAGTCTTTGTCCATAAAATACCCTTCAGAGAAGCTTTCATGTACAAAAGGAACGTTGCCCCTCAAATAGTCGGTAGGCACAAGAAATACGCCCCAGCTTTCTAAGATACCGATTTCGTCGTAGAGATTCATATAAACCTCTTGGTCGATATTTACCAAGAAACGGATACCTGCGCTACCAGACGTAGTACGAACAGCCGCACCGTCTTGCATTTCAAAACCGATCCATATCGCATAAAGAATCGTTCCGTCTTCTTCAACCTTGAATTTATATCCTGCAGGATACAAGTTAGAGAAGGAGAGGTTTTCAGGATCAGTCGTCCAACCGACAAGTACTTTCGTAAGCCCGTTTTCCACGGTTACAGGTTCAAGTTCGGGAAGGGTCAATTGCACGGTTTTCTTGGTAAGATATTCTATATCGCCGTTCATAAGGGTTATGTTCTTACCATTGAATTGGTCCAATTCCGCCTCGGTAATTTCACCTCTTGCAAACGTGGTATTTCCATCCACCACGATATATTTATAAGTAACGTCATCCGTCAAGTATACGCGTATGCCATCGGAATTGATTAAACTAAAGCCTTTCTTTAAGGTAAGCTCGAAATAATCGCCCGAATATGCCTGCAAAATCTTTATAATGATACCGCTGCCGTTGGTCGTTTCTACGTATACGGGCGAAGCTGCAGGGTTGGAAAGCCAACAATTACAACTGTTTACAAGCTTATCCCCGTTTGCGTTTGCCGTAATCAGTGCTCTTGCAGACGTACCGTTTACGTAGATATATTCCATAATATCCACGCCGTAGTTCGCGGTAATAATATTGGCGTCGTCCGCATGCCACGTGCCGGTATTGTTCGTGTTCAGGTAATAGGTTTCGCCTTCATCGTTGACAACCTTATTTTCTTCGCGCATATCCAAAACGCCTAAACAATATTCGCCGCCAACCGCGCAAACACCCCAGCTCGTTCTGTTCTCTAATACGATATATTTGGTGATGTCTTTGCTGTATGCCGCAACCGCTTGTTTGTCCGTGCCGTAGTTATATACGGTATTCGCCGTAATTTCTACGCCGTCAATCGTCCATACGCCCTCGTAATCGCCATTTTCAGGTACGTTAGGCAATTTGCCGATGGGTTGACCGTTTATTACGGTGAGCGTATCTTCTAAACCATCGAAGGAAAGAGTGCATTCTACCATCTTTGTTACGCCGCCGCCGGAAGTGCATGCAAATTCTACGTCTTCATTGATAACCGACGTGCCGTCATTTGAATCCAAAATGGAGAAGCCTGCTTTTAAGGTAACCTTGTAGTCTTCTGACGAGAAAGAATGCAATACCGTTACCCAAATGCCTTCAGCATTCGTTTCTACAAATACAGGGCGACATTGGTCGCTATTCGTAAGCCAACCTGTTGCATCCCCTACAGGATAAGTATTGTTTGTTCTATTGTTATCTGACAAATCACGGATATTTTCGTCGTTAATGTAGATATATTCCATAATATCTACGCCGTTGTTTGTCGCAATTAACGTAGTAGCCCAATCTTGAATATTCCAAGCACTGTTTGTGCACAAAGCATTTGCAGGGGTAATAAAGATTTTAAAGGTAGACTGAACGGAAGTATGCGTTGAAAATTCAATCGTTACCGTATCCGTTACGTCCGCCGTATACACAGCAACAGCCGTTTTATTTTCGCCGTAGTTATATACGGTGTCTGCCGTGATTTCTACACCGTCAATCTTCCATACGCCAACGTAGCCTTCTTTTGTAGGAACTGCGGGCAATTCTCCGATGGCGTCCCCTGCTTCTAAGGTTTTCGTCGTTCCTTCGCCTTCAAACGTAAGCGTGTAACCCGTTGCCTTCGTGATGTCGCCCATCGTTTCGCCAACGTTATAAACTACGTCCGCGGTGGTATACAGCTTAACGCCGTCTGCATTGACAAGGGTGAAGCCTGCCTTAAAGGTAACCTTAAAGGAAGTCTTGTAGGCGGTTAAAACTTTTAAATAAAGCCCAGAGCTCATACCTTCAATACAAACAGGTGCATAGCAGCCGCCTATACTCAAGGGGAACGTCGTACCCGAGTAAGAAGTTGTCCCCGCCGCGTTTGCATTGATGAGAGCACGAGCGGATTCGCCGTCGATGAGTATGTATTCCATAATATCCACGCCGTAGTTGCTGTCCTTATTGTCCGCGTGGTCATTCCAGTAAGAATTGGGATAAGCGGTAAGAATTTCGCTTGAACCATCACGAATCCACAAATAACGAAGGTCGCTTTCCGTTTCGGGAACGCCCCAGTCGCCTAAGCCGATGGTTTCGGTAATATCTTTGGAGTATACAACGGTTGCCGTCTTATTTGCGCCGTAGCTATATACGGTGTCCGCCGTGATTTCTACGCCGTCAATCGTCCACGCGCCTTCATAGTCGCCATTTGCGGGAACTGCGGGCAATTCGCCAATCGTTGCGTTATTTTTCAACGTCTTGCTAACGTCCGTGCCTTCAAACGTAAGGGTGTATTCTTTGTCAACGGTTCTTCCGCCCAAAGCGCCGTTTGCGTACGTATAGGTGATATCGCTTGATACATAAATCACCTCGCCGTCGTTTCTAATAAGCGTAAAGCCTTTTTTGAAAGTAAACGTAACGGTATCGCCAAAAGCCGACTTTAAAAGTTTAATCATGATACCGCTGCTGTTGGTCGTTTCTACGTATACGGGGCAAGCTGCGGGGTTGGAAAGCCAACAATCACAACTGTTTCCAAGCTGAGCCCCGTTTGCGTTTGCCGTAATCAATGCTCTTGCAGACGTACCGTTTACGTAGATATATTCCATAATATCCACGCCGTAGTTCGCGGTGATAGGAGCAGTATTACCTACATACCACGTGTTGCTTACGCTATCTGCCGTATTGAAATATCCAAACGGGTCTAACGTAACGCCGCCGAAGTAATATTCGCCGTCGTGCGCGCCCCAGCTCGTTCTATCTTCTAAGCCAAGTAAATCTTCGTATTCAAGCGCATATACGGGGGTTGCCGTTTTATTTGCGGAAATAACGGTATTTTCCGTAATCGCCGCGCCGTCAACCGTCCAAAAACCTACGTAACCGTCTTTTGCAGGTACTGCGGGAAGCGTACCGATTGCTTGACCGTTTACGACGCGCTTGGTGGTATATGCCGAGCCGCTTTCGTCATTGAACGTAACCGTCGATTTGTTTACTCTCGAGAGCGTACCGTTTTGGTAGTTATACGTAACTTCCTCGGAAAGTGAAATTCTAACACCATCATCTCTCGTTAACTCAAAACCAGGCATAAAACTAATGGTGATGTTATCCCCATAATAAGTTTTCGAAAGTCTAAACCAAACATCACCCGATGTTTCTACCGCAATAGGCCAAGCTGCAGGGTTAGAAAGCCAAGTCCCAGTATTCGCCATGCTTTGAGGACTAGCAGAATTTACATTTTTTGTAATTGCATCTCTCGCGCTCTCTCCGTTGACGTAAATAAATTGCAGAATATCCACGCCGTTATTTTGCGTGAGCAAAGCACTATTGCCGTGATACCAGCAATCCCCGCCCGCTGTTTTGAAATAGCTTTGGGGCGTAGTATCCAATCTCATAGCACCAAAACCAATCATGTCTTCGTGCGCGGATCCGCTATTACACCATGACGTTCTGTCTTCTATTCCCCAGTATTGACTAAAATCTACCGTTTCTGCCTTTGCCGTTACGTCCGATTTCCAAGGGTTTACCCCCGAAAACAGAACGCCGAACGTGGAGAACAACAGCACGAAGCACGCCAGCAGTTTGATGAACAAATTTTTTGTTTGTTTCATCCTATTCCTCCTTTTTTATTTTTTACTTTTTTATATATTTTCAACGGAAAAAATCCGTTTTTTTTCAACATAACACGCAGAAGGCTTTCTTCTGCTTATTTTGTTAAAATAACAATACCATAGTTTACGCATAAAATCAACCCGCTTTATGTCCAAAACTGGTTTCATTGGTACAAAAATATTTTTCGGTTTTTCTTTATTAACAAGCCTTGTTTGCTCTGCGCGTCTTACGGCGCGCAGAGCCATAAGCTATTCAAAAAAATCAGTCTTCTTTCTTTTTGCCGATAAGAAGCGCTACGCCAACAGCCGCGATACCGAGGAGTACGCCTGCCGTGCTACCGATTGCACTGCCGCAACCGGAGCTCTTTTGGCTTTCGAGCTTGGTAAAGTTTACGTTGACCGTAGTATCCGCAAGCACCTTTACGCTGATTTTTTCAACGCCGTCTACCGTAATAGAGTAGCTGTAACCGGAAACGTCCTTGCCGTCCAAAAGGGTGGAAAGATCGTATACTTCGCCGTATTCTACCGTTACGGAGTCAAGGGTGATCGCGTCGTTGCCCGTTACGACAAAGGTAACGGTGTACGTCCTCTTCGTTTCGGTGAATTTTGCGACGAGCTCGATATCGCCCGTAACTACGTCGTTTTCAAAATCCCACTTGGTTTCACCGTTGTACCAGCCGTCGAAGGTGTAGGTATATTCCGCCGTAGCTTCCTTGGTGGGCGCTGCAGGTTCGGTGATTTTTTCACCGTCCTCTACTTCTTGCTCCGCGCCGCCAATCGTTACGATATGATATACTTTTGCCGTAAACGTTACGTCAACCGTTACGTTCCCTTCTACCACAACGCTTTCAGCCGCTTCGCCGTTCACCGTGATCTCATAAGTAAAACGGGATACGTCTACGCCGTCAAGCAAGTTAGAAAGGTCGTACGTTGCGCCGTATTCTGCCGTTACGGAATCCAGCGTAACCGCGTCGTTGCCCGTTACGTTAAAGGTGATGGTGTACGTTCTCTTCGTTTCGGTGAATTTTGCAACGAGCTCGATGTCGCTCGTAACTACGCCGTTTTCAAAATCCCACTTCGTTTCGCCCAAATACCAGCCGTCGAAGGTGTAGGTATATTCTGCCGTAGCTTCCTTAGTAGGCGCGGTGGGTTCGGTGATTTTTTCGCCGTCGATAACTTTAACGCTTGCTTCGCCCATGGTTACCGTATGTACGATTGCTTCCGTGTATACAGCCGTCAAGGTAACGTTTTCCGTAACGGGGGTTGTGAAGTCGTATGCGTTTGCGCCGTCAAGCGACCAATACAAGAATACGAAGCTCTTTTCGCCTGCGTCAGCCTTTTCGGGGTCAGTTTCGGGTTTCGCTACGCACGCGCCGTCGTAAACGGTTGCGCTCGTGCTTTCCGTGCCGTTTTCCGCGTTAAAGGTTACCGTGAATTTTGCTTTTTCCGTTTCGATAAATTTCGCCGTCAAGTTGAGGTTGCCCGTGACTACGTCTTTTGCAAAATCCCACTTGGTTTCGCCGTTGTACCAGCCGTCGAAGGCGTAGGTGTGCGATTCGGTTGCTTCTTTCGTAGGCGCGGTAGGTTCTGCCAGTTTTTCGCCTACGCCAACCTCAACGGGTTCGCCGCCGTCGAAGGTTACGTTGCAACGAGGGAAGCCGTAATCCTTTGCAAGATAAATCATGCTGCCGTCAGCCGTCTTCATTCTAAAGCCTGCTTTGAAAACGATGGAAAGACCGTTATCCTCGATATAATCATTCATGATAAGAAGGTTGAAGTTTACGCCATTCGTAACCACGTCGATAGGCGCATAAATACCACCAATACTGAACGGGAAAGTTTGCCCTTCTTGTCCGCCGTACTTTCTATCCACGCCGTTTTGGTTGGAAATTTCTCTTGCGGATTTGCCGTTGACGTAAATATATTCCATAATATCGCAACCGAAGTTATTTGCGGCTTCGTTTGCGTGGTCTTGCCAATGGATATCGCTAAACCCCGTGTCCATCATTAAGTTGTTGCCCGCGTCAAGGTAGCTGCCAATACGGATATACGTACAATCCGAACCGCCTGCAGCACCCCAATTTGCAACGCCGAACGTAGAGCTTACTTCCGTGCCTTCAAGATAGAAAACCTTTGCCGTTTTGTCTGCGCCGTAGGTATAGGCGGTGTTTTCGTTAATGTCTACGCCGTCGATTTGCCATACGCCGATTTTGCCTTCCTGCGCAGGAATTTCGGGGAGTGCGCCAATTGCTTCGCCGCCCATAAACTTTCTCGTTTCCGTCGTGCCTTCAAAGGTAAGCGTGCTCATCGTCAATTTCGTCAATGCGCCGTTTGCATATTTATAATTTACGTCGTCGGAAAGATATATTCTAACGCCGTCCTCTCTGGTCAACGCAAAACCTGCCTTAAAGGTGAACGTGAATTCGCCGCCAAAGCGCGTTTTATCAATTCGAATCCAAACGTCTGTTCCCGTTTCAAACGCAATGGGCCAAGCCGCAGGGTTAGAAAGCCAATATGCCGTGTTCGCCGTTGTTTTTTGGTCGGTTTGGTTGGCAACAAGCAAATCTCTTGCACATTCGTCGTTGATGTAGACATATTGCAAAATATCCACGTTATTGTTGGCGGTAATTACGTCGTTATTGCCTTGATACCAGCAACCGCTTACACTCGATTTGAAATATTGATTGCCTTCCGTAATGCTAAAATCCATTAAGCCTAAAGTAACAATGTCTGCATGACCGCCAGACGCCCAGCTTGTTCTGTCTTCAAGGCCAAGCAAGTCCTTGTAATCGACGCTTTCCTGAGCAGTATCGCTTGCGGAAACGTTTACGGGCGCTTTATTTAAACTTGCAACCGTAAAACCTACGCCGAACGCCATGCACAGTGTTGCTACACCAGCAAAAAGCTTAGTAAGTAGTTTTGATTTGCCGTTTTTACTCATATATTTTTCCTCCTAATATATTATTACTATAATTAAAGCAGACAGCCTGAAGAGCGAAAGCGCCGTTTGGGCGTTCCGCTCCCTTTTATTCGGTTATCCCTTTAAGCCGATTGTAGAAACCCCTTCCATGAGTTCGTTTTGGAAAAAAGCGAACAAAACCACGCAAGGAATCATCATCATAACGCCGACTGCCATTTGCGCGTTGGCAAGGTTGTTGTTGTCCGTTGCGATTTTTTCAACGAAGTCGAAATACAACGCCAACGAAAGCGTCCAGCTTTCCTGCGCGTCCATAACGTACATCAACGGGCCTTGGAAATCGTTCCAGCAGCCGAAGAAGCCCGTTACGGCAAGGTAGGTGATGATAGGTTTGATTAAAGGTAAAATAATTTTGTAATAAATTTGTATTTGGTTTGCGCCGTCCAAAATTGCCGCTTCGGAATAAGAATTGGGAATCCCCTTGATAAACTGACGGACGAGGAAGATATTCATCGCGCCGCCGCCAAACCAAATAGGCAGCCACAACGGGATCAGCGTGCCCGTCCAATGCAAGTTTGCGTAAATGATATACAGCGGAATGGACGTTACCGTGCCGGGCAACAAAACGGTGGACATAATTAAGATGAACACCACGTTTTTGCCTTTAAACTTGACTTTTGCCAATCCAAACGCCGTCAGCGTGGACATTAAGCATACGCCGCCCACGTACAATACGCACACGAGCATCGTATTGCCGAAATAACGCAAATAATCGATATTCAGCATCTTCAAATATGCGCCGAAATAGAAATAGTTGGGCCAAAGCGAACGTGCGCCCAAAAGTTGCTCGTCGGGCATAAACGAATTGATGACCATTGCGTAAATGGGGAACAGAAAGAAGATGGAAACAAGCGCCAAAAAGAAATATTTAACGATGGTAAACGTCAATTTCCTTTTGTTGACGCGACGTTTTTTTACCGTAGCCGTACTCATTACGCTTCCTCCCCGTAGTAAACCCATTTACTCGTTTTAAAAATAAACGCAGTGAGAATACCGATAATTACGAACAAGAACCACGAAAGCGCGCAAGCCAAGCTCAAATCGCCGCTTTCATATGCAGCTTGGTAAATTTTTACGCCGATAAACTCTACTTCTCTGCCCGCAACCGAAACCAACGGATAAACGTTGCCAAATGCCTGTAAGCCGCCGATAATGCTCATAATCAACAGATAGAAAATCATCGACGTCGTTTGCGGAATGGTGATATGGAAAAGCTTATGGAAATAATTTGCGCCGTCCAAATCTGCCGATTCGTACAATTCCGTGGGAACGTTTTTCATTTGCGCCAACCACATAACGGCATTGCCGCCGAAGGTGAACACACTGACGAAGAGCAGGGTGGGCAATACCGTTTCCGCCTCTTCGTAGAAGGTGTATTCGGGCAGGTGCAGTATTTCCAAAATCAAGTTGATATACCCGCCGTTTACCGTCGTAATATCCAGCCAAAGCAAAGTACCCGCAACGCCGGGAATAAGGCAAGGCAAGTAATAAACCACGCGGAACGCCTCGATCCCCTTCGTTTTTTGGTTTAAGAACAATGCTAAAATATACGAGCCGGTAAGACCAATGCCGACGTTCAAGATGGTGAAACGGAAGGTTACGAACACGGAATACATGACCGTTTCCAATTCACCGCCCTTTTCGCCGGGCGTAAAGATTTTTATAAAGTTTTGAAAACCGAAGTTAGTAAGCTGTTCGCTGACTTCGAACGCGTAAGGATCGTAATCGTGGAACGCGTAATTGAGCGACGTGATCATGGGAATAATGGTGAAGCAAACGATACCCAACAATACGGGCAACATATATAAAAGTCCACCGTAGTCTTCCCAGACCTTTTTCCAAAAGGGCTTTTTCAGCTTACGAACTTTTTCGTTGTAAGTGGTTTCTGACATAACGACTCCTTAATTAGCCCAATAAATTTCCTTTAGGATTTTCGTTTTTGTATTCTTTCGTGTACGTGTTGATAAGATCAGCCAAATAGCCCGCGTCGTTGCTGTATTTCTGCAAGCCTATGAAAAAGAATTTAACGACTTGTCTAAATTGAGGTCTGGATTTCGGTTTGTAAATATTAAACAAATCCTGTTTCAATTCCTTACCTGCAACCCAAGCGTCGTTGTCCATATCGCCAAGGCTTTCTACCGTTCTCCAAGCAGGTTCAACGCCGCCGTTGCTTTCCGCGTCGTATAAAGACTTCAATACGGGAATATTCAAGCCCGTTGCGCCTGCCGCCTCTTGACCCTCTTGGGTGATGATGAATTTAATAAAATCCCAACTAAGTTCGGTGTAGCTCTTAAACACGCCGTTTACCTTAACGCCCTTGTTTTCCCCATCCCAAACGCGGGAAATAGCATAACCGGAGTTGCCTGACGCAATGTATTCCATGGGCAGACGAATCGCCTGCAAACTGGTCGAGCCGTAAACTCCTCTGAAATAGTTGCCGTAGCCTAAAACCAAAGGTCTGGAACAGACTCTCATAAAAAGCGTACCCTGCGAAAATTCCGTGTCGCCCTGCGTGGTGTGCAGATAGGGCGCAAGCTCCTTATCCTCTGCCGTTTCCGAAGGGGAAAGCGCGTTGTAAATTTCCGTAAATTGATCGTTGTATTGCTCTAACTGCAAATCGCCGCTGTCGTTGATGAGATCAACGCCCATATCGTACATAACCGTCGTATAGGTAGGTTCCCAATCCAAGAAGAGGTTGAGCGCGCGGTATTTATCCCACGATCTTGCAGTCTTATTGTCGGGGTGATTGTTTACAAGGTAGGCGATCCTGCCGGCAATCGTCTTTGCAAACGCGTACAAATCCGACATATCCTCCCAATCCTTGCCCTCGACGATCTCGTTTAAACGAGCGGTTGCGGATTGATAGTCCGTAGGCATTTTTTCCAAGCTGTTCAAAGACTTATAAAGCGCCTCGTATTCCGTGTCAAGCTTTGCAAAAATGTAAGTATTGCACAAAAGAGCAGGTTTATTGTAATCTCTGGGCGCGTAATACAAGCCGTACTCGCTTCTGCCCTCCGTCGTATCCAAATCGTCCTTTCTAAACTCGCCCGTATAATTCTTCGTGGGCTTGAAACTCCCGTTCGTACCCGCGGTGTCGAGCATCGTTTCGTAATACAAGGAATAATCCGTTTCTGCGGATTGCTCGTAATAAGGTCTTAAATCGACGTGGAATTCGTCCCACGCGCTATGTAAGGTATCCGACGTCCAAATAACGTTGGCGGACATATCTCTGCTGCTGGAAAGGGTAAGCATGTACGAATCGTAACCGTTTGCCATCGTAACGATTTCCACCTTTCTGTCGGGATATTTTTCCTCATAGCGATTTGCCAAAACCTCCATAACCTCTTTTTCGCCCTTTTCCGTTTGACAAGCGACGGTGATGGTGTAATAGTCCGAGGTGATAACGTCGTTCTTTTCGCCGCAAGCCGTGAAGCCGACGGTACTTGCAGAAAGAAGTAAGCTCATTAAAAGCGCCAATTTCTTCTTCATAGTTCTTCTCCTTATCCTTTATCTAATTTCCACGGATACCGACTGCAAGGGCACGGTTACGTACACCTTTCCGTCTTTTACCGTATAATTGCTCGTTTTTTTGCCGTTGACGTACATGTCGGGATTTGCCTCGTCCGCCTGTAAAACGACCTGTACGCTCAAACCTGCCGCATTCCCTCGCACCGAGTCGATGCGAACGGAATCTTCGAATATCGTCAAATCGTATTTCACGCCGTTGAACGCCAAATTCTCTACCCCCCAATGCGTGAGGTTTTTCGGTAAAGCAGGCTCTATCTTCAATACGCTTCCGTCGATGGACTCTATGCCAAAGAAACCGTAGGGAATTGCCGCAATCATAAGGAAGGATTCCAAAAATTCGCCGTCGAGTCCGATAATACCCGAGCTATCCCCTCTCTCTATCGAACCTTTGATACCGTTTTGAGGATAGTAGGTTTTATTGTCGGGGTTTTTCCACGCGCCTTGACAATAATAATCCCAATAGAAGCGGTCAGGATACATATTGTAGTTGTCGCTCTGCACGTAATAATCGTAAACGTCCATATACCAATCTTTGATATCGGACAAGCGGGCATAGGCGTCGTTTGCGCCGTACGTCATAACGCGGCTCATCAAATCGTAGAAAGATACGTACATGATCGCGCCGCCGTTTTGAATTTGCGTGACGCCGTATTCATAAACCTTGTCGCGATAATAACCGTTTAAAATCGAGGTGTCGTATTGATTTTCTTCACTATACGTATTGACGCGCGGACCAAATTGGAAATAATAAATATCTTCGCCTTGCGAGCCGTAAACGTCCTTTGCAACGGTGCGTTTGCCGCTGATCCAATCCATAATGGACTTTGCTTGCTCTTCCGTAGCAACGCCGTAGTAGATCGCCTCTAAGTTCCACATGGTATAACCGTAGTCGTACCACTTATCTTCCGCCTCTGCATAGCCTGCGACAAATCTGCCCGTTTCCTCACACCAAAAGCCCGTCTTATCCGTATCGTCGGTGGATTTTCTAAGCTCTGTCAATACGTCCTCTGCGATTTTGCGAAGAGAAGCCGCGTCGTAGGTGTATGCGCTTGTGCCGTGGTTAAAATTTCTATCTGCGGTCTTGACCGTTGCCTCTGCGGGGTCAACCTCGACGCCGTTGTGCGCCAATATTTCCTCTAAATGCGCCAAATCGACAAGCGCTTTATAAAAATACATATTCGACTGAAAATCGAACTTCGGCATAAAAGTAATATCCCAATAGCCGTTGGAAAGGCTCATTACCGTTCTTTCCGATTTCCAATTGGACGTCGCGTCTGCGTCGTGCCCTACGAGGTAGGACTGATCGTTGAGATGACGGCTTTCGTCGTACATCTGCATATAGAAATTGATTGCCTTTCTCGCCTTGGTGATGTTTTCTTTTAAGAACTGCAAATCGCCCGTGTAATCATAATCCCTACGGAGGGAAGAAATGAAAATGGAGTTATTGTTGGAATGCCGGGTATCGAGCGTGGAGCGTACGTAGCTCAAACCAAACTCACCCGTCAACGTCTTGCCCGCTTTGGGCTTGATTTCCACCTTGATTTGATTGATGAACGTTTCCAATTCCTTGTCCGATTTCCAAGCTTCTTCCGCGTACATAGGAAGGAATATCATATGCTCGTAAATAGGCGTATGCGCGTAGGATATAAACGCTTTTTCTTTGACGGAAACGCGCTTATCCTCGCTCCATTCCTTAGAATCGCCCGTCGTATACCAAACGTATATATCCTCAATATTGTCCGCGTCGGGCGTGTACATTCTCAAATCGATTTCCAAAAGCGGAGAATAATACGCCGAAATCGTCTGCGTTGCATTTTTGGGAACGGGAGAAACGAATTCTACGCTTTCCACGGGCGTATCCACCGCCGCCGTAAACAGACCGTCCTTCACGGTAGCGCCAACGTTACTGCTCCAAAGGCTTCCGTCCTCGCCGTTGAAATCCCAACTGATCGCCATACCGTCCGAATCCGCGGAAGTAGGGAAAGGCCAACCCATTCTGTGTTCGCCCGAATTCAGGTTGGACGTCGCAGAACGGGTTTCGTCCGATTCCTGCCAAACGTAGCCGTATTCGTCTACGGGCACGGAAGTCAGTTGCTTGCGCAAGCCTGCGATTCTGTCCTCCGCAAAGCCGTCAAAGCTGTTGAGAGGATAATACGCCGTCGACATCCATTCCTGCCAGAAAAATTGCTTGGACGTAACGCCCGCCGTAACGGAATTGACCTTTTGGTCTAAACCGTTTTCGTCGATCCAGCCCGAGTGGCGTTTAAAATAGTCGTTCAAGAAAAAATCCAACTCCGAGTCCGAGCTTTTGAAGTGTACGAGCTCTGCACTCTGTTTTTGATAAGTATAATTGGAAGCGTTGAGCGTTGCGCCTTCACCGCACGCGGAAAGCGCAGCCGTCAACGAAAGGAGCGCAATGCTTATCCCTCTTTTTAAGGTCTTATTCATAACGTTTCCTCCTTACCGAAAGAGTAATCGTCGCCAACGTTAATAAAATCGCGACGCTTCCCAAGGATAAGCTGGACGAGCAGCCCTCTTTTTCGCTCGGGATTTCGTTTATGATATTCTCTTGCACGGCAAACCCAAAGGACTCGCCCTCTCCGTAGGTGATCACGAACGTGGTCGTTCTGCCGTTTATCGATTTCTGCACGGAATAGCTTTCGATACCGCTTACAAAAATATTATGCTCCGACGCTTGCGAGGCGGAATGGAGCACGTCTCCTTCCTCCACTTTTTTACCGTCGTAAAAAACTTGCATTTCGGGCTTTTCGCCGTCCGTCGTTACGGTGCTGCCGTTGACTACGCATTTAAAATCCTGCGCCGTCTTGATTGCGGTAGTAAACTTCATGCCAGCTTTGACTTCTAAAGTAATATCCTCGCCGCTATTAAACGCCGCGTATAAATCGTCGAACATATCCGCCGTGCAATCGATGGAAAGGTCGAGTGTGAAAAGCGAGGTTTGCCCGTAGTGCGCAAGCACTGCGGTGGGGATAGAATCGTTTGCTTGCCAATCCCCTAAAGATTTTCCGTTGATAAACACGCTTTCAAACAAGGAAGATTTGAAGCCGCCCGCAACAAACGCGTCCGAAATTTCCTTGTCGTAATAGTCCACGAAAGGTGCCAAAGAGATGACGCGCCAAGCTTCCGTTTGCGCCGCATGTACGTATGTTTGCGAGGTGATTTTTTTATCAAAAGTGATTAAGAAATGGATATTCGGGTCATTTTCGGGAGCGTTAGGATTGTAGTCAAGCCGAACGCGCACATCCTCAACGCGAGTATCCTCGTAGCTTTCCATAATTTCGTAATCGACAAAGGTTTCGCCTGCGTAAATACGGCAAGCGTAAGTCCTATCGATAATTTCCCCGTTGGGAAGCGCAAGCCCCTTAGCCACTTGCATATTGTTCCCTACGAAATTGTTGTCTGCATTTTTGATTGCCGCCGCCCCTTGATAGGTTTTAAGCAAGCTGACGTCAATTTGGTAAACGCCGTGTATCGCCGTCCATTTTGCCGTTGCAAACTGTCCCCTGCGGTTGATTGCCTCTATACTCTCGCCATTGATAAAAACTTTGGATAAATCCAAACTTTCCTCGCCCGTAAACGCACCTTTTGCGTTGAAACGGTAGGTCAAGTTATAGGCGTCTTGCTGTTCTTCAATCAAGAAAGAGTCGCCGTACACCATATTCAAGCGGTTGCAAGCGAAAGCGCCCACGTAAAAACAATTATCCATTATATTTGACGAGCCGTCGTCGAGGATACGAAAAACGAATTTATCGATCATACCGTTTTCGTCCGCATAGTACGCACTCAAAAGGGTAATTGTCGTAAAAGACGGGGCTTCTCTGCCGGGAAGAGAGAAGAATTGCAAATCTTCACCAAAACTGCTTGTCGTAATATCGTATGCATTGTGCGCAACAAAGGAACGGGGCACGTTGCTAAACACGTTAAGCTCGATTGCGGCAAATTCCTCTGCGTTGATGGGATTTACCAATTCCAAAACGATCAAATCGCCTTTTTCCGCGATTACGGAGGCAAGCGTATAACCCTTTTCCGCCATCCAGCCGTTGTCTTCAAACGTCGTTGTGAAATACGTCATCGGCGCTTCTTTATGTCCCATATACGTAGAGGTTTCTTCCCTTGTATAGAACGCTTTTTCGTCCGCGTCGTAAAGTTTTCCTTCTTCATATCCGTCAAACGGATAAGCGCGCACCCAAACGCCGTTATGCTTTTTAAACGAATAATCCTCCTCTATCGTGAGGCAGGAAAATTCCCCTTCGCCAAAATAGGAATAGGTGAGGGTGGGCAACTGACAGCCTGCCTTAAAGGTGATCTCTTGCATATTCGCAAGCGCCGCCGGGTCGGCAAAATCGATACCCAACGTATTTACTCTTGTAAAACGGTTGGCGTGGAAAGTAATTTCGTCCTTTTTAATCGGTTCCCCGTCCACAAAAATATATTCGCCGTAATTGTACTCGCTCAAATTTTTATCGAGCAACGCGTTATGTACGTTGTGGTTTTTTCTGTCCGCATAATCAAGCGAATCCACCCACTTATAACCTTCGTTGCTGTCGGTGTTCCACTCCTCCGCCGTCATATAATCGGTTTGCGTTAAATAGAGCGTGAGCGCAACGCCCTCCAGCGTTTCCACTCTGTCTATTTGCGTGGAAATAGCGTTCTCGTTTTCCGCTTTTGCGTGGGGGAATTTCATTCCCGTTGCAAGCAAACAGAAAACCGTCGCGAACAATGCGCAAACCGCGCAAATCGCTCCCGTCCATTTCTTGCTCGTTCCCGTCTTTACCACTATATCCCTCCCATTCGCACGAAGCTATTAGATATCTTTCTTAAGGTAGTTGGGAAACTACCTTAAGAGGGGTACCCCTCTTTTTCTGCGTTGCCGTTTGACTTACGCTCTGTATTTTTCGATAAATACCAACTGACCGCCCTTTACGCGCGATTCTTCCGCCGCAAGCGCCATATAATGACTTTCCACCGAGTTTTCCATGCAGGTATCGACGTTTTTGCTTTTCTGGGCAATCACTTCGTAGAGCTTATCTATCATTCTGTGATCGCCGCCGCCGTGCCCGACCAAGTCGTCCGTCAGCTCGTTAATCTTCCAGGTCTTTTCTTCGCCGAAGAATCTGCGCAAGGTGATAAAGTTGCCCTCTTCGTCCATTTCAAGCTCACCTTCCGTGCCGAAGAAGCGGATATCCCGCCCACCCTTTCTGGTGAAGCCTTCCATTTTGAGGGTGGCGGTTACGCCGTTTTCAAATTGCATAATGACCGTTTGATTGTCTACGACGTCGTTATCGCACGCAAAGACGCATCTGCCGTAAGGACCTTCCTCAATCGCCTTGTAAAGCGCCGCTTCCGTCAAGGGATAAGCGTCGGTGATGACGTTCATGGGCCAACTATTATCGGGGGAACCGCTCTCTTTCCACATATCGATATAAATTTTCTTTGCGCTGTACGGACAAGAATTTACGTACTTACAGCTTACGCATCTATCCGACGCGCCCTCGGGTTGGTTTTCCTTCTTAAAATGGAAAAGCGAACCCATCGAGGAAAGGGAATTACACTTTGCGCCTGCAAAATATTGCAAAAGGTCCATATCATGACAGCATTTTTGCAAAATCATAGGCGAGGTTTCAATGCTGTTGCGCCAATTGCCGCGCACAAAGCTATGCGCCTGATGCCAAGAACCTACGTTTTCCATTTGGTCGATGGAAACGAGCTTACCGATGCCGCCGCCGTCAATAATCTCTTTTAATTTGTTGATCATGACCGTATAACGGAGAACGTGGCAAACCATAATCACCCTGCCCGCCTCGTTAGCTTTGCGCACCAAGCTGCGAAGCTCGTCCGTGTTGTCGGAAACGGGTTTTTCGAGCAGGATGTCATACCCCAAATCAAGCGCCCTTTCCGCCATTTTTACGTGTTGACGGTCCATTGTACAGATGAGCAAAACGTCGCTGCGCTTTTCCGTAAAGAATTCTTCCTCGGACAGAAAACAGTTTTCCTTTTTTACGTCGAATGCAAGCGCGTATTTTTCTAAGCGATCTTCGCTGACGTCGCAAAGATGGGTTATGTTGAATTTATCTGCGTTTTCGTGTATATATCTGCCGTAAGCCTCGCCGCCCCTTGCTCCGACGCCAATGATGGCTACCGTTAAAATCTTGTTAGACATTTCAAACTTCCTTTTTTGTCTTTATTTCTTAATTTACTTAATCCGTTTGGCTTGTTCCAATTTCTTTTTCGCCCGATAATAGGTCGCAGAATTGTTAAAACCGCAACGATATAGTATTTCCAATGTCGTCAGCTTCAAACTTTTATCCGCCAACATCTCTTCCGCGCGTTTTATGCGCAGAAAATTGATATACTCTCTAAATTTCATTCCCACCGTCGACTGCAATATTTTAGAACAATGGTCGGGGGAATATCCTACCGCTTTTGCTACCGACGTCAATGAAATGGCGTCTAAATAATGCTCCTCAATATAGTTTAGCATCTCTTTCACAAGCGCTTTGCCGTTGCGGTATTTTTCAATCTCGATCAACTTACCGCCGCCAAGGCGGGATTCCTCTGCGGCAATTGCCATATAATGGCTTTCCACCGCGCCGTCGATAGAGGTTTCGATTTCCTCGTTTTCACCAATGAGCACGTTGTAAAAGGTGTCTATCATTTTGCGAACGCGGTGCGCGTGGTCGTCCTTGCCCTCTAAGGAGGAAATCGACCAGCTTTCATCCTCGCCGAAATATCTGTGCAAGGTGATACGGTCAGCGGGCTCGTTTACCTCCAAATGCCCTTTCGTGCCGAAAAAGCGCAATTCACGCCCGCCGTGCTTTACGAACGCTTCCATTTTAAGGGTGGCGGTGATCCCGTTTTCAAAACGCATAACCACCTTTTGGTTGTCCACCACGTCGTTATCGCAACGGAATACACACCGCCCGTAAGGGCCTTCTTCAATTGCTTTTAGCAAATCCTCTTCCGTCAAGGGCAGCTTATCGGTCAGCGCGTTCATCGGCATAACGTTGCTCGGCTTTCCCCACTCTTTCCAAGAATCTACGTAGATTTTTTTTGCGCTGTACACACAGCTGTCCACCAACGGGCAATCCACGCAACGCGCCGTACTTTCTTCAGGCGCGTTTTCCGCCTTAAAAAAGGCAAGGCTGCCCATAGACGATACCGCCGAACATTTACACCCCGCGAAATATTGCAACAAGTCGAGGTCATGACAGCATTTGGAAATAATCATCGGAGTGGCAATCGTACCGTTTCGCCAATTTCCGCGCACGAAGCCGTGCGCTTCGTGCCAAAAGACTACGTTTTCCGTTGCGTCCATCGAGATAAGCCGACCTATTTCACCGCCGTTTAAAATCTTTTTTAATTTGCGCACCATGGACGAATAGCGCAGGACGTGGCACACCATAATTTTTTTATTGCGCCTACGCGCCTCGGATACAAGCGCACGCAATTCGTCCGGTTCTTCGGAAACGGGCTGTTCGAGCATGATATCATATCCCAAATACAACGCCTTGCGCGCAATGCGGCTATGCGTTTTTTCCATCGTTGCAATGACGAGCAAGTCGCTCCGCTTTTCTTGGAAGAAACTTTCTTCCGTGGCGAATCGGTGCTCCTCCGATATAGAAAAGGCTTCTCCGTATTTTGCCAATCTCGTAGGGTCGATATCGCAAATATCGGTGATCTTATATTTATCGGTTGCTTGATGAAAATATCTTCCGTAGGATTCGCCGCCGCTCAATCCCACGCCGATGATAGATACCGTGATAATTCTTTCGTTCATTTCCCCTACGTCCTTATTTATGCGTATTGCTTTTTATTTACTGCGCTTACCAACCTCTCTTAAAATATCCACGTTGGGGGCAGGAATTCTGCCGAGATGGTCAGGTCCGACGTTTAACAAATAGTTGACGTTGCGCTCGTTAAGGTGATTTTTGATGCGAATGATTTCTTCCGCGCTTTTCCAGTTTTGGTCATACGCCTTATATCCCCACGTATCGTTGAGGGTAGCGGGCGTTTCAAAGAGCAGGCTTCCGTCTTGATATTCTTCGGGAATTTCGTTATCCCCCCAGCTCACGTAATCGTATTTCACGCCGGGCGCGCCGATACGGGAATTTAACAAGCAGTCGGGCTGATATTTTTTGACCATATCGTAAAGCTCGCGCGATTGCGCCGCGTTGATGGTGTGCGGCGTATCGAACCAGATAAGACACAAGTCCCCGTACCCCGTCAAAATTTCTTTGACCTGCGGTTTGATTTTTCTTTCAAATACTTCCGCGTAGTCCTTGCCTTCGTGCGTGGGAAAATCCCACGTGTTGCCCCAAGACATACCGTCTACGTTTAAACCGCATTCTTCGCCCCAACCGCCTGCGTTTCTTTCACGCCAATCCAATGCCTGCGAATAATAAAGCCCGAGCTTCATGCCCTTCTTTGCGCAGGCGTTTGCCAACTCGTCGATAACGTCGCGCTTGAAAGGGGTTGCGTCCACAACGTTGAATTTATCAACCTTAGAGTGATAGAGCGCAAATCCTTCGTGGTGCTTACTCGTTACCACCATATATTGCATACCGCTGTCCTGCGCGACGCTCACCCATTCGTCCGCGTTAAAGAAAATAGGATTAAAAGCCGCGGCAAGTTTTTCGTACTCTGCGTTGGGGATACGGAAATAGGACTGCGCCCATTCCGCTATCGTACCGCCCATTCTCTTCCCCTGCCATTCGCCCGATAAAAGAGAATATAAGCCGAAGTGTACCATCATTCCGTATTTCGCTTGCTTAAACCATTCTTTATTCGTCATTTCTTTCACCTTAATAGTGTGCATTAAGCCATTATATACTTTGTATATACTTCCACATATATCATTTTATAAAAGATGAAAAGAAAAATCAATATATTTTTACCACCAATCCACTACAAAATCCGACTTTTTTGCTTTTTTGGGTTCTAAATTTTTGAATTTTAAGCATTTTTTTCTAATTTTTTACAGATTTAACGAGGAAGGCGAAAACCACGCTTTTCCACAGCTTATTTTGCAATTAATTCTATATATATTGAATGTACAAAAAATAAAATATAATTTTTTAAAAATCCGCAACAAACGTTTGACTTTATGCAAAAAAGATGATATAGTATTACAGTAAGTTTTCTTACGGCAACGTTATACTCTCCACCCATCAAGCGGTTAAGACTTTCGCCTACACGATGCTAATATGGGTACGGGCGAGAATAAAATTAGATAGGTGATACGGCCCGTTGGTCAAGCGGTTAAGACACCACCCTTTCACGGTGGTAACATGGGTTCGCGCGAGCGTAGCGCTGCCCTGCCGAGGGGACCCCTTTAGGGGTTTCGGCAGATACCCGTACGAGTACGGGCGAGAATAAAATTAAATAGGTGATATGGCCCGTTGGTCAAGCGGTTAAGACACCACCCTTTCACGGTGGTAACATGGGTTCGAGTCCCGTACGGGTCACCAGCAAATTCCTAAATCGAACATCGTTCGGTTTAGGAATTTTGCTTTTTGGCGCCCCGTACGGATTGACTTGGTTCTACGGTTCGCGCGAGGTAATTTATTGCCGACGCTTTCCGAGGGTTCCCTTTTAAGGGTATCGGAATTTCCCGCGAAAAGTTCGATTTCTTCTCTTTCAGACGAGCCAATTTGTATCACACAAGCGCACGCCGTAGTGCCATTGATTATTTTTGATTTGTCTCTATATTAAAATGATTGAGTTTTTTTAACGTTTATGATATAATCAAATAATCGATAAATAAGAATTTTAAAGTGTGAATGTATGAAATATGAATTTCGAGCGTTAGATGAAAAGACAATCCAAAACTTAATTGAATTATCAAAGAAGTGGCAGGAAGAAGACTGTTCGTATGGTATGATTGCGAACACTAAAGACGACATAAACGAACCCTTATGCGTCGCGGTAGATAACGATGAAATCGTTGGATATATTTTCGGACATTATTATGTTACGGAAAACAAGACGTCTTATATAGACATTGGAAGTAAATGTTTTACGGTTGACGAGTTGTATGTTCTTCCTGAATATAGAAGTCAAGGCATAGGAAAAGAACTTTTTAAACGTATGGAAAAAGCTGTAAAAGATTCTTGCACTTATATCACGCTAAATACATCCACTAAGGCTTATAAAAAGATTTTGCACTTTTATGTGGAAGAATTAGATATGACCTTTCATAGTGCATTTTTGATAAAATCCATGGAAGAATAATTCTAATTTATCGGGCGAAATAAAAGGTTGGTTTAGCTACCTAATTCTCACAAAAAATTAAAACGCAGGTTTGCGCCTGCGTTTTAATTTTTATTGCTTATTTTTCCTCGTCGATATTTTGATAATATTCATTTACAAGTTGCAAAATTTGTTTGGTTTCACCTTTTAAAATTATCCTTGTCGCTTTATTTTTAGGCGAATCAAACGAAAATTTTAAATTGCAAAAATCCCCGTTATTAATGGCATAACAAAAATACTCCATCGCTTTTTTGTCCTGCTTTTTGGGTAAGTCGAACACGAGGCAACATTGTTCCACCGTTTCCTCCCCTCCAAGCAAAAAATCGTATACCACCGAATTTCTTTTAGCTACGATGCTCGGTTTTACAGAAGAATTTGTAATAAATTTCTCTATCTGCTCAGCGGTAAAAAGCCAAAGCCCGTTGATTTTTTCCCCTTCTAAAAGCCCTGACGATAAATAATTACGGAGAGTTCTATCCGTCAAACCCGTAAATTGAACTATATCCCCTAAAGTATAATACTCACCCTCGCCAAATTGCAACGTATTCTTATCCATAAGTTCCTCCAAAAATATTTACTTCGCTTGCAAGCCGTATCTTTATTTTATCAAAGTCCCCCTTTCTTTGCAATATATTTTTGTCATGAAAAAACACGTCTTTTTCATATCAGACATAAAAACACGCCGACGTCGGCGTGTTTTTTATTTATTAAGTTCAGCGTTCCACTTCAATTTCTATGGCGACGACGCCGTAACGGGCAATATCTTCCTTAGTATAATACGCCAACATATCCTTGGGGTCAGCCGTTTCATTTTCTGCATAGCCGATTGCGATTTTATCATACGCCGCGTACAGTTTTTCAAAGTCGGAAAACACGCGAAGTTTTATCACCTTGCAAAGCAATGTTTCGCCCGTGTTTGGATTGGTAAACTCGACCATGCCCCCTTCCTTTATCAAAGAACGCTTCTCGTCGAAGAGGCGAAGCTCCACCCTTTTTTTACCGTTTTTAATCGCTGAAAAGGGTCCATTCCGCAGTTTCATTTTATACAACATTTTATCCCTCCCTACCTTTTTACAATGGGAATATCGTAATGCATTAATAAGCCGACGAGATGATTCTTTTTAAGCGACGTGCCGTCGTCCGAAAAACGAAGCAAAATCTTTCCGTTTTTGTCCACAAAGGTAAGACGAGGAAAGGCGTAAGCCGTGCTAAATTCCACCCGCGCAACGTCCGCAATATTTGCCGTCTTCTTTTTACTAAACGCCGCTACGTAAGTAAATACGCCGTCTTGAAAACAAAATTCTTCCCTATACCACACGAAAAGCCCTAAACCGCCAATCAATAATTCTATTGCAAAAATCATCAACGCGCCGACAAGTATACCCCAATCAAAGCCGATTGTAAGCCATAAAATAAGCATTAAAATACTGCCGACAACGCCCATTCCGACAAGCACGAAAAAGGTATTCCTATGCCATTTTGGCGACTTAATGCAAAATTCGTACTTTTTATCCACCGCCATATTATTTCCACTCCGTTATTTGGATATTTTTCAAGGTGAAGCCCGCTTTGCGCATAATTAGTTCCTACTGATTTTTCCAAAGATAAGCGCTTTATCGAAGAAGTGTTCGCGTTCGTGTTCCAAGAGCCGGCAGTTGCCCTCCGCGCCCGCTTTTTTATAAATTTTTTCGATAACGGAATACACCTCTCTCGTGCCCTCGATGGGGAAAATCGGGTCGATTTTTCCGTTGACGATCATCAACTTTCTGGGCGCGATCAACGCCGCAAGCTCGCCCATGTCGAAATATTGCGCCATTTTGGGAATATAGTTACAAGTACAATGCCACATATCCCCGATGCTGTCGCGATAAGTGCAGACCGCGCAGCTTGGAATGGCAAGTTTGATGCGTTCGTCAAAGCAAGCGGAATAATAGGTAGCCGTTCCGCCGCCCGAATTGCCCACGCAGGAAATATCGTCCAAATCCAAGCAATCGAACGCAGAAAGGCTGTCAATCGCCTTGGAAACGTCCCAAACGCGCTCGCCGATAAGCGTTCTGCCCGACAAAAGCGCCGTCATCGCCGTGAATAAGCAAGGACAACCCTCTCCGTCTTTATGCCCTCTGTTTTTGGTGGCAAGCGGCTGACGCTCGCCCATGCCGCGCTGTTCTACGCAGAGCGCCGCATAGCCGTTTTTGACCGCGTCGAGCGCAAAGGTGCTGGTTTCAAGCCCCCTTTCGTCCCCCTCGAATTTATATTGACCGATAGAAATATGAAAGCCTGCGGTATGCCCTTGCAAGCAAACGAGTACGGGATATTTTTCCTTGCCCGTATCGGGAATAAGCAAATAGCAAGGTACGGTGCAGCCGTGTTCGCTTTCAAAAGTATAACGGTAACGAGTGTAACCGTCCTGCTTGACTTCTTCCTCGATTTCCACCTTGATCTCGCAGGCGTTTTTTGCGATTTCGTCCAAGCACAAAAGCTGGGTATATTTTTCACGGACCTGAGCGCGCCAAGCGTCGAAATCCGCGTTTTCGTCAAATTTTAAAATAGGTTCTCTCTTTAATAAATTATCGTGAATAAGGTCGTTATTGATAAACTTCATAACCCCTTCCTCCCCTAAAAATTAGTTGCTTCTATTGTAAAACATATTCTATCAAAAATCAAGTGGCAAACGAAAAAAATTTTTTATTTTTTCATTATTTTTTCATCAGACCGCCAGAACACGCGACAAAATAAAAATAGAGCGTTAAAAACGCCCTAAATTTTAACGAAAACAATCCCTGCGGATATTTTCCCGTCCGCGGGGAATCATTCGCCTTATTCACCGTAAAAAAGCTCGAAATAATCCACTCTCTGCTTACCTTGGATTTTTTCCGTCAGATCCACTTCTATATTATCCAAAACAAGCTTTGCGTTTTGCACCAGCGCACCGCTTACGACAAAGTCTGTTTTACCGGGGCAGGTAGGATAGAAGCCGAGCGCGGCGAAGATATACCAAGCTGCCATCGTGCCGTTGTCCTCGTCGCCCGGATAGCCGCCGTCTTCGTAAGAGAACAACTCGTCCGTTATTTTTTTGACGATAGCGTGCGTTTTGGCTTGCTCGTCAAATTCCGCGTACATAAACGGTAAGTGGAAGCTCGGCTGATTGGATATAGCGCACTGGCCGAAATCCACCGCCGCCATTTCCGTCATTTCGTGAATTTCCAAAGGGTAGCCGTCTACCGCGTAATCGGGCGGGGTGGCGAATAATTCGTCCATCTTTGCCAAAAACTCGGCTTTGCCGCCGTAAAGGTTTGCCAAGCCGACGTAATCGTGCGGCACGGCGAAGGAATTTTGCCAAGCTCCCCCCTCCGTGTAATCCCTGCCCCAATCCAAGCAATTGAAATTGGGGCGGAAGTTGCCCTCGCTGTCCTTTGCGCGCATAAACCCGCTTTCCTTGTCAAAGAGGTTTTTATAATTTTGACTGCTTGCCAAAAAGGCGTTTTGCGTTTGCGTATCCCCGCACTTTTCCGCAAGGACGGAAATGCAGAAATCACCATATGCGCAATCTAACGTTTCGTTCACGCTCTCGTTGCATTTATCGTACGGCACGTAGCCGAGCGTTTTGTATTCGTTTACGCACTTTCTTCCCACCTTGCGCCCTTGCGAGATCCAGTTGGAATTTTCCACGCAAGCACGAAAAGCGCGGCGCAGATTTTTTTCGCTGAGCAACCCCTTTACCGCAGCGTCCGCAAACACCCCCTCGACGAGGGTGCCGGGCATATAATTCACCTCGGACGGGGTGAGCCAACGGGGCAAAACGCCCACGTCATCGTACGTATTTAAGTAGCCTTCGATAATCTTGTCCAAAATTTCGGGACGGACGATGGAATAAAGGGGATAAACGGTGCGGTAGGTATCCCAAAAACCGTTGTTGGTGTACGCTACGCCCTTTTTGATTTCCCCCGTTTCGGGCAGGACGTGATAGGGCGTTCCGTCCTCGGCAAGTTCATAGAACTTGTTGGGAAACACAAAACTGCGGTACATACAGGAATAGAAGGTGCGCTTCGTCTTTTCGTCCGCCTCGATTTGCAGACGGGAAAGCAAGCTCTCCCACGTATTTTCCGCAATCGATACAAGCTCGTTAAAGGTCTTGTTTTCAAGCTCGCGTTTCAAATTGAGTTTTGCCTGCTCCACACTGATAAACGAGGTTGCCATACGGACGGTGTATTTCTTTTCCGTAAGGAATACGCCAACTGCCTCCGCCTTGTCGCCTATGCGTTGCGTTTCCGTGCCGTCGATATCGCAGTCGAAGTTAAGGACGAAATACATTTTAAAATCGTCGCGGAAAGGCGCTTCGGTATAAGAGCAGGTATACCCGTACACCGCGCGATTTTGCGTATCCACGCAAATTTCCGTTTGATAATTGAACGGAATTACGGCAAATAACGGCTTTTCCGCACACTTGGACGCGTCGATTTGCATCATCGCGCCGCTGTCTGTGGGGGTAAGTTTAAAATTCGTTTTATAACGGAGCAAATCAAACTCCATTTCGTGCGGTTTTAAAACCGCGTTTTCGGGACGGAATCCCGACCAACGAAGAGCGGGGTCGACAACCAATTTTCCCGCCTCGGGCAAAAAGCAAAGGTAAGAAAAATCCCCTGCCCAAGGGCTGGGTTGATGGGTAAGGCGCACCCCCTCGAAACTTCTGTCCTTCGGGTGATAATACCAAGGACCTCGGCTTGTATCCGTCTGCGGCGCAAACATATTGAGCGCGTTTGGCATACAAACCAAAGGCAACGTGTTCCCGCGCGAAAATCTGCGCACGGAATCCGTTCCCTGCTTTATATTGACAAAATCGATATACTTCATATTACTCTCCAATCGTCCTTTATAAAACGACTTTTTTAACACTTTTTGAACTTAGGCGCGAGGGGGATTTTGCGTTCAACGCATACCCCCTACCGCCATTTTATTGTTTTAGACGAAAATCAGCCTTTGACGCCAATGGAAGAAATGCCTTCCATAATCTCTTTTTGGAAGAATGCGAACAGCACCACGCAAGGGAGCATCATCATAACGCCAACCGCCATTTGTACGTTGGGCAGGTTGTTGGTATCCGCCGCCCCCTCCCCTTCGACGAAGCGCATATACAGCGCAACGGAAAGCGTCCATTGGCTCGGTTCGCCGCGAACGTAGAGCAAAGGGCCTTGGAAATCGTTCCAATTCCCGATAAAGCCCGTTACCGCCAAGTAAATGAGAATGGGCTTTACGAGAGGCATGATGATCATTAAATAGATTTGGAAGCTGTTTGCTCCGTCCAAACTTGCCGCCTCCGAATAAGATTTGGGAATACCGCGCATAAACTGACGGACGAGGAAGATGTTCATCGTACCGCCGCCAAACCACATAGGCACCCATAAAGGATAAAGCGTGTTGAGCCAATTCATCTTGGAATAGATGATCATCAAGGGAATGGAAAGCACCGTACTGGGTAGCAAAACCATGCCCATAATGCAGGCAAACACAAAATTCTTGCCGAAGAAATCGAGCTTGGCAAGCGCGTACGCCGTCAACGACGAAGCGATACACACGCCGCCCGCGTTAAGCACGCACACGAGCAAGGTATTTAAGAAATACCGCAAATATTCCGCCACGAAAATTTCCTTATACGCGCCGAAATAGAACGGGTTGGGCCAAAAACTTGTACTACCCGCGTCTATGTTGGGCATAAACGAATTGATGACCAACGCGTAAATCGGGAATACAAATATGATAGAAACAAGCACTAAGAAGAAATATTTGGTGCATAAAAAGGCTATTTTCCCTGCCTTGGAGGTGCGTTTTACAGTCCGTTCCATATTACACCTCCTCTCCGTAGTACACCCAACCGCTCGTTTTGAACATAACGGCGGTCAAACTGCCGATAATCACGAATAAAATCCACGAAAGGGCGCAGGCACGGCTCATACCGAAGTCGTATGCCGGGTCGTAAGCGAATTCGTAAATTTTAACGACGATAAAGCGAACCTCGTCCCCTGCCACGCCCAAGAGAGGATATACGCCCGAGAACTGCTGAATGCCGCCGATAACGCTGGTTACGATGACGTAGAACAGCATCGACGTCGTCATAGGAATGGTGATGCGGAAGGTCTTCCAAAAATAATTTGCGCCGTCCAAGTCGGCAGACTCGTACATTTCCTTAGGTACGTTTTGCATTTGCGCCAGCCACATGACCGCCGTACCGCCCCACGAGAATACGCCCGTAAAGAGCATGGTGGGCAAAACCGTTTCCGGACTGCTGTAAAATGGACAAAGGGGCAAATTAAGGGTGTTGAGTATCATGTTTATGTAGCCCGTCGTGTCCGGTTTTAAAATATCCTTCCAAAGCAGAGTACCCGCCACGGCAGGGATCAAGTTGGGCAGATAATAGACGATACGGAACGCCCCTACCCCTTTCGTCTGCTGATTTAAGAAAAGGGCGACGCAATACGAGCCGACGATTTGCAACGTCAAGCTGACGATGACGTAACGGAAAGTTACGTACAGCGATTTTAAGATGGGGAACAGCTCCCCTTTTGGGCTTAATAAGTATTGGAAATGCTGAATCCCGAAGTTGGTAAGCTGATAAGCTGGGTCGGGATCGTAGGGGTTATAGTCGTTGAACGCAAAGACGAGGGAGGTTACCATCGGTACGAGCGTAAATAACAATAGCCCCAACATTACGGGCAAAACGTAAAGCCAGCAAGGCAGGTTCTTTTTTAAGAACTTGCCTACGCTTAACTTCTTTCTATTCGGTTGCGCCCGAGTGATCTGTTCGTTCATAATTTACTCCTAATTAACGAAGGGCGTTTTCCGGTTTGCGGTTATTATACATATCGTTGGTGCTGGAAATGAGTTTATCCAACGAGCCCATGCCGTAGTTTTCTTTCATCAAATTCGTGAAGAAGCTCTGTACGCTACTTCTAAAGCCGTATCTCTTTTGCTCGGTGTACACGTTGTACCAATCCTGTACGAGGTCGTCGCCCGCCACCCATGCGTCGTGATCCATACCCTCAAGGCTTTCCACGCTTCTCCAAGCAGGCTCTACGCCGCCGTTGCTTTCTGCGTTGTAAAGGGATTTGAGAATAGGAATATTGTTGCCGGTTGCGCCTGCAACTTCCTGCCCTTCCTTAGAGAGCATAAATTTCAAGAAATCCCAACAAATATCTTCGTAAGTTTTCTTTTCGCCCGTGCTCTTTAAGGTAACCGTCTTGCCTTGATAGCGGTTGAAAATGGCGTAACCCGAATTACCTGCCGCAATTGCGTCCGTGGGGATGGAGATGGTTTGCAAATAGTTTTTATTCTCGCCGTATTTTTCCGCAAGCGCCTTTCTAAAACCGGGTACGGGCGGACGGGAGTCCACGCGCATAAAGTTAAGACCGTTTGTAAAGTCGACGTCGGAATCGCTGGAAAAACAAAGGTGGGATTTGCCCTGCTTGTCGGTAACGCCGTCGGGGTAGAGATAATCGTTGAGGGTCTGGAAAATTTCTTTATTTTCCGTCAGCGCCAATTTACCGTCTTCCTTAATGACGGTATCCACGCCCATCGCGGACAAAATCGTGGTGTAAACGGGTTCCCAATCCATCTTCATATCGAGAGCCGTCTTATCCCCCCAAAATCTTTTTACAGCGTCGTCTTCCGTAACGTCTAACGCATAATCTCTAACGTAGGTAACGCGCTCTGCAATCATTTTCGCAAATGCGAACAAGTCGGTAACTTCGTCCCAATCGTTGCCCGCCACGATGTCGTTTAATCTGTCCGTCGTGGAAACGCCCGTAAACGCCGTCCCCTCTTGCGCTTGGTAATATTCCGCGTATTGCTTATCCAACTTTTCAAAGAGGTAGGTGTTGCAAATAACGGCGGGCTTATTGTAATCTCTGGGGGCGTAATATAAGCCGTATTCGGAGTGGTTGCGGTAGTGCTCTTTACCGTCCGATTCGTCCAAGTCGTCGCTTCTAAACTCGCCCGTGTAATTTTTGGTGGGCTTGAATTTGCCGTATAAACTTGCGGCGTCGAGCATCGCCTCGTAGAAAAGGCTGTAATCGGTTTCCGCAGACGCTTCGTAAAAAGGTCTTAAATCGATAAAATATTTATGCCAGCCTGCGTGGCAATAATCCGCCGTCCAAATGATGTGGGGAGAACGGGTAGGGTCTTGTGCGTAACCCTTCATCACCACTTCGAAGTCGGTGTCCGTAAAGGGTACGACCTCGATTTTCGTGTTTGGATTTTTGGCTTGATACGCGCTTATCAACGCCTTTACGACCTGCTGTTCGGACGAGTCCGTTTGGCAGGCGATTTTAATTCTGTAATAATCGTCGACGATATTATCCGCGCTGTTGCCGCCGCAAGCGGTCAAGCCGACGGACGCCGTCGCCAAAAGACAGCCCAAAGCGATGGATGCGAGTTTGATTTTTTTCATAATTTTTCCCTTCCTTTTTTATTTTACTTCAACCGTGAGGGCAGCAAGTGGTACGAGCAAGGTAACCTTTCCGTCCTTCACCGTATAATTATTCGTTTGTACGCCGTTTACGTAAACGGTGGGATTTTCCTTAGCGGTAGGCAACGAAACCTGCACTTGCAGACCCGTCGCATTGCCGCGTACGCAGTCGATTTTCAGCGAGTTTTTCTCTATCGTCAAATCGTATTTCACCTTATTGAAAGAGAGATTTTCCATCCCCCAATAGCTAAGCTTATCGGGCAAGGACGGCGAAATTTTTAAGGTGTTTCCGTCCGCAGTATCCATGCCGAAGAAACCGTAAGGAATTGCCGAAACCATTAAGAAGGATTCTAAGAATTCCCCGTCGATACCCAACACGCCGCTGGAATCGCCGCCGCGTTCTTGCGCGCCTTTAATGCCGTTTTGCAGAGGAACGTACTGTCCTTTCCACTGCGATTTTTGATAATAATCCCAATAGAAACGGTCAGGGCTGACGCCGTAATTTTCGCTCTGCACGTAATAATCGTATATATCCATATACCAATCTTTAATGGAGAGCAGACGGCTGAACGCGTCGTTCGCGCCGTAAACGTTGACCCTTGCCATCAAATCGAAGAAGGAAACGTACATGATTGCGCCGCCGTTTTGCACCTGCGTTTTGCCGTATACCATGTCGTCGTTTTTATAATGCCCCGTGAAAATGGAGTTGTCTTTTTGATCCGCTTCGCTGTACGTGTTGGTACGGGGCGCGAATTCGTAATAATAAATATCCTCGCCCTGCGAGCCGAATTTATCCTTTTCTACCGTCCTTGCGCCGCTGACCCAATCCATAATCGATTTCGCCTGCGTTTCGTTGGCGATTCCGTAATAAATCGCCTCTAAGTTCCACATGACGTAGCCGTAGTCGTACCACTTGTTTTCCTTTTCGGCATAGCCTGCGACGAAGCGACCCGTTTCCGCGTCCCAGAAGCCCGTACCGTCCGCGCTTGTGGATTTTCTAAGCTCGGCAAGCACGCCGTTTGCAAGCTCGGTAAGCGAAGCCTCGTCGTAAGTATATTCGCTCGTACCGAAATTGTAATTTCTGTCCGCCGTCTTGACGGTTGCTTCCCCTTTATCGACGGAAACGCCCTGCGCGTCAAGAATCCCCTCTAAATACGCCAAATCGACGAGCGCCTTGTAAAAATACATATTCGATTGAAAATCGAATTTCGGCATAAAGGAAATATCCCAATAGCCGTTGGAAAGAGAGGTTGCGGTGCGGAGCACGCTGTCCCTTGCCGTTTTATCCCCCTCGTGCCCGACGAGGTAAGATTGGTCGTTGAGGCGGCGGTTTTTATCGTACATCTGCATGTAGAAATTCATCGCCTTGCGCGCCTTAGTGATATTCTCTTTCAAATACCCGATATCGCCCGTGTAATCGTAATCGTTGCGCAACGAGGAAATGAAAATGGAGTTATTGTTAGAGTGGCGGGTATCGAACGCGGGGCGAACGGAATTGAGCGCGAATTTACCGCTGAAATCCGTTCCCTCTTTCGCCTTTATCTCTATACGGATCTGCTTGATATAATTGCCCTCGTAAGTGCCGTCGGGCGCGAATTCGTAATTGGATTTCCAATTTTCTTCCGCGTACATAGGCAGGAAAATGAGATGCTCGTAGGAGGGGGTAAATTCGTAGGAAATAAACGCTTTTTCCTTGACGGAAACGGTGTTCCAAACGTCTTTACCCGTATCGCTTGCAGTGTAATGCACGAGGATATCTTCGATGTTTTCGCAATCCGCCGTGTACATACGCAAATCGATTTCCAAAAGCGGGCTGAAATAGGAAACGGTGGAATCGTACTTATTGGAAGTGAACGCCAAGCTGTTGACCCCCTCGACGTCCGTCGTATACAAACCGTTTTTCACCTCTGCCGCATTGTCGTGCGTAACGCCGTCCGTGCTGTAACTGCTCGTCCAAGCCGATTCGGTGGAGTCGCCGTTGAAATCCCAGCTTACGGCTTGGCTGTCGGTGTGCGAAGCGTTGGGGAAGGGCCAGCCCATTCTGTGTTCGCCCTGATCGGGGGTGGATAACGCCCCTCTCACTGCGTCCGTTTCCTGCCAAACGTAGCCGTAATCGTCCACGGGGATATTCGACAGAATTTTGCGAATGCCCTTAATGCGGTCCGTTTTATAGCCGTCGTAGCTGTTGAACCAATAATAGGACATGGAATTCCATTCCTGCCAAAAGAACTGTACGGCGTTGACGCCCGCCGTTACGCTGTTCACCTTTTGATCCGTTCCGTTTTCGTCAACGTAGCCCGAATGGCGTTTAAAATAATCGTTTAAGAATATATCCAAGCTCTCGTCGGAGCTTTTAAAATAAAGCAACTCGTCGCTGAATTTGCCCGTTTTGAGGACGGTGCCGGCGTTGCAACCCGCGAGCGTTAGCATGGAAGCGAAAAGCACGGGAGCAAATCGTTTCACAAATTTAGTTTTCTTCATGCTTTTTCCCTCCCTTTACAATGCCGATGACCGCAAGCAATAAGGCGGTGCTGATTGCGGATATTCCGTTAACTGCCGAGGCGCACCCGCCGCCCGTTTTGATTGCCTGCGGAACGGAGGACGTAAGTTCGCCCTTGACTTGGAAGAGGAATACCTCCCCTTCGCCGTAGGTAATGGTGTAGATAGTGTATTCTCCGTTTTTCTTGGTGGAAACTTGATAATCCTCTACGCCGTCCACGGCAAGGCTCTTTTCCGATACGGGCGCTTTGAGCACGAGCGTATCCCCTTGTTCGACGGGTTTGCCGTTGAAGTAAACGGCAATCTCTTTTTGCGCTTGCGTTTGACGGAACGCGCCGTTTTCAAGTACGAAAGTCTGCGTTTTCGCCGTCGCCTTATTGCTGATAAATTTAAAGCCCGCCTTCACCTCGACGGTTATGCCGTTGCCGCTCTTTACCAAAGCGTCTATTTCGTCATAGGTGTTATGGCTTACCGCTTCAAATATGATATCCACGCAGTTGAGCGCGGTGTTGCCGTAATGGATTTGCACGTTGGTAAGCGCATTGCCATCGTGCGCGTGCCATTCGCCAATCGTTTTTCCGTTGATGACAATACTGTCGAGTAAGGAAGATTTATAGCCGCCGTTCACAAAAATTTGGGTAATGCCGCTATCGTATAAATCGCCGTCCGACTTAGTCAGTTCCGCCTCGCGCCAGCTTTCTCTTTCACAAGCGTGGTAATAGGGCGATGAGGTGATTTCCTGATCGAAATACAAGGTAAAACGCAAGTTTTTAGTATCCTCGTAACGATAACCAACCGACTGAATTTCCACCGTCTTAAATTGGGTCGCAAGCTCGCAATCAAGGATTTTTTCGCCCTCGTAGATATGTGCGGCATACGATTTTTCGAGTACGTCGCCGTTGGGGAACACCAAACCCTTATTTACGCCCATGCTGTTGCCGACGAAGTTATGGTCGGCGTTTTTGATTTGCGCCGCGCCCTCGTAGCTCTTGGGCAGGCGCACGTCGATTTGATATACGCCCTGCACGACGCGCCAAGCCGCCGTGGCTTCCGCGCATTCCGTTTCAATCGCCGAGAAAGGCACGCCGTTGACGAACACCTTCGTCGGGTCAAGCTGCATATCGTCGCTTGCCCCGCCCGTTTTATTGAAACGGAGCGTCAGTTCGTACGCCGTCTGCGTTTCGCCGAGGATAAAGGAATCCTTGGTGAGGATAGGCTCGTTGCTTAAATAGAAAGACATAAAGAAGAAATGATGTCTTGAACCGTCCGCCTCTACTCTGCCCTCGTCGACGAATTGGAATACGACGGTACGTACTTCGCCGTTTTCGTTTGCATATAACGCAGTAGAAAGGCTGATTTCAAAGTATAAGCCGCCGCCGACGGAAAACTCCTCCAAAGGCTCTCCAAGCGAGGTTTCCGTGATACTGTCCGCATTGTAGGTGCAAAGCCTACGTTCGTAGTTGGTATAAACGGTCAGATTGATTTTATTGAATTTCGTCGCGTCGATGGGGAAATCCAACTGCAAAATCATCAAGCTGCCCTGAACGGTATTCGCCGCGGAAGAAAGCGCCAAATGGTCTATCTTTTCGCCTTGGATTTGATTTTTTGTAAAAAAGTCGGTAAAGCCGTCGAGGGGAGTTGCGCCGTGTCCTTTATACGTCGTTTCGTAATTGCGCTCGAAATATTTATCCTCGGCAACGTACTTCGTTTCCTCTTCATAGCCCGAAAAATCCGTCCATTTCCCCTCGATGCGGGTAAAGACAGCCGTTTCCGTAACCAAAAGCGCGGACGGATCGCCCTGCCCTAAATAACCGTACTCCAAGGTAGGCAAAAGACAGCCCTCTTTAACCGTAACTTGGCTGACCGACTGCAAAACGCCTGCGTCAAAGTCGATGGAAAGAGTATTGACGCGCGTGCGCTTATTACCGAACAGTTTATACGCGTGCGTTTGCCCAAATTCCGCAAGAGATACGCCGTCGAGGTAAATATAATCCTCAAAATTATAGCTTTCGAGATTTTCCGTCATCGGAATATTGCAAAGGTTATTATTCGTCAAATCCACGTCGCCGCGGTTGGATAATTCCGTGTTGATATCCTCGCAGTTGAGCCATTTAAAATCACCGTTGCTCCACTCGGTTGCGGTCATATAATCAGTTGCGGAAAGCTCCATAACAAAAACGTTGCCGTTATCTAAGTTTTCGTTGTTGACGGCAAGGATTTGAGTTTGAATAGAGTTGAAAACCGTATCCGTCGCGGAAGCCGTTACGCTATGCGCGCCGACAAGTCCGCAAATCCCCGCCGCAAGAATGGCGCTTAAAAGAATGTTTCGTTTTGCGTTCACCTTGTTTCCCCCTTTTGTTGTTTGCCGCGTTACAGCGTTTTTTTGAGGACGGACAGCGCAGGGACGGCTATCCGTTCTCCGTTCCATTCCACGATTTTTTCTTCCAAGTTGTAGTTGATGAAAATTTGCATTTTTTCACCGTCCAACTCATACGCGGTAGAGAGCACTTCTTCCGCGACGTAGCTACGCCCGTATTCGCAAGCGTAGGTTACCGCGCCCGTCGTATACGGCAAAGGCTTGATCATATTCCCCTTGCACATAATTTCTTTGTTTGCCATATAGAAGTCGCGCAGATTTTTGATAAAGCGCAAAACGTCTTCTTCCACGGGCAACTCGGTAAGGTCGCGCTGCCCCCACTTGGAAAGGATACAGCCGGCGGGACTTAATACGAGGGTAGGCATATCCCCTGCCGCGAAAGAATAGGCTTGGCGATAAAGATAGCTTTCCGCAGGCAAAAGTCCGCTGACCTGATTACCCATGAAATTGTGCAAAAATTCGTGATACAAATACGCGTAAAGCGGAACAGCCTTACCAATGAAATGCGTAAGCTCGAAACGGTTGTCCGAGAATAAGAGGTTGGGCATAAAGGGCTCGCTTGCCGCCGATTCACAGCCTAGGAGCGCACCGTCCGCCTTTTCGTTCCATTCATTGAGCAATTTTTGCATTTCCGTCGTCATCCAAGGCCCTACGCAGGGCGGATGATTATGCTCGCGCGAATAACAGAAATACTGACCCCCGCCGTGGTTTTGGTCGAGTATCTGCACGTAATCCAGACGCTTATCGAACAAGGGTTGATACGCCTCGTCCAAAATCTGTTTGCCCTTATCCGAAGCCACGCATAAATCGTAGCCTACGCGCTGTCCTTCGCAGATTTTGCTGTGCAAAACCTTTCCGTCGCGCCCCGCGCAAAACGCCTTAAACGTTTCCTCGTCTTTGAGCATTTCCTTGCAATCATACGAGGGCAGAAGGTTGCTCTGTTCGGTAAACGAGAAGCCCGAGCAATATACGCCGAGCAAATGCCCCTTATCTTTGAGCGCATGAAAGAGCTTGTCAAATTCCTCTTCGCCGCCGTAGGGCGGGAATACGTAAGGGGGCGCCCAAGGCGCAGTCCCCTCCCAATGCATCAAAAGCACCATGATTTTTGCGCCCGTCGCCTTAGAAAATTTATCGACGTAGGGCAAAATATTCACGTACGGAAAAAGGGAATTGGGCTTCATTTCGTCCATATCGTGATATCCGCGTACGGGATAGGTCAAGATGATGGGAAAATCGTAATACCAATCGGGCAAGTCCGCGTTGTCCTTTATCTTTTTTAAACCTTTGGGCAGATGCGCGTAGAACCAAGATTTATAAATGTCCGCGCCGTCCTGCCAATCCCCGTCGAAAAATTCAAAGACGGTGTCGAAATCGGTGGCAAAATCTTCGCCGTAGCCCTTACCCGAGTACGTTCTAAATTCAATTTTGATATTTTTCTCGCTATCGATTGCGTAATAATCGATTGCCTTGGGCGCTCTCTTTTCATCGTGTGCGCCGATATACAAGCCGCGTCCGTCAAAGAGGTACGCCAAAAATTGCGATTGCACCATATTCGGGAACATTCCGTACGAACCCATCGAGGGATATTCGGGCTCAAAATGCTGTAAGTGGCAAGGCGCGCGCAAATCGTCGTCCTCGACGAGCACGCCTTCGTTATAAGGAAAAAGCATTTTGCCGATACCGCCGTTTTTGAGGAAGGGCTTGACTATTAACGGGCAAACCTCAACGTGTTCCACAATTTTGTCCGTGCCGTTTTGCACCGACACGCGCGCCGTGAACCCCTTTTCCGTTTCCTTTAAAATAAACGTAACGGAAAACGCCTCGGGAAAAGCGGAATAGACGACGGTTCTTCCGTCCTCTTGTACGTCCACCGCATTTGCTTGCCGCGAAGAATAATCGACGGTATTCCCCTCCGTATCCGTCAAACGTAAATTAAAAAGGTCTGACGGCTTTGCGCAGATCTCTACGCCTTTATAATATAAGGACGTGATCACGCCTTGTTGAAAATCAAAACAAACGCTTGCGTTTTGAAGTTTAAGCTCCATTTCTTTCCCCTCTGTTTTTGGAAAAATCTCGCCGATTGCGTACTTATAACCAAACGTTAAAAGGGTACGCACTGTGTAACGGCATAATTACAATATCATACTATACGTATAAATTCAAGAGCAAAAACGGAAAAAGTGGTTTAAGTGGTTCAAAAAATCGTTGACAATATAAAATGGATATTTTATAATATAAGAAAAAAAGGACGGGAAATTTTTATGGATACCGTACGGCCTTACAAACAAATTTTACAGTTTTTAACGGAAATTATCGAGCAGGCGGACTACACGCCCAACTATAAACTTCCAAGCGAGCGTATGCTCGCCATCAAATTCAAGGCAAGCCGACGTTCTATTCGTATGGCTTATGACAACCTTATAGCGCAGGGACTTGTTTTAAAAATACACGGCAAGGGACATTTTACGACGGGGAATAGAAATAAGCGTGTAGACGACGCGCACCTGCACATTAAAAAAATCTACTTCGTCGTACCCGAAATAAGCACTGCCTTTCCGCGAAATATTTTAAACGGCATCACCGATTTTTGCGACAAGCATACAATGGACGTTTCTATTAAAATTTCCAAAGGAAATTTCGCCAAAGAAGAACGGTATATAAGCAGCGCGTATTTATCCGACGCAAAGGGCATTATCCTCTTCCCTATCGACAACGATTCGGTTAGTGAAAATCTATTGAAGCTGTCCGCGAGCCGTTACCCCGTTAGCATTATCGATAGATATTTTAAAAACGTCAATTCTTCCTTTATTTCCACCGACCACTACGCCGCAATGTTGAACGCCGTGCGCTTTTTAAAGACAAAGAAACATAAGCATATCTTATATATTAGTCCCCAAATTTCCTTAGCAACGTCCGTTGAGGAACGCTTGAACGGATATTACGACGGCTTGGATAAATACTATAATTCCCGTGAAAACGGCGACGTTTTGATTATGAATACCTTCAACCCCACCGAGGTAAAAAAAGAGTTGACCGCTTACTTAAAAGCACATCCTCAAACGGACGTGATTATCACGACGGGCTTGCGTCCCACGACGGACGCCGTGATTGCGGCGGTGAATAGTTTAAAACTCTCTATCTCCAAGGACGTAAAACTGATGGTATTCGACAACGACTTCTCTACGACGGAGCTTATGCTTTTCCGCCCCTACGTCATTTCGCAAGACGCCTACCAAATCGGATACAAATCCGCGGCGGCGTTGTACAACCAAATTTTCGGCGATTTGCGGACGGAGAACGTGCGCCTGCCCGCAACGATTATCGATTTTTCCAAGAAGCGCTTTTCATAAACCGCTATTGCATAAAAAACCGTCCGCAAGACAAACTGTCCTCGGACGGTTTTTTTTGTAAGTTTTTTTGTTACATATCGCAATTAAAATCTTGTTCCATTTTGAAACCGATATCCGTTTCATCGCATACCTGCCCCTCACCTTTTTCGTTTTTCGTTTCAATTTGCTCTTGCTTTTTACGCAAGTCTTTGAAGAAAATTACCGTGAACGGAATCGCAAAGAAAAAGGCGAAAATATCCGAAAACATTTGACTGCTTTCCACCCCGAATATCTGCCAAATTGCAGGCAAAATAAGCACGGCAGGAATATAGAACAAACCCTGACGGGATATAGACAAAAGAGAAGCAAGCGCCTTGTTGCCCACGACCTGATAGGACAAGCCTGCCATAAAGTTAAGCGGCAACAACGGCATAGAAATACACTGCAAGCGCAAGGTCATCGTACCGATTTCACGCGCCTTATCCGATAAACTGAACGCGCGCATAATGAGCGGCGCAAATATGGCGCAAGCAGCCGCAAAAACGATCATCAACGCCGTGGAAAATGCAAGCGTGAACAAATATCCCGAGCGTACACGGTCATATCGTTTTGCACTGTGATTATAGCCCAAAACAGGCTGATAACCCTGCCCTATCCCTAACGAAATGGAAAAGGCGAGCATAAACATTTTGTTGACGACGCCAAGCGCGGCTTGCGCGGCATCACCCCCGTATTGCTTGGCTACGTTATTCAAAAGAGTCGTACAGATACTCGCAAGGATTTGTCGGCAGAAGGACGGGAAACCCGTGCTGATGATCTTCCAATAGGTAATAAATTTTCTATCAATCGCCTTGAAACGCAAGCGGACGACTGTCTTTTTGCTTAAAAATACAAACAGCAAGACGCCAAAACTGATAATTTGGCTGATACAGGTAGCTAAGCCAGCGCCTGCGACTTCCATATGAAAACCGAAAATGAGAACGGGGTCTAAACCGACGTTGATGATCGCGCCGACGATAAGCCCAACCATAGAAAAGACCGCCTTCCCCTCCGCGCGCAAAACGTTGTTGAGCACGTACGACATACACATAAAGGGCGCGGCGATTAAAATATACAGCGCGTAATCCTTGGCGTATTTTAACGTTTCGGCACTGCTTGCCCCAAACAGCTTCATGATCGGCTCTATAAATATCAAGCCAACCGTCGTTATCAATAAACCGCTTGACGCCGCGATGAAAAGCGCGGAGCTTGCCGTTCTGTCCGCTCCTTCCCTATCACGCTTACCGAGCAAGGAGGAAACGATACTGCCGCTTCCCATACCGTAAGTAAAACCTATCGCTTGGATAATAGACATCAGCGCAAGCAGGTTGCTGATCGCCGCCGTTGCGGGATCGCCAAGGCTGGACACGAACGCCGTATCCGCAAGGTTGTAAAGGGAAGTAACCATCATGCTGAGCATCGTCGGGATCCCCAAGCCGATAATTAAGCGAGGTATAGGCGTTTGCGTCATTTTGACGAATTGTTTACGCTCGCGTTCTATGACGGCGGTTTCTTCCGCCGCGTTGTTTACTGTCTGTTCGTTCATAATAGTATAATTATACTCCTTCCGTCTTTTTTTGGCAAGTACATAATCGCCCTATCCCCGAAAAAATACAAAAATTTTCCTTTTTGCGACAGCGTTTGCGCATAATATCGGTTGCCTTTTTTCCTTTTGCGTGTTATAATAAAAACATGGAAAAGAAAACTACCCCAAGCGGGGCTAAAATTTTTAAATATAAGCTGACGAAAGGTATGCTTGCCATCGCCATCGTCGTACTTGCTCTGTCCGTGGGCGGCGCCGCCTTGAGCGTATATCGTTTTGCGAAAAGCGGCTTTAACGAAGTAACGGATTTTATCACCCACCCCTTGCTTATTCTTGCAAGTCTGTTTTGTTTTGCGCTGGCGATAAGTATCCTCGCCAAATCGCAATACGCCGTAACCGACAAAGATTACATTATGCAGTTTGGTTTTATCAAAAGTACCTATCCGATTAAAGATATCACAAAGGTAGTTTACGATACAGACAAGAAAAAGCTGACCGTATTCGTTGGCGAAGAATTTTCCGTCCTTCCCCTCTGCGCGGATTGGCAAGAAGAATTTGTGCAGGCCCTGCGCACGGTAAAACCGAGCATCGATTATTCGTTCACTTCCTCAAAAACGGAGGACTGATCGTTCTTTTCAAAATACAAAACGGCTTTTTTAAAGCCGTTTTTCTTTTACATTATAATATACGCGCGCAGAGAATTTTGAAGCACAAAACCCACAGCTATCCATAAGAAAAACGCCCGTCGCATGACGGGCGTTTGTTCGTTGCATTTTATTCGATTACATTTCAAGCAAATCTTTATATCTGCTCTCGTAACGGGTTACGCAATCCTCGTTGTCGTAATCGTTGAAGATGATGCTTTCAACGTCGCTTCTGTACGAACTTACTGCGTCCTGTTTCAAATATTCGTAGAAGATATACGAGAAAGTGCCTTCCGTTTCTGCTTCCAAATGGTTGTAACCGCCGTACACTTCGCCGTCCTCAAACACGAAGGTGGTGATGATGATATGCCAACCGAACTCAGTGGGAACTACGTAGTACGCGCCCACGCCGTCCTTAACCGCTTGCTGCGCCGCATATTCGAATTCCTTAACGAAGTTGGTCTTATAAGGAGATACCGAATAACCCATGTAGGTATTCAAGCAACCCGTGTCCGTGCTGTACGCGAACATCAATTCGTTTGCGATAGAAACCATCTTATAAACGTCGGTGCCTTTCTTGAAGTAATCGTCGGGCGTTGCGGTTACGTTTACTTTACCCTTGCGGTAAACGAATTTGCTGTAATCCACCTTGCCGTCCGAAACGTACTTGGTGTTTCCGTTCGCTAATTCATAGCTTGTTTCTACCGTGCTACGAGCAGAAATTGCTTGCGCGCCGAGGTTTTCGATAATCAAATCTTCAAATTGATTTACGACGTCGTCAACGCTTACTTGGTTATAGGTGTATTCGTACTTCTCATCCTTAAGGGTTGCCGTACCGTTGAAAGGCACAACGCCGAGATAGTGCTCTAATTCTTCGTATTCGGATTTACCGCTGATGATATCGGTGAAGAAGTTCCACTTTTGCGCCGTTTCGTCGTAGGTTGCATAGTTTTCGTCTTCGTGTTCGTTGATCCAACCCGCGCGTTGGTCTTTACCCTTTACGTCCTTCAAGATTGCCTTACGAACGTTGTAAAGCTCGTTCTGCGTCAAACCGCTGCTTTCCGCGTTCGAATAAACTTCGTTTTGTTCTGCAGAATACGGCAACAAGATGTTGTATACGAAACCGAAGTTATCTCTGCCGTACAAGGTGATGGAAGTTGCGGATTCGCTGTCGATTTTCGTAGCGAACGCACTGGAATCCTTTGCGTAATCGAGCTCTTGCTGAGCTATCAATTTTTCGTATTCATTTTCTGCGTAAGTACCGTTCAATTTTGCAAGAACGGAATCTTCCAACTCTTCAAAATACTTGTTGATAAGCGCTTGACCAAGCGAGGAAGAAAGCTCTACGTAGTAGTAATCCAAAAGGGTTGCTTCCTTCGTGTCCTCCACTTCGCCGCCCTTGCTTTGAAGAAGGTTATAGCTTTGCAAATTAGAAAGGAAATCGTTGTATGCCTTACGACGACTGGAAGAGCTGGAACCTTCGGGCGCTTCATAGTTGTGGCAGTCGCCAATCAAGTTGCGACCCGTGTAAACGTTATAGTCCAAGTTGCCGTTATCGTCCGTAGGATAGTACTTTTCCTTTTGCGTATCTACGCCGGTGGGAAGGGTTTGCGACGCCGCGTGGTCGTGTTCCTCTTCCTCCGCCTTGATGTATTCCGCTTCCAATGAATCTATGGAATCATTGAAGGATTTTCTAAGCGAATAAACGGTGTAGTTGTAATCTTCCATATTCGTGCCGTTTTCGGTGAGGAAGTATTCCAACGTGAGAACTTCGGGGTGCTTTTCCAAAAGCGCTTTTTCGTCCTGCAAGTTCTTCTTTACTTCGGCGTTTTCCGTTTCGGCAATTTTCTTATCCAATGCCGCCAACGCAGCGTTTTTATACGCCTCGCTTTCCGTCAAGCCTTCCTTAAAGTAGTGTACTACGGTGTACTGTACCATAATTTCTCTTTGCACCAAAGAATTCAGAATCGACTTGAATACCTCTGCATAGCCGTAAGTTTGCACCTGACTATAACCGTAGTTGAGGAAGGTTGCAATCAAATCACGCTTGGAAATTTCAGAGGGTATCTCTTGAAGAATACCGCTGATACTTTCCGCTTCTTCTTTTGACATATTCTTCGTGATGTCTACTTTTGCAACCGTCTGCGCCATATCCTTTTGGTTGTCGGTGAGGACAAAGCTACAACCTGCTGCCGAGGCGGTGAGCGCCAAGCCTAAAACAAACGCCGCCGTCTTTTTTAAAATGTTCTTCTTGTTCATAAAATGCTCCGAATTTTTTATCCTGCTTTTTTACTTTAAAACGCTCAAAAGGGCGTAATACGTCCTTTGAAATATTTTCGTCAACAATCATTATACCGCATTTTTTTCAAAAATGCAAACGTTTATGCTTACAATCTTGCGAAAGTTGTTGCAAATTTTAAAAATTTCGTCATTTCCGCCATTAAAATGCGGTTATCTTTAAAACCAAAGAACTCTACGACGGGCGCAGAGGACATATTCAAGCGCACGTTTTTCGCATACCTATCCATCGCAGCTTGCAAGCGTTCGTCCCCCAACGTTTCCAACGTGGAAAATTCCAAACCGCCCACCCCTTTGATCAGGGTGATTTTTTTGACGTTGAATTTCGTTGCGTAGCTCTTTAACGCGGCGATCACGAGCAGATTTTCCACCGCGAGAGGCAGTTCGCCGTAAGTATCGCGCAAGGACGCGTATACCCGTTTATAATCGGCAACCGTCGAAATGCCCGCAATCTGCTTGTACGAATCCAAACGCCCTGCCGACGACTCGATATACCCTTCGGGAATATAGGCGTTGACTCGAATATCCAGTTCCGCCACCGTCTGACTTTCGCCCGTCAACTCCTCTTTGAGGAGTTTTGCGTACAACTCGTATCCCACTTTGTCCATATGCCCGTGCTGTTCCGCGCCGAGGACGTTGCCCGCGCCGCGGATTTCCAAGTCGCGCATGGCGAGCTTATAGCCCGAGCCGAGCTCGGTAAATTCCATAATCGCGCGTAAACGAGCCGCCGCGTTGTCCGACATAACGCGCTCTGCCTTGTACGTGAAATATGCGTGCGCAAGCCGCGCGCCTCGCCCTACCCTGCCTTTGAGCTGATAGAGTTGGGAAATGCCGAGCTTGTCGCTGTCGATGACGATGATGGTGTTGGCGTTGGGCAGATCGATGCCGTTTTCGATAATCGTGGTGGTGATGAGGATATCCGACTTGCCGCCGTAGAAGTTGAGCACGGCGTTTTCAAGCGTCGTTTTGTCCATTCTGCCGTGCGCGATGGAAATACGCGCTTCGGGCAAAATTTGCTTGACGCGCGCCGCGAACGAAAAAATACTTTCCACTCTATTATAGAGCAAAAAGACTTGACCGCCGCGCGAAAGCTCGCGTATGCACGCGTCGCGGATAAGCGTTTCCGTTTCTTCCACGACGTAGGTTTGGACGGGAAGACGTTCGGACGGGGGGGTTTGAATCGTGGATATATCGCGAATCCCCGAAAGGGACATATGCAAGGTGCGCGGAATGGGCGTTGCCGTCATGGTGAGGCAATCGATATTCTTGCGCAAATTCTTAATTTTTTCTTTATGCTCTACGCCGAATCGCTGTTCCTCGTCCAAAACGAGAAGCCCAAGGTCTTTAAAATGCACGTCCTCGGAAAGTAAGCGGTGCGTGCCGACGACGAAGTCTATCGTCCCCTCCTGCAAGCCCTTCAAAATGCGTTCTTGTTCCTTGGGCGTGTTAAAGCGGTTTAGACAGGCGACGGTTGCGCCGAAATCGGAAAACCGCGCCAAAGCCGTGTTGAAATGCTGGGAGCAGAGTACGGTGCTCGGGCACATCAAAGCCGCTTGCTTGCCCGCCAAAATACAGAGAAATACGGCGCGGAAAGCAACCTCCGTTTTGCCAAACCCTACGTCGCCGCAGAGCAGTCTGTCCATTACCTTATCCGAGCACATATCCCCTTTGATTTCCTGCACGGAGCTGGCTTGGTCGAGGGTGAGCTCGTAAGGGAACGCGTCCTCAAATTCCTGCATAAACACGCGGTTTTCGGGGAATGCGTAGCCGTGATTTTCAGCGCGCTCCGCGTACAGCTTTTTCAAATCGAACGCCATGCGCTTTAAAGAAGCCCGAACGCGCGCTTTTACGCGCTCGAACTCCGCGCCGCCGATTTTACTTAAATGCGGATTGCTGTCCCCCACGTATTTGGAAAGGGCGTCCATGCTCTCCGCGGGGACGTAAAGCATATCTCCGTCCTTATACGCGATTGCGAGATATTCCTTAGTACCGTCCGTCGTTTCGATTTTTTTCATACCGACGGCTTTGCCGATGCCGTGCGTTTCGTGCACGACGAAATCCCCCACCTCGGGCGCAGAGAACATATCTCCGCGTTTACGGCGAAGGCGGCGCGTTTCCTGTACTTTCGTATATAAATCGCCCGTAGCGATGATGGCGAGCTTGCACTCGTGCAAAACCATGCCTTTATCCAGCTTGCTATCCAAAATACAAATGCCTTTCAAATCGGCAAGTTTGTCCGTCAATTTGACGGTGGAAATATATTTTTCGCCGAGTATTTCGCCCAATTTGCTTGCACGGGCATTGTCGCCGCAATACAAAAGCACACGATAACCGCCCCGCACCCAGTTGCTTACGTCGGTAAGTAAAGCGTCGACGCCGTTTAAATATCTTGCGGTAGGCGTGGAGGTGAAATTGAAAATTTTTAAGGGTTGGAAGAAGAACGGATTGCCCGTAAACGTCTGCATCGCCACGCGGCGAACGGTGTGAAGTTTATCCAAAAAGGCGTCCTTATCCGTATATTGACGGATACTGAAATCAAACGCCTCACCCCCCTCTTGCAGGCGGTGGAAACGTTCTTCGTGCTCCTTGTAAAGGGCGTTGAATTTATCCCAAAGCGTTTTACCCTCGTCAAAGACGAGGACGGTATTTTGGGGAAGAACGGAAAAGAAATCCGTACTGTTTTCAAGCAAGGGCAAGACGAAGGACGATTCGACGGTTTCGCCCGACGAAAGCTCGTCCGCGATGGCTTGCGCGCGGGTGTACGCCTCGGACGTTTTAAATTTCCTTGCCGAATTTGCGAGCGTATCGCGAACGGCGGGCAGGTCGTTTTCCGCTACGATAACGTCGGTTGCCGACAAAATGGTAAGCGTTTGCTCGTTTTGCAATCTATCGCCCGTGATAAGGTCGTAAGGCTTGATTTTTTCGACGGTATCCCCGAAAAAATCGACGCGAACGGGGTTGTCGGCGTTGACGGGATAGATATCCAAAATATCGCCGCGAAGGGCAAATACGCCTTTGGTTTCCACCTCGAAAACGCGTGTGTAGCCCATTTGCGTTAAGCGGGCAGGTAAGGTCGTAAAATCGAAATCCTCTCCCTCGTTTAAGGTGAGCGTGGGCAAGGTTTTAGGAAAAAGCTGTAACAACGCGTCAATTTCCGCCGTGATGACCTCGCAACCGTTTTGCAGGGCGTGCACCCCGTTTAAGCGTTTAAAAAGAGAATCCTTGGAAAGCGCTTTTCTGTAAAGAAGGACTTCGTCCTTCGCCGCAAGCACCGCCGTCTTTTTGCCCGTGAGCGAAGCGATATTCTCCGCCGCTTTCTGCGCGGAAACACCGTCCGCCGTAACGTAAACGACGGGATAAGGCGTAAGCCCAGCGAGTAAATATTTTAAGGGTTCTGAAACGCCAAAAACCGCCGTGGGCGTACCACGGCGGAGCTCGTCCGCGTATTGCGCGTACTCTTCGCCTATTTCGTTGAGAGTGAGAAAGTTGCGTTTCATAATTTATACTGAATGCTGAGTGTTGAATTACGGAAAAATTTTTACGCCGCCCGTTCGAGAAAGGTAAAATGGAGCAAGACACGAGCAAGACAAGAAAAGCGCGGCTTACCCGACGGGAGTGTACGAATGCGTACACGAGCAAGGGAAAAGCAAGCTTGACGCCGTATTACGCCGTGTATTCTCCGTTTTTAATTATATTTGCACATTACCTTTTCGATATCCAACCCTTTGGCAAATTCCGCCGCCGCTTCGCCCGCTTTTTTGCAGGCTTCCGCAAACAAAGGATAGTCCTCTTTGCGCACTTCGGCAAGGACGTAATTGATGATGGGAATATCCACCGCCTCGTCGCGAATACCGATACGGATACGGGCAAAATTCTTCAAGCCCGTTTCGCCTATGATACTGCGCATACCGTTGTGCGTGCCCGCGCTGCCGCTTGCGCGGATACGGACTTTGCCCTTGGGTAAATCGTAATCGTCGTAGATCACAAGCAGGTTAGCCTCGTCGATTTTGTATTTTGCCATAAGCTGTTTCACCGCTCTGCCCGAGTTGTTCATGTACGTCAAAGGACGGGCGAGAATCACCTTTTCGCCCCCGACGAACGCTTCGGCAACGGACGCCTCGCATTCCTTTTTTTTGAACCTTGCGCCCAACGCCTCTGCGGCGTCGCCTATGGCGATATAACCCATATTATGGAAGGTTTTTTCGTATTTTTTGTCGGGATTCCCCAAACCAACGATTAAATACATAGTCTTTCCTCAAAAAAATAATCGTCTTATTTCGCGAAAACAACCGCCGCAACGGAGCGACGGCTGTACATTTCGCATTGTTAAAATCAGTCGTAAAGTTTAGACATAGGCTTATCGAGGTACACGTTTTCGATAGCCGCCGCAAAGATATCCGCAACGGAAAGCACTTCGAACTTATCCAGCTTTTTCTCGTCGGGAAGATGGACGGTGTCCAACATAACGAGCTTGGTGATGGCAGAGTTTTTCAATCTTTCGATAGCAGGGCCGCTTAAAACGGCGTGCGTACAGCCTGCATAAACTTCGGTTGCGCCTGCGTCCTTGATTGCTTGCGCACCTTGGCAAAGCGTGCCTGCCGTATCGATCATGTCGTCGATCATAAGACATCTCTTGCCCTTGACGTCGCCGATGATGCTCATAACTTCCATGACGTTCGCCTTAGGACGGCGCTTATCGATGATCGCGAGAGGTACGCCGAATTTTTCAGCTACTTTACGGGAGCGCTTAACGCTGCCGAGGTCGGGCGCAACAACGACGTCAATGTTGTTCTGCGCCGCAAAATGATTGTACAGCGTGGGCCCGCCCAAAAGGTTATCCACGGGAATATCGAAGAAGCCTTGAATTTGGTCTGCATGCAAATCCATGGTAAGAACGCGGTCAGCGCCTGCCGCCGTGATAAGATTTGCAACGAGTTTCGCCGTGATAGGATCGCGCGAGCGTGCCTTTCTATCTTGGCGGGCATATCCAAAGTAAGGAATAACCGCCGTGATACGGCCTGCGGACGCGCGCTTCGCCGCGTCGATCATGATGAGAAGTTCCATCAAATTATCGTTGACGGGCGAACAGGTGGATTGAATGATGAACAAGTCTCTACCGCGGACGGTTTCCGCGATGTGGACGTTGATTTCACCATCAGAGAACGTGCAAGCTTCGATGTCGCCAAGCTCGGTATTGAGCTTTTTGGCTATGGCTTTTGCCAGCTCGCGATTGGAGTTACCGGAAAACAACTTAATTTCATTGCCGTGCGTTATCATACGTAACCTACCTTTTTATTTTTATCCTCGCCGCTCGGCTTTTCCGCCGAAAAGGCTACGGATTTTTTCCTCTCGTGTGCCTCATCCTCGAGGGGGCGTTCCCCCTCTTTGTTTTCCCCTTTTTCGTAAGAAAATATTTCTTACGGTATATTTATAATACCTTTTTCTTTCCGTCAAGTCAAGTGAATGACGGGCGTTTTTAACTTTCTTTTTCTTCTAAATTTTCCATCGGCGGATTAGCCGCCTCCGCTTCTGCTTTGGCGCGTTCCTTTTCCGCTTTCTGTTTTTGGCGCATCGCGATGAAAAATCCGCTTAAAAGCGCCGCGCACTCCTCCTGCAAAACGCCGCCGACGACCTCCGTTTTATGGTTTAAGAGGTTGGCGTCGGCAAGCTCTGCGGTAAGCGACCTGCCTTTTTGTTCATATGCTCCGAAATACAGCTTGTCCACGCGCGCGTTCAGACTTGCGCCCATACACATGGGGCAGGGTTCGAGCGTAACGTAAAGTTCGCACCCCTCGGGCAACCGCCAAGACCCGAATTTTTTACAAGCCTTGTCAATCGCCATCATCTCCGCGTGGGCAGAGGCAAGTTGGAGCTTCGCGCGGCGGTTATAGCCGCGGGAAATTACCTTTTCCCCATACACCACAACTGCGCCGATGGGTACTTCCCCCTCGCGCAATCCTCTCTGCGCGACTTTGATTGCGGCGCGCATAAATTTTTCTTCTCTCGTTAATCTTCTCATCTTAATTCGTTCGCCTCGAACGTATAATTTCGTTCTTTATAAAATTGCGGAGCAAGCGTCGGAAAGCCGTTGCAACGCCAATCTGTTTTTTAATAAAATATCCTCTAACCCCTCTTCGCCTATCGGGTGAATGAACTTATCCGATCCCGCCTCGACGGTAAAGGACGGAATACCCAGCCGTTGTATGCACCAATCCTTATAACCGCCCGCGCTCCCTTTCGCTTCGCAAAGCGGATAGCCCGTTGCGTGCGATAAAACCTGCGCAAGCGTTCTATCACGGGGGCAGGTACGCGTTGATTGACCGAAATACCAATAAATTTCCTCGCCTTTCGTGTGATAACTGACCGTATAATCGGGTTTGATTTTAAAGGTGAAATTTCTAAGCGCAAGCGTTTCGGGTTCGGAAAAAGGTCTTACGCCGATATAATTCTCCGCGCCTGCCACGCGGACGTTTTTGACGCCCTTCCCCCAATCAGCGGCGAAGTTGACGTTTAAATCCACTCCGCGCGCGTTGGCTTTCCACAAAGAAAAATCCGCGCTTTGTTTGTTTAGAGCAAGCAGCTTGGTTTTCCATTTTTCATTTTCAACGGAAGAAAGTCCGCATTCGGACAGCAACGCTCCGTCGGGGTTGGCGAGCGGAACCAGCCAGCAACTGCCCGTACGCACGCCCATTTCGGCGTGGCACTCCGCCAGCCTCGCGACGATGTACTCCCTGCCGTGTATGGCGTACTGAATAATGCCCGTGGGTCTGCCGCAACCGATTTTGACGGCGTATATATTCCGTCCTAAAAGGCTTTTGCCGATGATTTGCTTTTCCGAGGTTGCCGCTTGATAAAACGACGATATTTTTTGATAGATATCCATGCACATAATATATGCGCGGATTCGGAATTTCGTGCCTTATTTATGATAAGTTGCGCCTGCGTTTATCATGAAAGCGCGGTAGACCTGCTCCGCTAAAATCACGCGCATGAGTTGGTGCGGGAAGGTCATATCCGAAAAGGAAAGGCGGAAATCCGCCGCCTGCTTTACTCTATCCGATAAGCCGCAGGACGAACCGATGACGAAGGTAACTTCCTTTCCCTCGTCCGTCAAGGCTTTTAAGCGTTTGGCGAGTTTCTCACTGGATAATTTTTCGCCCTCGACGGCAAGCGCGATCACGTAACCCTTGCACGCGCGCAAGATACCGTCCGCCTCTGCCTCGGGGTTTACGCCCTCGGGCAATTCCTTAATTTCCACCTTGGCAAAGCGCGCAAGGCGTTTTACGTATTCCTGCACCGCCTCGGTGTAAAAACTTTCCTTGATTTTTCCTACGACCACGAAGTATATCTTTTGCATATTCGCTCCTCGTTACGCGCCGACCTTGACAAAGCCTGCGTACAGCGCGCTTGCCCAACTTACGAAACAAATCAAAATCCCTATCGTCGCGCCCAAAACAAAAACGCCTCGTTTCGTCTTTTTCTGCTCCAGGGTATCCCCTTCTTCTTCGGACAGCCGGTTTTTGTCTATAAAAATCAAATACCCGAGCGCGCCTAAAAGACAAAGCCCCGACACGATAATGACGGGAATAAAGACGGGCATGGGGATATTCTTCACGCCGCATTTTTGTAAAATGATAATCACGGCGTTGTTGACGAAATGGGCGATCATCGTCGGGAAAATACTGCCCGCGCGAATCGCCATCAACGCAAACGCCGTCCCCCAACAAAATTGGTAGACGGTTTGCACGGGGTTTTGATGATAGAGCGCAAACAAGCCGCCGCAAAGCAACGCCGCGCCAGCCGTCCCGTAAGCGTAAGCGCCGTCAAGCACCACGCCGCGGAAGATGATTTCTTCAAAGATAGCGGGCAAAAGCGCAACGACAAGCAAAACGCCGACAATCCCAAACCCGTCAAGGCTGGGAATGGGTACGTCGGGTTGCGCATAACCCAAGCGCTCTAAAAAGTCTGCAAAGAAAGTGTTTAAAAAAGACACGGAAAAAAGCCCGACCTGCAACGCAAGCGAAATTAAATAATATTTCCAATGGCACTTTTGATTTTTTACCGTTTGCAACACCGACTTTTTCGTGCGATGGAAATACCAAAACGCCGCCAACAGCAAGGCTATGGGCGTAAGCGCAAAACTTAAATATAAATACCAATCGGGCGTTCCGTCCGTTTCGGCGTTAAAGCCGCTCCATCTTAAAACGAGGGAAACAATCAGACTTAACCCGAACATAAACATAGCGGCAAAGCTGAACGCAAAGCCCGACGAATTTTCACGCGTGGGCTTATCGAGCAAGGCGGAAAACGCGCCCTGCTTTTGAGTAGATTGGTTGGATCGTTTTTTTCCGTTCGTTCTTTTCATACTTCCATTATAGCAAATTTTTCTATTTTTGCAAAACGTTTTTTCTATAAAAAAACGCCGCTTTACGAAAAAGAAGAAATTTTTTCGTATTGGCGGCGTTCAACCGATGAGTTTTTGTCTAAATTCCTTGATAATGCGGCTTTCTATCCGCGAAATCTGTACTTGGCTTACCCCTATTTTTTTTGCGACCTCGCTTTGGGTCATATCCCGAAAATAACGCAGGATTATCACCTTTCTATCCCGCTCCGGCAGCCCCTCTATCGCGCCGCGAAGGAGCATTTTATCCATCCAATCTTCTTGGTCGTCCTTGGCGGGCAGAGTTTCGATAAGCTCCCGCTCTTTGCCGTCTTTAAAATCTCCGCCGCTATAAAGGGATAAAGGCATTTTGGAAGAGCCCATCACAAACACCGTTTCCGCCTCGTCCATGCCGAATTTTTTGGCTATCTCAGAAACGGAGGGCTGAACGCCGTGCTCTATCGTATATGCCTCAATAAATAAGTTGATTTCCTTGGCGGTCTGTTTCATCGCGCGCGAAACCTTCACCGATCCGTCGTCGCGCAGAAAGCGCTTGATCTCCCCCGCAATCATCGGCACGGCGTAAGTGGAAAATTTAACGCCGAAACGTTCGTCGAAGCCCGCAATGGCTTTCAAAAAACCAAGACAGCCAATTTGGAACAGATCGTCGTAATCCACCCCTTTGCCCAAATACCGCTTTACGATGCACTTGACAAGGGAAACGTTGTGGTTTATCAGCGTTTCCTTGGCGGCGTTGTCCCCTTGCTTTGCAAGGCGCAGATATTCAATTGTGCTTTTATCATCAAGCATGTACCTCTTTCCTTTCCCTTTCGCACTCCGCGTAAGTGGGCGCGGCGTTGCCCGTTATCCGCTTTTGCATACGGACGACAGTACCTTTGCCGCCCTCGCTCTCCACGGAAAATTCGTCCATAAACGTCTGCATAATCGTAAAGCCCATACCCGACCTTTCCTCGCCCGCAAGCGTGGTATAAAAGGGAGTAATCGCCTTATCGATATCCAAAATTCCCACGCCGAAATCGGTGATTTGGATATGTAAAACACCGCCCGACTCCGCGCGCTCCGTGTGGCACTCTATTACGATTTTCCGTTCGTCGTCTTTATGCTTATAAGCATGTACAACGCTGTTGGTTACCGCCTCGGAAACCGCCGTTTTTACGTCGGAAAGCTCGGTAAGCGAAGGATTTAATTCGAGCGCGAACGCCGCGACGGCACTGCGCGCAAAGCCCTCGTTTTTGCTGATTGCCGCAATTTCTAACTTCATATAATTGTCCATATTTTCACTCCTTTTATATCTTGGGTATGATGGTATAAACGCCGCTCATTTGAAGTATGCGGTCTGTGCTCATAGAAAGATTCGTTACGTACATGGGTATGCCGTAACGGGAAAATTTTTTATATCTGCCGATTAAAAAGCCTATCCCCGTGGAATCCATAAACGAAACGCCGCCAAGGTCGAAAATAGCGCGCTGCGTTCTGCCTACGCCAATCTCGGCAAGCGCGTCTGCTTCCGCGCGGACGGTAGCGGCGGTGTGTTCGTCCATTTCCCCGCTTAAATTCAGGTATAACGTGCCGCCTCGGTGTTCGGCGTTGATGCGCATAATGCACCTCCTTAAAAGGTTTGGTTCTATTCTAAAAAATAGCAAAGGAAAGATTTTGTATACATTTGGCGTATCTTTTTTTATTTTGTCGAAATTTTTTTCGGCTTTTTATGAAAAAATAGTTGACATTTTTCTCTAAATCGTTTATTATAATCAAGCGTTGTGTGTTGATGTTCAATACGGAACGGGCCTTTAGCTCAGTTGGTTAGAGCTGCCGGCTCATAACCGGCTGGTCCACGGTTCGAGTCCGTGAGGGCCCACCAAAATCAAATATTAGTTACATGGCCCAGTAGCTCAGTTGGTTAGAGCGCCAGCCTGTCACGCTGGAGGTCGACGGTTCGAGCCCGTTCTGGGTCGCCAAAAAAAGCACTTGCTTACATGCAAGTGCTTTTTTTGTTGTGCTTTCCAGAGTTTGGGCTTGAATACGTTGGTTCGTGCGAGGCAACCTGTTGCCGACGCTTTTCGAGGGGCCCCTTTAGGGGTATCGAAATTCCCGAAGCAACGCTACGACAATTCGTCGTTTGTCGAGTGCTTTTTTTTGTTGTGCCCTCCAGAGTTTGGGCTTGAATACGTTGGTTCGTGCGAGGCAACTTGTTGCCGACGCTTTTCGAGGGGCCCCTTTAGGGGTATCGAAATTCCCGAAGCAACGCGCCCAAAACCGTTTTTGGCTTTGGGCGCGCTCCGTGCTGTATAAATAAAATTTACGCTTCGTCGGCGTGAACGATAAAGGTCAAGTGGTCGCCGATACGTTCCAAATTGCAAACGAGGTTGACAAAAATAGTGTTATTTTCGGGACGGCATTTGCCTTGGCGAAGTCGTTCGATATGCTCGGCGACGAGTTCCCGTCGCATAGTATCGATTACGTCCTCTACCCCGTCCGATTGTTCAACAAGCCCCTCTTCTTCATTTAAGCAAATACGTTTGACAAGCTCGTATTGTTCTTCCAATTTTTTATGCATCGCCACCAACTTTTCGTTGATCCCTTCCGAAAAAACAAGCTCGTCCTTCACCGCGCGTTTGGTGTATTTGGTGAGGTTGTCGGCAAGCTCGGCAATACGGGCAATATCGCCCACGTTACTATGCAAAACGCTTACGACCTTTTCGTCTGCAAGAGAAACGCCGCTTGCGGACGTGCGAACGAGATAGTCGCTGATAATTCCGCTCAATTTTGCAATATTTTCGTTGGCGTCATATACCTTTCCAACCGCTTCCAGATCGCGAGAGATAAAGCCGTTGAACGCAATGCGCAGGCTTTCCATAGACATATCTGCCATACGGAAGGTTTCCTTTTTTAACTGCCCCAACGCAACGGACGGGGTATTCAAAAAGCGTTTGTCCATATACACGAGCTCCCAAGGTTCTTTCTCGTTTTGCTTTTTGTCGCGGATGATGAGCGTAGAAAGTTTTACCAACACCTTCGTAAACGGCAAGAACAATAACGTACAAACGACGTTAAAGAAAGTATGGAACATAGCAATCTGCGCTTCGGGTCTGCCGGCAAACCATTTCACGAAAGTAACTTGATAGAAGTCGCTTCCCACCGCGCCTTTCGACCAAATTAAGAGCATAATCATAAACAATAACGTGCCGACGACGTTAAACATCAAGTGAATGATACTTGCGCGCCTTGCGTTGACGGAAGTACCGATAGACGAAATAAGTGCCGTTACACACGAGCCGATATTCGAGCCGAGAATGATATACAGCACCGCGTTTCCGCCGCCGCCAATAACCAAGCCTTGGCTCGCCATGGCGATAATGATCGTCGTTACCGCGCTGGACGATTGCAACACCGCCGTAAAAACGACGCCGAACAGCAACAAAAGAAAGGGATTGCTGATCATACCCAAAAAGTTTTTTACTTCGGGCATATCGCTGTATATACTCATCGCGTCGGACATAATTTCCAAACCGAAGAAAACCAAGCCCAAGCCCGCGATGGCAAGCCCAACCGACTTTACTTTATCGTTTTTGGAAAGCATTTCCATCATAACGCCGATAAAAAGCAAGGACATAAAGATGGGAGCAAGGCTAAGCGAAGAACCCCACGCCGCGATCTGTGCCGTAACCGTCGTACCGATGTTTGCGCCCATAATCATCGTCGTGGCTTGGTGCAAGGTCATAATGCCCGCGTTTACGAAACCGACGACCATGACCGTGGTAACACCCGAGCTCTGCACAACCGCCGTGGACGCCGCGCCGATACCTACGCCTACCCATTTCTTATCCGACGTTTTATTGAACAAAACTTTGAGGCTGTTGCCCGCAAGTTTTTCCATATTGTCGCTGAGGAATTTGAAACCGATCAAGAATGCGCCGCACGCCGCGAGCATCATGATTACGTTTCCGATATGTCCCCAAACCTCTTTAAAGCTGACCGCCAACAGCGCGCTTTGTAAAAAACCGTTTAGTGCAACCATTCGTCCTTTTTTCTCCTATGTTTTGCGCCGCAAAGCGCATTGGTACGAAAATTGTATACCATTATGACATTATTATACAATATTTTTGAATAAATGTCATCAATTTGGACGAAAAAAAATTATGGCGTTTACCAAAAAAAATCAATTATTTCACGCCTGTGGGTTTACAAACGCGAAAAAGTATGCTAAAATGTACAAAAACGCAAGTAAGGAGCTTTCTTTTATGATACATAGCATTGAAAATTCGCAGTTGAAAATTTCGGTAAACACGATGGGCGCGCAGCTTTGGTCGGTATATTCCAAACAGACGGACACGGAATACCTTTGGCAGGGCGACCCTGCGTTTTGGGGCGGCAGAGCGTACAATCTTTTCCCCTTTATCGGCAGAATGTACGAAGGAAAATTCCGTTACGCCGACGAAGAATACCCCTCCCGTTGCCATGGACTCGCGAGATATTTTGAGTTCGTTTTGGAAAGCCAAACGGAAAATAAATTAGTTTTCCTCTTTACGGACAACGCGGAAACAAAAAAAGAATATCCCTTTGCGTTTGAATTCCGCGTCGCCTTTATTTTAGAAGGGGCAAAGCTGACGACGGAGTATTCTGTTGTCAACAAAGACAGCCGAGAGCTTATTTGCGCGTTTGGCGGTCATCCCGGCGTCAACGTTCCTTTTGGCAAGGGCGCGTTTGAGGAATATTACGTGGAATTTAGCCAACCTACTTCCGCACGGAAGTTATCCTTAGCAGAACCCAGCAAGCTGATGGCGGGCACGAGCGAACCGTTCGCGTTAGAGGGCGGCGTAAAATTACCTCTCCGCCACGATTTATTCGACCAAGACGCCATCGTTTTGGAAAACACGTCGGGCGAGGTTTGTATTAAATGCGATAAAGAAAGCCGCTTCGTCAGCGTAAGATACGAACAATTCCCCTTTATCGGTTTTTGGCACGCAGACCACAAACCCGCGCCTTACGTTTGTATCGAGCCTTGGAGCGCGTTGCCGTCCGTGGACGGCATTTTGACGGAATTGGAAAGCAAGCCGAATATGACGCACGTTGCGCCCAATCAAACGAAAACCATTTCTTTCTGCTTAGAAATTCACGAATAATTCTATATTTGTTGTATGCGAAACGCCCCGCTTTTAGCGGGGCGTTTTCCCTTTTATTCGGTTGTTATCAAATCACACTCAATGCAAGCCGTCCCCCACGATAACGGGGGTAATTTTACCCCTATGCAAAAGGATATAAGCGTAGCTTCCACCCTTGCCGACTGCGTAACGGAGCGTACCGGGATTGACAAGGGTAACGCCCTCTATTTGCGCAACGTTCGCCTCGTGCGTATGCCCATAGAGGGCAAGCTCGCAATCGCGGCTTTTTGCGGCAAGCGCGAGGGTGAGCAATTCTTGTTTCACGCCGTACCGATGTCCGTGGCAATAAAAAACCCGCACGCCCTCCACCTCCAAAACGCCCTCGGTGGGATATTGAGAAAGAAAATCGCAGTTACCCGCGCAAAAATAGGTTTTGTCGGGATAATAATCGCGCAGTTGACGAATATCCCCCACGCCGTCGCCAAGATGAATGACGTAATCGTTTTCCGCAAAGAGCGGCAACAGCGCAGAAACGCCGCTTGCGTTTCCATGACTATCGGAAATGACGATGAGCTTTTTCATAATTACTTATTCCCGTTTTCTTCTTCGCGCCACTTCGTTAAAAGATTTTGCAAGCCGCGGAAACGGTGAGAAACGGCGTTTTTCTCTTCCTCGCTTGCTCTGCCGAACGTCTTGTTCAAATCGTCGCTCCTAAAGAGAGGGTCATAACCAAAACCGCCCTCGCCGTCCTCTTTTTCGAGGATCGTGCCGTAGGTATTCCCCTCCGCGCAAATTTCTTTGCCGTCGGGATAGACGAGCGCCAACGCGCAAGTGAAGTGTGCGTGGCGGTCTGTTATGCCCTGCATGTTTTTTAGCAACGTAGCCCGATTTTCTTCGTCCGAGCCGTGGTGTCCGCAATAACGCGCGCTGTACACGCCGGGCGCGCCGTCGAGCGCGTCTACGCACAGACCGCTGTCGTCCGCGAGCACCATACAGCCCAACGCCTTGCAAGCCGCGCGCGCCTTGATAAGCGCGTTTTCCATAAAGGTTTCGCCCGTTTCTTCAACGTCTTCGTCAAACCCCATTTGTTTTTGGGACACGACGTCAAAATCGGTGAAAATTTGGGAAATTTCGTGAATTTTATGCGCGTTTCCCGACGCGACGACAAGCCGTCTTTTTTCTGTTGATTGCATACCTGCCTACCTCGTTTTTATTTTCTTGTATATATTATAACATATTTTTATGCCTTTGCAAAGCGTTTGCGCCTTATTTTTGTTCCGTATGGATAAACCGAACGCGGAAACTGTTTGCCACCGCCAACAGCATGACGCCTACGTCGGCAAGCACGGCAAGCCAAAGCGGTAAAATCCCCAACCCGCCAAGCGCCATAAACGCCGCTTTCATCACGATGGAAAAGATAATGTTTTGCAAAACGACAACGCGCGTTTTCCGCGCAATCCGCAAAGCGCTTGGAAGCGCCGACAAATCGTCGGAAATAAGCACGAGGTCGGACGCTTCAATCGCCGCCGCGCTACCGAGCTTACCCATGGAAACCGCACAGTCTGCCGCCATCATAACGGGCGCGTCGTTGATGCCGTCGCCCACGTAAATCAAAGCGCTCTCTTTTTTCAATTCTTCCGCTTTTTTCAGTTTTTCATCGGGCAGGAGCTCGGCGTTCACCTCGTACACGCCCGCCTCATTGGCTATCTTTTCCGCTTTTTCGCGCTTATCGCCCGTCAGCATGACCACACGCTGTAAACCAAGATTTTTTAAAGCGTTTACCGTCGGCTTTGCCTCGTTACGGATTTGGTCGCCAAGCTCTATCATGCCCCAATATTTCCCGTCGCACGCCACGTAAATCGTGGTATACGCGCCATCACGAACGGGAACGGAAACCGAACGTTGTGCCATAAGTTTTTCGTTTCCTATCCATACCTCTTTTCCCGCTACGAACGCCTGCAAGCCAAGACCTGCGTGCTCCGTTACTTTCTCTACAATGAAATCGGTTGGAATACCGTCAAACGCGCGCGCAATCGGATGGGAGGAGGAACGCTCCACCGCCGCAACGAGGGCAAGAAACTCCGTCTCACTCTTTCCCTCTACGGGATATACGCCGCGTACGCCGAAATTGCCTTGCGTGAGCGTGCCGGTTTTGTCAAACGCGATAATTTTCGCCTTTGCAAGTACGTCCAAATAAGTTGCGCCCTTGACCAAAATCCCCTTCTTTGCGCAAACGCCAATCCCAGAAAAATAGGTAAGCGGGACGGAAATAACCAACGCGCACGGGCAGGAAATAACAAGGAACGTAAGCGCGGATTGCAACCAACGCCAAAAATCTTTAAACCGCAGCGCGCCGTCAACGATCAAACCGTTTAAAAGGGGGGCGCAAACCGCCGTTAAAATCGCCAATATGCACACGATTGGCGTGTAAAATTTAGCAAATTTTGCAATAAATTTTTCGGGTGCCGCCTTCCCCTGCGCAGCGTTTTCGACCATATCCAAAATGCGCCCGACAGCGCTGTCTTGATAAGTGCGCGTAACTTTCATCTCGTACACGCCCCCTGCGTTTATGCTTCCCGACAACAGTTCTTCGCCTTGTTTTACCTCTCGAAGCTCCGTTTCTCCCGTCAGAGCTTTCATATCCAAAGTTGCATTATCGGAAAGCAATATGCCGTCCACCGCAACCTTTTCTCCTGCTTTGACAAGCAAGATATCCCCCACCTTCAACTCTTCGGGTTTTACCTGCTTATATTCGCTCTTTTCCCATCTGTTTGCATACTCGCTTTTTAAAGCCATCAACGACGTTACGGACGCACGTGAGCTGTCCACCGCCATCGCTTGCAGGCTTTCCCCGATTTGATAAAGAAGCATAACGAGCACACTTTCGCCGTACTCGCCAAGCACGATTGCGCCGATGGAAGCAACGGTCATTAAAAAATTCTCGTCGAAAATCTTGCCTTTAATCAGATTTTTTGCAGTGGATAAAAGCACGGGATAACCCACGGCAAAGTAAGCCGCTCCGTATAATACGTAAGAAACGATTTCTGCCGCGAGCCCTTTGGCAAGGTGTTCGATCAGCGTTCCTGCCACGAACAAAACCGCCGCGACGGCAATCAAAATCCACGGCTTTAAACGGCGTTTTTTACCGTTCGTCGCAGATATGCCCTCGTCTAACACGCGAACCTCCTCAAATTTGTTCGCTTTGTCAATCACCTTTTGCAGGGCAGAATCCAACTCCGTTTCCACCGTGATGGTCTGCGTTACGTAATCCACGCAAACGCTGTCTATTCCTTTGATCTTTTGCAGATTGGACTGCAAGGCCTCCGCACAAACGGGGCAATCCAAATTTTCTATATGTAATATTCTTTTTGCCATATTTACCCCTCGCAATGCAGGTGTTCAAGACCCATTTCCACAATGTTGCGCACGTGCGCGTCCGCGAGCGAATATTCCACACTCTGCCCAAGCCGTTTCGCCTTTACAATTTTATTATCCCGCAAAATACGGAGCTGATGGCTGATCCCGCTCTGCGTTCCGCCGCATTTTTCCGTCAAATGATATACGCACATATCCCCGTTTAAAAGGGCAAGCACGATTTTCATTCTCGTCGGCTCGGCAAGCATACGAAAAACCGTACAAACCTGCTCCACCTCTTCCTGCAAATACGTATGTATCTTATTTCCCATAAACGATACTCCTTTAATTATGAATATTTATTCATATCTTCATAATATGATTATACTCGCAGAAATAGAACTTGTCAAGAGATTTTTAATCATTTTTCACAAAAAAAACAGAGCCCGAGAAAACTCAAGCTCCGTTTTATCCATTTTATTCAATTATTCGCTACGAAGCGCCACTACGGGGTCTTTCTTTGCCGCACTGCGGGAAGGAATGATACCCGAAATGAGCGTCAAACCCATGCTGATTGCAACGAGAATAATCGCCGCGCCGATGGGAAGGACAGCCTGTAAGGTTGCCAAGCCCGTAAGCGCATACAAGATCAAGTTGATGGGAATACACAGCAAGTAGGTAACGAGTACGCCAAGCAAACCGGACGCGAAACCGATGATGAGCGTTTCCGCATTGAACATACTCGAAACGTCGCGCTTGGACGCGCCGATTGCGCGAAGAATACCGATTTCCTTGGTGCGTTCTTGTACGGAAATCAACGTGATTACGCCAATCATAATGGACGAAACGATAAGCGAGATAGCAACGAACGCAATCAAGACGTAGGTAACGGCGTCGATGATGTCCGTTACGGAAGACATGATCAAGCCCATATAATCGGTGTACTTAATCTGCTGTTCTTCGGAAACGGATTTATTATACGCCTTAATTTCCGCCGCGATAACGTCCTTATTTTCGAACGTGGTGGCGTAAATGTTGATCCTCGACGGCGAATCATAATCCAAGTGCCCCAACAGCGCAAGATTTTCTTCGTACGTGCTTTCGGAGAATACGGTTACTTCGTCATAGTAAAGCGCGCAAGCCGCGGTGTCGTAATTCGCCATTTCCATATCCAAAAGCATTGCTTTTTGCTGAACGGGAACGGAAGCCAAGCCTTGCTCTACCTGCTGATGGATCTGCGCCCTTACAATTTCGGTTGCATACGGATGAACAAGCGTCTTTAATTGATCCAAAGTCCAATTATTTTCGGTAAGTTCTGTGAAATATTCCTTTAATTCTTCGGGGCTAACCCCCAAGCTTTGCGAAACAATGCTCGAGATCACGTCGATGATTTCTTCCTTGGTGGTGAAAGTATCCAACCACTCGTTCGTTTTCGTTTCCAAATACTGTTGGTCTGCGTTTACGCATTGAATTTTGACGTAGGTTTCCGCTTTTGCCGTCTGCGTTAAACCGTTTACGTAGGAACGGAAAGCCGCTTCCTTTTCCGTATCGGTCATCGTACCAACGTTAGATTTGAAGGGCAAGCCCGTCAAAACGTCCACGGTGGGGCTGGCAAGCTGCGCTTGCACGACTTCAGACTCTACCGCGCGTTTGATGACGTGTTCCGTCAAGAAATAGGTATACCCGATGCCCGAAGAAAGCATCGCCGCATCTGCGTCCTTTTGCGGACGGATAATACCCGTAACTTTTAACTTTGTCGTCTTATCAGGGTTTTCGTACAATGCGCGCAAAACCGTTTCGTTCGTGCTCATATCGTAATAAATATTGCTACCTTTTGAAAGTTCTTGATAGCAATCGGCAGGCAAAATCGTCGTAAATTCCATTTGCGAAAGCTCTTTAAACGACCATTTCTTTTCCACGCCGTCCGTTTCAGGCAAAGGCTTACCGTTTGCCGCGGAATCGATAATGGCGTCAATTTCATCCTCGCTTAAAAGGCCGAGCGCATATAAGGTGAGGTCGTCAAGCTCGTTGTTTTCGTTGACGATAAGCACGATTTCGTCATAGTCGTTGGGCCAAGAACCGTTGACCAATTCGTACTGCTCGTAAATCATCGGATTGATCGCGCTGCCGTCGTTCGCCGGGAGAATTTCTTGCCACATCTGCATATTCATCATCGACGAGAACATCGACGTCGAGCTTTCACTCGTAGCGTTGCTGCCCATATCAATCGTGCCGTTTTGCATTGCTGTGGTAAAGAAATCCGCCAGCATTTCTTGCAACAGCTCGTTCGTGTCCGATTTAATGATTTTTCCATCTACGTTTTCGGTGTAGACGGTAAGTTCCATATCGTAGCCGTACTGTACGCCGCTGACCGCGGAATACAACTTGGAGGTTGTGTCTTCAAGCTGTCCTTCTAAATATTTTTTAAAGGATTTTAAGTCGTTGTCGTTCTTCTTGACCTTGGAAAGCGCGTCAACAAGCTCGCCAATGATGGGGTCTTTATAAACGTTATCCTCATCGCTGTGGTCTTCGCGTTTTGTGCCCACGCCCAAGAAACTTTCCATAATAGACATAACGTCCAAGGTGGAAGCGTCAAGGGTCAACGGATAAGAGGAAAGGGTGGACTCTTGAATGTGGTCGATATACGCCGTCGTACCTTGCGATACCGCTAAAATTAGCGCAATACCGATGATACCGATACTTCCCGCAAAGGAGGTGAGGATAGTTCTGCCCTTTTTAGTGAACAGATTTTTAAGGGATAAACGGAGCGCCGTAAAGAAGGACATCGTCGGTTTTTTCACCTTTCGACGCGTACCTGCCCCCGCCATTTTTCCTTTTTTGCTGGAACGGGCACGAAGCAACGCACCGCAATGAGGACACTGGATCGCCAAGTCGCCCGCGTCCTTTACCCAAAGCTGCGCTTTACATTTTGTACAAACCGCTTTCTTTTTCTCTTCGCCGTTTTTCGCCTCGTCAAGCGCTTGCAATTTTGCAAACTCCGCCTCGGAAACGGGTTGAGAATCGTCGGTAATTTGTCCGTCGAGCATACGGATAATTCTCGTGGAATATTTCTGCGCCAGGTCGGGGTTGTGCGTAACCATAACGACAAGACGGTCTTTGGCGACCTCTTTCAAGATTTCCATGACCTGCACGCTCGTATGCGTATCCAACGCGCCCGTAGGCTCGTCTGCGAGAATGATATCGGGATTGTTGACCAAAGCACGGGCGATAGCTACACGTTGCATTTGCCCGCCCGACATTGCGTTAGGCCGCTTGTTGATTTGATCGCCCAAACCCACCTTCTTTAACGCCTCGATGGCGCGTGCCTTGCGCTCTGCTTTGGGAACGCCCGACAGCGTGAGGGCAATTTCAACGTTTTGAAGAACGGTTTGATGAGGAATCAAATTGTACGTTTGGAAAACGAAGCCCACTGAATGGTTGCGGTAGGTATCCCAATCCCTATCCTTATATTCTTTTGTAGAAATCCCGTTGATAAGCAAATCGCCGCTAGTGTACTGATCCAAGCCGCCGATGATATTAAGCATCGTGGTTTTACCACATCCGGAAGGGCCTAAAATGGAAACGAATTCGCTGTTTCGGAAAGTCAAATTGATTCCCTTCAAGGCGTGAACAACGCCCGCCGCCACGGGATAATCTTTTACAATTTCTTTGAGTTGCAACATCTTTTTTCTTTAACTCCTATCGACTTTTACTGCTATTTTGTCAAAATAATTCATTACACTTTATTTTAGCATATCAATATGTACATTGACAAGTATTTTTTGTGAATACAAGGTGAAATTTTTATGTTCAACGCATACCTGCCCCTATCATTTGTATATTTATCACGAATTATACGGAAAAGACGCCTCAAATCGCGAAATCCACGTTTTTTCGCCTAAATACGCATATTTCCCCGTTAAATTAAAAGACAGCTTTTTAGCGACCAAGCATTGACGGGCGCAATTGTGCGCTTTGTTCTTTACGTTATCGCCGTACTTCATATCTCCTGCGATGGGACAGCCGATATGCGCCAAGTGCGCGCGAATTTGGTGCGTTTTGCCGGTATGCAATATCACCTCAACGAGTGTAGAGTCTTCCGACGCATTCTCTATCACCGCATACTCCGTTACGATTTTGTCCGCGCCTTTCGTCGGCGTATCACTAACGTAAACCAGCGAACGCGCGGCGTCCTTTTTTAAATACGCCGTCAAAACGTCCGATTTTTTCGGGAATGCACCAAAACAAAGGGCGTGATAACGTTTTTCCACCTTTCTATCCCGAAACGCCGCAAGCAAAACCGCTTCCACCGCCGCATTGCGCGCAAAAATAAGTAAGCCTTTGGTGTTACGGTCTAAGCGGTGAATAAAATAGCATTCCCCCTCTCTCGCAAGCGCGGCAAATACCGCCTCGGAATTGACGCCGCTTTCCTTGTCGACGACTATCACGTTTTCATCCTCGTAGACGGTGAAAAACGCCGTTTTTTCCGCTTGCTTGGGCGTAAGGTAATAAGTTACCTCATCCCCCTGAAAAAGACGAACGTCCTTATCCACACGCTTACCGTTCACCCGAATTTCCTTATTTTTGAGAAGATAACTCCACGCAAAGGAGGCTTGTGCGTACTCGTTTTCGGTAAACTCTTTTAAATTTTGTTCCTCTCGTACGATAAGTTTTAACACGTTCTCTCTACCTTTATACGAATTGTGGCGACGCATATGCGCCGCCACACGTCAATTTATTTTACTTTTGTATTTTTGCCTTTCTTACCGCTAACCTGTTCGTCAACGTCTTCCAACGTTTCATCCGAAGGCTTGATAAGAAGAAGGATTACGATAAGCACGAGCATCACTGCCGCAATGGAGAAAAGGATTACGGAAACGAGGTTGTTCTTCAACCATTGCGTTTCGCCCTTGATAACGTCTGCTTTTTCTTCCGCCTTGATTACTTTGTAACCGGCTACACGCGAGAATTGTTCAAGAGCCTCGTCATAATAATCCGCAAACATTACGTAAACGCCGCCGTCGTCAAGTACCTTGAAGCTGGAGGAAGAACTCTTACCGAATTCGTATTTATTATATTGTTCCCATTCCGCGTCGTCTTCGGTAATTTTCGCGTTGTATTTTTCGATTCTTTCGAAGCAAGAAAGCACGTTCGCTTTATTCAACGACAAGTCTTCCGCGAGCTTGGTTGCATATACGTCGAGGTATAATTCGAAATAATCTGCGTAGCCGTCCTCCGCGCCAACTTTTGCAAGTAAGTTGTCATCCTTGATCGTTTCACGGATTTCTTTGTAGTTTACGCTCGTGAACGCAGGAATACTGCCGAGTTTAAGTTCGCTCCAAAGGTCGGTATTCACTTTGAAGAGAGCAAATTCGCTCTGTTGGCTTTCCGCGCCGCCTACGACGGTAAGGCTGGAGAAAGAATACGTTTCGCCGATTGCCTTGGTCGTATTTCTTGCAGTTGCCGTTTGAGATTCTTCATTTTGAATCTTCAAGCCCTGGCTGTTTACCGTATAGGTGAACGTAGGGATAGCGTCAATCTTCCAAACGTTGGTAGTATCTACTTCAACGAGTTCGCCGTCAAGATAGAACTTCATCTTGTTGTCCGCTTTGTCCGTGGCGAAAATCTTCACCTCGTACTTACCAACCGTATTTGCCTTAAGCTCTAATTGACTGTAAGAGTCTACCGGCGTGCTGGAAGCGCTACCCGTTTCCGTCTTATAGCAAATGGTAAAGCTCAAATTACGGTAACCGTTATCGTCATAGAACAAGCCTTCGAGCGTGGGGAACTGCATCTTTGCATTGTTACCCGCATAAATGTTCGCCGCCTTCGCTTTAAGCAAACCGTTGTAACCGCTTTCGCCGTCCTCGCCGTTTACGAACTTATCCAGTTCGGAGCCTTCGTATTCGGTAACGTAATCTTCCACGCCGTTTTCGTCGATGACGAGATATTTATTTACGCCGTCCTCCGCTTTTACGTAAGGCTTGTCGCTGCTCATCGCCAGTTGCGCGCCTTCCTTGTTGCGGTTGAGCACGATATATTCGTTGTTTTCAACCTTGCGAAGCGCCTCTTCGTCGGCATACCAAGAAAGGTAATATTCCGCATTCTTGTTTACGCTGTCGGAAAGAGAGAAACGAATGGAAACGAATTCTTCGCCGTTATTCTGTTCGTATACCGAGGTGGTAACGTCGTTTTCCGTATATACGGTGCGCGTGAACTTATAAGAGAAGTCAAACTTCTTGTAAGAAACCTCGCCGTCCGTAAATTCGTCCGTGGGGTTGTATTGATAATATTCTACAACCTTATCCGCCGCGGGAATACTCGTCTTCAAAACGTCGATTACAACGTAGGGAGGTACGGTTTCGCTGGTTGCCGTTTCACTCCAAGAAAGCGCCGCGCCGAGCATGAACCCTTTGATTTCCTCGTTGACAACAAGTACGGGAGCAGCCGTATCTTCAACCTTGTCCCCTTCTACGCCGTCAAAACTTTGACCGTTAAGCTCGTAGATGGCAACCTGCGTCTTTTTATATTCTTTCGCCTCAGCGGTAGACGCTTCCGTTTCTTCCGTTTCCGCGCTAAACTGCAAAGGGTATTTTTCCTTATCTTTGGTCGTGGAATACGCCGCGTAGTTTGCGCCGACGTTTTTGTAGATACCGACGCCGGTGTTGAGCGCGCCGTTTTCGTTTGCGAGAAGCACCTCGAATTGGTCGCTGTATTTGCAAACATCCGATTCGGTAAGGGAAAGCGTGAGCTTTTCGCCTACCGCAACGTTGATTTTGCTACCGATCAGTTGTTCTTCGCCGTCGTCTGCAATTACGGTTACGTCCAGAACGAGCGCGTCCGCCGTGCTTGCAGCGTCTTTTACAAATTTCACTTTGTTGGTCGCCTTACCCTTTTCGGAAGCGACGGAAGAAGCCGAGTCCATATTCAAGGTAACGCTCGTAAAGTTTGCGTCCGCAAAAGCGAATTGTAAGCTGAAATATTGCGCTTGGTAATTACCGTTAGCGTCCTTCTTGCCGTCGAACCATTTCAACGCAACTGCGTTTCTGTAACCTGCTTGTTCGCCGTTGCCAATTTGCAAAGTGGCTTGATCTGCGCCTTTAACGACTGCGCCGGACGTAAAGAGTTTGGTAAGCTCGTACGTAACAGCCGTCGTAGCAGATTCGGAGTCGGAAGACGTTTCGTCTGCGAAAGATCTTACGGATTGCAAGCTTGCAACGCCAATAGCCGCGGTGCAGCAGAATGCGCCCGCGAGAAGAAGAGTAATCAGTTTTTTATTTTGTTTTTTCATAAAACCGTGCCTCGTGTTTTTTGCAAAAATTATCCTAATATAGAATATCGTACTTTTTTATTTTACACCGTAACGCAATTTTTGTCAAACGCATTTAACGGGGTTTTTGAATGTTTTGTGTCTTTTATTAAAAAATTCCGCGTTTTTATTGAATTTCGACTGCTTTTGCAAGGTTGAACGCCTTCCAAGGCGCATCCGTTTCAGGAGGACTTACCATAAATTTCAAACGCTCTTTCGTGATGGGATGCAGGAAGGAAAGAGAATACGCCCAAAGCGCCAATTTACCCTTTTGCGCCTGCGCGCCGCCGTAGCGCATATCCCCGTAAATGGGATGGGCAATACCTGCCATTTGCACACGGATTTGATGGGTTCTGCCCGTATGCAAGCGCACTTCGACCAGGGAATATTTCCCCTTATTTTCAAGCACTTTATAGTCAAGCTCCGCATACTTTGCGCCGTCCTCGGAGGGCGTGCAGATATACACCATATTGTTGACGGTGTTTTTGCGCAAATAATTGCGGAGCGTGCCGCGCTCCCCATCGGGCGCGCCGCAAAGGACCGTGAGATATTTCTTTTCGAAATCCCCCGATTGCAACCCCTCGGTAAGCCTTGCCGCCGCCTTGCTCGTCTTTGCGTAAACCATGACGCCGCCCGTCGGTCTATCTAAACGGTGGACGAGCCCAACGTATACGTTGCCGGGCTTATTGTAATGGATTTTTATATATCTCTTTACTTGGTCAAAGAGGTTATCGTCCTTGCTCTCGTCAGGGCAGCAAGCAACCATCTGCGGCTTTAACAAAACGATGATGTGCTTATCCTCGTACAAAATGTTTAATTTAGGCTCTTGCGCCTCTGCTTGTTCCGTTACGATTTTTTCGTTAGTTTCCGTCATTGATAAACATACCTCCTGCGCCGCACGGAAGGGAAATCCCCTCCTCCGTCTTAATTCCCACCTCGTACGCCTCCACTCTGCCGTGGAATTCCTTTAAAGTGAGCTGTAAAATATTCTTGAGTACCATCGGTTGCAAGCCCGTCGTATAGCTGTTGATAAGCACGAACAACGGATCATCGCAAAGCACCTTAGAACAAAGTTCGACAAATTTGTATAAATCGTTTTCAATCTTCCACATTTCGCCGTTAGGACCTCTGCCGTAAGAGGGAGGGTCCATAATGATGGCGTCGTATTTGTTGCCGCGGCGGATTTCGCGTTGGACGAACTTCAAGCAATCGTCCACGATGTAACGAATCCCCGTTTCAATGCCTGAAAGACGTGCGTTTTCGCCCGCTCTTTCCACCATGCCTTTTGCCGCGTCTACGTGCGTTACTTGCGCACCTGCCTTGGCGCAAGCAACCGTCGCGCCGCCCGTATAGGCGAACAAATTAAGCACCTTTATCGGTCTTCCCGCTCTTTTGATAAGATCGGTCATATACTCCCAATTCACCGCCTGCTCGGGGAAAAGTCCCGTATGCTTAAAGCCCATGGGCTTGATTTTAAAACGGATATCGAGCGCCTCGTATCCGATACTCCACTCGTCGGGGATAGGCTTCAAAATTTTCCAGCCGCCGCCCCCCTTTTCACTCCGCTTATAATAAGCGTTGAGCTTGGGATAGGCAAAAAGATCGGTTTGCGCCGACCAAATCACCTGCGGATCGGGACGGAGCAAATACACGTCCTTCCAACGCTCTAATTTATATCCGTCGCCCGTGGCGATAATCGAATAATCTTTCCAATTCTGCGAAATTTTCATAATCGTTCCTTGCTAAATTCTCCCTCTCGCGTCTGCGTGAGGACATAATACGACAATTATACTCATTTATTATACAGCAAATTTTTTTACTTGTAAAGTATTTTTTCCGCCTAACGAAAAAAAGAACGCCGCTACAGCGTTCTTTTTCTTTTTTTATGCGAATGTATTATGCGAAAATTAGCCCATAAGCTCGGAAATCACGTCCAAAACTTTATCGTGGCAACCGCCGCAACCCGTGGAGCAATGCGTAACCATCTGCACCTTTTCAAACTGCTTTTCTACGTCGCCGAATTGCTGACCTTCGTGCAAAGCTTTTTCGATATCCGCAACGGACACCTGCATACAATTACAAATCATAATATTTTCCATAACGTTCTCCCTTGACGCTCACATTTACAGAGCGTTTGCTTTACATATTATATAATATATTCACGCGCGTGTCAAGACTTTTTGAAAAATTTTCCGTCGAAAATTTCTTACGCAGCACGAATTATCCGTTATTTCCCTGCGTTGTCGCGACTTCGTTTGCCGTTTTCAACGCGGGACTGTTCACCGCTTCCGCGGACGGGACTTCCGCACTTTCCGTCGGCGTAGCCCCCGCTTTTTATATGCCGCAATTAAAGATTGAGCATCGAATCGTGTTCGCGCAATTCCCCGTTCTTGTACAGCAGCGTTTTTACCTCGTACTTACCGAAAGACAGGGATATAGACTTGCCAAATACGGAGCAAACGCAATCCACGCCCTCTTTATAGTTGTTGACAAGACGAACCATGTACGTATCTTCGTCCACTTTGCGCAAAGTAGAGAGCGAAACGTTTTCCGCAGAGATATGCACGGGGCTTTCCTCTTTCTTTACGCCGTCGCCGTGGGGATAGAAATTAAGCGCGTAAGGCTTTTGTGTGAACGCCGCCGCCTTCTTTTCAAGCTCGCTTTCCTTACATACTTCCAAACGGAAGGTGAATTCGTGTCTGCCCAAATCGATGTAACGGTTAGATCTGGTTTCGTCGATGATAGGCAACTCCCCTACGGGGTGCGCGCAATAAACGGAACCGTTCAGCAAGGAAAGATAAAGTTTCCCATCTTCGATGGAACAGCCGTACGTACCGTCCTTAAATACCGCAAGCACCTTGTCGCCCGCCTCTACGCCGACGAAGCGTTGCGAGCATTCCTCCGTTTCTTGACCGTATTCCTGCGTGCCGAACGCCGTTTGACCGATAAATCTGCCAATCTCTTGCACGGGGATTTCCAGTTTCAAACCCTTGCCTTCGTCGTTCCAGAACACGTTGACGGTTACGTCTACGTAGTCGAAATCTTTATAGAAGGTATACGCCACGCGAACGTCCGATTTGCCCGTGTCGTAAATGCTTTCCACCGACGTGAGTAAGTCGCCGCGTTCGATGACGCGCACAGCCGTTTTCGTCGCGGTCTTTCTATAATTGCTGCCCAATTTTTTCATGTGCCAGCCCCAAGGGTCGGGGTTATCGTCAAAGACAACGGGCGTGAACGCGCTACCGCTTAAATACTCTTTTCCCCCTACCATGTACGAGTTCAAGCACCCGTCTTGCAAGTTGAAGCCCACTTTGGCGTGGTTTGCATTTTCCAATTCAGCGGGAGAAGTTTTGTCAATATACACGCGCTTACCTTTATGGACTTCCACGTCGAAACGGGTGATCGACAAAGGATTTAACGTCGTCTTGATGGCAAGGCGTTCACTTCTATCCAAATTAATGCAAGAGGATTCTTTTATCTTTTGATAAGGTACGATCTCCTCGCCGTTCTTTCTTATGACAAATTCATAACCTTCCGTTTCGGAACAGATAGGGTCCAGCATAAAGAATTCGCCGTTGACAATCTGTTCTTCCCCGTCGGGATTGGGGTTGTATACGAAAATGGGATAGTCGCCGGGCTTCGCCTTTTCGTAGCCGCCGCACAGCGCCATAAACGCCTTGGTGAATTGCTTATCCAAAAGCTCCAATGCGTATTCTGCTTTTTGCAAACTGCTCTTTTCCCCCTCGATGATGCACGTACCCGACAGTACGTCGTGGAACTGTATCGCCGCCAAATTCTTTTGCGCCTCGAAGAACGCTTCCAAATCGTAGGAATATACGCCCTCTTTGTCCGCATAAGAGCAAATTTTTTCCGTTCTCAACAGCTTGTTTTCAAGCTCGGCAAACTTGCGCTTTAAGCGCGCGATAGAGGTGTAGCACTTGATGAAGCAAGGCTGTAAAGCCGCGTCGAATTCTACTTCAGGCATAACCTTTTTAAAGAAGGCCTCGGGGGTACTGTGGAGAACGGTTACGCCGTTGGCTTGCTGTTCCGCCGTAAAGCCCTTGATGTCCGTCAAGTCCCGTCTGGACGCGCCGCCGCCGTGGTTACCGACCCCCCAAAGCGCAAAGGCGATTTCTTCCTTTTCCCAAGGCTGCATTTTGCGTTTGATTGCATTGACTGCGTTACCAAGCTCCGAGCAATAAATGGTTTGGTCTTCAAAACGAGCCGCCTTTACCGTACTGCCGTCGAAGCCGATCCAATTAAATACCATCTTAGGCAAATCGAAAATCCAATCCATAGGACGGCAGAAAATGTAGCCCTCGTAGCCGCACTTGTTTAAAATCTGCACCAAACCTTGCGTATGACCGAAGGAATCGAAATTCACAGCCACTTTCGGTCTTTGGTTAAATTTTTCTTTGAAATAACGCAAGCCACTTTCGATTTGGCGAACGAACCCTTCGCCGCTAGGCAGGTTACAGTCGGGCTGTACGTACCAGCCCCCCATAATGTGCCATTTTCCCGCTTTTACAAGCTCTTGAATACGCGCGAAGAGCTTGGGATCGTACTCCTCGATATATTCATATAAAAGCGCTTCGTTGTGGCAGAATATATAATCGTATTCGTCCGCAATTTCCGCCGCAGAATAAAAGGTCGCTAAAGCCGCCGTCGCGCCTTCGTTCCAATCCCATTGCCAAACGGGGTCTAAGTGTGCGTTGCAAATCAAATGTAATTCTTTCATAATATTTCCTCACCATCCACCCTTACGTGTGGATAAATTTTTTAATGCCGTCAATTTCACTTTATAAAAGTGAACTACTGCCAACGATTGTATTATACTACCGCTTTGAGCTTTCGTCAATGCTTACAAAAAAATTTTTTGTATGGAATTTTGACTTTTTATTTATCGATATTTTGCACGTTTTCGCTTGCGTGGATAGTGATCACCTCGCCGAGCTTTCCGCTGTCGACGATACTCTTCACCGTGGAATAAAACGGCGTATAACGCAACACGTGGCAAACGATAACCTTTCTTTCATATTGTTTACTTGCCTTATATATCGCCAAACAGTCCTCTACGTTGTTTGCAATCGGTTTTTCCAAAAGTAAATCGTAGCCCGCCTGCATCATCGCAATTGCGTGCTCTTTATGGTCTTCGTCCTGCGTTGCCACCGCAACGATATCCGCCTCTATTTTTCCGCAAGAAAATCTTGATAATTCGAAAATACGCGTGCGTTTGGATAAGCCGTTTTTGCAAATTCCAATCTATCGGGATTATTTTCAATAATAGCCAATAAATCAAATTTTTCGGGATAGGTTTTGGCAAAGGTTGCGTATATTCCTCCTCTCGCGCCAAATCCGAATACCACCAATTTTTTTGTGTGCATTTTTCTTCCTCGGTTATCCGCAAAGTCGCCTAAAACGCTATTTTATTTTTTTCTTGTAGTATTATAACACCTTTCCCATTTTCTGTCAAGCCCTGCGCACAAAAAGGTTTCAACAAAAAAATGCATTTATCAAATGCAAATATCTGCTTGATAATACGCCGATTCGTTTGAAATTAGGGCCAACAAAAAGGATAGGCAACCCTGTCTATCCTTTTGTCAGTGCGCCGTTAAACGACGTAAGTTGACGGTTGATTTCTGTAAATTACAAATTATCGTTCAAATTTTTTTTGTTTGCTCAAAAAGCACAGGGGCAACTTTGGAAATACGTGAGATTTGTCGGCAATTCAATAAAAGTTCTTATTTCTTTCATTTCAAAATTAGGCAATGCGCTAAATAAATTTACAATAGCCACAAAAACTTGACCATTTATTATATTCATAATAATCGCGTACCGAATAAATTTCGGCATCCAATACGCCGCTTCCCTTAAATAATTCTCTTTTAGCGGTTTCTATTGGAGTTTCACCAACTTCAATACGTCCGCCTTGCGTCTACCACACTTCACGAATTTTATGTTTGCGCAATAACTTGAATTTTACAAATAAGCTAATACGGTTATATATTACATTCTTTTCTTAATTTCTTCTATATATTTGTTTTTATGTATCCATCTTTTAGCTTCTTCTATATCAACACTGTAGCCTCTGGATAAGTAGCCAAGTAATACTTCCGTGTATAAAACTTCAGGATTTTCTTTTAACGTATCCTCAAAATTAAAATTCATTTTTGCACTAATCCCTTCAACTACACCTTGGTAAAAATAACTCTCTTCTCCAAAAGAATCTTTTACAATTGCCAAATGTTTAAACCCATCTACAATTGATTCAACTTTAATTACTTTTCTCCTTTTATTTTCTATTATACCACCATTTAATAACGTATCAACAGTCGTATCCAATTCATCACATAACGCTAATAAAATATTCGTATCCGGCAAAGTTTCTCCAACTTCCCATTTGCTAACAGATTGAAAAGAAATGTTCAATTTATCTGCAAGTTGTGTTTGAGTTAATCCCTTTCCCTTCCTTAATTTTTTTATATATTGACCTATTTCGTTCATAATATCTCCTTATAATTTTTAATATTCATTGTAGCTACAATAAAATAATATCAAACTTTTAAAATTTAGTCAATAACTGAAATTTAGAAATTATTCCACCGCAAGTTGAATATTTATTTCAACTCCTCATTCTCTTATAGATTCGAGTCTTTGCGAACACGAACGTTCGAATCTCGTAAAAACTTCATATTCATGGTATCGTCCGTTCTCATTTTTAAGAGTTTTACGCATACTAAATGCGAAAAAATCCATTTTTTGACGCCCTGCCCTTAGGCATATCCCCGTCGCCTTATTTAATCCCCCTCCTTACAAAGTATATTTGTCTATGATATAATAATTTTACAAAATGCAAAATATAAAATTCCCTTTTCTTTGTTTACTGCATAGCAAATTTTGCGTAGTGAAAATAAATGGCTCGTGTTTTTAAAAAGCAAAAAATACCCCTGTTTTTATAACAGGGGTAGCATGAGAAACTATTGAATTTGCATGATTACTAAATGAGCAGAAACGGGATGGACACCGCCTGCTAACGGCGTAATCGTTAGCGCTGCAGCCGTACCTGCGGGATTGCGAACGGTCAATACGGAATTTTCGGTAGTAGTTTCCACCAAAGCCATGCCGACGATTTGCGACGTGCCTGTCGCGCGTCCTGCAACCGTATAAGCCAAATCTTCGTCGTTCAAGGTCAGAATCAACTGACCTGCTTCCGTAACGCTTACTTGAAATAAAACTTGGTAAGTGCCGATAGGACCTAACTCAAACGAGTCTGCGCCAAGTCTGGTAATATCCGTACCGCTGTTCGGTCCGTCTTGGGGAAAGCTAACGTCCGTTCCAGGCGCTACCGTAGCGGCATTATCGGGCGGCATCAAAGCATAAAAATCAGCAAAACTTAAAACTCCTCCTGCAGGACCCGTTTCACCTTGAATACCTTGTGGACCTGCCGGACCTACGGGACCTACTTCGCCTTGAATACCTTGCGGACCTGCCGGACCTACGGGACCTACTTCGCCTTGAATACCTTGCGGACCTGCTGGGCCTACGGGACCCGTTTCACCTTGAATACCTTGTGGACCTGCCGGGCCTACGGGACCCGTTTCGCCTTGAATACCTTGCGGACCTGCCGGACCTACGGGACCCGTTTCACCTTGAATACCTTGTGGACCTGCTGGACCGACGGGACCCGTTTCGCCTTGAATACCTTGTGGACCTGCCGGACCTACGGGACCTACTTCACCCTGAATTCCTTGCGGACCTGCCGGGCCTACGGGACCCGTTTCGCCTTGAATACCTTGTGGACCTGCCGGACCTACGGGACCCGTTTCACCTTGAATACCTTGCGGACCTGCCGGGCCTACGGGACCCGCCGGTCCTCGAACGCCTGGAGGACCTTGTCTTCCTTCTGGGCAAACTATGCAAGGATTCCCAAAGAAAGGTTGATTTTCGTGGCAACAACACGGGTTGTTGCAGCAACCATTACAACAATGTTGTCTGTTCATAAAAAGACCTCTTCACTTAAGTTGATATATTTTATAATATGATTTTCGCTTTAAAAGAGGTTCTATGTTTATTTTCTTTACCTTTGCTTATTCTTTTTTTGTTCATTGTGTAGCAAATTTTGCGTAGTGAGCGAAATAAAATTGCTCAAATTTTAAAAGTGCAGCTTTAGAAAATAAAGTTGCACTTCTCATTTTTGATTGGGATGGATTTGATTGATTTTTAATGGCTTGATATACTGCCTTTTTAAGAATATCCCCTTGAAAATACTTTTTTTTAAGCAACACATAAACACGCACTGTTCTTTTTTCATCGTTTTAATCTCAAACCGTTCTGTTACGTGGTTTTTCTTCTTCCACCGCAATTTATACGTTTAAAATCCTGTTCTTATCTCCCGTTTTATTGGAAAAACAATGACAATATGACAGTGGCGACTGAAACTTTATCCTCTATCTATATTTACCCCTTTTCATTATCATTCAATGCTTTAAATCCCTGTCCTCGTACTTCTATCGATTCATTTATGATAATAAAAGCATTTTCATCCACACTGTTTACAATCTGTTTTAATTGTGTAAGCTGATGATTTTTTACACAAGTGAGTAAGACGTTATGTTCTTTGTGCGTATACATACCCTGCCCTTCCCACATTGTTATCCCTCGCGGGCTTTTTTCTAGCAACTCTCCCGCTATCTCTTCCCCTTTATCCGAAATAATAATACACAGCTTTGATTTTTCCAAACCGACGAGTATGATTTCCGATACTTTTGTGCTAACAAATATAACGATTAGCGCATACAGCATATTAGAAGGGGTCTTTGTTACAATCGCCCCTGCGACAACGATAATACCGTCCAACACCCCCACGCATACGGGAATATTCAACCTCTTTATCCACCTCGAAATCAATCTACCTAAAAGCTCTGTTCCGCCACTGGAAAATTGATACCGAACAAATAAACCAATAAAAAAAACTTTAGACTCTGAAACCACAGAATAAAAATTAATAAGCATTTTATAAAATGCTGACTATATTATTCATCAACGAAAGAGGATTTGACGACGCCTTGACTTTTGCGAGCGTACCTGCGGCGCTTAGGTTTTGGTGCCGTCCTATTTTTACTTACTAACTTACCAACTTAAAGACTGAAAAAACGGCGGCTTTCGCGCTTATTTTAAACGCAAAACCGCCGTTAATTTTTATTAAATTTTTCATTTCAACGCGTACATGGGTGGGGCAGACATTTTTTCATTTTACAATAAATGTACCCCGTACGGGTATCTGCGAAAGCCCGCAAACGAAGCCCCTCTCGGCAGGGCGTCGGCAATAACTTGCCGCGCGCAAACCATAGAACCAAGTCGACCCGTACGAGCCAAACAAAGCAAAATCCCTAAACCGGACCACGTTCGGTTTAGGGATTTATTGGCGAATCTTAACCAACCTAAATTAGAACTTTTAGATTGCTATATCTACCAAGTTCTTTTTTATAGACAGCCTTAATAAGAAATACGACACTATCGCCGTTATGACTTCTGCTATCGGGAACGTCCACCATATAAGCGTGGAAACATTCGGACTTAAAGTAAATAAAAACGCTATCGGCAAAACCAAAACGATTAAACGTAACGCCGAAATTATCAAAGGCGAATACACTTCGTTAAAGCCTTGCAAAACACCTTGAATCGCAACGCTGAAACCCATAAAAATATAGCCGATTGTCGCTATATGCAAAGCAAGCTGACACATTTTTATTATATCGCTCTTTGCGACAATGGACGATTCTTCGATTGTAAGCGCAAATAGGTTGGAAATCGGATTTGCCAAAACTTGATAAAAAATCGTTAAAACAGCCGTTACGATCAGCGAACTTATAATACCGTATTTTATCGTTTCTTTTACTCTCGTATAATCTTTCATACCGTAATTATAAGAAGTTATGGAAATCAAAGTATTTGATAAACCGAACGCCGCAAACAATGCGGTTTGCATTAATTTATAGTAAATGCCGTAACTCCCCGACAGCAAATTGACGGTATAAATATCGTCTATTGTACCGATAATCAAAAGCACCCCAAACATCATAAGTGCAAGCATACCTTGCATTAAAAATGCGGGAAATCCGATTTTATAAATATTTTTAATGATACGCCATTCAGGCTGAATATATTTGGGGTTGCCGTCGATTTCTTTATTTGTAGTATAATGCAATATCATAGCGAGTAAAAACGATACGATTTGACCTATGACAGTCGCATACGCCGCACCTGCAATGCCCATTTGCAAAGGGTAGATAAATACGTAATCGAGAACGATATTCGTCAGCGCGCCTGCGACCTGTGAAATCATAGAAAACAACGTTTTCCCCGTTGCCATTAAGAAACGCTCCGCTATTGCAAAACCGATTGAGCCGATAGAAATGCAACAACATATCATCAAGTATTCCGTTCCCATTTCAACGACGGTTTCATTATCCGACATTAAGCGCATATAGGGTTTTGCCAAAAACAACCCGAACAAAAGGAAAATTACATAAAAAACACCGATTAAAAAAATCCCGTTTCCTGCAATTTTATTTACGATTTTTTTGTTTCCTTCGCCAAGATTTTTGGAAAGCATAGCGTTAATACCGACGCCTGAACCAACGCCGATTGCAATCATCAATATTTGAACGGGAAACGCCGCCGAAAGCGCGAGATTTCCAAGTGCGCCTTCTTCCCCCATATTGATAACGAACATCGTATCGACAACGTTATACAACGCTTGCAGGACCATTGATAATATCATAGGCAAGCCCATCGACCATATCAATCTACTGATTTTTTTAGTCCCCATTTTATTTTCTGTCATTTTATACCTCCAAGACAAAAAAATAGCGCAAGTCCAACTTTAGCTGGACTTACGCCTTTCGACTACTCACTATCGATCATTTTATCATAATTAGAATTTTTTTGCAAATAATTTCTCGCATAAATTCTAAAAAAATCAATTAGAAAATGAACAACGCAAGCGTTGCTCACTCGAACTCAATGCACATTTTTACATATCAAATATCGTGGTTTAAAGTAACTTCGCCATTCAATTATGGATGACGGAGTCAGAGGCTCGTACCAATATTCAAAAACGGGCGTTTTTGTATCCATTCCACTATTTACCCCACAAATTGCCCCCAAATTTATCCTTCATTAAGGGCATACTTTGTATGTAAAATGCAACAAACGTATAATACGTTTCCTATCCCAAGTTTCCTCTCCATATTGTACAGAAACGGCCTGTAAAAATGTAGGAATATCCCCGCCCGTCGTACCCATATAGTAAAGATAAAACTTGCCTTTATATTCCTTAACGCAAGTATTGTGCGTACTCATGCCGTCAAAATATTGTCCACCACGGTGAGGCAACGCAACGTTTTGGAAACGGTAAGAGCCCTCGGGCTTATCAGCCACGGATTGTAAGAACTCGCTACTCTTTTTTCATCAAAGCCATCAATTCATCTGAAGTATAATCTTCCACGAGAATATGTACGCCCAAGCCCTTTTGCAACTCTCTTTGACGCGTTGCCGTCTTAGGCAATCTTCCAATCGTCAACGCGCCCATATTAACGCCCGCCGAAATTTCCGCCCTGCCGTCGCCGAC
>JAFUJR010000026.1 GCA_017468085.1 Clostridia bacterium | reverse complement strand
CTGTAAGATAAATGATTTTCTCGCATATCCATTATAACAGATATTTTAAATTCTGGCGAGTAAAATTTGTTCTTTGTACCTTTCTTTCTCATAAAAAATATGCACCTCCAAAAGTTTGTCTAACTTTTGGGGTGCATATCACGTTTGTTCCGTCTTTTATTTGCTTTTAATCGTAATAATCCATTCTCCCTCGGAGGTGAAAGTTTGCTCCTCGCACAGCTTTTCTACTAAGAACAGCCCTCTGCCCTGCTCGGCAAACACGTCCGCGCACGCCGTCGTATTCGGCGGGCAAAAAGGCTTTGCCGCCACGAGCTTTAACCGTACCAATCCGTCCGATACCTCGCCGTACAGCGTCGCGCCCCCGTCTGCGTGTTTAAGCACGTTCCCAATCAGCTCATACACGATAAGTTTGCAATCGAAAGCCCTCTCCTCGTCGACCTTTTCCGCGAGTAAGAAAGCGCAAAGCCGATCCGTCGCCTCCCGTAAGGCAAGATAATTTTCAATCTTGAATATCATCGTCCCACCTCGTTTTAAAACGCGTCCTTGAGTTTATCTCGCAGTTTTTCCAAAAGTTTGCGCTCCATACGCGATACAAACATTTGCGAGACGCCCAACCGTTTCGCCGTTTCACTTTGCGATAATTCGTCTACGTAACGAAATTTGACAAGCGCTTTTTCCGTATCCGAGAAATCACGCATCGCCGCCCTCAAGGTTTCCTTGGTTTCAAATTTTTCATACGCCTCCTCGTCCCCTGCAAGCAAAGCGTAAAGGGAGCGGTCATTCTCCCCGTCGCCGTCCGCCGCCATGCCGTCCAGGGAAAGCGTACCGCCGATTTCCAAAGCCTGCACTACGTCTTCTTCCGAAAGGGAAAGCGCCTTAGCGATCTCCCGCACACTCGGCTTCCCTCCCGCTTTCGCCGCGTATTCATCGGCAAATTTTTTCACAGCCGAACTGATTTCCCCAAGCCGTCTGGGCAGCTTGACCATACGCGATTTATCACGGAAATAATTTTTAATTTCGCCCGTGATCGTCGGAGTGATGAAGGTGCTGAATTGCATACCCATATCGGGGTCGAAGCGGTCAATCCCGCGGACAAGCGCAAGCGCGGCGACTTGCCGTAAGTCGTCGTATTCTACACCGCGCCCCGTAAATTTTTTTGCGAGAATGTCGGCTATGTAAAGATATTTTTCCGCAATTTGATTGCGGACGGCAACGTCGCCCGTTTCTTTATAGCGCGCAAATAACTCGCTCATCTTCTCGTCCGTCATCATTTATCAGCCTTCAAACACAATTCCCGTAACAATATCTTGCTCTTTCGTAAACTCTACGTTCCCTACCAACGCGGAAAGCAAAGCGCTGGAAATGCCGTCCTCAAACGAATCCGCTTTTTCGCCGCGCGCACCAACGCCCACGATTTGGCAACGGAGCGTCTCCCCCACGGTAAACGTAATGCTCGCCGTAGCGTATCCGTTCCGTTTTAAAATAAGCAGGCTTTCGGTAACGCACACCTTAAAATCCTCCGTTTCGTCCACGTTAAAACCGACCAGCGCACAAAGCCCGCCCGTCGTCAAACGAACCGTCGTAAGATATTCGCCCGTCAAGGGCAAAGTGATTAAAAACTTTTCCATCTTATTCTATCTCCATAATAGAATCAAGCGCGCAAATCAAAAACAGCTTCTTGATTTTGGGTTGTAAACCGGAAAGCCGCAAGCCGTTTCCGTCCGTCTTTGCCATTTTAAGTATTTTTACAAACGTGCCCAAGGTCGTGCTGTCGATAAAGTTCAAGTTCACACAATCAAAATGTAAACTTGCGGGCGTTTGCGCATACGCCTGAGAAACGACGGCGTAAAATTCCTCCGCATTCCCTAAATCGATATCTCCGGAAAGCTCGACGCAAAGCGCGCCGTCCAACAAACCTTTTACAACTGCTTCTTGCATAATTTATGCTCCTTTGGGCGTTCTTCGCCCCTCGTCCTAAATATTTATAACGCAAAACCGCCGCACATTAAACGCATTGACGAAATTTTTTTTACCAAGTAAAGGAAATTACCACACCAAGCAGATTGACGATCATTCCCACGGCAACCGCAATAAGATAACAAGCCGCAATCATAATCAAGTTGCGTTTCCACTTCCGCACGTTCTTCAAAAGCACGACGAACCCCATCCCCGCATTGGCGCAAAGCCCTGCCACGCATGAGCCGAAGGAAATGCCTCCGCTTAAAAAAGTTTCTGTAATAACGACGGAGGACGCGCAGTTGGGGATAAGCCCTACGGCGCAAGTTACAAAAGGCTGTAAGAACAGATTTCCGTGCATAAACTCGACGAAAACGTCCTCGCCTACCGAGTGGATAATCGCCGTCAAAATAAAGTTGACGAGGAAGATAAACCCTGCCACTTTTAAAGTATGCAACAAGGGATAGAGCAAATATTGCTTCCAAGGTCCTTCGCCTGCGTGGCTTCTGCCACACGAGCAATTTGCCTCTACCTCGCGCTCCTCTAAAAATCTCTGCATAAAAATTTCGTGGGTGGTCGTGGGCGCTCCGTTTGCCGTATTTGGCATTTGAGCGCATACCTGCCTACGCCCAATGAGGCGCATCAACCCGTCCGTCGCATAGCCAACCGCCACGCCGACAAGGATTTTTATCGCCACCATCGGCAGAACGTATACCGCTCCCTCGCCCGAGGATAGCATAATGATAAACGCCTCGTCGCTCGTCGCCATAAAAATTGCGAACAGCGTGCCGAGCGTGATATATTTCTGTTCGAAAAACTTTGCCGCCATCACGGAAAACCCGCATTGCGGTATCAAGCCCGTAGCCGATCCGACGAGCGGGCCCAATTTACTGCCCAACCGTCCTATCTTTTTTAAATCCGCCTTACTTTCGATAAGCTGTATAACGATATACAGCACCAATATCCACGGCAACATCGGCGCGGTATCCTCTAAGGCGTGCAGGAAAAACTCCCACGTATGCTCTAAAAATTCACGCATTGCTTACGCCTCCGCCTTTTTTGCCGCGCGGCTCTGCACCGTTTCTAAGGTCGCCGCCAAAGGAATGGACGCTTTTGCCGTCAAGGTCATATCCGCAAAATTACCCAGCTTAAACTGCACCAACCCCTCGGACGCAATCATCGCCGCGTTGTCCGTACAGTACCGCTTTTCGGGCAAAATCAAAGTCAAATTGTATTTATCGCACGCCGCCTTTAAGCTCGTGCGAAGATAGGTGTTCGCCGCTACGCCGCCGCCTGCGGTTACGACGGAAACCCCTTTTTCGAGTGCCGCTTCCACCGTCTTTTCCACAAGCACGTCCACCGCCGCCTTTTGGAAGGACGCCGCAACGTCCGCCTTGGAAAAGCCCTCCCCTTTTTGCGCTTTGGTGTGGCAATAATTGATGACCGCCGTCTTTAAACCGCTGTACGAAAAGTTATATCCGCCGCCCCCTTTCAACATTTTGGGCATAGGCACGGTATCCTTTCCGTCCTGCGCGCATCTTTCTATATTCGGTCCGCCGGGATATTTCAAGCCCAACACACGCGCCACCTTATCAAACGCCTCCCCTGCCGCGTCGTCCAGCGTCGCGCCGAGGATTTCAAACTCCGCGTCCGATTTTGCATACAAAACCGCCGTATGACCGCCGCTTGCAAGCAAGGTAACGAACGGGGGCTTTAATGTAGGCGAATCCAAATACGCCGCCGCCAAATGACCGCGGATATGGTTGACGGCAATGAGGGGTTTATTCAATGCGTACGCTAAGGCTTTGGCAAAGGATACCCCCACGAGCAACGCGCCGAGCAAGCCCGCGCCGTAAGTAACGGCAATCGCGTCGACGTCCGCATAGGTGATCCCCGCGTTTTTCACTGCGCGCTCCACCACCTCAGCAATCGCGTCCGTGTGCGCGCGCGAGGCAATTTCGGGCACGACGCCGCCAAACTGCGCCTGCACCGTTGCGGACGAAGCGATTTCGTCGGACAGAATTTTTCTGCCGCGAATGACCGCCGCCGCCGTTTCGTCGCACGAGGATTCGATGCCGAGGATAATCGGCTCGGATTTGGTTGTATCTACGTTTTGTAACGGATTATACATACGTTGCACCTTGTAAATCGTTGTTTAAAGCGGCGGCATTCGCCGCCGCTTCGCGCTTTTTTTTGTTAGGATTTCTTCAAATAATCGATGACGAAGCCGTGCAATTCGCCGTCCATAACCGACTGCACGTCCCCTTTTTCGTAGCCCGTGCGATGGTCTTTGACGAGGGTGTACGGACAGAATACGTAAGAGCGGATTTGCGAACCCCACTCAATTTTCTTTACGTCCCCTTTCATGGCTTGCGCTTCCGCTTGACGCTGTTCGATTTTCTTTTCCAACAGCTTAGAACGGAGCATCGCAAAACACATCGCCTTGTTTTGGAGCTGTGAACGCTCGTTTTGACATTGCACCACGATACCCGTAGGGAAGTGGGTGATACGCACGGCGGAAGCAACCTTGTTTACGTTTTGACCGCCTGCGCCGCCCGAATGGTAAATATCGATACGGATATCGTCGTCGTTGATTTCCACCTCGTCGTCGTCCTCAACCTCGGGCATGACCTCTAAGGAACAGAAGGACGTTTGACGGCGTTTATTCGCGTCGAAGGGAGAGATACGGACGAGGCGGTGTACGCCCATTTCCGCTTTCAAATACCCGTACGCGTTTTCGCCCTCTACGCGGAAGTCTACGCTCTTAAAACCTGCGCCGTCGCCGGCTTCTCGGTCAAGCTCGTACACCTTAAAGCCCATCTTTTCGCAATAACGGCAATACATACGGTAAAGCATTTGGCACCAATCGCAAGCCTCCGTACCGCCTGCCCCTGCGTGCAGGGTGAGCATAGCGTTGTGGTTGTCGTACTGCCCTTTCAAAATGGCGCGGATACGCATATCTTCAATATCTTTTTCCGCCGTCGAAAGCATTTCGTCCAGTTCGGGGATCAGGCTTTCGTCCTCCGTTTCTTCAATGAGGTCTACAACGTCCTCCGCGTCGGAAAGGGCGTTTGCGCCCTTTTCGTATGCGTTGATTTTGTTGCGGATACCTGCAATTTCCTTGCCTATCTTGGTGGAACGCTCTAAATCCTGCCAAACGTCAGGGTTTTCCTGCTCCTTTTCAAGCTCTGCAAGGCGGGGGCGCAAATGCTCGATATCCAAAGCGTATTCCGCTTCTTTCAAAATATTGCGCATACCTTGTATTTTTAATCTGTAATCGTCTGCTTTAAACATATGGATGTTTTCCTTCTATCGGCGTTACTCGTCCTTTTTTTCTTCGGGCTTCGAGGGTTGCTCTGCGGGGATATTATTCGCCAAAACCGCAAGGTTGGGCTTTTGTGCCGCTTGCATTTTTCTTGCCGCCTCTTCCGCCGCTACTCTCTCGTTATACGAGGACATATTCGACAGAGGAACGGGCATTTGACGACGGAAAGGTCTTGCCGCAGGCTTCGCGGGCTGTGCGCTTTGTGCAGGCGCCGCAGGTTGTGCGGGCTGTGCGCTTTGTGCAGGCGCCGCAGGTTGTGCGGGCTGTGCGGGCGCAGGCTGCGCAGGACGCATTTCTATCTTCATTTTCAAAAGCACGCTGATGGTCGAGCGTTGAATACGCTGTATCATCTCGTCGAACATCTCGTAGCCCTCTTGCTTATAGGAAATGACGGGGTCGACTTGACCGTAGGCGCGGAGGCTGATACCTTTACGGAGCTGATCCATCGCGTCGATGTGGTCGATCCAGTTTCTATCTACCGTCATAAGCAGGATTCTGCGTTCCAGCGCGTAGAAATCCACGCCGAATTCTTTCAACTCTTCAATCTTATTTTCGTACTCTTTAACCGCTTTATTGGTAATTTTGCGGAGCGCGGTTTCGTAATCCCACTTCATCAAACGTTCGCGCGTAACGTAGTTCGTGCCCTCGGGTAAAATTTTCGCTTCCAACGCCGCGTTGAGCTCGGCTTCGTTCCAGAGCTCGGGCATGGCGTCGATATTCACCGCCGAAGCAACCGTATCCGCCACGTAATCGGGGATATATTTCACCACTTGGTCGTGTACGTTGCCGCCCTTTAAAACGTTCATACGTTCTTCGTACATGACCAAACGCTGTTTGTTCATAACGTCGTCGTACTGCAATACGTTTTTACGGATACCGAAGTTTCTGCCCTCGATATTTTTCTGCGCGTTTTCAATACCGTTCGAAAGCATTCTCGATTCCAAGCAGGTATCCTCGTCGATTCCGAATGCGTTATACATCGCTTTCATACGTTCGCCGCCGAAACGGAGTACCAAATCGTCTTCAAGCGAAAGATAGAACACGGACATACCCACGTCCCCTTGACGGCCTGCACGGCCACGGAGCTGGTTGTCGATACGGCGAGATTCATGACGTTCCGTACCGATGATACACAAGCCGCCCACCTCGATAACCTTCGCCTTTTCCTCGTCCGTCTGTTTTTTGTAGTAAGCGTAAACTTCTTTATATCTTTCACGGAGAGCCGCGATTTCTTCGGGGATTTCCGTAATATACATACTCGTTGCAAGCTCGATATCCTCGTGGCTTGCACCCTCTTCACGCAGACGCTTTTTCGCCAAATATTCGGGGTTGCCGCCCAGCAAGATGTCCGTACCGCGGCCAGCCATGTTGGTGGAGATGGTAACCGCGCCGAATCTACCTGCCTGCGCAACGATTTCCGCTTCGCGTTCGTGGTTCTTCGCGTTCAAAATGTTATGCTTAACGCCGTTACGAACGAGCAAACGGGAAATTTCTTCCGATTTATCAACGGACGACGTACCTACGAGGATAGGCTGACCTGCCTCGTGGCGCTTGATGATTTCTTCTACAATGGCGCGTTTTTTGCCGTTGTTCGTCTTATATACTCTGTCGGGAATATCTTTACGCTGTACGGGACGGTTGGTGGGGATCTCCACAACGTCGAGGGAGTAAATCGTTCTAAATTCCGCTTCTTCCGTCTTTGCCGTACCCGTCATACCCGAAAGTTTGGAATATAAACGGAAATAATTTTGGAAGGTTACGGTTGCATACGTCTTATTTTCACTGCGGACCTCCACTCCTTCCTTCGCTTCGATGGCTTGGTGTAAGCCGTCGGAGTATCTTCTGCCGATCATAAGACGACCCGTAAATTCGTCTACGATAACGACTTCACCATCCTGCACGATATAATCTTCGTCCAGTTTAAAGAGCTTGTGCGCTTTGAGCGCTTGCTGAATGTGGTGGTTGAGGTCAGCGTGTTCGATTTCCGCAATGTTGTCGATGTGGAAAAATCTTTCCGCTTTCTTCGCGCCGCTTTCGGTAAGCTCTACCGTCTTTTCTTTGCGGTTGATGATGTAATCCCAAGCTCTTGCCGCCGCCAAGGATTTCTTACCCTCGGGCGCGTTCGCCAAAGCCTGCGCGCGTTTTTCCGCAAGCTCCGCTTCGTAGTTTGCCTGTTCTTCCAAAGTCATCTTGGTGTAGTCTACAAACTCCTCGTCTTCCTCGTCGTCCGTATCTTCCACAACCTTTTTGTTCTTCTTGTTTTTCTTGTTTTTCTTTTGCTCTAAATAAGCCGCGTCTTCCGCTTCTTTCAGCTCGTCGTCGAAACCGCCGTCAAAGGTACGGACGAGCTTATCCACGCGCACGTACAAATCGGAGGACTTTTCGCCTTTACCCGAAATGATGAGGGGGGTCCTCGCTTCGTCGATTAAAATGGAGTCGACTTCGTCCACGATGGCAAACGTCAAATCACGCTGCACCATCTTAGAAAGGTCCGTTTTCAAGTTGTCGCGGAGGTAATCGAAGCCGAACTCGTTATTCGTGCCGTATACGATATCGCACTTATAAGCCGCGCGCTTTTGGTCGTCGTCCATGCCGGGCACGACAACGCCGACGGTGAGTCCCATAAATTTATGCACCTTACCCATCCATTCTGCGTCTCGCTTTGCAAGGTAATCGTTGACGGTAACGATGTGTACGCTCTTACCCGAGAGCGCGTTCAAATATGCAGGCAGGGTGGAAACGAGGGTCTTACCTTCACCCGTACGCATTTCGGCAATACGTCCTTGATGCAAACAAATACCGCCGATAATCTGTACGCGGAAGTGGCGCATTTCGAGGACGCGCTTCGCCGCTTCGCGGAGCGCCGCGTAAGCGTCGTATAAAATATCGTCCAACGTTTCGCCGTTTTTAAGACGTTCTTTCAACACGTTCGTCTGCGCTTTCAGCGTTTCGTCGTCCATTGCTTGATATTTCGGTTCAAGCGCTTCTACTTGGTCTGCCATTTTGTTCAGCTTTTTAAGGCTTCTTCTGGCGTCGCCACCCATTAAAAACTTAATCAATCCCATTTCGATAACTCCGAATGTTTATTTTGCTCAACTAAGACAACTGCCTACAATACGGCATTTTATCGTCATTATACATTGTACAATATTTCCGCTAAAAATCAAAGCGTTTTTACACGGTTTATCCAAAAAAATACGGCAAAATCCTGCCGTAAAATGCCGAAAGAGTATTTTATACTCTATTTATACCCGTTTTTAGAACGTTTAAGCAGAAAAACGCATAATTTATAACCGTAACGAATTGCGGACGAAACCGCAGATTTCAATTCACGCAAGCTATGCTTGCAATTTATTTGACAACTTATCCCACACTGTGCTATACTAATAAAAATTTTATCACTTGGCAGGCTATTATGAGCAAAATATATATCCCCGACGGGTACGCTTCTACCCTCGGCATGTACGACACGCAAACCGCCATCGGCATTTTAAAGCGCACCTTTGAGGAGCGGTTGTGTCTTGCCCTCAACTTAAAACGCGTTTCCGCCCCCCTCTTCGTTGACCCCGCCACGGGCTTAAACGACGATTTGAGCGGCGTAGAGCGCCCCGTCCGTTTCGACTTAAAGGAAACGGGCAAGGACGCCGTCGTCGTGCATTCCCTTGCAAAATGGAAGCGCATGGCGCTGAAAGCCTACGGCTTTTCCGCGGGCGAAGGCTTGTATACGGATATGAACGCCATCCGCCGCGACGAGGAAATGGACAACCTGCATTCCGTTTACACCGACCAGTGGGATTGGGAAAAAATCATCACGCGCGAAACGCGGACGGAGGACTACCTTAAAAAGGTAGTGCAAGGCATTGTCGGCGCGATATGCGACACCCTCGATTATCTCAAATGCCGCTATCCGCAAATCGACGTAAAGCTGACCCGCGCCGTTACCTTTATCACCGCGCAGGAGCTGGAAAATCTCTATCCCTACCTTCCCCCCGAAGCGCGCGAACACGAGTTTGTAAAGGAACACAAGACGGCGTTTGTTATGCAGATTGGGGATAAGTTGCAATCGGGCAAGCCGCACGGCAACCGCGCGCCCGACTACGACGATTGGAAGCTCAACGGCGATATTCTGTTTTGGGACGACGCGCTTGGCTGCGCGATGGAAATCTCGTCTATGGGTATTCGCGTAGACGAAAAAGCCCTCGACGAACAGTTGAAAAAAGCGGGCGCGGACGAACGCAGAGAATTACCTTTCCATAAGGCGTTGCTTGCGGGCGAATTGCCCCTCACCATAGGCGGCGGTATCGGGCAAAGTAGGCTTTCTATGTTGCTACTTGGCAAGGCGCACATTGGCGAGGTGCAGGTTTCCCTGTGGGACGAAGAAACGAAAAAAATCTGCCGAGAAAAAGGGGTAGTTTTACTGTAAAAAATATAAAAAGACGGGGGCAGGTATGCGTTCAAGCATATCCGCCCCCCTTTTATTGCCCAATGCGCAAACCACTATTTGTCATACTGATACAACCCACTGTTTGTCGTACCGAGTGAGCCGTAGGCAAATCGAGTGTATCTCTTGTCTTATTTTTACCTTTTCACTTTTTTTGAGATACGCTCCACTCGCTTCGCTCGGTTGGTATGACAAATGCGCCTTAACTCGGTCTCACACAAAAAATAGCCCTCGCGGATTTCTCCGCGAGGGCTGTTTTTAGTTGTTAGGAATATTACTTTTCGGAATCGCTCTCGTTGTATTCGCTAAACAAGAACATCAATTCTTCCATAGTATATTCACCTTTTTCGATTGCCACCTTGAAGTATTTGAAGGGAAATGCATTGAACACTTCTTCGGATACGCAATCCGCAAAGTCTTCATACGTGTACAAGCCGTATTTTTCAATATCCGCTTGCATTTTTGCTTCGTCGTACTTCATCGTTTCATCATATTCAAAGAAGTTTACCGTTCTACCCGAAAGCGTCAACATATTATCCGCAACAACGTTCATATGCCATACGCTTACAGGGGTGAAAATACGCGTATATTCTTCCGTAATCGTTACGTTATCCAACGTTACAAGCTTGGTTACGACTTCACCGTTTTCATATACAGACGAAACAAATTCATGCCCGATAAACTCGTATGCGTTGTCCGCATTGATATATACGTACTTATTTGCCGTCTTACTAAATACTGCGTGTTCGTCAGCAATCTTCAAGACTTCGCCGTTAGAGAAGTACAAGCTAATTACCGTGTAGTAGTCAGCTGCAGCCGTTGCGTGCGTATTTACAAGCAAAGGTGCTACGTCATATTTACCAGTTTCATGATTGAATACAACCAACATATCGCCAGCCTTCAAATCTTCCACTGCTTTCTTGCTGCCGTCTGCAAGCGTTACAAGCGTGCCTTCAACAAGACAGCCGCCGCCATCACTCGTAGTAATCTCAATCGTAACGTCACCACTAATTGTGATAGAATAATCACCCGCCGCCGTACCAGTAGTATCACCAGATACGCTACCCGAAATGCTTACATTTGTAACAGTATAAGTCGTGAGTCCACTAGTTCTATCCGCAACCGTTACGGTATGAGAACCTTTAGGAAGTTGTACACTAGTGCTAGAAGTATAGCTCTCGCCATTCAACGTAACCGTTGCATTATTCGGATTAATCTTAATCGTAGGATATGCCTCGGTGGAAACGACAATCGTTGCCGTTTTACCGCTTACCGTCACAGTGATATCTTGTTCCGCCGTCATATAAGTAGAACCACCAACGTTGCTACCGCCGTTGACTGTAATACTTGTCATCGCATGATTTGACGCCGGGGCAACCTTTACAGAATGCGTACTATTATCATCATACCAACCGCCGTTGGTTACGCCGGATATAGTAAAGTTGCCTTCCGTCCACGTGATTTGATACATCTTCACCGTCTTTGCGGAAATAGACGTTGCGTCATTTACCGTGTAGTTAAACGTATTAGCTGTTGCATGGGTTTTATCAATGCTTACACTTCCAATACCCGAAACAGTATCCAAACGATAGCCACTACTTGCCTTTACCGTTACGGAAATGGAAGTACCTTCCACAACCGTATCACCGCTGTTAACTGGGTTGCCGTTTGCCGTTACGCTAATCGTTGCGCCCGTAGGATTTCTCCACGTTACCGCATAAAGTTTCTTTGCTGTTACAACGATAGGGGTCGCGCCGCTTGCCGTGAAGCTGTACGAACCGCCCGTGCCTTGTTCTTCGCCGTTAATCGTAACCGACGTAAGCGCATAACCGCTTGTCGCGCTTACCGTGAACGAATACGTTTGACCGTGCGTAATCGTCATATTATCGCTAACATCATTTACGGTTGCTTTTGTGGAATCATTCGTCAACGTTACCGTATACGTCTTAATTGTTGCCGAAACGTTAATGGTAGAATCCTTCAACAAGGTGAAGGTGTAAACGCCGTTGTTTGCCGTAAGCGCTTCGCCGTTTACCGTTACAGAGCTTACGTTATATGCTTCGCTCGGCGTGATGGTGATTTCCGTGCCTTCAGCCACCGTTGCGCCGTTGGAAACAGCTTCGCCGTTTGCCGTTACGGTTGCGCCTGCCGTTACGCCGTCCAAAGCTACAGTGTATTGAGAAGTAATAACTTCTTTGCTAATCGTGCCGCTTGTGTAGTTAAAGTTAATATCTTTCGTTACTGCAACCAAATCGCTATTCGCGTTCGTAATCGTGAAACCTGCCTTAATCGTAACCGTAAATTCGGTACCGTATACAGCCTTCGCCAATCTCATCATCAAACCACTGCCGTTGGTCGTTTCTACGTATACGGGATATGCCGCAGAGTTGGAAAGCCAACAACTACAGGAGTTCGCGCCTCTAACGCCGTTTGCGTTGTCGGTAATCAATTTTCTTGCGGATACGCCGTTTACGTAGATATATTCCATAATATCCACGCCGTTGTTTGCCGTGATAGGCGCTTCGTTGCCTACGTACCAGGTATCATTTACAGAAGTATTGAAATAGTGGTTTGTGCTCGTTGAACCATTTTCATTGGTTACGGTATTCGTAATGCCCGTATCCAACAAGCCAAGATATACTTCGCCATCATGCGCGCCCCAAGACGTTCTATCTTCCATAGAAAGTCTTTCTGTAAGATCTATAAATGCATCGTTTGCCTTTGCATTTACCTTAACTTCAAGGTCTGCGCCGTTTACCGTTGCCGTGTAAGTAGTTGCGTCTATCTTGGTTGCATTCTCTACGTTGATAAGCGTATAACCGGTGTCTACCCCGATAGTAAACGTAACCTTCGTGCCGTTGTCTACCCACGTGCCGTCTGCTACGTCTGCGCTAATGCTTACGTTTTCACCCGAATACGTTACTTTATACAATTTTTCAACCGAAACCGTAACCGTCACATTTGCCGTTACGTTGCTTACCGTATACGTACCGTCGCCGTTGTCTGTTGCGCCCATTACTCCCGTGAGCTTATAGCCTTCGCTTGCCGCAACCGAGAAGGTAAGCGCATCACCGCTTGCTACCGCAACGAAACCGCCGTTGGCAACTGCGTTGCCATCTACGCTAATCGCTGCGCCCTCGGGAACTGTGAAATATACCTTATGCCCTACAACCGTTTGTACCTCAATTACGTTCGATTGTTCTACCGTGAAGGTATAAGTATTGTTTGCGTTCAAAGGCAATTCTTCGCTGTTCACGATTACGGAAGAGATAATGTAATCGCCTACAGGCGCTACGTTTAAGGTGTACGTTTCGCCAACCGCAAACGTGCCCGCGCCGCTAACCGTTGCATTATCCGCCGTTGCGCTTACCGTAACGCCGCCGTGTACACGCGACCAATTACGATTTGCGTCATTAGGATTAGCAGAATAAATCCATTCTACCTTTTCCGTGAATTTATAAGCAACGTTATTCGCAGACCAAATCGTCGTGCCTTCTTCAATAACGATAGTATCGCCAAGCGCGATTTTACCAATCATGTCCGTGCCGCCAAAAGAAAGCCACGTGGAACTTGCGTCCCAACGTTGATATCTAACGTAGGTAAACGGTGTGCCGTTTAACGTAATACTACCTACGCCAAGCTGCAAATCATCGAACGCATTATCTACCGTCGTGTAGCCTTCCAAAGGGGCTGTGAAGTACATACGAACTTCACTGGCGCCTTGGTTATGCGCACGTTGTTCAAAGCTTGCCGAAGACAACTCGCCCATCGTGCTTGCGTCAAAGTTTTGAGCCCAGAAGTTGCCGTTATAATAATAGGTAATTTCTTCCGTAACGGTGTAATACTCCGTACCCAACCAGAAGCGCGTGCCTGCCGCAATCGTAACGATATCGCCTACCGTAAAGTCGCCTGCGTCACAGAACCCAAGGATTTGATGATAACCGCCTGCGTCTTTCGACGTACCGTGATATCTTATTTTCTCTACTTCGGTAACGGTTCCGTCCGCCGCAGTACGGTATACCGCATAAGGAGCTGTCTCCGACATGTTTTCAGCGGTAAGCATATTTACTTTTGCGCTTTCGGGGAACCAGTGATTTGCCGTATTGATACGAATTTCGTTTTCTGCAACACCGTTGTCGTTAATTGCCGTAACCGTACCTTGCGCCTCAAATTCACTCGTTGCATATTGCGCCACTTCCTCACCGACAACCCAGTCGCCAAGCGCCGTGTTCCACTTGTCAATTACACCGCTCAGTAAGAAATAAGCGTACATTTGGTCTTGGAATATATAATAGCCGCCGTTTTGCTTCACGATAGTACGAGGAGCGGCAATCAACTCGTCGCCGCTATGCCAACCGAATACCTTGTTTTCATAGTCGCCAGCGCCGATCAATTCCAAAATCTTGTGCTCGCCTTCGTTCCAATAATATCTACCGCCGGAAACGGGAATCAGCTTGCTATCGTCTTCACCGCATCTAATAAACACGGGACAAGGGTAAGCCGTTTTGTCAATTTCGCTTCCGTCCTCATTCGTGCCAAATTCAAAGGTGAACTCACCGTTGATCATGACGTCGTCGTAAAATTCTACACGAATCGTATATTCATTGGGGGCTCCATTATTGCCCGTATTATCTTCGGCGCAGTTGGTAATTTCTTTTACGTCGGAGTTATACAAATACCCCAAGAAAATACCGTAAGATTCCGCGTCGTTTACCAGCGTATAGTCGATGGCGTAATCTTCCGTCAATTTATACATAACGCCGTCGTAATAGAATACGGAATCGCCTTTGATTACGATTTGGTCGCCGCTTGCAAGCTTCGCGCCGTTGTCGCTGTCAAACGCGAAGAACAAACGCATTTGCCATTCGCCAAGGCTATTCTGTTCTTTAAGCGTCCAAACGCCTTGCAAGGTGAAGCCGCTGTCTACTACTTCGCCGCCGCGCACGTGCTCTACGTTTACGGCGCGAATATCCATTTCCGTTTTATCGGCAAACACGTCCGTATGTAACGTAGCGAAAACCTTAAAACCACTGTAGGTGTTTCCGTTAGCGTCCGCAAAGCTATCCTCGTCGGCAACGCCCGTTAACACAAAATCTTCCGAAGTCGTCGTTTCTAAAACGAGAGTACGGTCTTCTGCCCACGTCATTTCCGTAGTAACGTTGACCTCTTCGCTGTTTTCCGTGTCGTACCAAGCGCCCTTTACGCCTTCAGTAGGCACGTTTTGAGGTACGTCGCCCCATAAAACCTCTTCCGTCGTCTCAGCGCCGTTTACTTTATACGTAATATTGTACGTGGGGATATATTCCTTGATTAATCCCTTGGCTGTCTCGTTAAGGTCGGTACCGCTATCGTCCGTGCCCCAATCGAAATCGCCGTTAACCGTATCGTTATACGCCTGTTTTGCGACCCACGTCAAACTTCTTTCCGTAACCTCGGTTTCCGCTACGACCTCACCTGCGCTATTTAAAACGACGCCTCTGTACGAAAAGTTGTCCGTGTAGCGTTCTTCAGGCACGTTGTAAATATATGCAACCGACTCCCAGTTGCCGTCGCTGTCAGTAAACCAGTACTCGGTGGTGTCGATTGCCAACACGTTATCGGTGTCCAACGTTAAATCCCCCGAAAGTAAACGAGTGGGAATTACGAGCGTCTTGGTCGTATAGCCTTCGGCAATAACAAACGAACCTCTTTCGTGGGTTTCGCTCGTAAATAAAACCGGGCCGTTTTTTACCGTGTACCCCGCGCCCATTTCAACGTGGAAACGAATACCTTTTCTGTCGGTTTTTTCGTAAGTACTCCCGTTCCATTGGAATACGCGCACAGACGCACCGTCCGTTTGATAAACGGTATTGCTATGCGTATCTGCTTTCGCCGCAACGGGGTTAAACAAACTAACGCCCAACGCCGCGCAGAACGTGGTTGCGAACACCGCAAGGCAGGTCAAAAGCGCTTTTTTCATCGTGAATTTTTTGAAAAATTTCATCTTCGTACCTCCCTCTTAATTCCACCCTTCGGGGTATTCCTCACCCGTGTCGGTGCTTGTCGTAATGACGTCGTTTTGCGTCAAGTACGTGATTACCAGCTTACATTCTTCATAAACGCGACGTACCGTTGCCGTATTTACTTCGTCTTTGATGTACATAAGCCTTCTCCTTTTTTGAAAAATATTTTTTTGATTTTGCGCCTTGGTTACTAAAATTCGCATTTTACTGCATATAATACCCGCTATACCAAATATTTGATAGTTTTTTCGGGGAAGAATAATCGAATAAATCGATTACCCACCCCCGTCAAATCACCTTTTTGAATATTCGCGCGTACATTATAATATGATATCATATTGTATCACCTAAGCCTCCCTTTGTCAATGATTTTATGCTCCATTTTGTATAATTATTTAATAAAATTTAAAAAAATCCACGAAAAAATCTATCGTTAAAAAGAGGAAAATAAAACGCGCCAATATTACAAAATGAGGCTTTTGGGGGTATTTTTGAGGTAAAAAACGCGCAGTTTAAGCAAATCCTCAAACTGCGCAAACGTATTTTTTGTTAATTTTTTTAATCGATTTTTCGAATAATACGGTGAAGAGAACGGACAATTTAACCTTGTCGTTCCACCCCGTTTCGTTATAAGTATTTCTTCAAATCATCCACTCTGTCCGTGCGTTCCCAGCTAAAACCCTTATAGCCGAAATGCCCGTAAGCCGCCGTCTTTTTAAAGACGGGTTTACGCAAATCGAGGGAGCGGATAATGGCGTAAGGACGAAGATCGAATTCCGTCTTAACGATTTCCGCAAGGCGTTCGTCGTTCAGCTTGCCCGTGCCGTGGCTGTTTACGAATACGGAAACGGGATTCGCTACGCCGATTGCGTAAGCAACTTGAATTTCCACCTCGTCCGCAAGCCCTGCCGCAACGAGGTTTTTGGCGATATAACGGCAATAATACGCCGCGCTTCTGTCCACTTTCGTGGGGTCTTTGCCCGAGAACGCGCCGCCGCCGTGCGCACATCTTCCGCCGTAGGTGTCGACGATGATTTTTCTGCCCGTCAAACCGCTATCTCCCTCGGGGCCGCCGATTTCAAATCTGCCCGTGGGGTTGATGTAAATTTTCGTGTCTTCATCCATCAATTCCGCGGGGATAATTTCGTCGATGACGTACTTTTTAATATCCGCGTGGATTTGCGCTTGCGAAACTTCCGCGTCGTGCTGTGTGGAAACGACCACGGTATCCACGCGCTTCGCCACGCCGTCCTCGTATTCCACCGTAACCTGCGTTTTACCGTCGGGACGAAGATAGCTAAGCGTGCCGTCTTTGCGGACGGTGGTAAGGCGTTTTGCCATTCTGTGGGAAAGGGAAAGGGTCAACGGCATCAATTCCTTCGTTTCTCTGCAAGCATAACCGAACATCATACCTTGGTCGCCTGCGCCGAGCTGGTCAGCCTCGTCGCCGCCCTCCGTCTTTCTTTCTAAGGACGCGTTTACGCCCATGGCGATATCGGGGGACTGCTGGTGGATTGCCGTAATAATTTTGCATTTATCGAACGCGAACGTTCCGAAATCATAGCCGATTTCTTTGATGATTTCACGGGCTGTCTTTTCGTAATCGACCTGCGCCGTCGTGGTTACTTCGCCCATGATAAGCAGCGTATCGAACGCCGCCGCGCACTCAATTGCCGCCCTTGCTTGCGGGTCGGTTGCCAAAATCGCGTCTAAAATGCCGTCGGAGACGTTGTCGCAGACCTTGTCGGGATGTCCTTCGGTAACGCTTTCACTGGTAAAAAACTTTTTCATGTAAAAAATCCTCTTTTTAACGATAGTTCTTTCCCGCGTTTGGGATTTGCGGAAAAGTTCCCACACGGATTTGCGCGCAAAAAACGCCTGCGCATACGTCGGGAAGTACATTATATATGTTTTTTTGCGTATTGTCAACTAATTTCGTGGGCGCACGCTTGCAAATTGCGCAAAACCGTGTTATAATATGAGGGTATGAAAGCAGAACTTCGCGATTTGATGAACAATTGCAAAATTTGCCCCGTAGAATGCGGTGCAGACCGTCTTAACGGCGTGGGCGCGTGCGGCGCTTCGGGATTGCGTATCGCAAAATATTATCTACACCCCTTTGAAGAGCCTTGCATTTCCTTTAAAAACGGGAGCGGCACTATCTTTTTTTCGGGTTGCAACTTGCGTTGTCGGTTCTGTCAAAATTACGAGGTTTCGCGCGCGAAACGCGGTAAAGAGATCACGCCCGCCCAACTTGCGGATATATTTAAAGAGCTGGAAGATATGGGCGCGGAGAATATTTCGTTGGTTACGCCCTCCCATTTCAACGCGCACCTGGTGGCGGCATTTGAACTTTACCGTCCCCAAATCCCCGTCGTTTACAATACGGGCAGCTATGAAAAAATCGACGCGCTTAAACGCGTCGACCCCTTTATCGATATTTATCTGCCCGACCTCAAATTTTATTCCGCCGCCCTTTCCAAGCGGTATTTAGGCAAGGAAGATTATTTTGACGTGGCGAGCGAGGCGGTGTCCTTTATGGCAAACGCCAAGCCTTTAAAAATGACGGACGAAGGCAAAATGCTTTCCGGCTGTATCGTGCGGCATTTGGTGATGCCCCTGTGCACCGCGGACAGTAAATCCGTCCTCAAATGGTTCAAACGCGAATTGCCCGAAACCGCTTATTTGAGTTTAATGAGCCAATACACCCCTTTTGGCGAGATAGACGGTTTTCCCGAGCTTTCCCGCAAGGTAACGGCGCGCGAATACGGCGCGGTGGTGCAAACCGCTTTCGATTTGGGGATCGAACGGCTGTTTTTGCAAGAACGCGAATCGGGTAGCGCGGAATATATCCCCTCTTGGGATTTTTAATCGAATAACTCCGCTTTCCACTTGACGATTTTTCCCGTCAGCTTTGCCACCCTCGACGGCGTGGCGTAGACAAGCTCCGCTTCGCATTCGCGAATTTTATTTAGCATTTTTTTACGGTCTTTCATCACCGTTATTGTGCGCGGTTTTTGGCGCAATTATCCTATTTTATCCAAATTTTGACGAGGTCGTATATGTTGATTTCCGCAGACAACTTAAATTTCGGTTTTAACGGCGGTTCTCTGCTCGAAAATATCTGTTTTTCTTTAAACGAAGGAGGCAGGGTTGGACTTATCGGCGGAAACGGCGAAGGTAAGACCACCCTTATCCGCTTGATTTTAGGGGAATTGGAGCCCGAAAGCGGCGTTCTTTTCCGCAAAAACGGCATTCGGATAGGGTATCTTGCACAAAGCGGCGGATACGATTCGTCCAATACCGTTTACGAGGAAATGAAAGAAATTTTCCGCGAGGATATTTCCGCTATCAATTCCCTTCGCGAGGTGGAAGAAAGAATTTCGCTCTGCCACGAAGATAGCGCAGAGTATCGCGCGTTATCCCAAAAATACGAGGCGCTGAATAACCGCATCGCCGCGAGGGATAGCTATAATTTTGAAGTAAAAATCCGCACAGTCCTCAACGGCATGGGCTTTGAAAGCGTGTACGGGCAACCCATTTGCACCATGTCGGGCGGCGAAAAGACCCGCCTGAAACTTTGCCGACTTCTTCTTGAAGAGCCCGAGCTTTTGATTTTGGACGAACCGACCAACCACCTCGATATGAAAACGCTGTTTTGGCTGGAAGATTATCTTTCCGCGTTTAAAGGCGCTATTTTGACCGTTTCGCACGATAGATATTTTTTGGACAAGCTCGTTTCGCAAATTTACGAACTGGAAAACAAGCGCCTTTCAATATTCAAGGGCAACTACACCAAGTACAAGGTATTGAAAGCGGAAAAAGTGTCGCACCTTTTAAAAGAATACGAAAAACAGCAGGAAGAACGGGCGCATATGCAGGAGTACGTGGACAGAAACCTCGTCCGCGCGTCTACCACGAAAATGGCGCAATCACGCAGGCTCGCCTTGGAAAAAATGGAGCTAATCGAAAAGCCGTGCTTGCCACCCACGCCCCCTCGCTTCGTCTTTTCGTACGCGGAAAAGCCGTACGAACGGGTGTTGGAAATTGAAAATCTGCGCTTGACGGCAGGCGAAAAGGTATTGTTGGAAAAGGCGAACTTTTCGCTGACCCGCGGAGAAAAATGCGCGATTATCGGGGATAACGGAACGGGAAAATCCACCCTCATCAAAGAAATTGTGCGCGGCAAAAATCCCGCCGTACGGTTTGGGCGGTTTGTCAAAATCGCCTACTACGAACAGGAGCACGGCAACCTCAACCTCAACGAAACGGTGCTTAGCGAGCTTTGGGGACGGCATATTTCCTGGGATCAGACCAAGGTACGCAGTATTTTAGCGCAGGCGGGGCTGGTTGCCGAGGATATGGATAAGCAAGTACGTATGCTTTCGGGCGGCGAGCGGGCAAAACTTGCCCTTGCCGTATTCGAGTGCGAGGGCGGCAACGTGCTTATTTTGGACGAGCCGACCAACCACCTCGATTTGGCGGCGCGCGAAAGTTTGGAAAGCGCGCTGAAAGAATTTGACGGCACCCTCCTTTTCGTTTCGCACGATAGATACTTTATCCGTGCTTTGGCGGGCAAAATTTTAGAATTAGAGGACGGAAACGCCACCTCGTTCACGGGCGATTACGACGAATACACCGCCTATAAAAACAGCTTAAAAGCGGCAAAAACGGAAGCTCAACGCGCACCTGCCCCCATCGTCCCTAAAAACACCGAACAAAAAGACGGATATTACCGTAGCAAGGAAGAACGTGCCGCAGACGCTAAACGCCGTACGCGCATTAAGAAAATCGAAGAAGAAATTTCCGCCTTGGAAACGGAGGACGAGGAACTTAACGCCTCTCTTTCCGACCCCGAAGTAACGGGCAACTTCGCCCTCTTGACGGAAAAATGCAATCGCTTAGAAGAAATTAAAACCAAGCTCGACGAGTTGTACGCCGAATACGAAACGCTTATTTAAAGGCAAATCACAAATGAAAACGAGGCTGATTTTTCTCAGCCCCGTTTTATTTTAGCCCAATATTGTCAGCGTTGCGCGGGTTTGCGCCCTACGCGCTCCGTTGCTTATTCCGCCGTCGTTTCGCCCGTCATAAGCGTTTTCATAATTTCAAACACTTCCGTGTTTTTGATGCGGTCTTTGTTTTTGAAGGAGTATTGTGCAAAATCGATATCCGCACCGTTGATATAGAGGTTTACGTCCGTGTTCGTATGTCCGCTCGTCGACCACGTATAACATTTTCCTATACCGCCGTTTTCATACGCTTCAACTATGGCCTCGTGCGTCGCGCTACTTTTCAATTCCAAGCCGCCCGTTTCGTGGTCGGCAGTAACGATGACCACCGTATCGTCGCGGTCTTTCGCCCATTCCAACACCGCCGCAACCATATCGTCGAAGGCAATCAGCTCCTCTAGCATATAGCAGATATCGTTGTTGTGCCCGCCGTGATCGATATGCGAACCCTCCGCCATTAAGAAAAATCCGTCTTCATCCTTGGAAAGATATTCCAGCGCTTCGGTAACAAGACGGTCAAACGCAACGAACGAGCCGTCCACCATCATGGCTTCGTAAGTCGCCGCAATAGCATAACTGCCGAAAATTTTATCCTCGGTAGATTCGGAAATCATATCCGCGTCGTCAATCTTGATATAGTCTGCATTCGTAAAAGCCGCTTGATATTTAGCGTCGATAACATAGCTTGCAAACAGATTGACGTTGCTCGTCGTTGCGGCAGAGTTTACCAATTCATCCGTATTGTTACGGCTATTCGAGTGCGCCGAAAAGCCCATAGGGGTTGCGCCGTACAGCTCTTCCGTTGCAATTACGCCCGTGCGTTTGCCTAAGCCGTGCGCAACGTCGACGATGGTTTCCAAATCCGTAGTTTCTAGCGTTGCGGTATTAACGTATCTGCCCACGTACCCATTGGAGGTGCGCGTACCCGTCGCAAGCGCCGTTGCCGCCGCCGCAGAGTCCGTCAAGCCCGTAACCGACCTGGTTTGTACCTTCGTCATATACGGAAATTTTTGCATCGCCAGCTTTTCGCCTTTAAACAGCTCGCCCGCGCGGATCTGTTCGGGACCCATACCGTCGCCAATCAATAAAATCACGTTCTTCGCTTGCGTAACGTTTTTTAAAATAATGCCGTCGTTTTTCTCTCCCTTTCCGCAAGAAATCATTGAAAGCGACATCGCGCCCGCCAAGGTCAACGTGATAAACTTTTGCCAATATTTTCTCATTTGTACACCGCCTTATTATCCATTGTTGGACGTTCACTTTTGAATAAGGATATTGTAACATACCGATACGAAAAAAGCAATCCCTTTCAAGAAAATAATTGGATTATAAGTTTTTTCTATGGTAAACGCTCCCAAAGCCGAAAACGGCGTGAGAGCGTTTTTTAACACTGATTATAAAATTACGGATTTTGCACCGTTTTCTAACGGTTTATACGCCGCTATACGACGAGAAGCCGCCGTCGATGGGCAACACTACGCCCGTGATAAAGCCTGCCGCTTTATCGTTGATAAGGAATAACAAGCCGCCTTCGAGTTCTTCTGTTTCGCCGAATCTGCCCATGGGCGTAGCCGCCAAAATCTTGCCCGTTCTTGCCGTGGGCGTGCCGTCGTCGTTCCATAAAAGTTTTGCGTTTTGTTTGGTCGAGAAGAAACCGGGCGCGATGGCGTTTACGCGAATCCCCACCTTAGAAAAATGCACCGCAAGCCATTGCGTGAAGTTGGAAATCGCCGCCTTTGCACCGCTGTATGCGGGGATTTTTGTAAGGGGCGTGTACGCGTTCATCGAAGAAATATTCAAAATATTGCAGCCCTTTCTGCCTACCATTTGGCGCGCGAACGCCTGCGTAGGAATAAGCGTGCCGAGGAAGTTCAAATTGAATACAAACCCAACCCCGCTTGCGTCCAAATCGAAGAAGGATTTGGTGTCCGCGTCAATATCGCCAAGCTCGAAATATTCCTTATCCGTCGTCGCTTTGGGATTATTTCCGCCCGCGCCGTTGATGAGGATATCGCACTTGCCGAGGTCTTTTTCTACCTGTTCCGCCACCGCATAGCAAATTTCCTTGTCGAGCACGTTGCACGCATACGCCTTGGCAACGCCGCCCTCTTCTACGATTTCCGCCGCGTGCTGTTTTGCTGCTGCTTCATTTAAGTCTAATAATGCAACCTTTGCGCCTGCACGTGCCAATACCTTCGCAAAATAACTGCAAAGCACGCCGCCTGCGCCAGTTACAACCGCCACTTTTCCCGTCAAATCGGTGTTTAAAACGTTCTGTTTCATTTTATTTCACTCCTTACTTTTCCGCTTTTAATTTATCAAGCATATCCCAAACGCCGAGCATATACATAATGCCAAGCGCTCTGTCATACAAGCCGTAACCGGGGCGCACTTTTCCAGGGCCCTCGTCCCAAAGGTGCCTACCATGGTCGGGACGAACGTATCCTTTAAACCCACAATCGTGGTATGCCTTCAAGATTTCCAAAATACCCGTATCGCCGTCGCAATCGCGGTGGCTCGCCTCGGAGAAATCCCCGTTTTCGAAATGCTTTACGTTACGGATATGCGCAAACGCGATTCTATCGCAATGCTTTTTGACGATTTCCGCTACGTTGTTGTTAGGGTTGGCGTTCAAGCTGCCCGAACAAAGCGTCAAGCAGTTGTATTCGTCGTCCACCATCTTCAAAAATCTGTCGATGCTCGGCTCGTCCACGAGAAGTCGGGGCAAGCCGAAGATATCCCAAGGCGGATCGTCCATATGGATCGCCATTTTAATATCGCACTCGCGGCAAGTGGGCATGATCGCTTCGAGGAAATATTTGAGGTTTTCCCAAAGTTTTTCCTTTGTTACGGGCGCGTAAGCCTTAAAAAGTTCGTCCAATTTCGCCATACGTTCAGGCTCCCATCCAGGGAAAGACATGTTGTATTTTTCCGTGAAATCCAAGATATACTTCGCCATCGCGTTATAGTCGTCTTGAATCATGTTCTTTTCATAGAAAAGCGCCGTCGAACCGTCCCCTACTTCATGGAACAGATTACTTCTCGTCCAATCGAAAATGGGCATGAAATTATAGCAAATCACCTTAACGCCAAACTTAGATAAATTGCGAATGGTTTGCTTGTAATTTTCGATATATTTTTCGCGCGTAGGCAAGCCGATTTTGATATCGTCGTGGACGTTTACCGATTCCACCACGTCGATATTAAAGCCGTATTTATCGCACTGCGCCTTGACCTTTGCAATTTCTGCTTCTTCCCACACTTCGCCGGGCATTTTGTCGTGCAATGCCCAAACAATACCTTTTACTCCTGGAATTTGTTTGATATCCTGCAAGCTGATACGGTCATTTCCTTCGCCGTACCACCGAAAAGTCATTTGCATATTATTTCTCCTTTTTTCCTTTTATAAAGATATCCGAAACGCAAATATCTTCGTCAAAGGCGATTATATCTGCGTCCATACCGACGGCAAGAGAGCCTTTCTTCCCATCGATTTTTAATATTTTTGCAGGGATTTGCGTCAACATTTTCACCGCCGTCGGAACGGAGTACCCGCAATCCTTGACAAGCGTTCTAATTAGGCAATCCGCCGTGGCTACGCTCCCTGCGAACGCCGAACGGTCTTTCAGTTTGCAAACGCCGTCCTCGACGATAAATTCCGTGCCGCTCATCACCCCTTCGGTGATATCCGTACCCGCAATTTCAAGGCTGTCCGTTACGAGCGCAACCTTGTCCGCGCCCTTGATTTTGATAATCATTTGAATCAACTCAGGAGGCAGATGTTTGCCGTCTGCGATAATTTCCACGTACAATTCGTCGTGCAAATACGCGCTTTCGATAACGCCGAGGGAGCGGAAACCGTGGTCGCGCGTTACCGTCGAGGTACAGGAATACAAGTGGGTGATTAAACGGCATCCGTTTGAAATTGCCCGCACCATGTCCGCGTTCACCGCGTCCGTATGCCCTGCGGAGGCAAGAATATTATGTTCGGTCAAATATTTACAGAACGCCCCGTCTTTATCGTTTTCGGGCGCGTACGTCCAACGGGCAATGCTTTCCCCGTATTCCGCAATCAAACTTTCATACTCCTCTTTTTTTGGGGGCGTGATAAAAGCGGGGCATTGCGCGCCGCATTGCTTAGCGGAAAGGTATGGTCCCTCCAAATGCGCGCCGAGGATATTTCCTTTCGCCTTGCCCTTGGCTTGATGGATATTGACGACGGCTTGCTTCATCGTTTCAAACGAGCCTGCGGATATCGTGGGGACGATACTCGTCGTGCCGTGCTGTAAATGATAATCACAGCCCGCAACGACGTCTTCTACCGTACTGTTCATAAACGCATGACCGCCCGCGCCGTGGGTGTGCATATCGATAAACCCCGCAGACACGTATTTCCCCTTCAAATCGTAGGTAATTTCCGTCGGTCTATCCTCTTGGGAAATTTCAACGATCTTTCCGTTCATCACGTACATGGTACCGTCGAATAAATCTTCCCCAAGAATAATTTTGTCGCTTTTAATCTTTATCATAACAGCTTTGAACTTTCGTTATCCAAATACAAAACGGCGTTGTCGTGCGTGCGCAAAACGCTTGCGGGACAATGCTCGTCAACGCTTCCGTTTACCGTTTCAAACACTGCCTTTGCCTTAGTGAGCGCAGGAACGATACAGAAAAGGTAGGGCGCGCGCACGAGTGTGGGAACGGTGAGCGTCATCGCGTGCGTAGGCACTTCGTCAATGGAAGCAAAGCACCCGTCGTTGACCTGCTGTTGACGGCAAATTTCGTCCAACTTGACGGACTTGACCGTTTTTTCATCCTTAAAATCGGCAACGGGCGGATCGTTGAACGCAATATGTCCGTTTTCGCCAATGCCCATAATGACGATATCCGTCGGGTTTTCGTTTAAGAGCTTCGCATATCTTTCCGCCTCTTTTTCGGGGTCGGTTGCCGTGATATCGATATAGTTTACGCTCTTGAAGGGAGCAAGATCGAAAATGCTGCGCTTTAAAAAGTTTCCAAAGCCTTGAGGCGCGTCTTTATCCAAGCCGATATATTCGTCCATGTGGTAGGCGTTGATTTTATCCCACGCAATTTCCTCGTCCTCGGCAAGCGCTTTTAACACGTCGTTTTGCGACGGGGCAGCCGCAAAAATCATATTGATTTCCGCTTTCGTTTGTAGCAATTCCCCGATTTTCGCCTTGATATCGCGCGCCGCCGCTTCACCCATCAGGGTGCGGTTTTCGTAAATGCGCACCTCTAATTTATCTTTTTTAAAACTTTTCATCCCTCAAAATCCTCTATGATATCCGCAACGATAGACGGATTTTCCAACCCGTGGGGGTGGTGATCCGCGCCCTTTTTGATAAACGTCTTGATGGGCAAACCGAGCTTTTTATAATATTTTTCAAGCAGTTCCCCATTCTCGTCGTAAGGCACGACGCCGTCGCTGTCCCCCGCTACCATCACGACGGGAATTTTATGCTCTGCCAAAACGTGCATTTTATCAATCGGATGTTCGCGATAGCTTAACATTTCCGCAAGCGTTCTGCCCGTAAAACGGTTATATTCCTCAAAAGGAACGCCGTTTGCTTTGCCCAAATTGCAAGGGCAACTTAACAAGTTCATAACGGGCGCGTCCAAATAAACGCCGCGCACGCGCTCGGGATTTAACGCCGTGAGCTTGACGGAATATAAACCGCCGCAGCTCATCCCCACCAACACGCATTTTTCGTCCAAGCCGAAGGTTTGGGGAATATAGCGTAAAAAGGCGGATTTTCTTTGCAGATCCAAATCCTCCGCCCAACGATTGTGGTTTTGATTGTACGCCAAATGCCAGCCGCGGTTTAAAAGTTCGATTTCCGTTTCGGGAAAAGCGTCGAAATACTCCGCCTTTAACAGCCACTTGCCGTTGGGCTTGCAGTTGGGCTTTATCAGCTTGGCAGGCAAGCCCTCAAATTCAAATTCGTAGCCCTGAAAGCCGCGCCACTCTATCTCTTGAAACATCTCTTTTTCCTTATTTCTCTAAATTTTTGCGAATACAAGCCGCAACCGTCTCCGCGAGCATATCGTAGCCCTCTTTCAAATAATGCGTGCCGTCCACGTAGCGCAATTCCTTAGGCACGGATACGCTTACGGGATACAAATCGTCTAAGCCGTACCCCTTTTCCGCCGCCAATTCTTGCATAGCCGCGTTACGTTCTCTCACACGCTTCATCCACGCGCCGTCCAAACGCTTGTTGCCCTCTTTGTATACGAGGGTAGAGGTCGCAAGGACGAGTTTGGTCTGCTTTTCTACCTTAGCAAGCAATTTTTTTAAACGAATTTTATACGAACGCTTGGAAATATGAATACCGTGCAAGCCGTTGTTGAAATGTATTAAATCGTATTTGCTGTCCGTCATAAAATCGTAAATCAAGTGATTGTAAATTTTGGCGTCGATTGCATACGAGGTAGAAATATAGTCGACGTAGCATACGCCGCGCAATAATTCGCGCACCCTTTCTTGATAGTTGTGCGTAATAGAATCCCCCACCAAAAGCACGCGGGGCAAATCGCCGCTTAACGTTTCGTCGCACCAACTATGAATCCACTCAAATCTCTCTTTCACCGTTTATACCTCCGAGAATTGTTTTTTCTTTCTTCTATCGTCGCTATTTTCGCGATTATATTTTGTTATCTTCATATATGCGACGTATCTTTTTATAAATCACCTCTGCCATACGGTGAAATCCGCGGTCAGTCGGATGACAACCGTCCACTGCGTATTCCGCAGCATCCTTTTTGCCGTAAAAGACTTTCCCCGACAAGAAGTAGACCTTTTTATCCCCAAGCTTTTTGGCTTGGAGGTAGGTGTTTTTGATAATTTGATGACGTATGTCGCCCTCCGCGTCCCTCTGCCAATCGGGTTTTGTGATAAATAAAATCGGCACGTCGGGGCGTTGCTTACGATAACGCTCGTACAAGCGGAAATGGGTCGCTTGCAAGTGCGCGGCGTTGGGCGCGTTGTGGTCGTAATCACAGACGAAAAGACTGCAATCTATGCTCGCCAAATAGTCCGTCATCACGTCCTCACCCTTGGCACTGCCGCTAAAACCCAGGTTGATAAAATCCACGCGGTTGCGTTTGCAAATAAGCGCCTGATAAGCGCCGTCCGTGCGGTTTGCGCACCCGCCCTGCGTAATGGACGAGCCGTAATACAAAATCGGCTTGATATCACGGTAAGGGTCGTATTTTTCCACGCGCGCATTTTCGTCCAAGGCAACGGAAAGCGCTTGCACGTCGTTGTATAAAGGGAAATAAAGCACGTAATTTCTAAGCGTGCCGCCTTTCAAATTCAACGTGGCGGTAAAGCCCTGCTTATCCGTGGAAATGGGCATAAAATTGCCAATAAACTTTTCTTGCTCTCCCTCCACTTCGCAGAGGGTAAAGCTGCCCGAGCCCGTCAACGGCATATGCGACATAATCCATAAATTCTTGTACCGAGCAGTAATTTGCATGATTTGCGAATCGGTAGAAAAACAAATTCTTCCGCCTGACGTATGCCTTGTAAGCTCGGCAACCCCTTCGTTTACGCGCTGTGCAATTTCAAACGGAACGCGCGCAAAACAGCCTTGCGTTTCCTCGTAAAATACGCCGTGTAAGCCAAATTTATGGTGAGGTATTTCATACACGGCTTTTCCGTCCGCATTTCCCTTTTGAATTATAAAATTTTTGTCGATTTTTTCTATTCCCATAAAATCCTCTTACGAATGCGTTCATTCCCTATCTTAACAGGCAGAAATTATATTCATTGCATACCTGCCCACGTCAAATGCCGTCAAAATTCGATAGTTTGCGTGCCGTTGCCCGTTACGTAATGCGTTTGCACGCCCAACTGTTTAAGCCATGCGCGCGTAACCGCCGTGCCGTACATGCGTCTGCGCTTTTCGTCGCCTGCAAACCACTCGTCCGTCATCCAATCAGGTCTTTCTGCTTCCTCGTACAACCAAACGGGCGCGCACCAAACGCAAGCCTTAGGGGCAACCGCCGCGTACACTTCCATGCCGACGTTCATGTGTCCGTGGTGCGCCATTTGCACGATATCCGCTTTTAATTTATGACGGGATTCGCGGTATAATACGTCGCCGCCCTCAGGGCCCAAATCCCCCAAGAAAAGCACCGTCTTTTCTCCGCCCGTGATTTTAAAAACCAAGGACGCGTCGTTCATTAGGTTGGAATACAACCCGTCGTGCAGCGCATAGAGGAATTCTATTTCCAACTCGTCCACGCTAATTTTTTCGCCTTGGCGGACGATATGCGCTTTGTCTGCAAATTTGTCCTTTATCCCGTTAAACGCAGGCAAAATTTCGTTTAATTCCTGACAAAAATACGCGTAATCGGGTACGTTTTTATTGCCGATTAAAGCGTCGTAATCGGGAAAATTGTAATACACCTTGTCAATATCAAAATCCGCGCCGCCGTTTTTCTGCATTTCCGCAACGAAGCCGTCGACGTGGTCGTTGTGAGCGTGCGTTAAAATCCACGCCTTGATTTTTCTGCCGGCGACGTACTTCTTCAAGAGGGGCATATCCGCCTCTCTGCCGCCGTCCACGACGATACAGTTTCCGCTCTGAGTAACGATAACAAAAGACATCATAAACGGACTTGTTTCCGTCAACGCGTACATGGTAGCCATATTTACACTCCTCTCCCTTTTTAGAACACAAACAAGACAGTTGCGACGACGGAAATTAAGATTTCCGCAATCACAAACACGGTAAGTTTTTCTTTGAAGATAATACGGGATAATATTGGCGTAAAAATCAACGTACCGCCCGTCACCAACGGGTACATCAGGCTGGCGTTGACCGTAATTGCACAATAAAGCTGCAGTAAGGTTGCCGCGATATGCACCGCCGCAAATCCTGCGCCTGCGAGCAAAGAAGATTTGCGAACGAGCAGCTTGTATTTTCCCTTGTCGCGGTGGGTAAAAAACAAAATGCCGCAATAAACAATCTTAAAGATATATTTCCAAATAAGGAAATCTACCGTGCCAACCTTTTTAAAGGTAATATTTTCGTTTTGGTGCAGATTGCCAATCGTCGAATTCGCGCCGTTAAGCATAAACAGCACGGAGCACAGCACAATAAACAGCCAAAAAATCTTTTTCCCCTTTCCGCTCGACTTATTTTCCGCTTTATCAAATACGGGCAACACGAGCGCACCCGTCAAAAGTACAGTGGCAATAATATACCAAAGTTTCACCTTTTCGTGTAAGAACGCCGCGCCGACGACAAAGGGTACTATCATACCGCCAAGCATCATAAACAGCGTATACACCGCTACCGAGCCAATGGAAACCGCCTTGATCCCGATAATGTTCGCGCCTACGCTCACTAACGCAAGCAACCCTGCCATCAACAAGGAATACCAGCTAAATCCAAGCGTAAACCCGTTGCAGATAAACAAAATCGGCAATCCGATCACACTGCTACCTAGCGCAAAACTTAACGCGGACGTATAAGACGAACCGTTTTTATTTTCAAAGAGCTTTACAAAAATGAACTCCGTCGAAAAGAGAAACGCCGATAAAATTAACAAAGCATATTCCGGCATAATCCCCCTCCAGACTTATAACACCTTATCCAACGTAATGCAAATGCAAGAATTGTCCTTTAAGCCCTCTTCCGCCACACCGCCGACGTACAAGCCGTCGTCCGCAAGCTCTGCGCCCGTAAGGCGCGTTCCGTTGCATACATAAACAGCCGATTTGTCTACGGTAGGATAAACACGAATAGCTTCCGTATATACAAGCTTCGTAAAAATTTGCAGTTGGCATTTGTTAAACGCGGCGTCTGCATATTCAAGGACGGTAATATCCTTTTCGTCCACCAATATACGCGCCGTAGCTTTTTTATAAAACTCGCGCTCCTGCTTATATTTTGCAATAAATTCTTTTAATTCCGCTTTATAATCGTCGGGAAAACTTGCCACATCACAGCTAAAACCCATAGGTCCGCCCGTCAAAAAGGCGTAGGTATACTGCGGAGAAACGTTCATTACGTAATCCCACGTCGCGTTGTTGCAGCTAATCGGCAAACGACGAGGCTCGGCGCTTGTTTCCTGCGGAAAACCGTCGCAAAACGTTTGCACGTTCCAACGCTCGATAAGGGCGGTGGGCATGCGCTTTAAGGTGTTTTTGACAATCGTCAAGCCCTCGTAAGGGCCTTGGTTGTCCGTAAACCAAAAACTATCAAACAAAGTAGCTTGCCCCAACTCCGTTCTTGCGCCGCCGCTTGCACAGTTGGTGATATACAGATAAGGATAACGCGCGCGCAAAGCCTCTACAAAAGCCCGTTGCCCCTGTAAATAGCGGTAAAAAGCGTTGCCTGATTCGTCATACGCAACCGATTGATTGAAATCGAATTTTAAAAAACCGATTTGATATTTTTCGATTGCCGAACAGAGTTGCTCGTAGATGTGCGTCCTCGCTTTTTCGTCTGCAAAATTCAAAAACACGCCTTGCGTGAAATATTCGGGGTGATTTTTTTGTATTTTGGAGGCAGACGCCGCACGTTCGGGCTCAAACCACAAGCCAAAAATCATACCCTTTTCGCGCACTTTTTTCGAAATTTCAAGCAACCTGCCCGCCGTGCCGCCCGTGAGGTTTTCCGTCCAGTCGCCCACGCAACCAAACCAGTTTTCTCCCTCACCGAACCAGCCTGCGTCCACCATAAACATTTCCACGCCCAGCTCTGCCGCGCAATCCACTTGGCGCAAAATATTATCCACGTCGATATGGTCGAAATTCAACAGCCAAGTGTTGTACATAATCGGCATTTGCTTACGCGGATATAACCCATTGAACACCTCGTGCAGCTTGTACGCGCCAAGATCCGTTTTACTTTCTGTTTCGTAAAAAATTACAGTCGGAAGATAGATTTTTTCGTGCGGAGCCGCCGTCAAGGATAAGCCGCTCTCTTCCATCCCAATTTCCACAACAATCGCTTCTTGTCTACCCCAAAGAGGACGTTTTTTAGCGGCGATTTTCCATTGACAGTTGGGCAAAATATGAAACACCGTCGTTTTTCCACTGTGCGCATTAGAAAGCGCGAGCATAGGCGTTGCGCCGTCGCAGGTACGAATGCCGCAATCTGCCGCTACCACTTGTGTGACAAGGGGTTGCCAACCGCCGCTACTTTCGTGTTGCCAGCCATTGTATTGAGTGTACGCTTCGTACCTATTCCCCTCCATAAAGAAACGGGAACAGAACGCGTTGATTTCCACGGGTACGTCGGTGAGATTTTCACAATAATCTCTACGAATTACCGCACCGTTGGGATGGGGTTCAAATTCCGTCACAAAACGGACGCCGCCTTGCGTATACGCATAACGGAGCTTTTCGCCCTCATTTTGATATACGTAATCCGCTTCGCTGTCCACAACACCGAAGCTACCACGCGCAAACAGCCAACCGCTTACTCCCATCCATTTTCCCTTGTGAAAAAACTTTTCTATTTGCATACTTACACCAGATTTTTAAAGGTGATTTTAATTTCGTGCATCTGCTTCGCAAGCGCAAGGTCGTTAAAATGCCCTACGCCGTCGTCATAACCCATTTCGGCAAAACGAGTGTCGTTTGTAAGTACCATGTCTGCGTTGACGACCTTCCCTTGCAAAATTTCCACGCTGTCCGCAACGTACTTTTTACCGCCGCGCGTATATCTGAAATGAGTGGGATAAAGCGCGCCCTCGCCAAATACGCCGTAGACGATATACTCTACCGCCTTGTCCTCTAAAAGGTATCTGAAATTGTAGCAACCGCCGACTTCAAAGCCCGCCAAGCTCGGCTTTACGTTGCCACGGTAAAGGATTTTTTCTTTCTGTTCGCCTTGGTATTTTACACGGATTTCACCGCGTACCGTGCCGTACCCGTCGTGCAACATCAAATCGGTATACAAGACGCCCACCTGCGTATTTTTAACGACGTCCGTTCTTATTCTTTCGATAGCGGTATAGGCTTTTTCAAATTTTTTCTGCAAGGAATTGTTAAAGCTCTTAATGCCCTGCTTGTGCTTTGCCCACAAGGCAATCGTATGTTTTTCAATCTCTTGCCAACCCGCCGTCATTTCGTCCAATTTTTTAAAGAAATACGCTACGGGTTTGTTTCCGCTCTCATAATTATTGAAAATTTCCACACCCAAACGCTGCATACGGATATCGAGCAAAATGGAGTAAACGTAACAAAAAGCGTCCGTCAAAATATCCTTTGCAAGCCCCGTTGCACCCTCTGCAAATACGCGCAACCGATTGACCGCATAGGCAAGCTGTTTTTCGTAAAGACTTTTGAGGAAATAGTCCCCCTCGCAGACGTTCGTTACGTCGTTATATCCCCAATAGAAAGTGGGAATATCCAACGAAAGCAAAAGCTCGGCTTGTTCCTCGCCGCCCAAAAGGTTGGAAAAAATTTCCTTAACTTTATTTTCATCGCATACCTGCCCGCCCCATTTTCTGCCGGCAACCGCCAAAAACGGATACGTTGCAAAGTAAAATCCGTTACTTCTTTCCCATTGCGTAACCATACCGCCGATGGGGTGATACTTCTCCGCATATTCGGTAAAGCTCTCTAAATTGTACAAAGACGAAGCTCTGTGTCCGTACACGCAAAAGATATATTCAAAGCCCAACGCGTCGTAATAAGCAAACCAATCCCGCTTGATGCGGTTTGTCCAATGCCCGCCCGGCTCGTCGGATATAAAATTATAATTCCAATTGCAAAAGATGATATCGCGGGGAAGTCTGTGAGCGATATCGGCATACTCGAAAAAGTCGTCCCACATCATCATAGTTCTGCCCATGCTCTTTACCAAGTCGCGGCTGTGCATAACGTGCTCGTAAAAGAGGTCCGCCTTGGTTTTGTTTTCCCTCTCCATTCTATCCTTGCAACGCTTGCAAACGGCAAAGTCGAAAGGTTCGTCCAAACCCATATGTACGTAAGGGCTGTTGAACAGCGCGCAAACTTCGCGGATATAGTTATCCAACACCTCGTACAAAGCAGGATTGGAAGAACAACCGCAAGTGCCAAGCCCCGTGTAAAAGCCTCTGCCCTCTTTTTGCGCGTCCTTGCACTCGGCAAGCTCCGCAAAAGCAGGATAACGGAAAAATCTTTCCAAATGCCCCAAATTTTCAAAGGCGGGAATGACGTCTATCCCCTTTGTTTCCGCGTACGCGACGATTGCGCGTATTTCCGCCTCGGAATAGCTTTCGTCTGCGTCGAAGTAGAGCGTGCTTTGGGTGCGTACGTTATTTTCCAAATATAAAAGCAGGGAGTTGTACCCGTTTTCCGCCGCAAAATCAATATAGCTCTTGATAAAGGGCAAATTTTCTTTTTGTCTGGCTAAATCCAACTGTAAGCAAACGATTTGCATTTTTTTACCTCTGTTAAATTTTTTACTAATAAAAAAAATTTTTTTCTTTCCTATTGCAAAAATCCCAAAAAAATGGTATACTATATGCATGAAAATTTACAAGGTTGAAAACTACATTCAAGGCGAGCTTAGTCTGCATATTTTCGATGAAACGGTGAGCGGACATTCCATCCCCATACACACGCACGATTTCACGGAAATCATATATATTTCAAGCGGGGAATGTATACAGTCGATCAACGGCGTAGATTATCCCGCACGGCGGGGCGACTTGTTTTTTATTAATTTAAACAGCACGCACTCTTTTGCGCCCGTCAATTCGTTTACCTATTACAATATTTGTTTCTCGCCCGAAACAATTGTAAAGCGCATTATCGATAGGCAAAACGCGTTAGACCTGATTTCCCTTTCCGCATTGGAAGAAATCCAAAGCGAAACGATGCACGTCTGCCGTTTCACCTTTGAGGGCGAAGAGCGGCAATGGATCGAGGCGCTTCTGCGCGATATGCACAAGGAATACAAAGCCGACAAATCGGAACGCAACGCCATCTTAGAAAGCTATATGACCGTTATTCTTGCAAAAATCCTTCGCAAGGTGCACGTTTCGCACTCGATGGAGCGGAAGGAAGTAGGCGACGTATGGCGCGCGCTGTCCGAATTTATCGACGAAAATCTCGACCAAAAACTTACGCTTGAAGATTTAGCACAGAAATGCTTTTACAATCCGTCCTATTTCAGCCGTACTTTCAAACAAAAATTCGGCGTTTCGCCCGTAGAATATATTACGAAGGAACGCGCTACGATGGCGGCTTCCCTTTTATCTAACCCTAATCTTTCGATGGAAGATATAGCCGAACGATGCGGTTTTGGAGATAAATCCAGCCTATATCGCGCATTTGAAAAGCATTACGGTTGCTCTCCCTCGGAATACAGAAGGACGTTAAACAACAATTAAACGCTTAAAGCACCTGCTTATACAGGTGCTTTAATTGTATCACTAAGCCCTTGTTTAGTCAAGGGTTTTTTTTAACTTTTTATTGCACTTTTTTACTTATTTTTAGCACAAAACGCCGCGCAAAACAAAACGTTTGCACGGCGTTTATTTTTTGTTTATCCTTCGTTTTCAATCAAGATGACGGACAAGGGCGCAAGCGTGATTTCTTCACTGCCGCGAGGCGTAGCCTTTTTCGCTTTAAAATCTGCGCTGCTTACATACAGTTTTTCGCCTGCCGTAATAGGGGTAGAAATGGTAACGGGTTGCGTCGTATAATTGATAAAAATATCTGCTTTTTTGCCGTTGAAGGAAAATGCGTTTGCCATAACCTTAGGTACGGGCTTATCAAAATCCTGCCTGCGGAATACGGTAAAATTGCAAATTTCCTCGCAGGTATAAGGCGCAGGCTTTTGCATATCGCCGTAGCAAAGATATTCCTTCGCCGCCACACGCCAAGCGTTACATTCCTTGATAAGTTGGAAACAGCTCGACTGTTCGGGATTTGGCACTTTTTTGCGCGCCGCGCCCCAATGGTGCATAATTTCGGCGTCCTCGTTGATGACGATGGTAAGCATATCCCCCGCCATAAACGAATATGCCATACGGTAGCGGTAATCGTCGTCGTGGTAACGCATTTCGTTGCAACTCTGATTCCCCATAAAGTTGTTTACGCGGCTGTGATAAATATACGCGTAAGCGGGTACGGCGTCGCCGATAAGTTCTGCAAGCGTAGGACGGTTATCGCTAAAAAGCAAATTTTTGATAAACGCCTGCGCCGAAGCAGATTCGCAACCGAAAACTTTCTTGTCCTGACGTACGTTTTCCAGAATTTCGTTCACCGCGTCCACCTGCCATTTGCCGGGTACGGGCGGATGTCCGTGCGATTTGGAGAAACAGAAATAACTGCCGCCGCCGTGATTTTGGTCTAAAAGCTGGATATAATCCACACCCGCGTCGAACATATTTTTCACTTCCTGCGCAATGACTTCACGCAAGAACGGGCTGGTCGGACAAAAATCGTAACCGCGTACCTGCGGCTGACAAACCAAACGGTATTCCAGCCTCTGGTCGGGGCCTACGCACATCTGCGTCGCCAAATTCTTTTCTTCAAATTCCTTTTCTTTGTTGTACTCGGGCAATATCTTGCTCTGCTGCGTCCAAGCCAAGCCGCTGCAATATAAACCCAAATAATGCCCCATCGCGTGCAACTTATCCGAGAATTCTTTAAAGCCCTCTTCGCCGCCGTAGGGTGGCCAAACGTAGGGAGGCGCCCAAGGCGCAGTTCCCTCCCAATGCATCAGCAAAACGAGCAGCTTACTCTTGGTCTTTTCCGCAATTTTTTCTACCTCACGCAAAAGATTGTCGTAAGGATACAGCTTATTCGGAGGCATGCCCTCCACCGTGTCGTGCGTGCCGCGAATCGGCAAAGCGACCACCAAAGGCGACTCCTCATACCACGCAGGAATATTTTCGTTTTCGCAAATCTTCTTGACGTCCGTTACGCGCTCAAACCAAGTACGGTAGATATCGCAAGCGTCCTGCCATTCCCCTTTGAAGAAACGGAAAACCGCGTCGAAGTCCATCGTAAAATCTTCGCCGTACTCTACGCCGCTGTAAAAACGGAGCTGTAATTTCACCCGCTCGTCCTTATGATAGAAATCGATTTGTTTCACGTTATCGTCTTTGTCATGACAACCGATATACATACCGCCGTCGTCGTATAAATACGCCATGAATTGCGACTGTACCATATTCGGATAAATACCAAACGAGCCGTAGCTGGGATAGCAAGGGTTTTCGTAAGGCCACATTTTATCTTTGGGATAACTAACGAGCGCGCCCTCGTTAAAAAGCCACAGTATATTCGACTTTTTAGAGCCGTCTAAATCGTCCGCCCAAGAAACACCGGGATATTCCACCCACTCGATAAGCGAGGAGGTATTATTTTTCACTTGAATACGGAAACGGAATTCTTCCAAATCCGCGTCGTTTGCAATCTCTGCGCGAACGGTATATTTTTCAAAGTAATTGTAGGTCAACACATACCTGCCCCCCACCTTTTCCATTTTTTCAAAGGTGAAATCGGAAGAAGATATATGCTTGTTTTCATAATTCTCTTCATAAATGGATACAACAAAAAGCGGGTAGGTATTTCCTACGCACAAATCTCTGCCGTTGCCTTGCAAACAGGATATTACGCCCTCTGCAAGCTTTATTTCCAACGCCGAATTTTTGTTTTCTATCCGTAAAGCGTTCATAAACTTTCTCCATCTTAAAGCATGGTACGGGCTTCTTGGCGGCAAAACCGCCAAGAAGCCTTTTCCACTTATTTAGCTTTTACTCAACTTGCTTAAGCAAGATAAGCCTCCATCGTTTTTTGCTCGCTGACCATCGTGAAGCCAAGGCGGGCTACGTCTTCTTCAAACGTGCCCCAAGCGTCGGTGGAATAATTACCGCCTAACCCGAGCAAGGAATTTTCCTTATAGATATAACGGAAGCTGATCGATTCGCAAACGATTGCGTCGTAAATCGTCTGGTAATCCGCCGCATTCGAGTCAAGCATACCGATAGCCGCAACCAATCTGTCAAGCTGTGCCGTCAAATAGCTGTTATCCCATTCGCTAAATCCGCAAGGCGCGTCGTAAATATTGCCGCTCAAGCTCATCGAAGCCAATTCCGTCTTCATTTCCGTGTAGACTTCCTTCATCTTGTCTGCCGCCGCGCCGTAAACTGCGTTGAAGTAGTTGTCGGTAAGCGTGTTTACGTCAAGCGTGGAATCCCACATAAGCTTGGAAATGAGATATGCCTTCAAGCTGTCGAAGCCCGTGTTCTGCGTGGTGTTCCAGTTACCCTGAATCCACATATATTCCGCGTTGCTTGCTACGCACGCGTCAACAAGCTGGTCGATATAATCGAAGGTGTTGTAAGGTACGAGGTATTCGCTGAAGTATACGCCGTACGCCCAAATTGCTACGCTGCTTGCTACGTTCTTCCAATCGGAAAGCATCGAGCCCATGCTGTTGCCGCTTGCGTTTACGCCCGTCGTATAGTTGTCCTTAATGGGCGCGATCCAAACGGAAACGTTTTCGTTCAGGGTCAAGCCGGTAGGCGCTTCCTGCGTTTCGTAATAAGCGAACATCATAAACTTGACTTCTCTGCCGCCCTGTTCGTTGTTCAGCCACGTTTCGATTTCAGAAACCACGTCGTTAACGAACAGAATTTGCGTTGCCGATTCTTCACCGTACTGCGAAATGATTGCTTGACAGCCGGAGCAGCTACACCACATACCCTCGACGTCCATTTGCGTTAAGGACATCATATCCGCCTGAGGATTTGCAAGGATAATTTCCTTAATGCTTGCAACCGCAACCGCTTTCATCGCGTTGTAGTTATCCGAGCCGTACTCGCCCGCCGTATAGCAAAGCTGCGTCGTTCCGTACGTATCGCTGCTGTCCGTCATGGAGCTATACCAAGTAGGATTCGTCGAATAATAGGTATCGAAGGGCACGATATAACGAGTCATATTGTGCGCGTTACCATTATTCATAATGATTTCACCGGAGTGTTGCGTGCGCATACGGTTACGCGAGGTTTCGTCGTTGAGCTGTACGCCGCTGAACGCCACGCGGTGTTCTACGTCGGGTGCGTCAACGATTTTTAAGTCGGGCAATGCAACCGTGGTTGCGCCGTTCAAGGTGTAAACGTCCTTGGTGTACTGTTCAAAGCCGAACAATTCGTGCATCAATTGGTATACGCCGTAAAGAACGCCCTGCGGCTCGCCGAGGATGATAATACTCTGTTCTACCGTTACGATTTTATAACCTTGCGAGCCGATTTCTTCGTTTAAGCCGAGCGAAACGCCCGCGTCGCTGGTATAGTTGTTGTAGCCAAGCGAAATATACTTGACGTTGCTTGCATAGGTCGCGTTGCTATCCGTTACGCAACGAAGCTGAACGCCCGTTGCCTCCTTGAACAGCGTTTGTAATTCCGTAACCGCTTTTCTGATAGCATTCGAAGTGTTGTTTGCGTCAATAACGATAGCGTAAGCGGATTCGCTTTCTTTTACAAGATAACCGTCCTCTACGACAGCGGGTTTGGTTTCTGCCAAAGGAAGAAGCTCAATCGTTCTCGCCGCTGTATCGATTACCCAGTAAGGGCTGGTGAAGGAAAGCAACTCGTCGTTTGCTTCTTCTGCGATCATCCAAGAAAGCTGCTGATGGAAGCCGCTGTTTACACCCCAAGCTTCATTACCGCCTTCGGTAGAGCCCGTGCTGTTACCATACGAACCTACTACGCCTTCTACAACTGCGCCTGCGCCCTCATTTTTCATATACACGTAGTGGAATTTATCAACCGTACTTTCGATTTCTACAACTACGTTTCTAACCACTGCACCTGCTTCCGTACCGTAGAACAACGTAGCGTAATGTTCGCCGCTCATATTCGTCGTCGTTACGTTTACGTAAACGTTTTCGATAACGCCCGAGTGCCAATTACCGAAAAGCCCCTGGTCGATGCCGCCCGTCCAAGACGAGCAATCCTGCGTTATGCTATCAAAGTATACGTTTTTAACGACTGCGTTGTTGTTATACAATCTCGTTACAAAGTTCTTATAAGTGAAGTTGGTGATTTTATAACCTCTACCGTCAAGCGTTGCGTCGATAACGTATCCGCCTTCGGTAAGCGTTGCGCCGTTATAATCGATATCGTTAAGAAGCACGGAATAACCCGTCATGCCTGCATTACGCCAGGTATTGAGCTGATCCGCCGTCGAAATACCGTTTTCGTATACGCAACAGTCAAGGATATATTTATACTGCCCGTCGGTAAGCAGCTCGTAGGTTTGGTCGCCGTAGGGCGCATTGACCAAAGTCAACGCGTTGCTCTCGTGCGTGAAATCAATGGAAACGCCGCCGCAAGTTACGCCGACAATTTTTGCGCCTTGCAAATCGTACGCGCTAAGGTCAACGCTTGCTTGCCCGTCTACGCTTTGCGCAAGGACAGAGCCGCTAAGCAAAACCGGTTCCAAATTATAGCAATATACTTTTACTTGATATGCCGACCATACCGTGTAGATAACGACCTTATACGTACCGCTCTTTGCCGCGTTGATCGTAAGCGCGTCGTTAGAAATTTCATACCAAAGGTTTGCGCCGCCAACGGTTACTTTCGTAACCGCAGAACTGCTTATGCCAAGCGCTGATAAAGTAAGGCTTGCTTTGCCGTCGTAGATTTGCGCGTTGACGTCGCTCAAAAGAATGGTAGGCACGGAAATTTCACGCATACGAGGCGCGCCGTTTTCGTTCACCGTCCAAGGCGTTTCCCACGTGCTGAAATCCACCGCCGCAAGCATAGCCGCTTCCGTCGCGTAGCTTGCACAATTTTCTACCGTACCGAGGCTGTTGTCATAGTTAAACGCTACGCCAAGGCTATTAGAGGATACGAAGTAAACGTTGCTTGCCGTAGGCGTACCGTCGCCGCCGCTCGTTAAGCCGTAATGATATTTATCCGTAGCGCTGCTTTCCATATATGCAACGATATTTTTAAACGTACCGCTGCTGGTATATTTTACGATAATACCGTTATGTCCCGCGCTGTTGTTGATAATTTGACCTTGAATTAAAAGATTTTCAATCGTACCCCATACGTTATCGCCAAACAAGCCGCGCGTTGCCGCTACGTTTTCACAATCCTGCGTGTAGTTGATAAACTGTACGTTTTTAAACGTACCGCCAACGTACTTGAATACGCCCGTCGTTCCCGTCGTGGTAAGGTTATAAATCGCATAGCCTTGACCGTTGAACGTGCCTGCCATATTAGTTTCCGCACCGACGGTTGCGCCTTTCAAATCGATATCGTTTGCAAGCACAACGTAGCCAGAGGGAGCCGCTACCCAAGCCGTAAATTCGTCTGCCGTGGTAATTGCGTTGTCGCAAGCCAACACGGTTACGGTATAAATTACCGCAGGGGTCGTAATTACGTACTCGCTTTCCGCACCGCTCGTACCCGCCGCAACCGTCAAAATATTGCCGTTTGCCGTGAAGCTGACTGCCGTTCCGCCGCTCGTGATTTCCGTAATTGCGCTTACGTCAATGCCGCTACCCGTCAAATCTAAGCTCCCCGCTTCGTTGTAATAGGTTTCGTTGACCTTCACTTGTTCGGTGATAATTTCGGGTTGTTCGGGTCCAACGGGCGTTTCTTCCTCTGTTTCAAAGGTGAACTTAACGGGATTCATCGTAATCGTTCTTGCCGTCGCGTCGATTGTCCAGTAAGGACTGGTGAACGTAAGCAATTCGTCGTTTGCTTCTTCCGCGACCATCCAAGAAAGCTGCTGATGGAAGCCGCTGTTTACGCCCCAAGCCGATTCAGCGCTTTCCGTTGCGCCGTTTGCGTAAGAACCTACTACGCCAACCGAATTACCGTCTGCTAATGCATTGTCGGTCATCATAACGTAATGGAAAAGCGTGCTGTCGCTCGTTACTTCCACAACTACGTTTGCAATTTTAGAGCCCGTATCCATACCAAAGCACAATACGCCGTAGTGCTCTTTTACTACGTTCGTCGTATGTACTTGCAGGTATACGTTTTCAAGCGTACCGTTATTCCACTGACCAAGCACACCGCGGTCAATACCGCCCGTCCATGCCGAGCAATCTTGCGTAACGCCCGTG
>JAFUJR010000025.1 GCA_017468085.1 Clostridia bacterium | reverse complement strand
TGCTTGTTATCGTCATCGACGAGGATTCTTTTTTTGCCGCTTTCGTCCAAATACGTGTTTAAAATCGGCGTAATTTCGCCCGTTCTTTTACTCGTTATAGAAATTTTTGTGTTGTTTTGTACAAAATACATTTGATTTTTTCTCCTGATTATGATATTATTTTCTTATAAAACTATAAGGAGGTGCTGGTATGTTTAAAGGTCTTGCGATTGCTTGTGTTTTCACAGCAATACTCTTTGGAATTCTTTCATTTTCAGATATTTCCAATCTTTCCGTTGCGACTTCAGCCGTCATAAGCGCAATTATTCTTTTTTCTTTATCAACAATGCAAGAAAATATTAAAGATGTTGAAAGTAAGATTAGAATTCTTGAAAATTCCTTGTCTCAAACAAAGGAAGCTATGAACGACAATACCCAAAGCAACAGAAGCAGAATTAGCGATATTGAAAAACAAATGAACGAATTAAAATCTACCCCCCCCCCCCCCGAAAGAATAACTTATCCACAAGAAAAGGAACGGTCTCCCGTTCCTTTTTCTCTACCATTTACCCTTGTTTACTCCCATTTGTACAAAAAATTCAACGTTTTCACAACTTTTTTTACACAAATGCTTGACAAATTGAATTTTTTAGCATATACTAATAATACAAAATAGTTTTGGGCTGGGTTGAAAATCCCGTAGGTCCACCGTAGGCGGGGATATTCCTCGCCACTTTTTTTTAGGATTATGCAAAAGATATTAAGCGTTTTTATTGATGAATCAGGGGACTTTGGGAAATATGATCCCGAAGCCCCATATTATTTGATTACAATGGTTTTTCACGAACAAATTTACAGTATCGTCAAAGAAATGGAGGTTCTGGCGAGTAATTTGAGAAACCAAGGGCTTTTATATCATAGCTTACATACTGGACCATTAATAAGAAAAGAAGAGGTATATAAAACCTTAAATATTGATCAACGAAAAAAAATCTTTAATTCGTTTATTTCCTTTACTAAAAAAGTAAATATCACATATAAAACTTTTATTTTAAAAAAACGCCCGAAAGATAACGCCACTAAAATCGCTATTTCCTTATCTCAATTACTACAAGATTATTTATCGTCCAAAGAAGAAATTTGGAGAAAATACGATCAAATTGTTGTTTACTATGACAATGGGCAAATACAGCTTACTCATATTATCGAAGCTGTTTTTGAGGATTCACGAACAATTTTCAGAACGGTAAAACCCTATAATTATCGGTTGTTTCAGGTCGCCGATTTACTCACCACATTGGAATTGATCAACTTAAAAAAAGAAAATAATCTTAACAGCAAATCAGAGCTTTTGTTCTTTGGCTCGATGCGAAATTTTTATAAAAATTATTATCGATATATCGAAAAGAAAAAAGACGAGTAACACTCGTCTTTTTTCATGCCTTTTTGTGCGTGGCATAAACGCGTTTTTGCGCGAAGCTTGCCTCCGTTTCGCTTCGCTTGCGTTCAGCGATATAATTATAGCCCTGCAACACCTTGTCTACGGCGTACATAGCCACGCCCGCAGGACCGAGCGCAATAGCCGTTCCGATTGCCGCCGCCTCGCCCACAGCCGCTTGAAGATTTTGCCCCGCTATATAGTCCCCCGTAATGTTTCCGTAATTATTGAGCGCGGTCGAAGCGACCTTTCCTGCCATTTGCCGAGCAAAAGCCGCGGCGGGGTTTGCGGCGCTCTTGGTCTTTTCCTCGACTTGCTTCTGCCTTTTATCTTGCTCGTTATCGGGAAGCTCGGGCGTGGGCATATCTCCACCACTTCCTCCCGTGCCACCACTTGATACAGGCGTGATATAAATAGGAATTTCAATCGAATTTCGTTCTGCCATGGATAGCCTCCTTAATAGCCGAGAGTCAACGTGTAAACCGCCGTGTTATTCTCATAACCCTCCAACAGCTGATACGTCCGCACGACGATCTCCTCTCCGTTGCAAATCAGCTTTAAATCTTTCGCAAGCCTGCCTTTCGCCGCCAGCTCTTCCTCGAAAACCTCTTGCAGCTTGTCTCCTTCGACCTTTACAATCGTCAGCGCCCAAGTATTTGATATGACCGTCATAGTCTGACTTGCCCTGTTGGACCCTGCAGAGATAACGGAATCATACGACGGCATAGCCGCACATTGATAAGAGGATACGTTGTTGATATCATACGAAACCCCGCCAATATCCAGTTTAAAGAATGCGGGAGAGACGACTGCCGTTCGGCCGTAGAGCACCGTTGCCGAAAAGGATATAAACGACACCTTGACCGTCGCCGTCTTTGTCGGATAATCACTCTCGTCGAATACAAAAGGCGTCGTGAACGCGCTTTTCATTTGGACCGTACCCGTCGATAAGGGTTTCGCGTTGTATTCGTCCTGCAGCGCAACGATCGCACGACGAACGCCGTCCGAATAATCCGTCTTGCAAATGACGGTCACGGTTAATGGAAGTATGTTCTGATCGAGTCCGCACACGTTCGATTTCGTCGCATTTCCACCGCTGATCACGATCGCGATTTCGTCGGGTTCCCCACGCAGAGGCTTGAACGCTACTTCGTCGTATTGCTTACAGGTATTCTTCAAACCCTCGCTTTTCAAATATACGTTTAAATTTCGGACAAGCCACTGTCCGTATAATCTTTCAAATGTCATTCGCTCACAACTCCCGTTTGTTTTTGTCGTTTCTCTTTTAGCTTTACAAGCCGCTCTTTCTTCCGTTCGGCAAGGATTCCGTTATAACGATTCGTAGCCCTTTGCACGTCCTCGTCCGTCGCACGACCACTCAAGACTCTTTGAATGATCGGGGCCGCCTCTTTGATCGCCGCCTGCACCCAGCCTTGATTCGGGTTTCTCGCGCCGTTCCATTTCGCCGCCGTCCAAGGCTCGTTCGTGATCGGAGCATACGGCGCGATCTCTCCACCGATAATGACGCGATTCCCTGCGATACGTATTGAGTTCATGGCAAGATTCCCCGTCTCATACGGCGCCCGTGCCTGAAGCACGAGCTTTAATATCTTGCAAGCCTCGTAAACGATATCCATAAATTACCCCAGTAATATCTCGTAGTCGAACGATCGGGCGCTATATGCCGTTTTCACGGGCCGTACCTCTTGAATGGAATAGGTGTAGCCGTTCCACATTAGTCCGTCGTCACACTCCAGCTCCTCCGCAATCGGATCATGCGTTCGGACAACGAGCGTTGTCTGATCGTTGTATACCTTTGAATACGCCGAATAATTCCGTTTTACGCGCGAGTTCCAGACCTCCCACGCGACGATCTCCGCCGTCGCCTTTCCGTTTGAGAATCTTGTCTTGCCCTCACTCGGAGATTTCGACAAGACCGCTTTTCCGCTACCGAATGGATTAATTGCCATTATATCCACCTCCGCCGCCCCACCGAAGCGGACCCGTTCAGCGCAGGATAGAACAGCCCGCCGTCTATAAGCGTTCGCTTTGCCGCAGGAGCAAGCGCACGCTTATCAAGCTCGCCTTTCGGAAGGAAAGAATTCGTCGTGACGTCGTACCCGCTCATGCCGCTGAAGTCCCCCTCCGTGAGGACGTAATATATCTGCTGAATGAGCGCCTTATAGTAAACGGATTTCTGATAATCCGTGAGTTTTTCAAATTCGTAAACGTTCTGCGTCTTGGGAAGTCGCCCCCACAAAAAATCGTGCTGAACGTTAATGATCGCGCCTGCCGTCATGCCCGCAATCTGCGGGTGCCCCACTTTCAAATTGTCGATCGTGGTTTGATAGTAGGCGTTAAATTCCTTTTTTACTCTGTTCTGATCGATAGCCATATTAAACTCCTTTCTGTTTTTAGCTAAAAGGGGCGCAACACCGCGCCCCTTTCGCTTTTTTTGTCGTTCTTCGGGGAAATACCCGAGCCTATGAAACATGCGCCTCACAGCGCAAATTTCGATCCATTATCACTTCCAACGCGCCGTGAGCGTTGCGTTCGCATTCCCCACGTAGTACGTATCGCCCGCCTGATAGACGTTCGAGCCGTCCGTCCAACCCGCAAAGGTTTTACCCGTAAGCGTGAACGCGTTCGCTTTCAGCGTGATCGCCGCGCCGGGCGCAACCGCCGCCTGCGTAGGAGCCGTCCCCTCCGCACCGTCGCCGCCCGCATACGTGACGTTCTTGGTCGCCGTCGTGCTCTTGATAAACAAGCAGACCGCGCGGTTAAGCTCGTCGTAAACGAATGCGTCGTGATACACGCCGATATCCACCTCGCTCCTGCGCTTGCCGTACCCGGGAATCTTGTCGAAGTACTCGACCTCCTTGTACTTGATCATAGCGGGAGCCGCGTCCTTGTGAACGAGAATCGCCTGCACGTCGGCGTTCCCGAAATACTTCGCGGGCACGGGAATGACCTTGCATTTGTCGAACATATCGACCTCCGCGTCGAGTACGCCGTTCCAATGTCCGTGCTCCCAGTAGCCTTTTTTGAGCGCCGCTTCTTTCAAAAGCGCCTTTGCGTCAGGCGTGATATACAAGAGAAGCGCATTCGTGTCGATCTTCATATCCTCCAAGCGAGCCTTACCCGCAAGGATCGAGGAAAGGATATTGTCTGCCGTCAGGGTCATGTTAATGACCGCCGAACGAGGCGTTGCCGCAAGCTTCGTGAGACGGTAGGTGTCCAGCGTAGGGTGCACAACCTTGTCGTAGAATCGATTACCGAGCCGCACGATGCCGTTCGCCATGGCTTCCTCGTCGTCCATCTTGTCGATCATGAGCTTATTACCCTTATCCTGCGTGAGAGTGAACTCCTTCCACGTGAGCTGGATGTCGTTTGCGTCGTAGCCATTATTGCGGTCGTAATTGCCCAGCGTGTAGTCGCCAAACTCAATATGCTGATATTTGACGGTCTGCGCGCCGATCGCGATATTAGGCACCTCCAAGTCCGCCGTGCGGAGGGAGTTGTTGAGGCAGCGTCTAATCGCCTCGGGTTCGTTGAAATACTTGATTGCTTTTTCAATGGTGTTCATAGTTTATCTCCTAAAGGTTTTATTTTATCTCAAGTTCTTAAAATCGGCGTATTCGTCGAATTTATCGGGTTGAGATTTCCCGCTCGTAGGCGGTACGCCCGCCTTGCCGTGAGAGCCGTCGTCGACGGGGAATAAGGTTTTGTACTTCTCCCGAATGGGCTTTGCCTGTTCGTCGAAGTTTTCAAAGCTTTCTCCGTCCTCCGCAAGCTTCAATTCTTCGTCCTTTAAAAACGCGTCGTAAATGCTTTTCTGCTCGTCGGTCAAGCCTTCGTAGGCTTTCTCCCTTGCACGTTTCCGCTTGTCCGCCGTCCGCTCGGTTTCAAGCTGTTTTTCGTACTCCGTCTTTGCCTCCGCTTTCGCTTTCTCAACAGCCCTTGCGACCGCCGCGTCGATCTCCGCCTGCTTGCCGTCGAGCTGTGCCTTGTACTCCGCAAGAAGCTTCGTGTCGTCGCGATACTTGCTTTGCGAGACGTAGCCGCCGCCCGAAAGATCGACGAGATTCCTCGAAGCGAGAGCCGCCTCTGCTTCCGCAAGCGTCATGTCCTCTTTGTACGCCGCGCCCAAAAGTTCCTTTAAAGTTGCCATTTGTACCTCCATACCGCTGTTTCTGTCGTTTACCGCGGTGCGCTGTTTATATCTCTGTCGCCGAGTTAATTTTTTTTTTGCGTTTATATCCCCGCACGGGTTTGGCGCCGCTTGCAGGATTCGAACCTACACCCAACCGCTTACAAGGCGGTCGCTCTGCCCATTGAGCTAAAACGGCATAAGAAAAGCGCCTTGCATTTGACTGCAAAACGCTTTTTTTGTTTTGATTATTTAGTTTTAAGCATGAAAAAAGCGAGGTTTTATTCCTCGCTTTAGGGTTTTATCCTTTTTAGATTTCCATCGGCTCCCACTTTTCTTTTTCTCGGATATCCAACCATTTGCTACGTTCAGCCATTTCTTCCTTGGTTAGAGTAAAAATATCAACCGCAAACAATTCGTCCTCGGTCATATCTTTAAACTCTTTTGTAACTGGCTCTCCATTTTCAAATCGCTTCATTCTAATACCTCCTTTAACATTTCTTGGATATAATCAGGGAGTCTTTCTTCCTCTAACTCATAAATTGTAAAACATTCCGCAAAAAATTCAACCGCATTTTTACTTGCATATCGAGAAATTTTGTAAATATCCCCACTTTCTTTAGCTTGTTGAAAGACTCTGTAAACCTTTTCCGCTTTCCCTCCCGATTCTTGCGGATTTGTAAGCTGTTGAAATTTTTGCTGGGCTATAATATGCCCTGTTTCATGTGTAATAATACTTTCAACCTCTCGATCTTCATAGCATACATTATGCCGAGAATATTTCAAGTCTTCCTTTAAAGCGGCTACTTTTTCTTCCGCGTCTTTAACTTCTTGTTTACATGTCCTTAAATCAACTTCAGAAGCCAAAGCGAGCTTTTTCTGTCTTTTAATAAGTTCTTTTTCCCAACCCTGTAAAGCCGTAGTTCTACTTTCCGTCCATCCACTTGTAGAACGAATAACATCCTCATTTCGCGGATTATTCGCAAAATTACGGGAAACATGGAATAAATTGCCGTGAGCCTCCGCCCAAGCTTTTTTATGAACCATACTCGTACTAATCTCGTCGAGCCGTTCGATACCATATTTTTCAGCCAAATACGCATAAGTGCGGTTTACTTGATTTAGAGATTTTACATTCGTTATCCCTTTATAAGAAACACTCAAAGCTCGCCGAGTCATATATTGTTCAGCTTCTTGAACGGTTTTCGCTGACACAAAATCGGTAGGTTCCCTTTGCTTTTCCCTTTTCATTATAAAGGAGTTTTTCAAATCTGTCAAGTGCTTTTCTTGTTTCTTATGACCAATTGTTCTTGCTTTATCCAAATAAGCATTAAGTTCAAATTGCTCATTTGCTTCGGTTCTATCAATCACGCACCGATAGGGATAATAAGCCCGATCGTGCTCCATAGAATAAATTTGATAATCCGTGGTCATAGCCTGCCACTTCTTGCGGAGCGCCGCCGCCTCTTTTTCCATTCCACAGGCGCGGAGCTGACGTTCCTCCGTCTTGAGCTGTCTAATTTGATTTTCGTAGGCTCGTTGCTTTTTGTCGATCTCGTATTCGCGCTTGATCTCCGCTTCCGTGAAATCCTCGGGCGCGCGGCTTCCACGCTCGTACTCTATCGCTCTATGGCGGCAGTTATAGCCCGATATGCAACCGTTTCCGTCGCCGTTCGGACCCGCGAGCGCTTCGTTTATCGGGGAATAAGATATGCCGTCGATCGAGCCGCTTTCGCCGTATTCTTTCCCGTCGATCGTAACCTTGCCGCGAAAAAGAGAATACAGCCGACCCTGGTATTTTGCGCACCGCGGAGAACAGTTTGCGTGAGAGGATATCCAGCAAAACAGAACGCCCTCGTCGATCAACCGCTGGAGATTCTCGACCGCCGCCGCGTATCTGACGGCAAGCTCGGCGCGGAGCCTTACGGGCATGACGTAGGATTTCCCGCTTCTCGTCGTAACGATTTTCGGCGGATCGGCAGAGATCGCACGAACGGCAAGACGAACGCTCTTTTGATAATCCCTTATAACGGGGATACCTGGATTCGTTCCGTCGTCGAGAATACGGCGAAACTCCGGCTCCTTTTCATACGGCGTTAATCGCATCAGGTTGTGTAGGTCGATATTAAGCGGTTGCATCAACGCCTGTCTTGCAAGATTACGGTTTAAGACGTCGTAGGTCCTTGAAAGCTCGTAATGCCATTTGCGGGCGGCGGTCACGAGCGATTTTCTAACCTGCTCGCGAAGCCCCGCTTCGCCGACCCTCGCACACTCGGCGGCAATCGCCTTGTTCAGCTTATCCGTCAGCTCCTTTTCCGTCCAGCCCTTGGAAACGCCCTCGGAAACGAGCTCCTTTACTCGCGTCGTTGCCGTCTGTATATTCACGAGCGCACGGCTCGCCGTATCGTCCGCAGGCGACAATAGAACGCGATTATTCATGGTCTACTCCTTTTATTCCGTTATGGGCCCGCCCGCGCCCGTCAAGGCGGGAAGATTCGCGGGATTGTCCACGCTCACGCCGTCCTCAAAGCGAATGATATTGACCTCGTCCTCGATCTGCTTCTCCGTCCAATCGGGGTGGATTTGCCGAACCGCCTCGTTTGTACTCGCCACTCTTTGGGTCTTTGCACCGCCCCACGTCGTGATCCTCGTAGATACTCCCTCCTCCACGTACTCGCCGAAATCAAGCTGAATAGAGGTGTTTGCCTCTGTAAACTCGATATCGGGAACGCCTTTTTGCCTCTCCCGTATCTCGTTGACCTCTTTCCGCATCCACGTATTGAGCTGTAAGGCGCGCAGAAGAAGCTCTTCCAAAAGCGGAGTCCAAAGCTCGAGCTTGCCCTTTCTCATGTCGATCGTCGTTTTGTTTCGTTCGAGCTGACTTTCGGCAGACGGCCCGACCGCCTCCAGCCACGTGATACCGAGGGAATAGGGAGATATCTTCGCTTTATTACAAACGATAGAAAGAGAGGATTTCCATTTTTCGAGATAAGAAGCCGTCTTGTCCGATATCTCCGAAACGTCGATTTTGTTCTCGGCGTCCTGATCGCTATCGCCTTTCACTTTGACGTAGCAATCCGCAAATTCGTCGAAAGGAAGCGGCTCGCCCGTTTTATCGTCTCTCGGCAACATGACGTCGGGAATATAGCGCTTTGTCTCGTTCGTTCTGATCTCTCTGACATTCGCGCTCGTGATCTCGTCGAGCGCGTCGAACTCGTCAAGCGCTCCCTCATAATCGGACGCGCCATAATTAGACGAGGGAAACTCCTGCGACGGGGCTTTGTTCGGCTTTTCAAACGCGAGCATGCCCTTTAAGCCCGTGTAGACGAAGCGTTGATTTTCGTCGAGCGCAATTCCTTTCTGATTTCCCCGACCGTCAAAAAAGAACGATTCCGACGTCTGCGGAATAGAAAGGAGCTCGCATTCCCGCTCCTTATCGCCGTCGAACGTGAAAAGGCGGTAAGTAACGCAGGCGTCTCCCGTTTCCGTCGTGGAGTATATCTCGTCCAAACGATAGGTCTTGCCGCGATGCTCATACCACGTTTTGAAAACGATCGCCTTTGTGATACCTCGTTCCTTGATAACCTCCGCTTTGGTTATATCGAACGTTTCAAGGATCGGATATGCAGAAACGGAAGAATCGTGAGAAAGTCGAAAAAAGCAGTGCCCGCCCCAAGACTCGTTGACCGCCGCCGTTTGCAGATTCGTTTGTAAATTAAGCTTTTTTTGGAGCTCTTTCATGAATTCGTTTGATTTCTTGCTTCCCGCCTTATCCTCGGCAAGAGATTCCCCGTTCTCATTCTTATAGAGAACGACGTTTATAGCAACGCCGCCCTTAAAAAGAATATCCGCCATTCTCGAAGAGATCAGCCCGGGGATTCCGCAGTGGATCATGCGGCGAGTGGTCGGTGCTTTCGTCCAAAAATAATTGAGTTTATTATAGTCGTATTTCCCGCCGATCGCATTCCCCGCTCGATAAAAACGGCAAAGCAACCCCGCGTTCCCCATGTTCCAGACCTTATATTCGTAAATCCTGCGCGAGAATGCTTCTGCTGTCTCGACCTCTGCCAAGGAAAGCAGGCGCGGGTCGAATTGCATTTTATTCCGCAACGAAAGCAAATCCTTTTCCAATTTCGTCAACCTCTTGTTTTTGATTTTTTCTTTTATGCCCTGAATGATATTCATATCCTTACCCCGCCTTTGCGGATTTTAACAACGCTTTCATGTGTCGCGTTTCGCCGTACTCAATACTGTCGAGCTTATCGTTCCACGGCTCGTTCTCGTCCTTTCTGGTCTCGCCCGTTTTACCGTCCTCCCACGTTGCCTGTTTGAACGCGTCGAGCGCCGCTTTTCCCTCCGTCGTATCGTTAAAAAGAATCTTTCCAGAAGCGAGGAGAACGATATTCATATCGATTCTGTCCTTAATCGTCGCCTTGTAGCTTCCTATGACCTCGGGAAGATTGAGCCGCAAAAACTCCGCTTGAAGATCGCGGATGTAATTCTGTTCGGCGCTGTCGATTATCACGTTCTCGATATTCCGCGCGCCCAAGCCGTTCCATTTGCGAATAAACGCCTTGAGCCGTTCCGTCTTTTCTACGTATCCGACCTGCGAAAAACTTTCTTGCGCGAACACGGCAACGCCACGGAATTCGGGAAGATACCCAAGAAGCGTGATAGAGTTCTGCGCCCTTGTCGCGCCGATATCCATGCTGACGGTAAAAGAATGATATTGAGCGATATCGAGTTTTTTAAGCACTCTCGCCTCGTCTATATAGTCGATATAGATCAGCTTCCCGGGCGTGCCTCGCTCACCCAGAATCTTGATCGTGTAGTAAAAACTCCCCACAGGATACAGAGAGGACGCCGACGCGATCTTTTCGGGCGTCATAATCGGATTATCCCGCATGGTCCAATGGGTATAATAATACCCCGCTTTCTTCGGGACTTTATCCATTTCAGCCCGAATACTCGCAGGGCAATCCCCGATAATCTTCGAGGAATTCACAAACTCGTATATTTTTGCCGTGGGCACGTCACCGTTGAGCGTGTAGATCGTAAACGGCGACTCGAAGCTTACTTGACGGGAATAGCATTCGTTGAGGAATTGCGGATCGGCGATATTCGCCTCGTCAATCAAGATACACTCGATACTCCCGCCGAGCACGTTCTTCCACTTCGCCTTGTTGGAATACGCACAAAGGGAGATTTTTTTCTTTCCCCGCCGCCCGCAGTCCATTTCGAGATAATATCCGCCGATCTTATCCTTTTTTAAAGGGCTCTCTCCGTCCTTGGCGAAGTATTTCCTAAATTTCGTTATAAGCCCGAAGCCGTCCGCTATGAGGATGTTATCGTTCAGAGTGGACATATCATAGGATGCTACGAGGTGCCGCCGCCCCTTGGACGAATATATCCGCCAGAATATACCCTCTATTGCCGTAACCGTCTTCGAGCTTCTGACAGTGCCCTCCAGCGTTAATTGCCGCACCTGCGGATTGACGCAAAGGGAAAGACAATCAAGGGCTTTGTCGTTGTACACCGTCTTCATAAACAAACCCCATAACCTTTCGTTCTTTCAATGCGCTTAACACACTCTCGTCTCTCTCCTCTCGCTCGGCACGTTCCTGCTCGTCCGCTTCGTTCTCGATCGGCTTTGATTTCCACTTCTGCTTTTGTCTATTGTTTAGCCAATACATTTGAGCCATTGTGTCGGGGGTTACGTAGATTTCCTCCTCTGCCGTTTCGATCACTTCCTCTTCACGAACGAGACGCCCGCCCTCGTAGTATCTCTTCTTGCATTTGATCGGCTTTTTGAGCTTCACAATGCCGCCGAGCGTGTTCCTGTGGAGCGCGTAGACAACCTCGTCATCGTACGCGCGCGCGCTTTTTAGGGCAGCCGAAACAGCCGAAAATTTATTTTTGTACTCCTTGAATGTCGAAAGGGCAATCTTTAAATTCTTCGCGATCTCCTCCTCGGTCAAGCCGTCTCTCGCCCATGCGCGAATCTCCTCCAATCTCGGCTTAACCCGCTCAACGTATCGCTTTGTTTCTTTTACTTCACTCAAACAATGTCAGCTCCTTTTTGTAAAGAAAAAAGCACCGTGCCGCTTCGCACAATGCTTTTCATAGAACAAAACAAGCCCCTCCCACGCAAAAGCCCGCGGGGAAGACTGACCGCGAGCTCTCACAAAAAGGGGATTGATCAATGGAACTTTTCAAAAGTCCACGATACCATTATATCACGGTTTTTCGGTCAAAATCGGCAATCTTTTTGCCGTTTTTAAAAAATTCCGATCTTTTCGGCGTATATTTCCGCTTTCTCGAAAATATCGCGCCTCCAATTTCGCCCTGTTCGTTCTGATATCCCGATTGTCAAACAAGACGAAACCTCCGACGATCTATTGATCAATCGGAGTTGTATGTAACGTTCCCTGCCGTAACCCTCGACCTCAAACCAAGATAAGGTTTTGTCCACGAGCTCAACGAGCTTCTCAAGATCGGACTTCTTATTGAGCGCGGAAAGGATCATCTGCTCGTTCCCGTTCTTCGTTTTATCTCCTTTGACTGCGGGTTTGGAATAGTCCACCCCCGAAAGAGTGGGAAGCGGATAATTCCGCAACATTTTTTTGTTGGCGTTATAGTTTTTAAACGCCTTATCTATCGTCAAATAATGCCCCTGTTTCATGCTTTCTTCAACCTCCTCTTTTCTTCCTCGAATCTCTTACACGTCAGCTTCGTGCAAGACGGAAGCGGACAATTTAAATAAATCGCCGCCTCCTCGCTCGGAGTGAGAGTAAAACCGATCTCAAGCTTATTCGCCGCTTTACTTTTCGGTTTGATTCCAATTTTTATCATGAAACCACCTCCCACACCCCGTCTGTAAGCCTAAAAAGCTCAACAGGATGTTTTGATTGGAATCGATCTAAAAGCTTGTCCTTTGCTTCTTCGAGATCGGTAAACCATTTCTCGCCGTGATCGTCGTAGCTCCATTCCCATGAATCCTCTCGTGTCATAGGGCCGAACGAGGCGACGATAAAACTATCCTTTGCCAATGCATACACTTTCTCCTCAAGAATAACATCCTCGTAGATGCAATATACCTTCTGCCCGATTTCAGGTTTCATTTTTGCCCTCCGTAAATTCCTTGCATATTTCGTCAATATCTTTAATAAAAACTACTTCACAGGTATTGTAGCTTTTTGAAGTTATATATTTCTTTTTCGCCTTTGCCATTTCCGCAAACTTCTCCGCCGTTTCCTTGCGTGTAAATTCTTGGCAGTTTAACCAAGTATTTTCTATTTTTTCCGAAAATTCTTCCCTTGTCAGCACCACCGCACCTTCGGGGATTTTGCGATAGCCTAATTTATAAAGAACTTCGGCAATCCAACCATTTGTAAAATTAGCATTAGGATAAACCTTATCAAGCTCTTTTGCTATTTCTTTTTTTTCTTCAATCATTTGCTTTCTATTATTCATTTTTTCTACCTCTTTTTGTTTCTCTTTTTTCGTATGCAGGGCAAGGATTTATATGCGTATTCCCCTTGTCATTTGTACAACGGTCAAACTCATAATATCCATAAAGTTTGGTTGTAGTTGAGTATTTACAAGCTTCGCAAGATGTCCGTATTTGCTTATCCATTTTGCAACTCCACGTAACACCAACTTTGAGGCGGTCTTTTGATTGAGTAGCAGGTCTTTTCTCTACGGTCAATACATTGCGAACAATCCGTTCCTTTGGGTTGCTTGCAGGCGTGGAAAAACTCACTTAACTCTTTCGGTTTGTCGTAGATTTTTAGGTCGGTTATATGCCAAGCGTAAAGGCAAGAAGAGTTTGCGCCATAAGCATTTAGTTCGCTTTTGGAAATGCAAGATTTTTGAATATCCGTAATCTCAATTTCAATATCGTCGTTCCCCCACTCATTAAGCGATAAAAAGCAATAGTCGAAATTGTTATTTATTCCACGTTTGCCTATTCTATCAATTCTATCGCAAACAAACTCGCCGATTACTTTGCCGCTTGCTCTTTGTAAACCGTTTGCCTTTCTCCAATCTTTACAAAATAACTGTCCGTCTTGTTTTACCAAAATTTCTTTGTTATTTCCGTTCCAAGTTGCATAGATATAACACTTAAACGGCGTTTCCAACTTCGGACGGCTTTTACGTACTTCAATCGTCTTTTCGCCACTTGCGATTTTTTCAACCCATTTCGGCTGTATGCTCATTAAAACTGCTTTACTCATTCTCGTAATTCCTCCACATAATCCTTATAGAGATCGCAATACTCTTTCGCGGCGCATTCCTCGCATTCGTCGTCATTTATGATCTCACATCGAAAACCGCACTCTTTAACGAGAATAATTCGGTCTTTCGGATCACACCAATCCATTTCCTTTTTTCCCTCTTTGTAATACTTGTCTATTTTCGGCAGCCTATATACTTCTATGTCGCACCAATCGCAATCCTCGCAAGCATCTGTATTCCTTGCCAACGCCCTTGCTTTACCCCTTGTTTCGGCAAATACAACCGCCGCGCTAAATCCGTCTTTTTCTCTTGCAATCCACGCTTTCATTCTTGTAACTCCTTCAAGCGTTTTTCAGCTTCTTCAGGGGTGAGAAACCACGTTCGCTTAAATGTATTTGACTTTACAATGGCTCTACGCTTTATACCTTTTTCAATTAAAAGAGTGCTAATAGTAAAGGAATTATCATTATTAAGAAAAATTTTATCCACGCATCTACAAATAACTTTTCTTATATAATTTGATCCAATAGACGACGAGCCTTGCCTATATCTACAAACAATCCAAATATAATCCCCCTTTTTTATCGGCGGTCTTTTAATCAGCGTTCCCTGCTCGATTTTACAAAGAATATCATAGATTTGTTTGCAATCTTGCGCCGTTAAATCCTCGCCCCAAGGCAAATCAGGCAGAGTTAGTATCGCCTCCAACTTTTCTTTCAATCTCTTATCCATCATTTCCACTCCTCAAATTCTTCAAACGGATTTTCCACCTTTCTTCGCTCTCTTTCTTCGCAGAACTGACGGGATTCTTCGCGCAACTTCTGAGCCTGTTCTTCCTGCCTTATGGTCTCTTGCTCTACAACGAATATCAGACCGATAGCGCCAGCTACTACGGAGCCTGCCATAGTTAAAACGGCGAAGATTATTCCAAATAAATCGTCATCAAACACTATGCACAGGATCGTGAGAAACAGCATAGCCGCCGCAACAAACACGGCAATTATAAAAAATGGTGCAAATTCATTTTTTCTTTTCATTTTTGAAATCCTCCAAAGGTTTTGAATTGAACGCGTATGCGCCGCACACTCTACATTTTTCTAAAAGCTCGTCCGATGCCATATCAACCAAGCCATAGCAGAATACCCTATCGTCAGACGGTCCGTATTCGTGCGTAGTCGTTTTACAACCATAGCAATCTTTGTCTAACGGCTTACCCCGTTGAACTGCTCTACTCTTCATCGTCTTCCCCCTCGTCGCAATTGTCGTCTTCGGTAGGATAGCAAGTATAAACCATAACATCGTCAAGGTCGGCGTTGTTCCAATCTATATCTTCCGAAGCTCGATCTTTTGCAATTTCTTCCGCTTCCTCTCTATTATCCGCTTCAATATCGTCATAATCAATACATAACCTAACGCCCACGCTAACACTCCATTTCATCTTTCCACCACCTTTGTCAGCCCGTCCATAGCATAACCACCCCTATAATCTTCTAAAAGGACGCATTCCGTTCCGCAAACTTCAAATGGCTCGTTTCTAACAACAAATACCTTGCCTTTGTTTTTTCGCTTACACGGTATCTATCGTTCATAATCACTTTATCTCCTATTTTCAATTTTTCTGCTTTCATAATTCACACTCCTTTTGCCTGTATCAGCTTATCAAGCAAGCCGTGGTATAAATCCTTACCGCCTCTTCTTCCGTTATGTCCGTTTCGTTTAGAATCTCGTCGGGTTTCTTTTGCAAGCCTCAACCACCTTTCGGCAATTCTTTTTACATCGTTCATTGTTCGTCCTCCTTTTCCCTTACTCGCCGTCCGTGCGCTACGGCTTTCAGAGTTTTAACCTTGTTTTCCGAATATTATTTTTTTGCTCTTGACGATCGATCACTCACGCCAACTGATATTTTTCCTTTTTTTTATTTTCACCCGCACGCATTTGATTCTTACGCTGTCAGTACTTTATCGAGATCTTTCATCGTTTCGAGCTTCTTCCGAACGCAAAGCTCGGGGAGATTTGCACGGACGAGAACGGTTGCCATAACGGGACAAACGCTGTTTCCAATTCTCGCGATTTGCGCCGACTTCGAGTAGCTGTCTGATACTTTCAAAATATAATCGGGAGGGAAGCCCTGCGCCGCCGCGAGCTCGTGTGGCTCTAACATACGCATAGCGACGTCGGAAATGAAATACTGCACGCCGTCAATCTCAATAATCAAAATCTCATCGGCGGCGATCTTATACCCCGCGTAAGTGTTCAAAAGCTCCCGCACCTCGTTCCACTTGCCGAGAAGCGTGTCGCCGCTTCCAATCTTCGTGAGATACGTCCGCACCTCCGCGTGGTGTCCTGATTTCGCTGTTATTGTGGATAACGGCTCGCCGACGCTTTGCCCGTCCATACCTCGGCGGAAAGTCGCAATGTGCGACGTCGCAAGGTAAAACTTCGGCTCGGTCGTTATGGTGTGGAGCGGTGCGTTCACGCTTTGAGCCTGTTCTTCGCCGCTGTAATACTTCACAAGCGTCGCACCCAAGAGCTGATTGTGGTCGCCCGCCGTAACGGTCGGGAGGGGCTTGTCGATTTCTCTCCCGCGCCCGTCCTCTCCGTTCCCATATCTCGACGTTAAGGACACCGCCGCGAGGGCGTTGTGGTCGATTGCCGTGATTGTGGGAAGAGGCTTGCCGACCTCCGCGCCAGCTTGCTTCTCGCCTCCGTAATACTTCGATAAAAACGCACCAGATAATGCATATCGATTTCTCGTATCAATTGTGAGAATAGGCTCTTTTATGGATTGCCCTCTCACTTCCTGTTCGCTCTGTTCCCCGTGATATTGCACCAACGACGGCATACAAACAAAATTCCGATTTCCCGTCGTGATCGTCGGAAGCGGCTCGCTTATTCCGTGAGGCGCGTTGTTCGTGTTATTGCTCATTATGTACGGCGTCAAGACGGGATCAACCGCGTAATGCTTATTGACGGCGGTGATCGTAGAGAGCGGATCGTCTACCGACTGCGGTGCATTCTCATAGTTCATTTGCATAATAAACGGACGCGGCGAACGGATCACAAACTTGTCGAGCCCTCTTGCGATACGCCTCAAAGTGTTCTCGGAAAGGGGCTTATTTCGCCCGAAAATCGTCTTGCAAGGGATTCGCCAATCAATGCATTCCGCCGCCGTCTTGTACGGCTTCAATGGCTTTTTGTCGCCGTGCGTCGGCTCGGGGAAAACGATCGGCTGACCGTCGCAACGGGCGATAAGGAAGAAACGCTTGCGAGACGTCGGGGCGCCGTAATCAGATGCTTTCATCACCTTCCATCCAACCTCATATCCATGCCTTTTCAGCGCATTGATGAACGAATAGAACGTTTGCCCCGCCTTTTCCTTTATCGGTTGCCCGTCTTTAATCGGGCCCCACGTCATAAACTCCTCGACGTTCTCCAAGATGATTACACGGGGGTGAACGGTTGCCGCCCATCTCACCGCAACCCACGCAAGACCTCGTATCTTCTTTGACACGGGCGCACCACCCTTTGCCTTTGAGAAGTGCCTGCAATCGGGAGAACACCATACGAGAGCCACGGGGCGCCCCTGCGTAACCTTACGCGGGTCTATTTGCCACACGTCCTCGCAATAGTGTTTCGTGTAAGGATGATTTTTCTCGTGCATTTCAATCGCCGCGCGGTCGTGATTGACTGCTATGTCAACAATGCGTCCCGTCGCGAGTTCTATGCCCGTACTCGCACCGCCGCCGCCCGCAAAGTTATCCACAATAAGCTCGTCGGCGAAATTGTATTGATACGATTTCACTATTCAATCTCCTCTTTCATAATCTCTTTAATTTCTATCCCATGGACTTCAGCCATGAGCTTCTTCTTGATTCTGTATGCCTGCGTTTTCGTCGCATTTGACTTACAATCTTCAACTACCCTATGATCGTTCTCGAAGTACACGAAATCCGCCACGTAACTGACAGCTCGGCGACCTTCCCGCTTCTCAATAAGGACGAAGCGAACCTGCCGCTCAAGCCCCGAGATCGCTCCCGCTTTTTCAAGAATTTGGAGCTGTTTATGCCGTCGATATTCGAGTCGGGAATCGTATTTCTCCCCGTCGATCAAAAGCTTTTTGTTTCCGTACTTGGAACGACGTTCGCTTTTCTCGTTGTTCTCGGCGATCGCCCGTCGGTTATCCGGGTTGAATACTCGGCATCCATCCGTAAGATCACACGGCTGCTTTGTTCTGCCATAAGAGCAACGATCCGCATATTTGCAATACCTCGCAATCAAAACGGTTTGTCCTCCTCTTTAACCTCTGTCTCTTTCTCTTCAAACTCTTCCAAAAGGTCAAGTCCGCCGTCCGTACTTGAAAGCCTACACATGCGCGGCACCTCCTTTGAGCTCGTCAAACGGGCTTTCCTGCTCCGCAAGATCAACAAGTGACGGGATCTTCTTCGCCCGATAATTCTCACAGGTAGCACCGAAAGAAACGCAGTAGTTCTCACTGCCTCCCGAGCTCTGATAGATTCGACCGCCTAATACAACCTCTATTTTGTTCAGCTCCCCAATCGAATAGTTCGACGTTATGATCGTTTTAAGTCCCATATTTATCCGACCGTCGAGAATCTCTTTCGCGAGCCTCAAATCTTCGTCAGTTGGTAGACTATTCCCATTTGTCGGTTGCCACAAAAAATCGTCGATCATCAAAAGCGGGATCGTTTTCAATTCACGGATTTTTTTATCGTAGTATCCGTACTCGGTCATGCGGAATTTCAAATCCCTGCTTTCGTCTCGCCATGAAATAAGCTTTCCACGATTTCCGCAAAGGACGAGCTGATAAAACGCCGCAATCGCAAGATGCGTTTTTCCCGTGCCGCTTTTGCCGCCGAGATAAAGGACAGGCAACGCTCTTTGATTCGTCCACGCCTTTACCCGTCGCAACGTCTCTTTTCGCCACGGTTTGTCCACCTCGAAATTGTCGAAACGTTTTGTCGTAACCAAATGCGCGTAATCCGATTCCGTTACCAACGCCATATTTTCACGGCGTTTTTCACATTCGCAGGTCACAAATCTCATTCGCCCCTCTTCTACCTGCGCCGTGTAGCCTTTGTTCCGACAGAGCGGACAATATCCACCGTCGCGGTCTGCCCGTTTCAAATTCTCCTCGAGCGCCTTATACTCCTCAAAGTCCTCCGCACTCATTTCAGACAGCAGCTTCCCCATTCTTTTTTCTTCGTAAGTGGCGTGGAGGTTTATGTATTCCGTTCTCTCCTCTGCGCTTGCTCGTCCATGAAGAAGCAAGTCAAATAACGCCAAGCCTCTTTTCTCTTTCTTGGTAAATTCCACTTTTAATCCTCCCTTTCGTTTACTCGATACCGTCCCACTCGGAGCCGATCGGTTTAAGCTCGCGAGTCGGCTTCGGCGTTTCCCAATCTCGATAACAGCCCTTTGATATTTCTGCCCAATGCGAACATATCCACTTAAAGGAACGCTTCGGTTGCAAGATCTTCTTGCTCAAAGCAAATTCTTGAAGTAAGACCTCGAAATCGATATCCGCATAATCCCCCGCCGAATAGTTATCAATGACGATATTCGGATAAGTCTCGAAAAACTCCCTCTGCTTTTCGCTTCTTTCGTCCGTCCGTTCCGTTTCTTTCTTTGTAGGTACGTTAGTACCTATTTCTTTCTTATTAACATTAACATTTTCATTAACATTTTCATTAGGTTTCGGGTTGGTTTCGGGTTGGTTTTTGGTTGGTTTCGGGTTGGTTTCGGGTTGGTTTCGGGTTGGTTTTTGGTTGGTTTCGGGTTGGTTTCGGGTTGGTTTCGGGTTGGTTTCGGGTTGGTTGTTGTTAGGTTCTTCCTCGGTTTTTTTAGGACGTCCACCTTTACATCCATTTTCGTATCGCACGTTATTTGCGTCTATCTGCGGTCTTATAAGTCCGAATATCACTTCCTCGATCGTTCCCATTTCCGTAATCGTTCCGTCCAAAGCATAATCGAATATCGCTTTCATAACCTTTGAAAATTGCTTATCGGGCAGTTTACGGAGCTGATCGGCATACGACCTGTAAAAGATAAAACTGTCTCTCATGTTCCTTACCTCTTTAACCCGTAAATTTTTAATAGCGTGCGATCGATTTCCACGCCGCCGCTTAAGTGGTATTTATCCATGAACTCGACCATGCCCGCCTCGTGTATCTCTCCGTGGTGTACTCTGCAAAGGCTTATCGCCTCTCTTCCGAGGTGCGTAATCTCGTTTCGATCGTTCCCCATTCCGACCGCATCGATATGATGCAGATCGGCTCTTTTCCCGCAGATCGCGCACTTCTTATGAATCAGACACATATACACGTAGTGCTTGCTATCGTCAACGTAATCGTAGAGTGGAATCTTCGTCGGCACGTCGTTCTCGATTATGAAGTTTATCAAATACCGTTGAAACTCCGCGACAAGGCTCATAGGCGCGTTGGAAAGGCTGAATATCTTGTCTCCGATAGATTCCAAATGCCCCTGCCAAAAGTCGAGCTTTAACGCCGTTTTCGTGCCCTCTCTCGTCTCGCCGCTCCAATCCGCGATCTCTGCCATGAGCGCATAGCACATTCGTCTTTGACGGTCCGACAGCGGGCGGCTGTCTATGTAGTCGATATAACACTCTTTTATTTTCTGATGCGAAAATTTAAAAATGTCGATCGGCGCAACTATGACAGCCGTTCCGTCCGTTCTTACTTCTTGAAGCTTGCCCTTAATCATTCTTCCACCTCTTTGAACGGCAGATCGCCATCAACGCTTTCCAACCGCTTTTTGGCAACTTTCTGCGCCTGACGTTTAGAAAGGTCCTCTCTAATTATCGCCGTCGTTTCCTCGTCCCACTCCGTTCTCGGGATATCTCCCAAGGCTTTCTCGTAATACAGGAACACTTTCTCCGCGCTCTCCACTTCATACTTCGTCACAAGCTCGCTTGCGGTAAGCCTCCACGCCTCGCCTTTTGCGCCCTGCGGCATTTCTTTCTTTTTCTCGGGGAATTTATCGACGTTTGATTTATTCGCCGTTTTAGGCGCGTTTTTCGCTTTGTCTGAATCGTCCTCGGGCAAATCCTCTCCAGCGTAGATATACAAACCAAGACCGAACATAGCAAGGTTTTTTGCAAGACAGCGCATGATCGTCTTGTTGATCTCAAACATAGTGGGCTTTAAGATCGCGTGATTTTTCGAGTCCATGACGGGCAACCACATTTCATACGTTAAGCCGTCAGCTGTTACCGAGGTATAGACCATGAAACCGACCTCTGCGTCTTTCACATAAGGAAGCCCATTAATCTTCTTGACTTCGTAGGTTGCTTCGGGATAAATCTTTTTAAACTCCGCCCAAGCAAAAGCCCAAGAAAGATATGTAAGATTCCCTTTCTTTTCCGTTTTATCGTTCACGTCGATTTTGTAGATTTCTTCAAACTTCCGTTCCATTTTTCAATCCTCCGTATTTATTTGATCTGAATGTTTTGAACCTTTTTCAAGCTCGCCCCAGGGATTTCCTTCCCCGCCTTGATCGCTTCCTTGATCCTCGTCTTATTCGGCGTTCTCGTGATCGTTTCCGTCATGTATTCGTCGGGAATCTCAAGCACGTTTTCGATCACTGTCTGCTCCGAAACTCTGAAGGCGATATTAGCGTACATTCCTTTCACGGATAGTACACCCGTCCTCTCGCAAGCCTCGGAAATGGCTCTCTTTACGCGCTCACGCTTTCCGTCGATTCTCTTTCTGATCGCCGTCAAACGCTCGATTTCCGCAGCGAATCTCTCGCTCTCTTCACCGAGCATACGATAAACCGTCGCAACGTTCACGGCAACGTTCTCAAACGCATTTTCCGCACAGTTAAGCGCCGCTACAATCTCTTTATCAACCTCGCCCGTCTCTTCGTCCGCGCTGTCGAGTAAAAGCTCATACAGGCGCTTATAATCGTTTGATATCAAATATAAATCTCTCGTTTCGTTCATTCTTCGTCCTCCCAAGGGTTCCAATCCTCTTCGTCCTCGTCGGGTGCTTCGTCCCAATATCCGCAGGGCGTTCCCCACGAATCAAAAGTCATACCGTTTTCAAGATTGTCTCTGCTCATTGAATGCCTCCCTTAATTGCCTTTTTTCGAGCTGTAAAAGCCGTTGTGCCTGACACCTGACTATGTACTCATGCAACGTCATACCGCGCAACATACACGCTTTAAATGCAAGGGAATCACAAATGTCTTGTATCTTCCCCGTCAACACGATCGCTTTCACTTCCGTTTTCTCCTCGCGATTATCTCACCCATAATTCCGCACTCTTCCAACGGGACCTCTCGAACTACTTTTAACTCGCTCGTTCTGACTTTGCCGTCACTATTTTTGGGGAGAACGATATCTGCGATTTTCGTTTTGACTTCGACGATTGCAAGGTCGCTCCAATCCTTTCCGTAATCCAATGCCCAATCTAAATGAGCGATATGCAAGCCTTTCCCGCAAGGTTCCGCCTCGTTTTTATCGCAAGCCTCTTTATAGGACCTCCCAAGCTCATAGAAAAACGCGTTATCGTGATCGCTGAAATATACACCGTCATCGTCTTTATGCAATGCCTTACAGAACGTTGCTGTTGTCTTCGTGTGCTTGATTCCGTAAAAATCCATGAATTCATGAATATTTTTAGGCATATACACGATACGAGCATTTCCACTAATTTTGATTTTACAGCAATCGGAAAGACTTACAATTTGAGCATTTCCACCACCAACGGCGCTGGAGTTTTCCCAAAGCTCGGCGCTGGAGTTTCCCCGAAGCACGGCGCTGGAGTTTCCCCGAAGCACGGCGCTGGAGTTTCCCCGAAGCACGGCGCGGGAGTTTTCCCAAAGCTCGGCGCTAGAGTTTTCCCAAAGCTCGGCGCTGGAGTTTTCCCAAAGCACGGCGCTGGAGTTTCCCCAAAGCTCGGCGCTGGAGTTTCCCCGAAGCACGGCGCTGGAGTTTCCCCGAAGCACGGCGCTAGAGTTTTCCCAAAGCTCGGCGCTAGAGTTTTCCCAAAGCTCGGCGCTGGAGTTTTCCCAAAGCACGGCGTTAGTCCGCGCCTTTATAATGATTGGATTAAATGGCGTTCCTCCCTCTATGTAAATCCGTCCTTTAAAATCGTTCGGGATCAAATCAAGTTCTTCTTGCGTTTTTACCGTTATTTCTTTCTGCGTATAATCAAACATACCTTTTCTCCTTTAAAATATATCTTTTACCGTACAGCCGAGGATCTTTGCGATCGCTTTTTTAATCCTCGCGCTCGGGACCCGCCGCCCGTCTGCCCATTGAAACACCGTAACCGTTTTCACACCAAACGAGGAAAGCTTGTCCGCGATCTGGGAAAATGTCAAACCCTGCTCGATAATCTTCTGCATAAGCTTTGTCTTCGGTCTCATGCTGTTTCAATCCTCCAATAATGCGACAATGGTTTTCAATGCTATTTTCGATCCTAAAATACACGTTCCGACGATATTAACCCATAAAGGCGTTAATCCCCACGTCCAAAGGATCATAATTAAGATCGCACTCATTCGCTTGCCTCCTCCGCAAAAATCCGCAAAACTTCCTCTGCCGAGATTCCGAGAATAAGACAAAGTTTAAGCATTGTCGCCGCGTTTGGCTCGCTTTTACCGTAAACCCACTTGTAAACCGAGCCCGAATCCTTATAGCCAAGAATCTTTGAAAGCTTATAAGCCGTGATTCCTTTTTTCTTCAGAAGCTCAAAAAAGCTTTTTCGTTTCTTCATGCTTTCTCCTCCTCCGCAAAGCAACGTACAAGCGTTTCAAGCGAAACGTCGAGAATCTTTGCCATCTTGACCAAATGCGTATAACTCGGAGCGGATTTCCCTCTTACCCAAGAAGATACAGCCGTTCTCGATAACCCCAGCCGCCGCGCGATCTGCGAACCGTTAAAGTCCTTTTCTTTTAATAACTCTTTAAATTTCATTTCTTATCCTCCGCAAATATTTCAAGTATTTTCTGCGCCGACACGCCAAAGATTTTCGTCATTTTTAACATGACCGCTGGCGTCGGCGTTCCGTGCCCGTAAACCCAGTTATAAACCGTTTGAGGTTTATATCCTATCGCCTTTGCGAGTGCGTATGCACTCATTTCTTTTTGCTCTAATAGCCGAGCCAGCCGTTCCCTTTGCTTCATAGCTTTTACTCCTTTTTTGTTTAATGTTGCCGATTTAAGTTTATATATTTTGTAATAATTTTGATACAATAAATTTGTTTTTGAGGTTTTCAATTATGGATTTAAGCAACGAACAATTTCAATTATTAAAGGTTTTTTGCGAAAGAGAAATTATCCCTTACAGCGATTTACCAAAGTATAAAACACAGGATCGTTCACCATTAATTCGTTCATTGACTAAAAACTCTTTCATTAAAACAATCGAGTTGTATCCAAAAGACGGATACCCTACCTACACCTTGGCTTATAAGATTCAACCGAATGGAAAAGCCGCGTATGAAAGTCACGTCCGAAAGCTTAAATCTCATAGTTTACAGAAGCGACAGACTATAGCCAACGAAGAAGCGGTCGAAGAAGCAAAGAAAGCAAATAAAAAGAGTTCTTTTTCTCTCGTATTATCCATAATTGCCATAATCGTTTCCATCGTCGCCATAATTGTTGAAATCAGTAAATAATTCTCATTATTAACACAAAAACCAATAACACAACACCGATTCCCGAAAAAATCAAAGCCATATTAAGGTTTCTGTTTGTATTTTTCAGGTACAACGTTACCAATTCCACCAATTCTTCATCCGTCATAGTCTCGCCAAAGCATTTTCGTTTTTGTTTTAATTCTTTAAATCTATCTCTTTCTTTCCTGTTCATTTAATCCTCCTTAAATTTGAATTTTTCTTCTACTTCAAGCTCCCACTTGGAGATTTTTCTCTTGTCTGTAACGTCTAAACAATTTAAACATTATCTCGCCCCGAAAACCCTTGACTTTT
>JAFUJR010000046.1 GCA_017468085.1 Clostridia bacterium | reverse complement strand
GTCGTAAATTGCTGTATCGCCTACTGCGCGCCCGACCTTTGCTGTGGTTGCTTCGGTAAAATTCGCCGTCAAAGCGTTGTCTTTTAACGTTGCTTTCAGCGTGCTGGTCGTACCGTCTGCGCGCCGCACGTTCACAAAGCAGGTCGAGGGGGTGGGGATCGTGTAGGGCAAGCCGTTTTCGGTCAGTTCGATGCGAACGCCGCGCGCCGTGTCGCCTTGTTTCGCGTAAACGGTGGGCGGCAGGTTGTTTTCGGCAATATCTACCGTGATATTTTCGTAATACATATTTCACTCCTTTATTTATTCCGCGTTTTTCGCGGTTTTCAGTTCGTTTATTTCAGCTTTCAGCTGTTGTATTTCGTAAACGCAAAGCGCGATAAATTCGGCATAACGCAAGCCGTATATATCGTCCCTTTTTACGATAGCGGCGAGCGTTTTTTCGTCCAGTCCCGCCGCCTGCGCTGCTTCTTCGACTTCCTGGGCGATAAAACCAGTATGCAGGCAGTCGTTTATACCGTTATACTTAAACATTACGGGGCGCAAGCCGTCGAAAAAGGCGGAATATTTGCCGTCCAGGGCGGCTATGCTGTTTTTTATTCGCCTATCCGATCCCGTATCAATACCCGACGGATCGACTATACTCCAGGCGGAAAGGCTGCCGTTAAGATAGGATCGCATATACAGCTGCATAGAGTCTAATAAGCTGGTATATTCCCACGTTCCCGCATTGTGCCTGTATCGCTGTCCTATTCCCTCGCCCGTAAAATAGTTTGTTTTTGTGCCGTTTGATACGGTATAAGTAGCGGCAAGCTCTTTTGCCGTAATATCGCCTACGTCAATTTGTGATGCAGTTAATTTCCCCGTGATATTCGCGGCAGGGACGGTTATCCCCAGCGCTTCGATATATTCCGCAGTTACCGCGCCTTTTATGTTTACTTTATCCGCGTCGATCGTTACGCTGCTCGTATCGCCGTTTATAGCGGCTATAATAGCCGCAGATTTTACAACGTTTTTCCCGTTGGTTTCTTCTACGACGAGCGCGATTTTATCCGCCTGGGCGGATATTCTGCTCGATAGTGTTAAGTTCGCCGCCTGGCGGTTTGTTACTTCCGCCGTGATGCGCTCGGCGTTTGCCGTTATGCTTGCGCGCAGCGTAGACTCTGCGCTTTCGGCTCGCTGGACTTCCGCTGTTATCGCTTCCGCCGTAGTGCTTATTTGCGACGAAAGTACACCCTCGGCGGCGCTGGCGCGGCTTACTTCTGCCGTGATGCGCTCGCTTTCGACGAGCAGCTTTGCGGTTAAAAGCGCGTCGCCCGCCTGGGCTTGCGCTGCCGTGCTTTCAATGGACTGTGCAAGGCTTTTTACGGTGTTTGCAAAATTCGCTTTTACGTTGCCGATCTCTATTTTGCTGTACTTTTCTTTCAGCGTGTCGTAAACGGTTTTTATAACCTTTGCGTGCGCCGATATATTCAGCTTTTCAAAGTAGATGTTTACAGTATCGCAAAGCCCGACTGTTTCCAGCGGTGCTATATCCTTGTAGTCTTCCGTCTGTGCCAAGTTTACAAAGGAAAGCGTTATATTTACGTCGGGGGCGTACAGTTCCGCCGCCTGGGCGTGCGCTTCCGCCTTTGCGCGCAGCGTTGTTTCGTCGAACGTGTCGCTCTCGCTAAAATCGTCCGAGAAATTCACGTTAAGCGCGCGGGTATGCCCGACGTCGGCGGGGTTGATAAGTGGCAAAACGCCCTCCGAAAGCGTTAAAACAGTTTCGGTTTCGGTTGTTGTGCCGTCTTCCGCCGTTTCGGTTATTGTTTTTACTGCATACGGGAAAATATGCGTATAGCAGCTGGCGATATTTCGCTCCTGCTTTATATCGGTTATATTTTTACCGTAGCGCAGCATTACGCCGTTGTTTGCGCCGCGATTTTTCCATAAATGCACGTCGTAGTTATCAAACTCAAACTCGCCGCCGTAGGTATCAAGCACGCCGCCCGCCGTACCGCCCAGGGCTGCGCGGATCGTCGTCGGTTTTGAAATTGCCGTACTGTTCGGCGTTGTAATATCGCTGTACGCCGTAAAGCTATGCGATATAGGGCAAAGCACAAACGCCCGCCGCAGCGCTATTTCCGCGCTTACATTTTCCGCAACCAAGGACGGCAGCGGTAACCCGTTTAAGTCGTAGGAAATATGCTCGGCGGAATACGTAACAATACCTTTTAACGGCGCGCTGCTTTTGTAGATGCGGAAAAGCTGCGGGGCGCTTTTATCGTTCGGCTTTGCTTTGATAAGCGCGCCCTCGGTAATTTCCGCAAAGCGTGCGCCCGTTATCGGGTACTGCATAGACAGCTCGTAAATGCCGTTGCGTTCTTCCGTAACTTCGCACTTTATACAGTCCACCAGCGCGCCGAGTCCGTTCGTCGTTGTGGTGTCGGTTTTCGTTGCGCCTTTCGGGTATAAAATAGGGATCATAACGTCCTCCAGCGGGGCGTAATATGCACGGCGGAAACGTTGCCCGTCCAGCTTATGGTATTTGCCCCAGGGTTAAGCGTGGGGTATTCCAGGCTGCTGGCGGTTGCGTTTTTGTTTTCCGTGCCTTTGTGAGTGTTCAGCGTTTCGCTGTCTATTTCCACGTATTCGTTTACGGCGGAAATAGGAAAGGCTTTGCCGTTCACGTTTAACGTAACAGCGCCGCTGCCGTATATTTTGATATAGGGCAGCGCGGGGAATTTTTCAAAGTTTGTCAGCGTTGTAGCAGCTGTCAGCTTTACCGTTTTTTGCCCTGCGTAGGAATAACGCCAGGGCTTGCAGGTAAAGGTTACGGAAAGCACGCCGTCGTTTACGCCGTTTTGCGTGATGCTCGGCTCGCTTTCAATCGTTCCCAGGCGGAAGTAGTCCGCGTCGTAGCTATCGGCAAGCTGTTTATAGCCGTTTCCTTGCGACAAAAGGGCTGCACGAATACGCCGCGCAGCCCTGGAAAATTCCTCGGTCGTTACGATCGCGCACGTGTAGCCCACGTTTGCGTTTTTATAGCGCCCGTTATCAATGATAAGATCGCCGCTGCGCCCAGGTATCGCTTGTCGCGTAATATCGGGCGCGGGGGCATTGTAGGGGGTTTTTGACGTAACCGCCGCCCCCAGGTCTTCGTAACTGTTCAAGCCGTTGTAATAAAACCAGTTAATCAAAACGCTGCCTCCTTGCGGTCGAGTATCTCTTGCAGGCGTTCCAGCAATTCGTTTGCAAATTCGTCCGCGTCTTCCTTGCTGCCTGCAAAATGTTCAATGTTCATAGTTATATTTATTACGGTCTTTTTGCCGCCGCCCTGGCTGGGCGCTTCTTCGCCGCCAGTTTTTCGTTTTTCCTGCGCTTCTTCGTAGGCTTCCGCTTCCGATGCGCGCAGCACGCGCTCGCCTTTATGCAGCAGCGCGGGAAAATCGTCATAGGGTACGTTATCAATACCTATACGCAGGCGCGGTATGTTGACTTTTGGTATTTTCGGGATCGCAGGAATACCTGCCCAGTCCCACAAATTGCTCAAGCCGCCCGTAATTCCGTTTATAAAGCCTATTATAGCGTTCAGCCCAGTTTCAAAAAGGGAAATAAGCCCGTTTAACGCGCCTTTTCCTATGTTTTTTATACCGTTCCAAACGTTTGAAAAGATATTTTTTACATTATCCCAGGCTGCGCTCCAGTTTCCCGAAAAAACGTTTTTTATAAAGTTCATAAACTCCATAAAAACGTTTTTAACCGTACCGACGACCGTCAGTATATTAGAAAACGCGCCTTTCAATGCGCCGCCGATCAGCTCTATAAGCGGCTGCAATATCGCCATAAGCGCAGGTATAATTACCGACAATATTTCGCCCAGGAGCGCGATAATCGGCTCTAAAACCGCGCTTATAAGTTCAAGCAGCGGCGTGAGTATGGTGTTAAGCAGCCCGAAAATAAGCTCCAGCAGGGGCGCGAGCGCGTCCAGTATGGGCATAATCGCTTGCAGCAGCTTAACCACCAGGGGCAGGATCGTTTTCACGACCTGCATTATGATAGGCAAAATATTTTTTAATAGGGATAGCAAAACGGGCAGCAGCGCGTCCAAAATTTCCGATATAACGGGCATAAGCTCCGTTATAAGATCCAGCAAAACGGGCAAGATCGCGTCTATAAGATCCAGCAAAACGGGCAGCAGCTTGTCTGCCAGGCTTACCACAACGGGGATCAAGCGATCGAAAATGTTTGTTATGCTGGGCATTTTGTCGAGTACGGTATCAAGCACCTTTTGCACCAGCGGCAAAACAGCGCCGCCGAGCTGGTTAAAAATACCGCCGCCCGCTGCTTTGATTTTGTCGATCGTGTCGCCCAAAGTATCGCCCGCGTCCACAGCTTCGTTACTCATAACGCTGCCCAGGTCTACGGCTTCCTGCTTTATTGCTTCTATGCCAGCCGCACCCTCCGCAAGCAAAGGGGAAAGGTCGGCGTATGATTTCCCGAAAATGTCGTTTGCAATCGCGTTGCGCGTGGTTTCGTCTTCCATTTCGGCAAGCGCTGCCATAACCTGGTTGAACGCTTCCTCGGACGATCCTATGCTTGCAATATCAATGCCCAGGCGCTGGTAGGCTTCCGCCATAGCTTCGCTGCCGTCCTTTGCATCGGCAAAGGACTTTTGCTGCTTTACCATAAGCGACTCTAACTTCGACGCCTCGACGCCGCTTAAATTCGCGGCATACGCCCATTTTTGATACTCTTCGGCGGACATACCCGCCCTTTTAGATGCGTCGGATATTTCGCCCGCCGTGTCGGCTGTTTTGGCTGCAAGCCCGTAAATGCTTGCACCGATAGCAACCGCACCAGCACCGACCGCCGCCGCAGCTTTTCCTACGCCGCCGATTATCGACTTAAAAGACGCGCCCATACTTTTGCCGCTTTTATCGGCTTTTTGTGTGGTTTCGTCTATTGATTTGTTCGCGGCTTCGTTGTCAATGAAAATAGAGCCGAAAAGGCTAAATATTCCCGCCAAGTTTCGTCCTCCGTAACTCGTCCGCCGCTATAATCGGGGCAAATTCGTTTATTATATCCTCCGCAGATAATTTTTTTTGCGCGCGTTCCGCCGCCTGGGGCTGTTCGTCGTCTTTTTCTACGGCTTGCAAAAATTCCGTATAATTCAACGCCGTTTCGCCTTTCAGCTTTTGTGTAATGTTATGCGCGAGCCATAAGGGCAGCAGCTGGCGCTCCTGCTCCTTTTTTTGCGCGGCTTTTATAAGCCCGCCCAGCAGGTCGAGGGGGAGTTCTTGTATAAAGCTCCACTCGTAATATTTATTAAGTAATAATATTACTTGCGCCCGCTGCTCTTCGCCTGCAAGGCAGATTGAAAAACTTTCAAAACGCCCGCGTCTGCCGCCAGGGCTTTGATTTCTTCGACCGCGTCAAGTTCGCCCGCTTCTTCTTCGGAAATTCCTTTATACACAGCGACGAGCTTCGGAAGATCGCTCGCAACCTTGCCGAGCTGGGGCAAAAGGCTGTCAATGATTGTAAAGCCGATTTCGGTCTTTAACGCTTCCGTGTCTTGTTCTTCCGTTTGCGCTTCATACGCTTTTTTGATGCCCGCAAGGGCAGGCTGCAAGTCAAGTTTTCCGACGATCCCGAAAATAACGGGCAAAAGTTTGATTTTTAACATAGTTTTTATTCCTTTTTGTTTATTCAGCTTTAAGGGCAGCTGTCGCCCGTTTTTTGCGAAAAAACCGCGCGCAGGTGGATATTTACCCGCGCGCCGTTATATTGCTGTTTTTAGGCGTTATTTTCGCCCGTTTCCGCTTCCGTTTCAGCCGCCGCCGCAGCTTGCGCTGCTGCCGCTTCCATAGTTTCCGCGTCGATTACTTCCCAAAGATCGCCGTCCAGGTCGTCCAGCGTGTAGTGCGCCAAAAGCTCAATACCAAGCTCGCCCTCCGCTTTGTGCTGCGTTTTGATAGAAAGCTCGCCCTCGCTCATAGGGTTGTAAATCGCAATTTTTTTGTACTTCTTGTCGAGCGTTTTCGCAAACATAGTAATATTTTTCCAATACTTGTCTGCATCAATAACGCCGACTTTCGGGTTTTTGATCGCGCCCGTGTTTTCGTCCGTCGCGGCTTTCGCGCCAGGGATAGCCAGGCGCAGGTTTTCCTGCGTCATACCGAGCAACGTAACCGCAAGGCTTGCGGCGTTCTCTTCGATTACCTGCATACCCGCCGTCTTGCCGTTTCTGCCGTCAAATTCAATGTCGCGAACGGTTACGGTCGCCTTAAATTCGCCGCCGCCCCTGGTGGGTGCAAGCAAGCGCTGGCTGGTTTCGCCATAATCGACGTAAACGATGCCGTGGTCGATTTGTATTTTTTCGACTTCCGTCTTGTTAATTTTAGATACTCCCATAATTTACTCCTTAAATGTAAAACAGCCGCAGGGAATAGGACTGCGTGCGGTGCGCGAGATCGTATTCCGCGTCCAGGTCGCCGTCTTGCTGGCTGTCAAAATTGATATGCCCGTAAAAATTCTTGCCGTCCGAAAGCAGCGCGCCGTTCGCGTTGTTGCGGTATTCGTCGCAGAGCTTTTCCAGGGCTGCCGCCGAGCCTGGCAGCGTGTCGTCCGTGTGCATTTCCAGCGTAAACGAAAGCAGGTCGCCGTCTTCCAGCGGGGATATATGCACCCGCTTTATAACGGAATAAGGCAGGGCTGCTTTTGCTGGCGCTTTGTCGTAGTAGCAAGGCGTAGCGGAAAAACCGTCAAACGCCGCCGTCAATGCAATTTTAGCCGCTTCGGTGTTTATTTTAATCATCTTCTACGTCCTCGCTTTCTTCGATCTTTTGTTGAGCCTTTTCCAGCTCGTCGTTAAGCGCCTGCAAATACTGCTCCTGCGCTGCCCGTATTCGGTCTATGTTGTCGTAAACCGCGTTACGGAGTATATGCTGCCCCGTTTGCCCAGGGTGTTGCACCGTTTTTGCGTAAAAATAGCCGTTATTACCCAAAATTTGCGTTTTTCCCGCCGTTATTTCGTGCGGTTTCGTGCCAAATTCCAGCCAATGCGGATTTGCCCGCGACGGCTGCTTTCCGCGTTTTTTTACCCGTTGCCAGCCGTAAAAACCGACTTGCAGCTGCGGTATGCCGTCATTTTTACCGATAAACGCCCAGCTCGCTATATGATTTTTGAAACGCTTGCTGCGCGTCGGTACGTCCGACCGCAAAATCTTGCGAATTTCTTTGCCGCTGGCGCGGAGTGCGCTTTTGGAAAGCCCTTGCAGCGTTTTAATGGTTTCCTTTGAAACGCTATGAAAAGAAACGGTCGCCATTTGCCCGCCGCTTTTGTGGGTTATTTCCCAGTTTTCGCTCATTGTTTCCGCGCCTCGTTCGCCTTATCCACGCAAACCAGCACGACGTTTTCCGCGCATTTTGCGGGATAGGAGCGCAATATCCGCCGCACGATCCCGCCGTATTTCAGATGCGTTATTTTGTTTTCGTCGTAACTGGTTTTGCGGACTTCCAGTTGCAGCTCAACTTTGTATCCTTGCGCCGCCGCCTGGTAAAATTCGTTTTGTTTTACGCCCACAACCTTGCAAAAAACGCTTTTAACCGCTTTAAGCACCTTTTGCGGGCGCAGCATTTCGTCCAGTTCTTCCGCTTCCGCCATTAAAACGCATTTGCCGTTCCAGCGATCGCCGCTGCTCATATTACGCCTCCTTGTATTCAGCGGAAAGGGCAAGGCGCAGCTTTATACTTTCAAAAGATTGCAAGTATTTTTCGCGGTCGGCGTTTTCGATGCCAAACTCTGCCCGCACAAAGACGATTACGGCGCGCTTTATTTGCGCGTCGTTTTCGTCCTTGCATTTTTCCGCTTTTATCCCTGCGGTGTGCAGTTCTGCGCGGGCAGCCTGGATCAGCGTTTCGATTTCGCCGTCCAGTTCGGAAGAGTCCACCCTGGCGGCTGCCCGTATATCGGTTAAATAGATCGCTGATATTTTATCCATAGCTTACCCCTGCAAAATTACGCCTTTTTGATATAGAGCAACGCTTCGGGCTGTGCAGCCGAGCCGCAAACTTCGTATGCGGTGTACTCGTTTCTGCGCTTCTTGCCGCTGACGTCTTTCGTAACGCTCATAGCTTCGGTTACGTTCATACGCGCATAGCGTTGCAAGTTGCCGACGATAATGTCGCCGTCGTGCAAATAAGGATCGGTTTCAAGCGCATAGCCTGCGATCGTCTTCGGCAAGCCCGCAGCGATAGGGAAGATATAAGCGCCGCTGCCGTCCTGGGCAAACTGCAAGTCTTCCGCCGCCGTAGTGGAAATATACACTTTCGCGCCGATTTTCTTTTTTGCACCAAGTGCGGAAAGGTTGGTTTTAAGCGCGTCGACAACCGTGCCGCTGTACGTTTTCGTAACAGCTTTTACGGTAATACCTTCCATATCGTCGTTGCCGCTGCCGTAAATCGCGCCCTCGATCTTTGCTTCGGAAATTTGCAGCTTCAATTCGGTTAAGAAGAAGTTAATAAACTGGTCGACCGCCATAGCTTCGAGCTTCCAGGTTACGGGGATAGTAACGGTAATTTCTGCCGTTTTAAGTTCAAGCGTAGCCCACTCGATCGAGCCGTCCTTGTTTGCTTCCGTTTCCTTGCTTGCGCCTTTGCGTTCTGCCTTGCCCGCGTTCTTCTTGTAGGGGAATTTCACAACGCCCGCAAACGACGTTTTGTTGATGTCGCGGAAGATAGGGGAAACAAGGGAAAGCTCTTGCACGAGCGAAAGGTTAAGCTCGGACGGGATAAACAAGCCGCCGTTATTTACGCCGTCCGCGTCTTCCGATGCCGCCACAAATTCCGTCGCGGTGGTCGTTACTACCGTATCAAGCGCGCGCTTTTCCGTTTCGTTCAAAGGTCTGCGGAGCAAGGTTTTTGCCCAAGCGCTGCGGTATTCTTTGCTGCCGAGTACGTCTTCAAGGCTGCGCTTTTCTGCGGGTGCGTTCACGGGGTTTTCAACGGGGTTGCCCGTTGCTTCGCCGCTGCCGATTTTTTGCATTAAGCGGCTGCGTTTTTCCGTTCTTTCGGCTGCCGCGCGGAGTTCTGTTTCGCGCGCTGCAAGCGCCTGCATCTTGCTTTCGATTTCGTCGAGGTTGGTTTCGGGGTTGTTTGCTTCAAGCAACGAACGGAGCGCTGCTTTTTCGGTGGCGACTTGCGCCAAAGTTGTAAAGTGTTTGTACATAGTTTTTTTACTCCTTGTAAAATAGATTTTTATATCAAAAATAGGTGCGAATTATAAGGCGTTTTCTGCGGGCAGCTTGCTCCAGCTCTTTAATTTTCGCGCGCTCCTCGCTAAATTCAGCCCGCGCCGTGGCGATTGTTGCCGCATCGTATGCGGGAAAATCAACGGCGGAAACGTCGTATAATTTGTCTATTCTTGTTATCGTTCTTGTGTGTGTTACGGGATCGTATGTATAGCCATAGTCCCAGTTAAATGAAAAGCTCATACGGTCAATACGCCCCGCTTTAATATCGCCATACAGCCACACGTGGCGCTGGTCTGCTTTGTCGAGCGATATTACAACGGGCAAGCCGTTTTCGGTAATTTCAAACGTTACGCTGCCGTTTCTGCTGCGCGCATAAACCGTCCCCTCGTTCATACCGTGGTTGCGGTTGAAAATAAAATCGGAAAAATCGCAGCCGTCCAGGGCGTGGCGGTCTATTTTTTCATAGTAAACCGTGCCGTCTTCGTCCTTAAAAATCGGCGTGGGCGTATCAAATACAATAGGCGTACCACGCAAAACCAGCGCGTCGTCGTCCGCCGCCATATCTTTTAAGCCCAGTATAGAGCGATATTGACGCTCGTTAGGTTTGAAAGGCATTTTTATTCCTCCTTTTTATCGTCGTCGGCATCGTCGCCGCCGCCTTTTTTCTTTTTCTTCGGTGGTGTTTCTTCCAGTTGGTACTTATCCACAATATCCGCCGCCGCATAGTTCAAACTTTGTACGCGGCGCTTTCCGTCTTCGCCGCCTACGGGTGGCAGCCCGTACATTTCCAGCACCGTGTCGAGCGTAACGCCGCCCACGCTTGCCAAAAACTTTAACGTGTCGGTCTTGTCTTTAAGGCTTGCGTTAAACAAACGCGACGACGCGCAGCGCATTTCCGTACCGTCGCGGCATAAGCACGCGGTCAGCGCCTGCTCCAGCTGTTCAAAAAACGGCATAAGCTCGCCGTTATGGTAGGCGTTTTCTTCTTCGGGTGTTGCTTCGTTTTTAACGATCTTTTCGTTTGCGCCGTAGTATTCAAATATTTCGTCTTTGACGAATTTTAACTGCGACGTGGGGATCAGCGCCGTTTCGTTTTTCAGCTGTTCATACTTAAATTTGCCGTCCGTAACAATAATGCCGCCCGTGTCGGAGTCCATTTGCAGGTTATTTTCTATAAACTTATCACGCGCCGCTGCCAGGTCGCTGTCCTTTGTAACGCCGTTTTGCACGGTTAATATACCGCGTAAAACCTGCGCCAGCTCGGCGTATTTTTCGACCGATTGTTTAAGGCTATGCCCCATTTTTAACGTCGTGCGGATCGGCTTGTTGCTTTCCCCGAAAATGTCGTTTTCGTTACAATGCGCCACTATGTGGATCATATCGCAGTAGGGGACGATATAGCGCTCGCCCGTGGTGTTAAATTCAAATACGCAAAAAATTTCCTTTTCGTATTCCACCAGCTCGACGCGGCTTGCGTTTATGTTGTAAATCGCCGTTATTTCTTCCTGCTTTGTAAACTTGTTTATTTCGTAAACGGGGTAAAGGAAAGCGTTATTATACAGCTTGTAATGCGTTGCAGCGCGGTAAAAGAGCTTATACGCCGTCGCCGTATCGTTCGGCTTTACGCATAAAAGCCGATGCAGCGGGGAGTTTTTAACTTCTTCGTAGACTTCCAGCTGCGGGTTATATTGCACGTGGCGCGGCTTTACCAGCGCCGCGCGCTTTGCAAAAGCATTTACAGCCGTCCGCACCTGCGCCTGGCTGTACGCATCGCCCGAAAACGGGGTAAAGATTGTTTGCCAGCTGTTGAGCAGGCGGCAAATTTCATACGTAACGTCCTTTTTTTTCTTGCGCGTGCCGAAAATTCGCTCTACCAGGCTGCGCTTTTCTTTTTTTTCTGCCATTGTTTGCACCTTATCCGACTAAATATGCGTAGTCTTCGCTGTATTTCACGTAAACCACCCAGGCGTTGAGCAGGCTTACCGCGCCGTCTATGCGGCGCTTTTCGGTAATTTTAATAGGTTGTATGTTGTTTAAGCCCGTTTTTTTGACGGCTGTATTTGTCATACACCACACCAGGACGGGGTTTGCGTTGTAGTTTACGATCTTATCCGTAAACGCAGCGCCCATTTCGCGCATCGGCTGCGCCCAGGTAAACGGACCTTGCGCTACGCTTTCCATATCAAAGCCATTTGCGCGCATTTCTTCCACCCAGTAGCCAGCCAGGGCGCGGTCGTAACCGACCTTAAATGTGTCGATTTTGTATTTTTCGCGCATTTCCACAAACCACGCCGTAACGAGCGAAAAGTCTACGCGGCTGCCAGGGTTTACCGTTACCAGCCCGCGCTTTTCCCATAGCCTATACGGTGCTTCTTTCGTGTCCTTTTCGTCCAGCAGGTCGAGCTTGCGCTGCGGCAGGAAATACTGCTGCAAGACGTAAACGGTGGGATCGCCTTTTTTACGTATCAAAAGGCTGGCGCACGTTAAGTCCGTAGTAGCGGAAAGGTCGCAGCCGCCGACGGCGTATGTATCGAATACGTCCTGCATATCAAAGGTCGCAGCGTTGAAAATATCGTCAAAGGATAGCCAGGCGCTGCTCTCGTTTTCGCGGTGGTTAAAATCTTTGCACAATACGCCCGCCTCGTCGGCAGGGTTTTTCTTCGCGCGTTCGACTGCTTCGCGCAGCGTTTCGCGGTTTTTAATCGTATCAAGCCCAGGGTTTGCCTTTTCCCAGCAAGACTCGTCCGTCCATTCCTGGCGATTATCCAGCTCGTAAAGAATAGGCAAAAACGTTTCGTCTATTTCTTCGGCGGCTGCGACCTTGCAGGCATACTCGTACATATCGTCGAATATGCAGGCGCGCACCGTTCCCGCCGTGGTTATCATAATAACCAGGGGCTGCCGCCGCGCCGTAATGCTTTGCTTCATTACTTCGTAAAGGTTGCGGTCGCGGATCGCGTGCAGTTCGTCGATAATAACCGCGTGGCTGTTCAAGCCGTCCAGCGTGTTGCTATCGGACGCGAGCGCTTCAAATTTCGACGCGGTCAAAGGGAAATAAATGTCGTTTCGG
>JAFUJR010000045.1 GCA_017468085.1 Clostridia bacterium | reverse complement strand
TTGCCCGTCCAATCTCGTTTCATACAGCATATCCTTGATATTCGTGCCGTGTTCCACTTTAATTTCTTCCGTCAAGTTCGAGGAAAAATGTAAGGAAACGGAATATTCCACCCCTTTAAAGCCCGCGTAAAGATAAATTTTCCCGTCCTCGTCGCTTAGATCGAAGAGCTTTTCGTTGACTTTGAGCGCAGGCAACACGCCGTATTCGTCCGCGATCTGCGTTCCCTGCTCGTTCGGCTCGGTATACCAGCCCAAAAATGTTTGGTTGGCTAACGTCAAGTTGGTGGGCAAGCCGTACAGCGTGGAATCGTACTCCACCGACTGCGAGCGTGCGCCCGAAACCGCCGCGCCTTGATAATCGAAGATCAGGGTATATTCTTTGGCTTGAAAGTGCGGATATAAAATCACGTTCCCGTCCGTCATATACGGCGAAGCGCACATTCCGTTCGCGTTCACGTATTTCGTTCCGCCCGTTTCCATATCGTACCAACCCAAAAACTCGTAGCCGTAACGCTCGGGAATATTCTCGAACGAATACGTATCCCCGTATCCCACTTTAAGCGTGTGCGTGTTCGTGCCGTCCGTATATTGAATAGTATACGATTCGGGTTCTTTTTCACCGCCGCACGCACCCAGTCCTACGGTTGCCAACGCAAGAACTGCGCAACACAAGCCTTTCCAACTTTTGCCTTTCATAAAAAACCTCCTGTAAATAAAAAAATGTCGCCTATTTAGCGATAGACGACACCTGTAAAGCGCCTTCCTCGCTAAGTTGCAACACTCAATTAAACATCAATCTTCAAGCTACAAGATTTTTGTAACGCGAATTAGGTACACTCCACCTAAGAAGTATACTTATAACTTGAAAATTTAATTGAGGTTGCTCTCATATTATAACACAATCTTTTTCCTTTTACAAGTATTTTCATAATATTCTTTTGGAAAATGTTAGAGTTTTCCACGCGACGAAAAATGCAAACGAAAAACGGGGAAGGCTCTCCCCGTTTTTCGTTCAATGCGTACCTGCCGCCCTTATTTCAGCGGAATCTTTAAAAGCGCCACCGCGTCTTTTTCCAGCTTTAAAATTTGACTTTCCGCAAAATCCCCCAACGTCGCTTCTTCGTAGGTATGCGTTTCGTCGATCAAAAGCACGCTCGCGCCCGCGTAGTCCGCGCCTTCCGCCTCGATCGCGATCTCCCGCGCCTCGTCCGTATAGTTCACGATCAGCACCGCCAGCTCGTTTTCGTCTTTCGCCCCGAGCGCGTACACCTTCCCTTCGTTTGAAACCGCGGAAACCTGCGCGCCCTTTTTATACAATTCGTTAAACGCCTTAAAGGAATAGAACGCCTTGAACGGCTTCTGTTCAAAAATCACGTTCGCCCCGATCGCACCGTTATAGGAAAGGTTCAACCGCCAGTCGTAGTACATCGCCATCGAAAGGGAAGTATAGTGCCACGCGATCATATTCGCCGCGATATTCGCCGCGTCGCGAAGCGTACCGCGAAGCTTTATCCCCGGATTCCACTCGTTGCAGAGCTGTTCGGTTTGGATAAAACCGTATTCGTCGAGCGTTTTTCGCGCGTAGTTGCTGAAAATCACGTTCGCTTCGAGGTTCGCGTAGCTGTGCCACGAGAAGAAGTCGAGGGGCGCTTTGTGTTTTTCGTCCGTGATATATTGCAAAAAGTCGTGAAAAAACTCTACGAAATAATCGATACGCGGGGAAATATTCGCGTTGGGGTTTGCTTCGATCTGCGCGATCTTATAAAACCCGCAACTTGCGTAACCTCCAATTTTCAGTTTCGGGAATTTTCCCTTCAAATAACTCGCCGCCGTCGCGTACAGCTCGAAAAATTGCTCCTTCGTACCCTTCCACATAGGATTGTCCGCGATCTCGGGTTCGTTGTCTGGCTCGTTCCAGATCTCCCAGTATTCGATACCGTAGCGATATCCGTTCGCCCAGCCCTCGTTATAGTGCAGAATAATATGTTCGCAGATCTGTGCCCACTTCAAGTTATCCTTAGGCGGATAAATTCGATACGCCTTGATCGCGTGTTGGTTCTCGATCGTGCAACCGAGGCGATAAAAAGGCTTCGTGCCGTTTTCTTCGTATCTTTCGAAAAGCCAGTCGGTGAACGCAAAATCGTAAGAAGCGGGGTCGTTCACGTCCGCGTCGAAATTGCGAAAGATATTTTCGATATCCACGTAGACGGACGCGCCGTATTGCCCGCCCGTGTCGTGCGTGCGCGCGTAAGGGATACCCGCTTCTTTCAAAAATTCGAATTTACCCCGTCCCGCGCCCGCCACGGGACCGTTGTTTACCGCGTGCATAGGCCTGATCTTGCCTATCGTTTTCCCCGTATCGACGGTAATCTTACTCATAAAATTTTCTCCTTATTTCCACGCGTACACCGCGCGCCGACCGTATTTATTGCCGACCGTATTTATTATAGCACACGCGAGGAACGAAAGTCCACTTTTGGACGGGAATTTTTAAAAAGTTGAACGGAAAACCCATAAATCTGACGATTTTTGCATATTGAAGTAAAAAAACGAACGACTTTTCGATTCTTGATCGGCAGTCGTCCGTTCTTGGTGAAGGCGCGGGGATTGAACCCGCTTTGCGGATATCTTTCCCACTTATATATTTTCAACCGCAACTTCTATTTCCCGTATACTCAGCATTCTACCTCCGTCAAATCCGCTAAGCCCTCTGCTATATACGAAATTCATTACCATCTTAACTATACCTTTGAATAATTTTTTTAAATCGAAGGTAAATTCCCCTTCGACGCAGAATATAATTTTGAAGGATAAAGAAGAATAAAAGGAAATATTTAATTGTAGATATAAAAATATATAGGTAAGAAGCGATTTAAAACACCCACAAAGGGGTGTTTTGGTGTACCCGCTATGAAGCGAACTTTACCCAAAACTCGCCCGTTTATTTTTTATAAGTGAACTTGAAAAATCGCTGATTTTGCGCGGTTTTTCGCGTTTTTCGCCCGTCCTTTTCGGCTCGGCGATTTTTTCGTTTCGGGGGTTGATTTTCCTATGTCAACCCGAACCCACAACGCGCATTTCACTCCCTTTTCCGTCAACCGCAGATTTATGCCTTTCCCTGTTATTTTCATCATTTTTCACCCCCTTGAATTTCAGGATTTTCCCGTTTATAGCCCACGCGTATCGCCATTTCCTTGAAGTCAAAGTCCATTCCGCGCAGGTTGTAAACCCGTCTTACATTCTCCAACTTCTCTATGACGGTGCAGGTCAACGGCTGTTCTATTCCCGCAAGCTCGTGCAGATTGACCGTCGTTTCCACCGTGTCCGCGCCGATTTTGATTTCTTCCACAAGCGTTTGCAGGACTTCCTGTTTTTGGTAGAAGTCATAGCTTTCCAAAACCGCCTTATACTCGCGCATTTTTCGGCGCAACGTTTCCCTGTTCACGCGCGGCGTTGTCGTGCGCTTTGCTTGCAATTCCGCAATTTTCACCGCTAATTCGTCCAATGCCTGTTGTTCTTCCTTGCGGTTGTTTTCAATCAACGTGGCAAGTGCTTTGCCTTTGTTCTTCAGCTCGATTTCTTCCAAGCTGACAAGAAGTGCTTGCTTTTCTTCCCATTCCTTTTTCAAGGCTTTCAGCCGTCGCACCTTTTCATCGTGCCGCGCCGCCATATCCTGCCGTATTAGCTCGATTACGTTTTCCATATTCCGCACAAGCAAAAAGGCTTGCGTAAACAAGCCCACCACGTATTTATCCAAATAAACGACGTTTATGCTTTTTCTTGCCTGTGCGTGATATTTTGCATTGCAAGTATAAGTGAAAAACGGCTTTCCGCGTGGCATTGTTTTATTGCCACCCATTGCATAGCCGCACACACCGCAAACAATTAACCCCGACAAGAGATATTTCCCTTTTTTCCTACCGCGCCCGTTCTTTTGCATTCGCTTATCCAACAGGGCTTGCACCCGTTCAAAGAGTTCTTCGTCCACGATAGCGGGCATACCGCCTTGAATCCGCAC
>JAFUJR010000044.1 GCA_017468085.1 Clostridia bacterium | reverse complement strand
TCGTTAAAATGACATTCTGTAAAGCAGTATCATTCAAAACCGCATATAAGCACAAAGAGTAAGGTTCTCCCTGCGCATCGTTATACGTATTGGAAAACCAACTGCTGTTTGTACTGTAATATACGTCGGGATCTACAAGCTTGAAGAAGGTATGCGAAGAATAATTATTGCTCCAACCGTCGCTTATACCGTATTCTTCAAAATTGGAAACCATACGCATACGCATCGTAGCCTTAAAATTGCCGTCGACCGCGCCGCTCAAAAGCCCTGCGTTGAAAGAAGGGGTTTCCGTTATATTCAAAGCTTCAATGGAGGTTACGCTTGTATCCGAGAAATCAAACGCTTCTTCGGCATAGATTTTCAATCCGAACACTTCTTCCAATAAACCGTAAACGCCGTAAATTTTGCCCTGTTCGGAAACCGAATTTATGATAATATCCGTATCTACCGTTTTAATGCTATATCCCGCCTCACCATAAGAAGCAAGACTTGCATCTTGGTTGAGTCTGTACGTTTCCGTATCACCGATACAGATACAGTAACCGTAAGGTGTATCCGACTGTAAAATCGGCAATTCTAATCCCGTTGCTTCTTTATAGAAATATTGTAATTCCTCCGCCGCAAACAATTCAGCTTTCGTTGCATTGGGAGATACGACGATGCGGTACTCCTTTTGATTTTCGGGCACGTACGCGTAATCTACAGAAATTGTTTGTTTGCCGTTTGCATAAACAGAACCGCTCGATACTCTGCTTACCGTGCCGTAAGCATCATTTGCAGTTGCCGTAACCATTGCGCCTACCGTAGAATTAAGCGTTTCGCTCAATAAAATGGTATACGAACCGTCAGCATTTTGTTGACGGTGCTCTACCGTATAAGTCGTTGTTTCGCCCAATACTTTATCCACATAATACGCTTGTAAATTATCTTTCGCCGTATCCGAGGGCGCGTCCGAAGAAGTGTCTTCGATCGCCTTTTGCGCTACATATGCTATAGAGCGTACATTGCTATCCTTTCCCCCCTCGGAAAATTCCGCAAATTTATACGACTTATTACCCGACGTATCCGTTACCGCAATATAGCCAAGCCCGAAGAATTCTCTGTCGATATTAGAATCCTTAAGCCCTACGCGAGAACCGTACATTACGTATTCCCCATCCACAAACGTCATTTCGCTAGATTGCACGTTGGTAATACGGGTTTTAGAACCGTCGCCCTCGTATACCCAAGTTCCCTTTTCCGAATCGTATACTGCCCAATCGTACACCGAATTTTCCCCAAACAAGTTTTCGTAGGTAAACGGATTCACCTCTTCATTCTCAATTGGTGTAATCAACATGCCAAACGTAACCGTCGCATAATCGGTATTATTCATCAAAGCGGTGTAATCCACTGAAGACATCGTCGCACTAAAACGAATACCCGTGCTTGCGTAATCATCTGCGGATTCATCGCCCGATTTAATACGAACAGCCGCACCGCCGTCCATAACGAAAGAAACTTCCGACAAAGATTTTACTTCCGTTGCTTCCGCGCTTGCTTTCGATTCAGCCCCAAGCGCCAATCCACCGCCTACCGATGCCAAACAGCAAATAAATGAAAGAATTCCTATTTTCTTCTTTGTTTTACTATTCATATCCGTCCTCCTTACTCTTCAAAATCTGGTTCCGCGTCGGGATCGCCACTTACGGAAAAGGTTACAACGTCCTGTGCCACAAAAAATGTCAGTTGCAAAACGGGCTCGTCGTATACCCTTCTTTGATTGCATTCGTGAACTCTTCTTGTTATTTCGTTCATTTTCCTGCTCCTTTTTTTGGTTTCTACATTGATTTATTTTTTTTATGAAGGAATAGATTTAAAAATCCTCCTCTATTTCAATTTTATTATAACAGCTGAATAATGTTAAATCTACATTAAATTTATGATAAATCACTAAATTTCGACATTTTAACACCTTAAAGGCATATTTTACCACTAAAATACGTTTTATTCGCATATCAAGTTTTACAGATAAATACTGCATATCCTCAATAAATAATGAATAGAAAATATATTATACGCACATAGAACATCTTATCCCCTTTGAATATTTGCGATTTGCGTTTTAAAATTTTAACCCCAAAAACATTTGCGCTATCTTAAATTCATACACGATGAGCACAGCACGACGCCTTGACTTTTGCGAGCGCGCCTGCAGCGCGCAATCAAGGCGTCGTCCTATTTTACCTACTAACTTACCGACTTAAAGACCGAAAAAACGGCGGCTTTCGCGCTTATTTTAAACGCAAAACCGCCGTTAATTTTTATTAAATTTTTCATTTCAACGCGTATCTGGGGTAGGCATTTGTCTATTTCATAGCCAATGTACCATACGGGTATCT
>JAFUJR010000003.1 GCA_017468085.1 Clostridia bacterium | reverse complement strand
GTTGATAACACTTTGCCAAGTTTTTCGTTCTCGTCCTGCAAACGACGGATTAGGTCGAGAGCATTTTCAATCGTTTGCTCATCATTATATCGTTCTAAATCCTTTACAATTTCTTCATCTGTCAGTTTCTTTTCTTTCATAATTCACGCTCCTTTCGCTTGTATCAGCTTATCAAGCAATCCGTGGTATAAACCCTTCCAAAGCTCCACATCGCGCTGTAACGCCTGTTTCTCGCCGTCGTCCGCAGGTTTCGCGGGGGGTATCACTTTTTGCAGTTCAGGCGTAGCCTGTAATTCGATGCCGAGACTTACGCACAACGCGCCGTCAATCATTGCCATTTCCTTGTCCGTGCATTTTGCGATAAACCCGCCGACGCGGTTTTTGGATACGGAATGTATCTGCTCGCATAACGCGATGGACGGGCGCTCCGCGCTCGTAATGTCAACGTGCGTCGGCAACGAGTTTTTCGGTTGCGTTGTCAGATATACCATCTCAATCACGGGGCTGTGTTGATTTGCCTTGTCGTTCGATACGACGATTGCGGGCCGCCCTGCGGCTTGCTCGCTCCCTACGCCGCCGCCCGACGGGTAAACGTAATAAATCTCGCCTCTAAAAATTTCTTCTTCTCTGCGTTCCATGTTTCAATCCTCCTCACAGTTAAACCAATCTCGGTAATTTTTTAGATATTCAAACTCTTCTTCGCTAAGATTAAAAGCGTTTTTGGTTAAATCGTCCGAATGTCCTTCATTGTCGCCCATAAAATAAATTGCTACATAAGCTAATTCGCAAAGTTTTTCTTCTGTTAGCGTGGCGGGTTTGCTAATTTTTCTTATAGTCTTTTTCTTCATTCTTTCAGTTCTCCTGTATTTGTGTATTTTTCGCCTCATATAAAGGACAATTCTTAAAATCGCTTTCGCAATAAAGGTGTTGCACTCCTCCCGGTATAAGTTCAGTTATTCTTTTACACTCTACCGAGGCCATATGTCCGTGCAAATAATAGCAACAAAAGTACGGGCATTCGCTCTTGTGTCCATGTTTTCCGTTAGCCACTTGCACACAACCAAAATCGTTTGGGTTTACTGTATCAAAAACCCATTCCGACGGACATCCGCGATGCCGATAGTATTCCGCCAATCCTGCCAATCTTGGGAACAAGTTTTCCCATTTATCCGCCTCGAAGAAAAACACCCACATCTCATTTTCCCCCGAAGTATTCGAGAACGACCTTTTTTGCGGCTTCCGCGCCGTAGCATATATACGCCGCATAGCCTTTCTTATTCAAAGCCTTTACCCACTCGCGCTGTTCTTTCGATACTCGCGATAAATGCTTTTTCGCTCGTTTCAACTCAATGAACAGTCCGTGGTACTTTCCGTTGGATTCGGCTATAAAATTATCGGGAAACCCTTTCTTCATCCCCTGCCGTTCAAGTTCACCCATAACGCGCGCCGTCGCTTTGCGCTCGTTCGGGATATGTACCCATAACAGTCCTTTCGCATCGCACCATGCGGCGAATTCTTCCTGTTCCTGCGCTTCCAGCGGATTACCCGTCGTCGGCTTATTCCCTTTCTCGCGGTCAATATCCCACTTGAACAGGAAACAATCGTCCGCCGCCGCACACGGTTTCCCGTTGTTTGCTTCACACCTATATTCCTTGCAATATTTTGCTGACATATCACTCCTTACGGTCTGCCGTCTATGTGCGCTCGCCGGCTTTCCTTTAACCTTGCTTTTGCCGAACTTTGCATTTAACTGCAAATTCAAACCGTTTTATTTTTTGATTTATTTCGCAACGCGCGCACCGTTCCGATCTGATTATGCCGCCTTTACAGGTCGGCTGTTGAACCACTTTTCGTATTTCTTCAAAAACGCCTTTACGTCTTCCGTGGTATCAGCATTACGCAATCCCCTACATTGGACCATACTGAACTTCGCCATATCTGGACGAATTTCCATCGTGTAATAGGCTTTGCTCTTCGCCGTATTCTTTCGAATAAATAGGATCACGCAACTGCCTTTTGCTACGCGCTCGCAATACGAGCCTACGCAATGGCTTTGATTTTTTCCCTCGCGGATGATGGCATCCTGTGTTTTAGGCATAACCACGGACAGCTTCCCGTCCGTCCACTCCACATTGTCGTGTAGCGATTTGTACACCTGTTTTATCGCCTCCCCGAGAAGTTTCGTTTTCTTTGCCTTGTAAATCGCGTTGACGTTATCACGCATTTGGATAAAATCTTTCGGTGTTTTGATTGCCGTATCGTCCAAATTATAGCCGAGCGTTTTGCATATTTCGATGTAGTCAAAATAATCGCCTATGAACGTCTGCTTTTGCTGTTGATATTCCTCTTGTTCTCTCCAATAGGTATAGAACCTTTCAAGAGAAATCGGGAGCATTTTTCTATGCCCTGCCGTTTTGCACTCGTAAAGCCTTACGAGGAATTCCTCAGCCCTATCTCGTTGTGCTTCGGGGATTTTCCATTTTTTTTGTTCTTGATACGCAAACACTTGGTATATCCCTTTATAGCGACACTTTGCAATATCTTCCTTTGTCTGCAAACCTAAATCTTTCGGGGATTTTAATTCACGTAGATATATCTCACGACCACCGCCGCACCAATCCCGAGCGCATACATAGCGGATATAATCTTGCGCTATGCCTATCAAACCGATTTTTAATAAGATTTCCAGCATAGGATGTTCGTGCCAATCTTTGAGATAGAGTATCGGATGGACCAGCAATTCTTTGCAGGCTATATCCAAAGCTGAGTATTTATACTCGGTATCCCCAATGATGTCTTGGGGGTGTGGTAAATAGGTATGCTGCAACATATCGTCGCAACGCCAACCCGACCAGGCCATACCGTGAACCCTTGTTCTTCCACCGCGCCACTCTACGTTCCCGTAGCATTTGTGGTATTTTGCTATTTGCCCCGATTTCATATCAAGATAATACCGTCCCTCCTCAACAAGAACGTGCTTTGTCTTGATTTGATATTCTTGATCTCCATATGGAGCTATCCATATCGGCATAGCCGATACCGTCTTGTAGCAAACGAACATCCTTTGCACAAAACCGATATTCCCAGCACGTTCGAGAATGCTTATAAATTCTCTGCAACTGTAATCAGCGTACCTTACGTGTCTCAGCCTTACTCGTTGCTCGCAATAAGGGCAGAATGCAGAGTGACCGCTTTTCGGTTTTACAAGTTCCGTTTGCTTTCCACACTCGCAAAACCCGATATTTTTGCCGCGTTCGGTTTTATGAAAAAACATTACTCGTTGGCAGGTTTTTGCAAGCCAGTCGTCAAAATCGTTCGTTTGAGTGATATATTCGTCTACTTCTCGTATGGCGGGTTTAGCGCGCATACTCAATTTTCTATCTGTAAGAACCTCGGAATACATTAGAAGTAATCCTCCAAACGGCGATGTTTCTTCCCTGTCTTCACGGGCGCGCTTGCTTGCGGTGAGCCTACTGGTAGTATGCTGTCAATGTCAATATGTGGCAACCCTAAATATTCGCAGATAAAATCGACTGCGGGGTTTCCTGCAACAATCTGCGCACCACCGAAGAAAAATCCGAAAGGCTGGCCTTTATGCATTCTTTTTTTTGCTGCCTCGATCATTTTATTTAAGCAATCTTCTGCCGTTTTCGTGTGGTCGATTTCCGCGTCGGGGTAGAACCTTACAAGAATTTCCATTGCGGTAATCATTTGCATTAAACCGTCTTTATTCTTGTGGGTTTCAACATCCTGCTTCTGCATTTCGATAAATTCTACTGCTTTCATATCTCTGCCCTCCGTCAAATACCACAGTCGTCGAATACGGCGTGTACTGCCGTTTTACATTTCTTCGCCGATACGTCGTCCATTTCGCCGATAAGTGCGCACATCTCGTCCAAAAGGTCTTGGAATGTCTCAAATTTGACCTTGAACACGACCACCGCGTCGCCCTTGATTTCCACCTTTGCAGGCTCGGCTTTCGCCGTTTTAGCCTGTTCTAAGCGTTTACGCAAGTCTTCCACTTCCTTTTTCATTGCGGCTTTTGCGGCGCGTTCTTCTTCCAATGCTTTGCCCTTGCTTGCAAGCTCGTCTTCTAAAACGTGCTTTTCTTCTTCCACTTTATCAAGCTTCTTCGCTTGTTCGGGATCGGGTTGATAGATAATCGTCGGCTCGGCGCTTTCCTTTTCGGCGAGCTTCTCGCGCAGCTCCTCGTTTTCTTCTTCCAACCGCTTTTTATCGGCGCGAATGTCCTTTTGCTCTTTGATAAGGTCGGAATGCTCCGCTTGGTATTCGGCATTTTCCTTTTCCAAATCTGCCTTTTCTTCAAGGGCGATTGCAAGCTGTTGTGTTGCTTTGTCGCGTTCTTCGATTGCCGCTTTTACCGCCGCATTGATTTCCGAGGTCTTCGCTGTATCAAGGTCAATTTTTTCAAGGATCTCTTCGCGTTCTTCTTCGTTTACGCTCGTCAGCAAGGCGAGTTTCGTCACGCCAATAGTAGCGTGAGTTCTAATAAACTCTTCCGGTAATTTCTCGATAACCGAGATGTAATTGTACGCTTGCCGTTCCTTGATACCAAGCGCGTTGACCGTATAGTCCGCAAAATCTTCGAAGCCCGCCGCCTTGTAACGTTTACTGTCGCGCATTTCACGGATAGCGCTCGCCATCTCAACCCAATGCTCGGCGCTCTTTCGTGCGTTGTAGCAGATACGCTCATGCAAATCCTTAAACTGCTGTTGCTCAACGGTCAGACCGCTGTTGTCCGCCAGCATAAGCTGGTCAAAGTGTTCGTTGTTTCCCATAAGTAAGTGTCTCCTTTCCCTTTCGGGAGTTTATTTTTTTGCAGTTGACTGCAATTTTTCAAAATTCGATTTCTTGTTGCCTTGCCCTGCGCTGACTTTCAATCAGTTGCAGAGGCACCATTTTGTTGACGAGCTTATCGACGATTTCTCTCGGTAGTAAGCCGTCCGTCGCAAGCTCTCTGATTGAATATCTGCTCGTGATCACTGTCGAGAGATGTTGCTCGTACCGACGTTTTATGATTTCGCAGAACCTGTCCGCCGCCCAGCTTTCCGCGCCCTTTCTGCTCGATTTTATTCCCGTAAAATCGTCAAGGATAAGGCAGTCGGTCTTTGCATAGCTTGCCATAACGCCCTGCTCGGTGACCGTTGCAGCATTGTTGTACGTGGCTTTCAATTCTTCCAAAATCCTCTCCATTGTCGTGAACGTGCATAACACTCCCTCGCTTTGCAGGGTTTTAAGAATTGCGGCGGCAAGATAGGTTTTGCCTGTATCGAATCCACCGTATAACCAAATCCCCCTGCCCGATTGCTTTACTGCTTGAAAGTTATGGCAGAATGTCTCACATCGTTCGCAAACAGTTAGATAATTTTCGCTACTCTTACTGTTCACAATCCCATAAAATGATGCTTTGCGCACTTCTGCAGGCAAGGTGCGCTCGTTGATTTCTTGATACATCTTCGCTCGCGCTATACGCTCTCTTCTTCGCTCCTCTTGTTCTGCTCGTTTTCTTTCACAGTCGCAACCGCATTTGATGTAGAAATAGTGTTCAGGCATATCCAACGACTTTTCCGTCTTGCAATGTTTGCAGTAGATTCTATCAAAAACGATGTACTCGTTTTCTTCGTCAATCGTAGATAACCAATGCCTTTTCCGTTCCTCGTACTTTTCGGGGGTAAAGATTGCCGATTTTATATCTGCCCCGATGTGCCGCAGTTCTCCCATAATAGTCTCCTGTTTTATTCGCCCGCTTTTCCAAAGGTTTCTTCAAACCACTTGGCGTTTTCACGCCGTTCATCTTCGGAAAGGTCTTCGTCTTGCTCGGTTTGCACTTTTTCAAACGGTGCGTACTGCCCAGCAACAATACGGGCGGACAGCCTACAAAGCATTGACATCGTTTTCACGTTCTTTTTCAGCCACTCGCTTTTTCTAAACTGCTCCGCTATCGTATCCCAATCTTCTTCGGTCAATTCAGCCAAAACGTTCGCGTCGTAGTTATCGAAAACCACGCTGGGGAACTCTTTGAAGAACCGCCCTTGGGCGTTCAATTCTTCGCTTTCGCTATCAATCCCCCTTTGAGAATCCCCCTTTATATCTTCTCTTTTCGTATTATCCGTCAGGATAATACTTTCTTTTTTCTTTTTTATATAAGGGGTAGCAAAATCGGACTTTGCTTCCGTTTCGGTTTCCGTTTGCTCGTCTTTTGCTTCCGTTTTGCTTCCGTTTTGCTTGGGTTTTGCTGTCGGTTTGCTTTCCGTTTGCTCGTCTTTTGTTGTACTTTTGCTACCGCGCCGACTTCCGCTAATCGACCTCGTTTTCGACTTTTCGAGGCTCGGCAGAAGCGCGGAGAAAATCGCTCTCAGCGTTCCTTTGAACGTGGGCTTGCGCCCATCGAAGATAAACTCAACGATAGCTTTATAAAGCTGTCCGCGCTCATCGTCCGAAAGACCGTTGTCGGGATCGCTTATCGTAACGTAATAATTTTCCCAAAATGTAAATCCTTTGCCCTCTGCCATTGTTGTTCGCCTCGTCTTTGTCTTTTAATATTTCGATTCCCACAGCCCCGTGTACGTCTCCCATAAGCCGACGGCTTTAAGGTCTGCCACGAATTGCTCGATTATACCGTCGATACTCTGCGGAATGTCCTCTCGCGTATAGCGTTCTTCGTAGATGTCTTCCCCGTCGCAAATCTCGTACTTGAACCATTTTGCGGTCGGGATAACTTCGAGATACATAGGGTGTTGCACGGAGTTCAAATACTTGCCTACGTTCGCGTAGTTTTCTACGCGCTTACAGTCAAGGATCTCCCCTGCTTTTACCCAGTCGCACTTTGCCATCAATAAGAACCGTACGCCCATAATGGTCTTGTCCTTATATGCGGCTACTTGGTACGTACCGCCCTGCATTATCTTCGCCATTTCCACAATGCACTTGAATTCCTTGTCCTTGTTTCGCTTGGCGTAGGTTTCGCAATGCTCGTATGCAGGCTGGTCGTCGCCCCGTATCATTTCGTAAACGGCGTCCTCGAACGAGATACCGCGCAACATCATTTCATTTTGCTCGCACGGCTCTTTTCGGAGCGTTTTCAAAAAATCCTCTCTCGCGCTTTCCTCGTACCCCTCCGCGCAGTTGTATTGATACATCCACGCGGAAAGGAGAGATTGCGTTATGAGATAACGCGGTTCGTTCATTACTTGTCCACCTCGCTGAAAACGGTTTTCTTTGCCGTTTTTTCGGCGGTTTCGCCGTCCGTCGATTTGGGGGTCGCCGTGTCGGGTTTCGTTGTGCTATCGTCCGTTTCCGCGCCCTTTACGCCCAATCCGTTGAGAATATCGTCAGCAAGCGCGCGACCTTTCTTTTTCGGTTCGGGTTGCGCTGCCTTTTCTTTGGCGGGCTGTGCTTTGGGCGGCTCTACGTACGCTTTCTTTTCACGATTCCACACAAAGCCGAGCGCGGAAACGCGTTCTTTATAGATAGCCCTTAATTCGACGAGTGACGTCAGTTTGTGGGGAAGTTTCCCAAGCTCCTCCGCGCCGCTCGTGAACTGTTCGGGCTTGGTCCAACTCTCGATCAGTTTCTTGCCTTGCTCCATTACCGCCTCGTATTCTTCGCGTTCTGCTTGGAAGAAATCGTTGTCCTTGGCAATGTTTGCATTCGCCTCCGCAAACATTCGCGCAATGTAATCGTTCTTGTCCGCATCGCCCAAGGTCGCAATCTTGCGTACTCCGCTGATACCGTAGCACCCTTTCGCGAAATATTCGTCCGTCGGGGTAAAGCCGATCATACGCTGGTCGCCGTTCATATAAACGTAGCCGCCGAAATCGCAGGGTTGCCATACGATATTCTTTGCGCTACCCTCGCAGAGCAAACGCTGAATAGCGATACCGTCTTTGTTCTTTTCTTCGACGGAGTGGAACACGTAGATAATGTTCTTGTCGTACACCGTCTTGAAACGATTTGTAAGGGCTTGGAATTCAAGTTTTACCGCGCCGTAGCCTTTTTGTGAAATCGTACCCGACTTCGTCTTGTTCACGGGATCCTTGCGCATTACGTAGTCCTGTAAAAGCGTTATGAGAGAACCGCCCGTGTCAATAATGATGGTATCAAACGCTTTCAGCTCGTCGCTTTTAAGGTCTTCGAGAAGTTCCTCGTACGTACTTACCCGAGAGAACGGGGGACGGTGTTGTGCGCGGATACGCTGGATACCCTTATCAAGGTCGATAAGGATGGGGTTAGGTGCGGAACAAGCAGCGGTAGTTTTGCCCACGCCGGGCGCACCGTAGAGAATCATAGAGAAACGCTGGTTGTTGAACGTTTCCTGTGAGGGTTGATAGATAGCCATATAAGCCTCCTTAAAGTGTATTTTGTTGGGGCTGTCGGAGTCGAACCGACGTTTGTCCTTTGCCCCATATAGGCGGCTGTCAACCGCCTGCGTAGCCCTGCCGTTGGATGTCGTTCCACCTGCTCGGCAGTCTTGCGCTCCCCAGACGCGCTTTTCCGCGCTGTCCTTATAATCAACCGTCTATCTCGACGGCGATTTCTTGAAACTGTTGATACTCCGCGACGAGCAATTTACAGTACCGCTCCCGTTGTTCGGGCGTAAAGTTCTTGATTGCGGTTAAGAAACCTTGCACGGTTTTATGAAAATATGCGATCGCGCGAATCGTAAGCGTAACCACTTTCACATCGCCGCATACCTTAAATCCTTGCATATCAATCCTCCTCGTCTTCTTCGTGCTTGGCGTGGCATTCTTCGCAAATGCACCCGTCGCACACGTCGTAGATTTCGTCGTCTTCGTAGAGTTCCTTTCCGCACTCTTCGCAATAGCCGATTATATCGTCTTCGCTTTTGCGCCGAAATCTGTCTTCGTAGTCTTCCCTGCAAAGCCCAATCCAAGGGGCTTGTAAATCTCTATCGCTCATTTCGTTCTCCTTGCATTTGACTGCAATTTATTGCGCGACGACGATTTCGTCAATCGTGCATCCGAGTGCCTGCGCCAACTTCGTCATAACGTCTAATTTGGCAGAGCGCTCACCGCGCTCGTATGCCACTATTACACGCTCACAAACACCGCTTTTCTCGGCAAGCTCCGCACGGGTTAAATTCATAACCTGCCGACGGTGCATTAGCTTTTCCTGTCTCGGGTATTTTGTTGCTCTTGCGTTGCTCACGTTCTGCTACCTCCTTTTGTTTGACCTGTCCTCATCAGGCAGGGTAGGTCAGCTCCCTGCGACGTCTCTCGACGTTTCGACTATATTTTGAATATCGCATACACGCTTTCGATACTCATTTCAAAAAGCTTTGCCATAGCTATCACGTATTGCATTGACGGACGGTTGCGCCCGTTTAACCAATACTCTACCGTTCTCACACTCACGCCCAGCCGTTCGGCTAACGCCTTGCGTTTCACGTTCCTTTCTTTCAACAGCTTACGGAATTTCTTGTTCTTTGCCATTTCTTTGCCCCTTACAGCCCTTTCAGCACGTCTCGCGATAAAGCGATCAAGCTGTCGCAAGAAACGTTTTTAACGTGCGTTCCGCCGCCCAAAAACGTTATTCTTACGATTTCTTCGTACCCCTGCTTTTCGTACACCGCGTCAATCACTTCTACGTTCGCGGCGATCAATAAGGGTTTCAGATACTTTTCTACGAATTCAGCCTTATTTTCCATAGCGCACCTCACACCGTATAATATTCTTCGCCAAGCATTTTACCTATCGCCTTTCCATATTGGTCGAGCAGTTTCATTACCTGCTCCTGTTCGTCTTCTGAAAGATTATTGTATTCTTCGTCGCACCCGTCCGAAAAATGATAGTATGCAATAGAAAGCGTTTCCATTATCCGTTTCTTTGCCAGCTTTCTCAGTTCTCTTTTCATTCGATTGCCTCCTCGATACTGCTGACCGCTTCGTCGATACTATCCAGCGCGGAGTCCAAAGCCTCGATTGCGGCTTCTGCCTTTTCGCCCCTTTCGCTGTTTTGAATCCCCTCGGGCATTGCGTCGTAGTAATATTCTTCGTCGTCTTTCAACGATTCGACCGCGTCGCGCAACACGTTGAGCTGTTCAATGATTTCGTTCAATGCCTTTCTTCTTTCTTTGTTCATAAGAAACCTCCGTGTATTTTTTCTTTTAGATTTGTTGCCATTCTTCAAGTTGATAAATGAGTTCCCACAATATATTGCTGATATATCCATATCGATTTTTATCAGCCTTTGCCAAAGAACGACCGTCTTCCGTTTTTGACTCAAATTGTAGGGTGGACATTTCATCGTAGCCGCTGTCTACCTTTTCAGTTAACGCTTTTAGCGTTTCTAAAATCTTATCAAAGCTAATCGGTTTTGCCATATCTCACGCTCCCATTGCTTCCATCGCAGGGATGATTTGGAAATACTCATCCTCGTCGTGCCACTTTTTGCTATGTGTTTCATTTACGCACTTTACAACACCCTCATCATAAGCGGCTCCGTCGTCAGGGCGATTGTATCTATACCATTTATCGTAGCAATGAGCCTTTCTGTCTCGATACCCAGCCGCGCGATCTTTTTCAATACGCTTGTTTTCCATTTTTTCAAACTCTTCCATTGTGTAGGTCGTGTCGTGGGATTTTACATAGACCATTTCTTTGCCGTCAATGTAGTAGGTAATAATCAAGCCTTTCTTTTGGTAGCTTTGATATTTCATAGTTTTTCTCCTTTGTTTGTTTATTTTTGTACGATTTTTCGTACTTATTTTTCTCTATTGTAGCACGATTTATCGTACTTGTCAAGCGTTTTGTGTAAAAAAAGTTGCATTTTTCGTACTTTTTTTATACAATATTTCTGCACCGTCATTTTCGGGGCAAAAACAT
>JAFUJR010000043.1 GCA_017468085.1 Clostridia bacterium | reverse complement strand
TGATGCCGTGAACCGTGTCAGGACAGGAATGTAGCAGCTCTAAGCGGAAGTTCGCGTGTGCCATAAGGTAGCTTTGAAGGAGTCACCTGCGGCGTTTACGCTTCGGTAAATTTCGGCAAAAAAGGATCGCGCAGTTTTTTCGTTTAAAACGCTTCCCTCGTTAAACGAGGAAAGCGTTTTCTTTATTTTATAATCCCTTTTTCCGCGAGGTATTCCTCTAAAATTTTTGCGGCGGCATACACAAGCTCTCCGCACGGGCGTTTTTTATAATATTCACTCGTGCGATTCTCCGCTTCCCCGCCTACGCCGAAGGAGAGGTTTGCGCCCGTCAACAAATCGTTACAGATAAGGCTGCCGTTTTCCGCTTTAAACCTTGCGGTGAGCTCTTGAATTGCGGCGTAAGTTTGCTTCTTATTTTCGGGCGAAAGCTCGGCTTTTGCACAAATCAGCCCGTAGACTACGGCAAGTCCGCTGACCGCGCCGCAGGTCAAGCGAAGCCGCCCTAAGCCCCCTCCGAACGGCAAGGTGATTTTAAGCAAAGCTTCTCTATCCAGTCCGCACTCTTTTTCAAACGCCAGCGCCACCGCTTGCGAGCAGGTATAGCCCGTTTCGAAATATTCTTTTGCCTTTTCTGCTCTTGACATTTTCGTTTTCTCCTGTTATAATAAAGATATGATCGAAATTTTTTACACGGAGCGCAACGCCTTTTCTTCGACCGAAAGCGCGCTACGCAAAATTTTTTCAGAGCGTTACGGGATAAAAAACGCCGAATTTTACCGAAACGAACACGGCAAACCGTTTTTGAAAAACGGCACACCGTTCTTTTCCGTTTCGCATACGGAAAAGCTCTTTTTCGTCGCGGTTTCCTCTCAGCCCGTCGGGTTGGACGCAGAAGAAAGGACGAGAAAGGTAAATTTTCTTCCGATCGTGAAAAAATACCCCTTTTTCTCCCCTGCGCCCGAAAACGCAGAAGCGTTTTTGCGGGAATGGACTGTGTTCGAAAGCGCCGTAAAGTATTTGGGCGAAAGTATCGCAATCGTCGGCAAACGGCTTTTAAAAAACGACCCTGCGTTTTGCTTTGCCTCGCTTGAAAAAGACGGACATTTCATAAGCGTATGCACGAAAGAAAAATCGCCCGTGCATTTCGTGCGTTTTTAATATTATATCACTTTCCCCTGCGTTTTGCAAGGGAATTTTATTTTTTTGCGTTCATTTGATTGATTATTTTTCGGAAATTTGCTACACTATTTTGAGAGGAAATAAAAACGCGCGTAGATATGCGCATATAAGAAGGAGTTTTAATATGATCGGTGCTGTGATTGCAATGCAAAGCGAAGCGGATATTCTGCTGGACAAAATGAAAATCTTCCGTTCTTTAACGGTCAGCGGTAAAAAAGTTTGGGTAGGAGAAGCGTACGGCAAAGAAGTTGCGGTTTGCGTTTGCGGAGTCGGAAAAGTCAACGCCGCGCTCGGGGCGCAACTTTTGATCAGTAAATTCGACGCGGAAAAACTTTTGAATTTCGGCGTGGCGGGCGGACTTAACGAGAACACGAAGCTTTGCGCGGTGTACCAAATCGGGCAAGCCGTGCAATTCGATTTCGATTTAACCCAACTCAACGGCACGAAGATCGGCACGCTCGACGAATACGCGGAAAATTATCTGGCTCTCCATCTTTTTAAGGCGGACTTCCCCGTCCGTTTGCTCGGCACGTCCGACAGATTCAACGATTCCCCCGCCGACTATAAGCTTTTAACGGAAGAGTTAAACGCGGATATCCGCGATATGGAAGGAGCGGCGGTCGTTCAGGCGGCGTACGCGGCAAAATTGCCCGTATATTCTGTGAAAGCTATTTCCGACGTAGCGGGAAGCGGAAGCACGACCGAGCAATTCTTACAAAATAAGGACAAGGCTTTGAAAAATCTGCAAAAGGCTTTGCCCCAAATTTTCGAAGAACTTTAAAAGGAGTGCCGAAAATGGTTGATTTGGGCGATTGGAACGAAGTACTCGCGCCGCTGTTCGCGGACGAGAGATATAAAAAAATCCGTCGGTTTTTGATCGACGAATATAATAATTACACGGTATATCCCGATATGTACGATTTATATAACTGTTTCCGCTTTACGCCGTTTGAAAAGCTCAAAGTCGTACTGCTAGGACAAGACCCCTATCACGGACCGCGGCAAGCGCACGGGCTTTGTTTTTCCGTTCAGGACGGCGTGCCGAATCCCCCGTCGCTTGAAAACATTTTCAAAGAACTGCAAAGCGATATCGGCTGCGAATTGCCGAAGAGCGGGAATTTAACGAAATGGGCAAAGGAAGGCGTTTTGCTTTTGAACACTTCTTTGACCGTTCGCGAGCATCAGGCGAATTCCCATTCCAAATGCGGTTGGGCGTGGTTTACCGACAGCGTGATTTCCTTGATTTCCGAAAAGAAGGAACACGTAGTGTTTATCCTTTGGGGCGGAAACGCGCGGAGTAAAAAGCCGTTGATCGATAAAAGCAAACACTATATTATCGAAAGCGTACACCCTTCGCCGCTCTCGGCGTACAACGGATTTTTCGGGTCTAAGCCTTTTTCCAAAACGAACGAATATCTTACCCGAAACGGTTTAGAGCCGATCGATTGGGATTTGACGAAATAAATAAAATAATACCGCCCGCAAGTATGCGGGCGGTTTTCGTTTGCGAGTTTCAAAGCAATCTCTGCAAAATGAGCTTTAACGCGTATTTGGAATGTTCGTAAGTCAAACCGCCTTGAAAATAAGCGGTGTACGGCTCTTTTACGGGAGCGTCGGCGGAAAGCTCGATCGA
>JAFUJR010000024.1 GCA_017468085.1 Clostridia bacterium | reverse complement strand
CCCGTTTTTTTGACCGGTTTTTGACTTTGAAAGAGTATTTCAAGAGAAAAAAAGTAGCCACTCTTTTGGGAGAATGGCCACTTAAAAACAAATTTTTAATTAAAATAGTGAATTTTTACCGCTTTTTGCGCTAAATCTTAGCCCCTAGGATTACGGATATTAGCCTGCGCCGCCGCCAATCTTGCGATGGGAACGCGGTAAGGCGAGCAGGAAACGTAGGAAAGACCGATTTCGTGGCAGAATTCGATGGACGAAGGATCGCCGCCGTGTTCGCCGCAGATACCAAGATGCATGTCGGGACGGACTTTCTTACCGCCGTTAACTGCCATTTCCATAAGTTTACCAACGCCCGTCGTATCCAATCTTGCGAAAGGATCGGATTCGTAAATCTTGTTTGCATAGTATGCAGGCAAGAACTTACCTGCGTCGTCGCGGGAGAAACCGAACGCCATCTGCGTAAGGTCGTTCGTACCGAAGCAGAAGAATTCTGCTTCCTTAGCGATGTCCTCAGCCGTCAAGCAAGCTCTGGGGATTTCGATCATCGTACCAACTTCGTACTTAAGGTCGATACCGCTTGCCGCGATAACTTCGTTTGCCGTCTTAACAACGATATCCTTAACGAACTTCAATTCCTTCGTTTCGCCCGTAAGAGGGATCATGATTTCGGGAATGAGTTTCCAATCGGGATGACGCTTAATAACGTTGATAGCCGCTTTAATAACCGCCTTCGTCTGCATAACTGCGATTTCGGGATAGGTTACGGTAAGACGGCAACCACGGTGGCCCATCATGGGGTTAAATTCGTGAAGACCTTGGATAATTTCCTTGATTTGCGCAACCGTCTTGTTCTGTGCGTTTGCAAGCTGTTCGATTTCGTATTCGCTGGTGGGAACGAATTCGTGAAGAGGAGGATCGAGGAAACGAATGGTTACGGGATAACCGCCAAGCGCTTCAAACAAACCTTCGAAGTCTGCCTGCTGCATAGGTTCGATTTTCGCAAGAGCCGTTTCTCTTTCTTCAACGGTGTCGGAGCAGATCATTTCACGGAACGCGCCGATTCTGGAAGGATCGAAGAACATGTGTTCCGTACGGCAAAGGCCGATACCCTGCGCGCCGAAAGCAACTGCCTGCTTCGCGTCGTCGGGGCTGTCTGCGTTCGTTCTGATACCGAGCGCCTTAAACTTGTCTGCAAGTTCCATGATACGTCCGAAGTAACCGGAGTTGGGGTCTGCAGGAACGGTTTTGATAAGCGTGTCGTAGATGTTACCCGTAGAACCGTCAAGGGAAAGAACGTCGCCTTCCTTGAAGATCTTGCCTGCGAGTTCGAAGTACTTTTCTTCTTCGTGCATCTTGATGTCGCCGCAACCGGATACGCAGCACGTACCCATACCGCGCGCAACAACCGCCGCGTGAGAGGTCATACCGCCGCGAACGGTAAGGATACCCTTCGCATACTTCATACCTTCGATATCTTCGGGGGAGGTTTCCAAACGAACGAGGATTACGTTTTCGCCCTTCTTGCCTTCGATAACCGCGTCTTCTGCGGTGAATACGATTTTACCAGCCGCCGCGCCGGGGGAAGCTGCAAGACCTTTACCGACAACGTTGTTCTTGTCTGCGTCTTTCAATGCCTTCGCGTCGAACTGAGGGTGAAGGAGCATATCGAGGCTCTTCGCGTCGATCTGCATAACTGCTTCCTGTTCGGTGATCATGCCTTCGTCGATAAGGTCGCAAGCGATCTTGATAGCCGCCGCAGCCGTTCTCTTACCGTTACGGGTTTGAAGCATGTAGAGCTTTCTGTCCTGAATGGTGAATTCCATATCTTGCATATCACGGTAGTGATTTTCAAGAATGTTGCAAACTTTAAGGAACTGTTCGTAAACTTCGGGGAATACTTCCTTCATCTGTGCGATGGGCATCGGGGTACGAACGCCTGCAACAACGTCTTCGCCTTGCGCGTTCGTCAAGAATTCGCCCATAAGACCCTTTTCACCCGTAGCAGGGTCGCGCGTGAACGCAACGCCCGTACCGGAGGTTTCGCCCATGTTACCGAACGCCATCATCTGTACGTTAACTGCGGTACCCCAGCTGTAAGGGATATCGTGGTCCATACGATAGATGTTCGCACGGGGGTTGTCCCAAGAACGGAATACAGCCTTAACTGCTTCGAAGAGTTGTTCTTTGGGGTCGGAAGGGAAGTCCTTGCCGAGTTGCTTTTTGTATTCTGCTTTGAATTGGTTCGCAAGCGCTTTCAAGTCGTCAGCGGTAAGCTCAACGTCCTGCGTAACGCCCTTTGCTTCTTTCATTTCGTCAATGAGCTTTTCGAAGTACTTCTTACCAACTTCCATTACAACGTCCGAGAACATTTGAATGAAACGACGGTAGCAGTCCCAAGCCCAACGGGGATTGCCCGACTTCGCCGCAAGCGTTTCTACTACTTCTTCGTTTAAACCGAGGTTGAGGATGGTGTCCATCATACCGGGCATGGAAGCGCGAGCGCCGGAACGTACGGAAACGAGCAAGGGGTTTTCCTTGTCGCCGAATTTCATGCCGCAGATTTCTTCCATTTTTTCAACGTACTGCATGATTTCCGCCTGGATATCAGGGTTGATCTGTCTGCCGTCTTCATAGTACTGCGTGCAAGCTTCCGTCGAAATCGTGAAGCCCTGGGGTACGGGAAGACCGATGTTGGTCATCTCTGCAAGGTTTGCACCCTTACCGCCGAGGATATTACGCATCTTCGCATTGCCTTCCGTGAAGAGATAGCAATATTTTTTTGCCATAATTTTTATTTCCTCCAAATTGATTTTTTTCTGTTTTGTATTTTTGGCGGTTGCCTTTATACCTTTTTAAGGTATTTTGTGCATGAAAAAAACACATAGCGCAATTCGCCATATCTCATTGTAATATAATTTGTGAAAAATATCAAGCCTTTAACGCGGACTTTTACATTTTTTTTGGCGAAAAAACAATTTTTTTGCAGGTACACGCATATTACTACCACGGGACGCGCCCTACGGATATTCTTTTATTTTTTTCATTCCGCCCTTTGCGTTCCGCATTAAAAAAGCCGACGGCGTTTCCGCCCTCGGCTTCGTTGTTATCCCTTTTATTCCATACAAACCGCTTATGCTTGCGTTTCCTCGGTCTGCGCTTCTTTCTTTTCATTTGCGAAAATATATTGCAAAATGCTCGCAAACAAATTGAATACGCTGAGGACGATCAAAGCGATGCACACGCCGTAGCCGTAAGTAAAGCCAATTTCTGCGCTCGCGCTGATTTTCGTCGTAACGTAATTCATGATATAGTCGATATTCGCTTGCATAACGATAAACGTAGCAAGCAAACACAGGGACAGCCCGACAAGCATTGCGCTCCAAATCAAAGCGTTACGGTTTTTCCCGTGCATCGTATTATATCTGGAAACGAAACAGCCGATAACGCAAGCAATACCGCCGAGCATAATGAACTGCACCGTCAAACTGCAAACGTAAGCCGCCATAAGGTTGGGTTCACACTCGTAAATATATTTTTCCGTCAACGCCGATTCAAACATGGAAAGCAAATACGAATTGTTCCATACGGGCGCAAACGCAGTGTTCACCGTCGCGTCGGAATTCGCCAGACTAAGCGTCAACGCCGCTCTTTGCCACAAAACGAACAAAGGAATACAAAATACCAGGCTTACCAAAACGCAAACCGTCTTTTGCGTGAACGTTTTTTCTTTCCATGCCTTACCGTAGGAAGCAATTTTGCCACCCAGCCAAATCGCAAGGAAAACTACGCATAAAACGATACCTGCCACCGTGGTTTTGGTGGGAGCAATCTTTACCGAAGCCGCGTCCGTACCCACGCCCATGCCAATAGACATATAATTCAATGCATACAAAGCCGCTACGCCGCCAAGGAAGCTGAACACCGTCCAAACCGCCCATTTGTGGCTGTGCTTTTCCGTTTGACCGTTTGCATATTTTACGTACGAGATAACGGCGGGAATCGAAAAACCGATAACGCAACCGACCATACCGACTGCAACCACCGTGCTAAGCACCGCGTATAAGTACATATTGCCCACCATCAATTCACCGCAGAGCATTTCTTCAAACTCTTTTGCGCCGTCTGCAATGTCCTTATATACGTTTCCGAAGAAATAGAATAAGTCCATACTCTCGCTGGCAGCCATACCCGAAATCGAACCCGCGTCCCCGTTCACCGTCAGCGAAAAACCGCTGAGAAAAGTGAACAGAACGGCAAGAAGAGCCGCCGCAAGCGCAACGCCGCCAAGCGCTAAGCCAAACGCTTTGTCCCAAATTTTCTGCTTTTTATTGTCGCATACTTGTTCAACCATTTTTACACCTCAATTTTTTTTGATACGACGTATCACATCTATTATAGTATACCCCCCCCCCGATTTGTCAAGGGGTTTTGGAAAATTTTTATAGACGTTTCGGCAAATTCCCTCGTAATTTTTCTTTTTTTATTACGTATTGACAATTTTTCCGTGTTATGATATGATTAAATTATGAAAAACGCAAACTCGAGGCTTGCACGGAACCTTACGCCGCGCAATAAAGAAAGGAAAAGCGGCGCAGAAATGCGAAGTATATCCGTCGTTTTTAAGGAGGAATCATGGACGAATTATTAACCGAAGACTTTACCATTGCATTCAACGAAATCATACAAAACGAATTTGAACGGTTTATTGCTGACGTGGGCGAAAGAATTTTAGAAAAGGTACGCGCAAACAGCAAAACGAAGGTGAAAGGTTCTCTTTTCGTCGGGCATACCCCTCTTGATAAAAAAGAAACGATGCTTTGGCATATCGACGAAAAATTTCTGCCTATGATTTGGGAAGCGGTTACCAACGATTACGGACTTGCTCCCACCGAGGACGGCGGCGTAACGTTGGATTTTGCCGTGGAAGAAACCGAAGCGTTGGGTAAGCAGGCATGGTTTACCCTCTTCGATAAATACAACGGCGCAAAAACCCCCACTTTTACACATTTTGCGTTTGGGCTGAGCGATTATTTAAAGCCGTACGGCATAGAAACGGTATGCAAGCCCCACCCCAAAAACGGCGTAACAGAAATCAAATTCAATACGGTAAAATAAATCAATGCACAGAAAAAAATTCTCTTGGCTGCTTGCCAAGAGAATTTTTATTTCAAGTTTTCGATTACCGTCAATATTGCGCCTTGGCTTTCTTTGCTCAAAGCCCGATATTTACCTATTAACGCCGTTTCGTCAGGGGAAAGATTGTTTTTAACCCCCACCGTTCCGTATTCGTCCGTATTGCCTATCAAATAATCCACCGAAACGCCGAACAACGCCGACAGCCGTTTTAACTGTTCTATGGACGGTTGCGTCTTTTCGTTTTCCCAATTATTGTAAGTACCTTGGCTTATAAACATCTCTTGCGCCACCGCTCGTTGCGAAAGTCCTTTTTCGTTCCTTAATTCAAATAATCTAATCATAATACACCTCTATTATGTACTATTTTATTAGAAAACTTATTCAAAATGCTTGACTTATTAAGTTTTTTAATCTATAATAAAATAAATGATTAGATTATCTAATCAAACAAAGGAGGAAATATTATGGAATCTTTAACCAAAACTGAAGCTTTAAACAAAATCAATGAAATACTTACTAAGCACTTTGATTGGTGCTGTGATGTGGTTATTAAAGGACTTACTTATGTTGTTCACCAAGGTTATTATTTAAAAAATAGAAAATTTGCAGAAGGTGAAATTTTAGTTGGATTAAATCCCGTTCACCCAGATGACCCTGAAATCAACTTTGCATTTAAAGAAAGCGATATAGATGAAATATTATTCTTATGGAAAAATATATCCCCAAAAAATAAATACAATAATTTACATAAATGCACAAAAAATTTCGATTTATGGTTAAATCGCTACAACTTCGGCATCGTTGGAGAGACAATATCGTTTATATGGTATTCTTTGGGAAAAACAAAGACTTTAAAACGTTTTATAACACGCGTAAAAGAAGGATTAACGCCCGTTGGAATTAAAGTAAAATTTAAACAATATAAAGATACCTGTCAACTTTTACTTATAAAATATTCTTGTAATGTAGAAAAAGACTATCGCCCTAATTCTTAATACAAATTTCCAGCCCCGACCTATAATGTTTTAGGTCGGGGCTGTTTTTTTGTTATTACATATTAAAAAATGCTTTCGTGCCGGAAAGGAGTTTTTCGTCCAATTTCCAATTTCCGTTTTCGTAAATTAAACCGAACTGACATTCCTTCGCCGCTTCAAATAAATCGTCGCCGTCGTACCCTACCACCTTGTCCGACATCGTTTCTAAAATCCGCTTTGCGTCGGGCGTAAAATTCGAGGTGGTGATAAAAATGCCGCGCGTATGCTGTTTTCCGTCCTTCGCCTGTTTACAAGCGCACGCGCCGATGAACTGCTGCAAAAGGGTTTCGCCAACCACCCACAACCGCTCGTTTCCTCTTTCGGGGTCCCAATTTTTCGACTGTATGTAGATGGTTTCTCTAAAGCCCAATCTATCCGTCAATTCAATTTCGCCGTCTATCCCGCCGTCGCGGTCTCCGCCGCTGATTTTAAGGCTTTCCAGCCGTCTGCCGTTTTTGCGCGAATATTTTTCCAAAAGGTAAACGGAATAATACTCGAAATAATCGCCGCCAAGCGAGCGCAATTTCTTTAAGAAATTGTCCCGAAGTTTTTCGTCCGCCGTCATAGGCTTTACCGCCGCCTTTTTCACCGTCTTTAAAACACGGCTCTGCACTTGATTCTTCGGTTGTGCTTGGGGTTGCTCTTGCTCGGGTTTTTTAGGCTGAATTTTCGGCTTTTGCGCGGGCGGTTGCTCCGCTTTTATCTCTGCTTTCGGCGTGGGGACAACCTCTGTTTTTACCTCTGTTTTCGGGGTGGGTATAGCCTCGGTTTGTGGCAGGGATTTTTCCGCTTTTTCCTCCGTTTTCCGTTCGGGTTTTGCAGGCTTCGTTTCCCCGAACAAAAAGCTCATATCCATCACTTCGTTCTTGGGGGCAAGCTCTGCTTTTTGCTTGACTGCGGGCGGATTTTCCACTTCCTTTTTCGGCTCTTCTTTTGCCTCGGTCTTCACCTCTTCCACGGGGGCAGGTATTTGTTCAACCTTTGTTTTCGCTTTTTCTTCCGCCTTAGTCTCGACAGGCGTTTCCGCAGAGCTTTCTTCGGGCTTTTCTTCCGCTTTTACCGATTTTTTCGCCGTCTTTTTGACGGTTTTTTTCACGGGTTTTTCAGCGGGCGCTTCTTCCGTTTTTTGTTCTGCCTTTTTTCTGGTTGCACGCTTGGGTTTTTCCGTCTTTTCGGGGAGAGGCTCGGGCGCGGTTTCGGGACTCGTCGGCGCAACGGGCGCAATCGGCTGAATAGGCGCGGGGGGTAAGGGTTCAGCCTTTTCCTCCCCTTTCTTCGCCGTCTTTTTCACCGTTTTCTTTACGGGTTTTTCTTCCGTTTTCGGCTCAGTCGTTTCCTCCGCTTTTTCCGTTTTCTTCACGGCGCGTTTGGTCGTCTTTTTTGCAGGTGTTTCCGCAGGCGCTTCTTCGGGCGTTGGCGTGGGTGCAGGTACGGGTAAACGCGATTTCAACGCGTACATGCCCCCTTCGTTTGCCACTTCGCTTTCTTTTTTCATAATATCGAGGACAGAACCGACCCTCCCTTTCACGTCGTTGGGGTTGTCGGCGTCCGTGCCGTAACGTAAGGAATAGAGTTTTGCAACCTCGTCCAATAAATCGTTATGCTTAAGGGGCTGAATTGCAAGCACTTCCTTGATGAGGCTTTTGGTCGCGTCCTTTCTTTCCGCGCGGGTTACGACCACCTCTTGCTTTTCGGGTTTCGTTTCCTGGTTAGGTTCTTGTTTTTTCGTTCTTGCCATAGTAAATCCTTTCTTAATTTCCGTCAATCCTCTAAAAGACGGATAAACTCGCCGAGGTTGGTATATTCCTCCTCGGTTTTTTCGACGAGAAAGGCTTTCAAAAGGCGCAAGGCGCGTTTTGCGCCTCCTGCAAGTATATCCTCGTCGTAGCTAAGCCCCGCGCATTTGCGCAAGGTGTGATAAGTGCAGACGCTTGCCCGCTCGCCTTGAACGGCGCGGTCAAAGGTCGTAAACCGTCCGTCGGAAAAATCAAACCACAGCCTTTCCCCCAGCTCCCCGTCGCATTCCTCCAAAAAGGCAAGGTCGATGGGATAACCGCTTTCTCGAAGCGCAATGAGGGTAAAACTTATCAACGTTTCCGCGCTATCCGCGTCCGTCAGCGCCAGCGATTTTAAACACTCGATAAGCCCGATAAAAAGACCGTTGTAATTTTCGTTTTCCATCAGAACGCCAAGACATATCTCCGCCGCCGCGCAAGCCGCGTAAAAACGGAGTATATCCGTCCGCAGGGCAAAAAAACTTTCGTGCAGGTACGCGCCTGTTACCGTGTACCTGCCCCCTTTTTCCGCAAGGATATATTCGGCAAAACAGAAAGGCTGCGCCGAAAAGGCAAGTTTTGCCTTCGGCTTTTTTACGCCCTTGATGCCCGCCGTAATTTTACCAAGCTCAGGGGAAAAGAGCGTGAGGATTTTATCGTTGTCCTTATAATCGACGGATTTAAGCACGATAGCGTCCGTTTTGATGTCCATACTCTTGCTTTCTCCTGCGTGTTGTGTGGTTTTTCGCCACAAATTTCGCGATTCTCACCGCGTAAAATAACGGATTTTTACCGTTTACGGAGCAGATCGTAATAGAGCATATAGTAATTGATACTGCCCGTCTTTTCAAAGAGTTCCCAAGCCATTTTCGCCGCGCCGTTTTCTTCGCGTTTATCTCGCATAATTTCGTTCCCCCTTTACGCCGTTAGTTTGGGTAAGGGGAAAAGGAAATATACAAACGACGCGTTTGCATAAACGCGGAGTACGGAATGCTACGTTAAGGTATAAATCTTAGCCATAATTCCGCATTCAACGTTCATCATTCAGCGCTTACAAGGCGTCAGTCTTGTTTTACTTCCTCATAGCCGTATTCACGGATAAGACCGGGGCGATCACGCCAATCTTCTTTGACCTTTACGTAGGTCGTTAAGAAAACTTTTCCGCCGAGGAACTTTTCCATGTCTTGCCGAGCGAAGGAAGAAACTTCCTTAATCGCCTTGCCCTGCTTGCCAATGAGGATGGCTTTGTGGTTTGCTCTTTCACAGACGATGTCGAGGTTTATTTCGTACACGCCGTTTTCGTTTTGCTCGAAAGTGTTGATGACGATGGCGATACCGTGCGGGATTTCCTTGTCGAATTTAAGCAAGATTTTCTCGCGCATGATTTCGGAAATCATAAATTTTTCGCTCTTGTCCGAAACGACGTCCTGCTCGAACACCTTTTCTCCCTCGGGCATCTGCTTGACCAAAAACTCTTTGAGCGCTTTGACGTTTTTGCCTTTACGCGCAGAAACGGGGAACACGTCGACGTCCAAGCCCGAATCGGCAAACTTCGCCATATCCAAGGGAATATTTTCTTTGGGCATAATGTCGATTTTCGTATACGCCACCGCCATGGGCAATCCAAGCGCCTTATATTTTTTAATCAGCTCGAAATCTTCGCCCCGAACCCCTTCGTGCCCGTCGAGGACGTAAAGGATGAAATCCACCGATTTGGCGCTGGCGTCCGTCGTGCGCATCATCATGTCCGTGAGGGCGTTTCTCGCCTTATAAATCCCCGGCGTATCCACGAAAACGAGTTGATAATCCGCCTCCGTCAATACTCCCAAAATCCTGTCCCGCGTCGTTTGGGGCTTAGGGGAAACGATGGAAACCTTTTCCCCTACCATTACGTTGATGAGCGTACTTTTGCCGGCGTTTGCTCTGCCGATGACCGCTACGTAACCGCTTCTCATGCTATAAAAATACTCCTTTGTTTTTAAAATGATTTGCAAGCAAAGCTTGCATTACGGAAAAACTATAAATTATTACCGCAATTCCGCACTCGGCACTCCGCATTTAAAAATTAATTTCTCACTATCCCCAGCTTGCCTAAAATAAACTCCTCTTTTTCCCGCATTTCCGCCTTGTCCTCGTCCGTCATATGGTCGTATCCAAGGCAATGCATAATACCGTGCACGATAAGGTAATGCAATTCCCGCTCGTAGCTATGCCCGTATTCTTCGGCTTGTTCCCTTGCTCTTTCGCAACAGATAACGATAGACCCGATAAGCAAATTGCCCTCCTCGTCTATCTCGTAAGGGTGTTCCTCGCCCTTGACGGCTTGTCCTTTAATGCCGTCCAAAGCAGGATAGCTTAAAACGTCCGTTACCTTGTCCGTATCCCGCGTTTCACGGTTTAAACGGCGTATCTCCTCTCCGTCCACAAACACAAGCTCTACGGCGAGGGGTACGTCCGTTTTGATAAACCCGTCCATCGCCCCCTCTAAGGCTTCCACGCACTCGAAGGGGAATTCTTCGTCTTCGCAATAGATGAAAAAACTTTGCATTACTCGTTTTCCCCTTTCGTGCCGCTTTCCGTCCGTTTATAGCGAATGGGCGGATATTCTACGCGCTTATGCTTCACACCCGTGAGGGTATGTACCAGCGCGTGGCGGATTTTCGTCAAGTCCACCATCGTGATATCACACTCGGAGAATTGTTCTAAGTCCATTCTTTCTTCGATAACCGAACGGATGGCTCGTTCCGCCTGCTCGGGCTGATATGCGTTTTGCGCGCGAACCGCCGCCTCCGCCGCGTCGGCAATCATGATGATCGCCGCGACCTTCGTTTGAGGCTTAGGGCCGAGATAAGAGAAGTCTTCGATGTTTAAATCGGAATCGGAGTCGGAAAGTTTCAACGCTTTTGCGTAGAAATAACGGATAGGCAACGTGCCGTGATGTTGCACCGCCACGTCCGCAAAGAACTGCGGCAAGTGATTGCGCTGAATAAGCGCGTAACCGCCTTGCGCGTGGGAACGGATAATATCCGCGGAAAGCTCGGGCGAGAGCTCGTCGTGCAAATTGTAATCCCCTTTTACCTGATTTTCGGTGAAATGCTCGGGGTGCGCCAATTTGCCCACGTCGTGATAGAGCGCCGCCGCACGGGCATAGTCGGCATTTTCGCCGATTGCAAGCGCGCACGCTTCCGAAAGCTGGGCAACCATGACCGAATGGTTGTACGTGCCGGGCGCTTCTTCCTTTAAGCGTTTTAAAAGTTTTGCGTCCGAGCTTGTCATTTCGCGCAGACGGAAGACGGTGAGGCGGTTGAAAATAAATTCAAACAGCGGTAATACGGTCAGGAACAATATTGCGGACATGACGCCGCCGAACAAGCCGAAACCCATATTCACCCAAATACTTTGCCATACGGTCAAGCCCGCGATGGAGGGTTCGCCCGAAAACAAGGTGGACAATTCAAGCAAAAATACGATAAGGTCGATGGGAAATACGATCAAAATACCGATACCCACGATAGAGAAGCGCGTCTTTGCCTGCGAGCAGAGGAAGATGGCAATCATCCCCGCCGAAAAGGCGATGATAAGCGAGGAATAATACTCGTTGGTAGAAGTAGTTACACCGCCGCTGAACGTGTCGATAATGAACACGAGCAAGGCGCTTACGATATTCATGAATATTGCGTTTTTACGGTTGGACAAAGAGAAAACCATAAGTCCGACAAACGCCACGGGGCGCGCGTAAACGCTAAGCAAATCGCCGATATAATAGGACGCCACGAAATACAAATCGAGTACGGCGAATATCATCGTAACGTCTTTAAATTTACGCAAAATTTCCTTGTCCTCAAAGAGAAAATAGAAATACATAATCAGCAATAGCATGATAACGGCGAACAGCGCGTAAAGGTAATCCGCCCCGTTTTCTTTCATGTATTCCCTAATATGCGAAAGTTCATCCGCCAGCAGAACTGCCGCCAGCACTACGATCAGAATAATCGTATGCAGTAGGAAAAACAAGATACTTTTTACGGTATCTTTTCTATTCCATTGTCCGCTTAACTGTTTTACAGCCATCTTTCGTTACTCTCCTTCTGCGTTATTCGCGCAGTCTTTTTCGCCTTTATCCAAGGCTTTACGCTCTTTTCTTTTATCTTTTGCCGACGCGTCCTTTTCGTACGCGTGGATAATGCGCATAACAAGCGGATGTCTTACGACGTCCTTTGCCGTCAGTCTGCAAACGGAAATCCCTTCTACGCCGTCCAAAATATCCGTTGCGTGGACAAGTCCGCTGTCCTTGCCGTCCAAGTCGATTTGGGTGATATCCCCCGTAACGACCATCTTGCTCCCCTCGCCCATACGGGTGAGGAACATCTTCATTTGCTCCTTCGTCGTGTTTTGCGCCTCGTCCAAAATGATAAACGCATTGGACAACGTTCTGCCTCGCATATATGCGAGGGGCGCAACCTCTATCACTTGTCTTTCCATTAGCTTTACGTACGTTTCCAAGCCGAGCATTTCCTGCAAGGCGTCGTATAAAGGACGGAGGTAGGGGTCTACTTTCGTCTGCAAATCCCCCGGCAAGAAGCCCAGCTTTTCGCCTGCCTCCACTGCGGGGCGGGTGAGAATGATTTTCTCCACTTGACGGCTCTTAAACGCCGAAACCGCCATACAGACGGCGAGGTAAGTTTTGCCCGTGCCGGCAGGCCCCACGCCGAATACGACGGTATTTTTCTTGATGGCGTCTACGTACGCCTTTTGCCCCACCGTCTTACACTTGATTTGTTTTCCGCGCGCAGTTACGGCGATAGCTCCGCTCTCTAAGGCGAATATATCCTCCGTCCTGCCCTCTTTGGCAAGCTCGATACAGTACGCCATCTTGCCCTTGTCCACTTCCTCCGCAGACGAGGTTTTGACGAGCGCGTTTAATACTTGCGCGCCGAGGGATACGCCGTAAGTATCTCCCTCCAAACGGATTTTTACGCCGTCTACGTAGGCGAGAATCCCCAACTCCTTGGCTAAGAAATTGAGATTTTCGTCAAACGCGCCCAAAATACGGGCGAGCCTGTCCACCGACTTGGTGTCTACCGTTAAAGTTGTCTTATCAAGGTTTGACAATACCTTTCCTCCTTGCGCCGTACACGATACGCGGCTGCATTCCTTCTTTCTTCGCCTATATCACCGGCGGTGAAAGTTATAAATTCATCGTTTGCACCGCCTCGTAAACGAGGCGAACCTTATAGGCGTTGTTTTCGCTCGGCTCTACGCATTTTTCCTTTATTTCCACGCCGTCCGCGCCGATAAAAAGGTATGCCTTTGCAAACGCGCTTTCCGCGTCTTCTGCGCACACAAGCGCCTCGTATACGCACGCTATCTGCACGCGCGCGATAATTTCAACGCGTACCTGCCCCCCTTCTTCGGTGGAAAAACTGTCCTCAACGAGGAGTTCGCCCTCCGCGATTTTATCGCCGACTTTTTTGAGGGGCGTGCCGCGCAACGCCGTAATGGCAACGATTTCACCCGCGAACTTCGAGCGCATCTTGCCGCTTTGAAATTGTCTTTTGGGAAAAGTGCCAAGCCGCATTTCTACGCGCACCCAAAGCCCGAATTTTTGCACCGAACAAAACTCTACGTTGTCAAGTGCCAAAAGTTTTGCGCACACCTCGTCCTCTTTGCCGTCCAAATAGCGCGCAAACGGGCGAATGCCCGCCCCGTCCAAGGCGGCGCGGATTTCGCGCTCGTACACTCTGCTCCCTACGATATGCACCCCGAACGTAAAGCCGTCCGTATAAAGGGAAGTCAAGCAAAAGAGGGGTATCCCAAGCAAAACGCCCCATCTTTTTTTGAAGGTTTGCAGAAATTTTTCCAAGCCGCTAGCCCGCACTTTCGTTACCACGTAGGGGGTGTATCCGCTTATATTATAGCACACGTTGGGATAAATTGCAAAAACTTTTTCGACGTCTTTTCTTTTTACACTCAGCAGTATGGCGTTTTTTTCCTCTTTTTTTACTTCGTAAAGGGGGATTTTCGCCCTACGCAACCGCAAAAGCGCGCGTTCGGGCATTACGCCTTGTATTTTTAAACGGATTTTTCGGTTGGGGAACAAAATCATACGTCCCCCTTTTTTTCGCCTGCCAAGGTCGGCGCTTGCTCTGCGTTAGGAAGCAATACGCGCAGAGAAAGGATTTCCCCTGAAAGCTGTAAATCTCCGTCGCAGTATTTTTTGATACAGAGCCCCCTGCCCTCGATTTCTACCGTTTGACGGGGAAAGGCGAGGGTGAGCTTATTATCGGAAAAATCCGCAACCGACTTCACACCCTCGAAATAGCCGCCGCCACGGGGCACGATAATGCACCGCGCCAACGCCGCTCCGTCTACGTTTTTAAAAATTTCGTCGTATAATCGCATACCTGCCCCCTCTTTACAGTATATGAGAGGAAAGTTGGATAAATGCGGAATGCGGAGCGCGGAATGTGGAATTGTGGTAAAATTTTTACGCCGCCTCTATCCAAACAGCCGTAAAACGGCGGAAATGCGAGCAAGACAAGGCGCGGGAGGACAGCCCGAGGGCGCGTACATAAACGTACGTAACCGAGGGTTACCGCAACGCAACGCCGAAACGCGAAGTATATACGCAGTTTTACCCTAAGATGTGTTCTAACTCGTCCCTCACCTTGACGGGATTATCCGTTTTGCAAACGATGGTAAGCACGTCGTCAACGCGCAAAATAGTGTCGCCGTCGGGCAAAATCGTTTCGTTTCCGCGCGCAATTTCCTTGACTCTCGCGCCCTTCGGCCACAATACGTCGCGGACTTGACGGTTGTCGGCAATCGAACCCTTGACGAGGGTGATGGTGAACACCTCGCGGACGGCGCGTTCGTGCACGCCCGTTTCCCGTTCGTATTGCTCTAAAAGCTCCTCGTAAATGCCTTCCGTGCGGAAAAGCTCGCCGATGATATACGCAATCGCCACCGCAATGATAACGGGTAAAAGATGAGCAAAACTGCCCGTGAATTCGCAAATCATGACAATCGACGTGATGGGCGCTTTGACGACGGCGGTAAAAAACGCCGACATACAAATCATGATCATCAAGTCGCAATACGTGCTTTCCATTCCCCACGCCTGCCAAAGCATATTTAAAAGCGCCCCAAGACACGCGCCGATGGCAATGAGCGGAATAAAGATACCGCAGGGAATACCCGACCCGACGTTAACAGTCGTAATCAAAAATTTAAGTACGAGCACGACGGCAAGCGTACCCGCAAGCCCAAATCCGAACAGCGCCTCTGCATTTTCCGACGTGCCCGAGCCAAGGCTTTCGATAAGGTCGTGTCCGCCGCCCATAACGCTGACGGCAAGGAAAGAAACGAGCCCGCCCGCCAACACGGCGATGAGTACGCGCAAGGCGTGGGAAATCTTTTCGTTTTTTACGTTGACCTTTTTAAAGGCTCTGCGCATCAGCATCGAAAGCTTATAAAACCCAACGCCGAGCAAACCGCAGGCAAGCCCCGCAAGCACGACGAAGCCGTACGCCGAAAGGGGCAAATCGTAAAAGGTGTAGGTGCTGAACGCGTTGGCAATCGTCATGCCCAACAGACGGTAAATAAGGTTTTTGGTCAGCATACCGAACACAACGGAGGAAACCGAGCAAATAAACACCTCGGGCGTAAGCCGTTTATACGCTTCTTCAAACGCGAACGCCATACCCGTCAAAGGCGCGTTGGACGCCACGGCAAGACCGGTACACGCGCCGCCCGTAACTTGATATTTCCGCACCATTTGATTGCGGCGGGAAAGGGCGGAAACTCCGTCTCCCGCACACGCGCCGATGAGTACGCTCGGTCCTTCCGCGCCAATGGATAATCCCATAAAAATGCTCACAAGACTGGCGGCGAACATCAAAGTCAGATCCCGCCACCATTTAAAGCGAATCACGCCGCGCGTCCCCCCTTCCGCTTGGGGAATACCGCAACCGCGAACGACGGAGGAAATATTGACGGCAACGCCAATCAAAAACGCACCTGCAATCAGCACGAAAATCAAAAGCGGAATAAACGCGGGATTTTCCCGAACGTACGCGTAAGCATTGCGCGAAATTCGTTCCCCTTCGTGCACCAAAATATTGAAAAAGGTAACGATTGCGCCCGCAACGATACCCGTAACCGACCCAACGGCGATAAGCTCGATAAAGTTGCGGTAAAACTTGCTCCTTTTATTCGGTTTTTTCTCGTTATTGAGAAGTTCCATAGTGTTTCCTTTGTTGCTTATGCAAACTGTCCGTTATATAACGCCGCGTACTCGCCGTTACGGCTCAAAAGCTCGGCGTGCGCGCCTTGCTCCACCACTTTTCCGTCTTTCATGACCAAAATACAGTCGGAATGGACGATGGTGGAAAGTCTGTGCGCGACGACGAAAGAGGTTCTGCCCTCCATCAGCTTGTTGAACGCGTCGCTGATTTTCAGTTCCGTTCTCGTATCGATAGACGAGGTTGCCTCGTCCAATATCAGCATTGGCGGTTTCGCCAGCATTATGCGCGTTATGCAAAGGAGCTGTTTTTGCCCCTCGGAAAGCGCGCCGCCGTCCGAAAGAAGCGTGTCGTACCCCTTTTCCATACGCTTGATAAAACTGTGCGCGTGCGCCGCTTTTGCCGCTTCGATCATTTCCTCGTCCGTCGCGTCGGGCTTGCCCATTTTCAAGTTTTCACGGACGGTGCCGTTTTTCAGCCACGTTTCCTGCAAAACCATACCGTAGTTTTGCCGCAAGGACCTACGCGTTAAGCTGCGGACGTCCTCACCCTCTACCTTCACCGCGCCGCCGTCCACGTCGTAAAAGCGCATCAAGAGGTTGATAAGCGTGGTTTTGCCGCTGCCCGTTCTGCCGACGATGGCAATGCGTTGCCCGGGACTTACTTGCAAATTCAAATCGCTGAGCAAGGGTTTTTGCTTGTCGTAAGAGAAATCGACGCCCGTAAGGGTTACGTTCCCCTCTACGCCGCCAAGCGCTTTGTTGCCTTCGTCCGAGACTTCTTCCTTCTCGTCGATAAGCTCGAAAATGCGGTCTGCGCAGGCAAATGCGCTCTTAAGCTCGGTGATGACCCCCGAAACCTCGTTGAAAGGTTTGGTGTATTGATTGGTGTAAGAAAGGAATTTCGTCAAGCTGCCGACGGTAAATCCGCCGCCCCCGATAACGGTAAACGCGCCGATGAGCGCAACGAGCGCGTAGATGACGTTGTTGATAACGCGCGTAGACGGATTGGTAAGCGAGGAATAGAAAATGGCTTTGAGGGACGCCTTTTCCAAACGCCCGTTTATCTCGTTGTATTTTTCCTCGTTCTCATCCTCGTGCGCAAACGCGATGGTCGTTTTTAAGCCGCCGATTGCCTCCTCCGCAAACGCCGTCTGTTCGCCGCGCGTGGCGGTCTGTTCCTTGAAAAATTTATGCGTATGCGTCGCCACAAACCTTGCAACGAGCAAGGAAAGCGGGGTAATCCCCACGACGACGAGCCCGATTTTCCAATTTGTCAAAAGCATGAACACAAGCGTACCCAAAATGGTCATCACGCCCGTAAATAATTGCGTAAAGCCCATCAGCAAGCCGTCTGCAAATTGGTCGGCGTCCGCCACCACGCGGCTGACCGTATCCCCGTGCGAGTGGGTGTCGATGTACTGCAAGGGCAGGTTGCCGATTTTTTGGAAGGCGTCCTTGCGCATATCGCGCACGACGTTGCAGGAAATGCGGTTGTTGCAAAGGGAAAGCAAAAATTGCGACAGCGCGGAAACGCCCACCGCGCACCCCACTTGGATAAAGAGGGTGTACAGCGTTTCCCAGTCCACTCTGCCCTTATCCACCATACAGTCGATGGCGTCGCCCAAGAAAACAGGCACGAGCAAATTCGCCGCCACCGAAAGAATCGCGAACACGAAACAGCCCGTCAAAGCGAGCGGATATCTGCCGACGTAGTGTAAAATGCGCTTCAAGGTACTCTTTTTTCGCGCTTTTTGCGGACGGATTTTTACAGAAGGATTTTTTGCGTTTTTCATGCCGCGCCTCCTTCTTTCCCGTCTTTGTATTGCGAGAAATAAATTTCACGGTATACGGCGCAATTTTCCATCAGCTCGTCGTGTGTGCCGATCCCCACCGCCTTACCGTCGTCCAAAACGATAATTTTATCCGCGTCGCGTACCGACGAGGTGCGTTGGGAAACGATAAAGGTAGTCGTATCCAACGTGCGGATCGCTTTGCGAAGCTCCGCGTCCGTCGCGTAATCGAGCGCCGAGGAAGAATCGTCCAAAATGAGAATATCGGGCTGACGAACAATCGCGCGCGCAATCGTCAAGCGCTGCTTTTGTCCGCCCGAAAAGTTTTTGCCGCCCTGCTCTACGGGCGCGTCCAAGCCCCCCTTTCCGCGCACGACCTCCTCCGCCTGCGCCAATTTTAACGCCTGCCACAGCTCTTCGTCCGTCGCGTTTTCCTTGCCCCAAAGCAGATTGGAGCGTATCGTGCCTTTAAACAGCTTGGCTTTTTGCGGCACGACGCCGATACGGTTGCGCAAATACGTTTGCAGGCTTGCCGACTGTACGTTTTTGCCGTCAACGCGTACCTGCCCCCCGTTCACGTCGTAAAAATGAGGTAAGAGGTTGACGAGCGTCGTCTTGCCCGAACCCGTACCGCCGATAACGCCTATCGTCTGTCCACGTTCAGCTGTAAAGGAAACGTCTTCCAAGGCGTTTTCTCCGCCGTCCGTATAGCGGGCGGAAACGCCGTCGAATACGATGAAAGGTTCGTTTACATTCTGCGCAGTTTGCGAATTTTCCCTTTCGTCGGGCAGAATTTTGAGAGAGGATTGCATTTTTAAAACCGCCTCCACTCTGCTTCCCGAAGCCGCCGCCTTGGCAACCGTTACGATAAGATTGGCGAGCTTGATAAGCTCGATGAGGATTTGCCCCATCAAGTTGTAGAGGGCGATCACTTGCCCTTGCGTAAGACTGCCTGCCTCCACGCTGATCGCGCCGTTGTACAACAGCCAAAGGATAGCGGCGTTGATAAGTACGAAGGTCAAGGGGTTGGTGATGGCGGCAATTGCGCCCTCGCGTTTCCTACCCTTATTAAGCTCCTCGTTGCGGACGTTGAACTGCGCGCGTTCGTCGTCTTCCTTACAAAAGGCGCGCAACACTCTTGCGCCCGCCAAATTTTCGCGCGTGGATAAAAGCACCTTGTCCAGCTTGCCCTGCGTCTTTTTGGAAAGGGGCATACAGATAAGCATCACCGCGTACACGACGATGGCAAGCGCGACGATGGCAACGGCAAAGATACCGAACGATTTGAAATCGATGACGAGCGCGCAGATCATCGCGCCAAATACGATAAACGGCGAACGCAAAAAGAGGCGCAAAAAGAGGTTGATGCCCGTTTGCAGCTTATCTACGTCCCCCGTCATGCGGGTGAGAATGGTCGCTTCGCCCAGCTTGTCCACGTCGCGATAGGAAAGAGATTGCACCTTTTTGAACAAGTCCTTCCGCACGAGCGCACATACGCCCGTAGCCGTGCGCGCGGAAAAAAATTGCGCCGCCACGGCGAACAAGAAACCAAACACACCGAACGCACCCAAAATCACGCACGCCCAGACGATATACGACTTATCGGCGTTTAAGTAAGCGCCGTTTATCTCCGCACCGAAACCGTTGTCCACGATTGCCGCGACAACGAAAGGAACGAGCAGCTCAAAGGTCGCCTCTGCCAATTTCAGCAAGGGGCCCATCAAGCTCTGCCATTTATACGGTTTGAAGTAACTTAAAATCTTTTTCATATCTTTTTTATTTTAACACTTTTAGACATTAAAATCAAGGATTTTAATTCTAAATAACGCACAAAAGGGAATTTTTACCCGAAAAAGAGCAAATCAAAACCACCAGTTGAACTGGTGGTATGCACTGGCCCTTCAAGGGCATAATACTGGCTGAGCCTAAAGGCTCATTGAAGGGTTTGCCAACCGCAAACTATCTCAGGCAGCCGCTGAAGCGGCTGTCTTTTTATGCCT
>JAFUJR010000023.1 GCA_017468085.1 Clostridia bacterium | reverse complement strand
GAAACGTCATACCGACTGAGCGAAGCGAGTGGAGTGTATCTCAAAAAAGTAAGAAGTAAGGGCGAAAAGTGAATAAGTGAGGTAAAGGTTTATAAAGAGATACGCTCGACTACGCAATAAATTGCTCCGCTCGGTATGACAAGGGGTTAATTTCGCAAAGAGATAGCCCGTTGACGGGTTGCAAGTAATGCGTGCATGACTGGCAGGTCAACCAAGAACACATTTGTGTTACGCCAGTGAACAAGGGCTATGCCCGAAAAATAAAAACCACCCGTTATACGGGTGGATGATTATTGTAAAAATAGGCTTATTTTAAATTTTCAATTTTTTAATGGCAAAATAAAGGGGTGTGCCAAGTCCGTATACCCATACTGCTTCCGTGAGCGCAATCGAGCCTGCGTAGGTCAAGTAAGCGATCCAAGCGGAAGAAAATCCCTCTCCCCCACCGCATAAAAACACGATAATCAAGGGGATAATTGCGGCGTTAAAAAGAACAGTGGGAAGTCCGCCAAAAATAATTTTTAAGGGTGTATTTTTAATAAATCTGCCTACCATGTACGCGACGAACGCCGAAAATAGGGTGGCGAGCGAGCCAAAAAGCACGTCGTAAAGCAGGAACGGCGAGGCTAAGTTGGAAAGCATACACCCCACCCAAAGCGCGGGGATAGCCTCGGGATAAATAAGGGCTAAAATACAAAGCGCCTCTGCGGGACGGATTTGCAAAGGTCCGAAGGCAAAGGGCGCGAACGCATACGTCAACGCTACGTACAGCGCGGCGATGATGCCCGCGCGGCAAAGGCGTTTGGTAACGGTTACATTTTTCATTTTTCACCTCGGTTTTTTTAGTAAGGCGGTGCGCCTTGGGAAGTGTTTTCCGAAAACCTTCCGTATCGGTTGATATTATACCACTCTATTTACCGTCTGTCAACAAAATTCACGCGTTTTTTAAAGAAGAATTTTGGCTGCCCCTATCCCAAAGCAGGGCGGAGACGGCGTCGGAAATAATTTCCGACATCGTATACACAAGATTGAGGCGGGTGGTGTTTAAAAGACCGTAATTATTTAAGGATTTTTCCGCGACGATGCCCATAATGGATATATCCCCTATCGCGCCGAGCTTTTTATTCGCGCCTGCACCCGGTAAAAGCGGGGAGGGATTGACGCGAATGACGCCGATATCCCCCTTTTCACCCACGGCGGCGTCGATGGCGAGGATCGGGCTGTCGGCGTGCGTTTCCTTTAAAAAGGTACGCATATATGCAATTTCTTTGGCTGTAACGGGCGCGGCAAGCGTTCCGTAAATAAACGCCCCCAATCCTTGCGTTTTATATTGGAGCATAGATCCCGTAATCGGGCCTAAGCTATCCCCGATGGCAAGGTCGCTACCCACACAGACAACAACGGGCGGCTTGCGCTTGCGCTCGGTGTTTTTTAGAGCCAAAATTGCGCGTGAACTCGTACCTGGGTGGGTTGTTTTCTGTTTTTTAGGGTCAAGACATTCGTTTAAAAGTTTGTCGGTTGCCATGGTAACGCCGTCTTTGGCGAGTTTGTTAAAAATATGAAAAGCGTATTCCAAGTGCGGTTACTCCTTTGCGTGATTTTTTAGTGTTTGCCGCATAGTGCGCGCGCTAAAAAAGTATTGCCTTAAAATAAGGGGAATAAACGCGGAAAATCAAGAAAAAAGGTTTCTTAGGGGTTGTAAAAATCTTTTAAATAAGGTATAATATAAGAAGAAAAAGCGAAAAGGAGTAAGAAAATGAGGGTTTCCGCGCAGACAAACGGTCTTTTAGCGGCGACGTGGTCGAATTACCTCGTCGACGTCATTATTATACTCTTTATCGCAGGTTTGACGATTTTGTGCGCAAAACGCGGGTTTGTGGAGTGCGTTTTCGATTTTGCATCCACTCTGCTTTCCTTTTTCGTTGCGATTCTTTTGGCGCGTTTGGTGATTTTTATCACGGGCGGTTTGTTCGGATTTGAAAAGTGGCTGGGCGGTGCGTTTGCAAAATCTTTTATTAAAGTGGACGGATTTGACGCGGTGCTTTCTTCAGACGGCGCAAAAGACGCGTTGATGAACAAAAACGTGGCGGGCGTTATCGTCAACCTCGCCGTACGTTGGTTTGCCAAAGGAAAGGTGGCGAGCGGAACGACGATTGCCGGGTTACTCGGTAATATCACCGCCAAGCTTTTTACCTTGTTGATTATGAGCGTCATCCTCTTTGTTGTGGCAAAGCTGCTGCTGTATTTGACCAAGAAAATTTTGACGGGTATTATAGAGCGTATCACTCTTTTGGACGCGGCGAATACGGCGATAGGCGCGGTTATCGGTTTTTCACAGGCGCTTTTAATCGTCGGCGCGGTTTTGGCAGTTTTTGCTGTGATTCCGTCTCCGCCTATCGATAATTATCTTTCTAACTGCATATTCTTGGGCTGGATGTACGAGTATAACCCCGTGATAGCCTTACTCGGTCTGTTGATTTAGCGTCTTAACCTGCTTGCTTCGAGGAATCTTTTAACCGTCGGCGTGCACAGCTTTTTAGACGGTTACAAAAAATACCGTAAAAATCCTATCGAAAAAGATAGGATTTTTTTCTTTTTATGCGTTTTATACTGTATACTCTGCATAAATGAAATGTGTATAATTGTGGATAACTTTCGTCATTTTTCAAAAACAAACTTTTGTTTGTGGATAAAACAAACATTTTACAAGATTTTTACGATAATTATTCACATTTTTGCAAAAAAACGAGAGCCGTAAAAAAGTTATCCACGAAAAATCAACCGTTTTATATAACTAAACTATTCGGAAAATAAGTGTAGTTATCCACAGAAAATACGGGGTTTTGGCAATAAAAAACGCGCTAAGCATTGAAAATAAAAAACGACCTTTAAGCTGTTTTATCGTGGTTATCCACAATATAAAGAACGTTAGGGTGGACAACCCCTATTTATCCACATTTATACACAAACAAGGCGCAATAGCGGTGATTTTTTCGTTTTTAGGGGCTCGTGCGGTTATTTATTTCGACAGAGTACGACAAAATACGACGACGGGGAAATTTTTGGTATGTGGATAATTTTTGAGGGTGTGCATAACCTCTAATCGGCGCGATAAAAGTCGAGTGGCAAGTGGGCGCGGAGCGTTCTGTTTTTTATAAAACGAAAGACTTAGCGGACGTTTTGGAAATGGACGTCCACCTCCGCGACGGTGTTTTGCAGGAGGGAGGCTTCGTGTTTCGAAAACGAGGGATTGCCCGTTTTGCGGTATCTATCGCGTAAGCTGAACACGTCGCAATCGAGGGCGCGCGTTTTTTCAAACAAGGCGAGGATTTCACCCGCGAGCTTTTTCTGCGCGGCGGAGAACGCGCCCGCCGGCACGTTGCCTACGTCTTTTGCGTTTTGTACGGGGCGAGCTTTGGCGTAATCAAGTATGCCTGCGGTGAGGGTGAGGTGGATTTTTAGGCTCGCCATGCCGTTTTTAGCGACTTTCAGCTTGATTTTGGGCGCGTTTTGTTTAATAGACAGAGAGCAGGGCGTTTCCGCGTCGGGCGTCGTAACCGAATAAGGAGCGAGGCGGAGTTTATTTAAAACGGCGTTTGCGGCGAAAGTTTCTTCGGGGGTGAGCGCGCCTACTTTTTTTCCGTGTTTAAAAAGGGCGGTTTCCCCTGCGCTGAAAACGGGTTTGTTTTGCGAAGCGTTTGCGCCGCTGTCTTGTTTTTGTCCGCCGCTTTGACCGCCTTGTTCGCTTCCTCCTCCCTCTCCGCCTGATTGTTCGCCTTGGTTGGGGGGAGTTTCGACTTTCGGCTCGGTTTCGCCGTTGGGTTCTTGCTGATTTTGCAGTTTGACGATGGGGAGCATACCGCAAGCGTTGTCTGAATAATAGCCCATCGCAAAGGTATGCAGGGTGGACGTGAACACAGAGCCCACCCGTTCCGCATGGGGGGAGAGTACTTTTTCAATCGCGGCGGAGGACGCGTCGTCCACGAGGGCGGTGGCGTTTAGTAGATCGGACGCCTTATCGTTGCAGGTGGCGACGAGGCAGTTGTCGCTTAAATATTCGTCCATTAAAAAATAATCGAGGGCGTCGAACACGTTTTGCTTGACCGTTTCCTCACCGAGCAAAAGCAAATTGCAAAAAACGAGCTTGGGATACCAACCCGTTTTGGCGTTGATATCCTCAAACGCCTCCGCTACCGTCTTGCCGCGGCTGACGATTTGTACGGCGTTGGTCGCTTGTCCTTGGTCGGACGATTTCGGGATAGCAATTTGAGAGCTGATAATAAAATCTTGCTCGTCGCGGTCAATGCCTACCGCAAGGACAATAGCGGTCTTTTGAATATCGATAAGTCCAAAGTCGGTGGTAAAAAACAGAAAAACGAAGAAAACGGTGATTAAAGCAAAATAACGGACGGTGTTTTTGTTGTATGTTTTGCGCATAATCATTCTCCTTTTTGGTTGGACGTGGATATATTTTGGGTATCATTTTCTGGTTTCAACGCGTACATGGGTGCTTCATTTTGCGTTTTTTGCTTATTTTTAGGCTCTTTTGGCAGGAATAGGACGAATAGAGGAAGGATATTGGCAAACACCCAAAACACGGGCGCAAGTTTTCCGCTTATAAGCGCATAAATCGCGTTATAATGCCGATTTGAAAAGAGGATGAATACCAGCAAAGCAAAATTTAAAAGCGCGGCGGCGAGGGTTTTACGTTCCGTTCTGCATATAGCGCAGACGGAATAGGTACAGTATTGTAAGGGTAAACAGGTATAAAAAAGGAGGACGACGGAGAGGAAATAAACGAACAGCAAATCTATTCTGCCGACAACGGAGAGGGCGGGAAAATATTGTCCGATTTTTGTAAAAGCGTAGTGTTCCCGTCCTGCAAGAGAGCCGAACAGCGCGTAAAAAACAGCGAGAAAAAAGAGGGTGAGGAGCGCGCCGCATCCATAGCCTGACACGATTTTCACGCCGTCGTTTTTTTCATAGCGTAAATTGGCGATGAGGGGAAGGAGCAGCACGCCGTCGGAAAAATGGGGTGCGGTACGGCTAAAAGCGGTAAGGGAGCGGGAAAATTTCGTACCGAAAAAGGGGAGAAGGTGGGAAAAATCCGTTTCCGAAAACGCCATAAAGGATAAGGCGAGGAAAGGAATTAAAAACAGAAACAGACACAAATCGGCGCACCGTCCGACGGCTTTTATCCCTTTTGTGCAGACGAACGCGGAGAATAAAAAGAAAACTCCGAAAGAAAAAAGGGTGGGAGCGGTGTCGAAGTAGGTGGCGTAGACGAATTTTTCCGCGTCGAGTAAAGGGAGTACGGCGGCGAGAAAAAAGTAAACCGCATACACCGCATAAATAATATAAACGGCTTTACCAAGCGCGGATTTTAGACGCGTGATAATCGGGGATTTTGATTGAGAGGCGGCGTAAAGAGTCCCTAAAATGACAAGCGTTTGAATAAGAAAATGTATGACGGCGGGCAGGAGTAAATCCCCGCCTGCGTGCTTAGCGAGGATAGAGGGAGCTTCTAAAAGTTTAGAAGCGGGCAATAAAAACGCCGCCGCAAACGCGATTTGTCGGGCGTTGATTTCTCTGTTTTTTAAAAGAGGTTTGGGTACGGGTTTTGTGGGTAAAAAGTGAGATATTTGCATAATTATTCCTCGTGATTTTTAGGGTATTTTAATTTTCAACGCGTACATGGGTGGCTCATTTTTCGTTTTTAGACGTGCGAAGACGGGTTTTATTTCCCGATTTTAAAAAGAAGGGACGCTTCTTTAAGGAAAACATATTGTATTTTACGAAGCTGTCGCGTAAATCCGCTGTAATAAGCGGGGAAAACGGAGCGAGCAAAGGGGTGCCGAAGGCGTCTGCCGAGATAAGATAATAAAGCAGAAACGCGATCAGCAAAACGATACCGAACGGGCCGATACTGCCTGCGACAAAAAGAAAAAGCCAACGCAGAATACTGCCCGTTTCCACAAAATTCGGTACGGTGTAAAGGCAGATGCCCGAAAAGGCGACGATGATGATGGCGGGCGTGGAAAGAAAGCCCGCGGACACCGCCGTTTCGCCAAGTACGAGCGCGCCGACGACGGAGAGGGACATCCCCACGTACTTGGGCATACGGATGCTCGCTTCCTTTAAAATTTCCAAAAGCAAAAGAACGACGAACATTTCAAGGCTGGGTGATAAGGGCAGGTTTCGGATACTGCTGGCAATCGTCAACGTCAAACCAAGGGGTAAAAGCTGTAATTTGAAAAGTTGAGTGGACACGTAAAACGCGGGCAAAAGAATGGCGACGAGCAAGGCAATACAACGCAATAAGCGGATGGTGGTTGCCATAAACGGCGAAACGAAATAGTCTTCACTGCTCTGTAAATCTTCCGTCAATATATAAGGCAGAGTGAGCGCGATTGGCGAGCCGTCGACGAGAATGCCGATTCGTCCCTCGCTGAGCTTTGCGGCAAAAAGGTCGGGTTTTTCCGTCGTGCCGACGGTATGAAAAACGGAGTGCTTGCGCGGGGAGAGAATTGCCGCGATATAGGATGAATCGGCAACGTTATCGATTTGTATATTATCGAGTTTATCTTTAATCTGATTTTTTAAGTTATCATCCGCGACGCCGTCCAACCAACAAAGGGTTACGGCGGTGTAGGATTGCTTGCCCACGCGCAGGGTTTCCATACGTAAATTGGGGGTTTTCAACCGCTTGCGGAGCAGGGACATATTTATTTTAATATCTTCAATAAAGCCCTCGCGCGGACCCTTTACCGTAACGTCGGTGGGAGGCTCCATAACGGCGCGGACGGGCAAAAACTTTGCGCCCACGATAAAACCCGCGTTTACCCCGTCTACGAGGAGTAAGCTGTTTCCGTCCAAAATTTCCATTTGCCCTTCTTGAAAATTGGTGATGGTTTTCAGTTCAGGGAATAAAAGCGTGGTTTTGATAAGATTGGTTATATCGGGCTCTTCGGATTGCTGTTCCTTATCGTTTCCGTTTTGATTTTCACTGCGACTTTCTTTGTTTTTTTGCGCGGCTTTTTTGTTCGTTTCGGACATGGTATGCCCGTTTTGCGTAGTTAGCGGTAAATGAAGGTGAGAAAGAGGGCGCGCGACAAGTTCGCCGAGGAGTTCTTTATTAACGACGCCGTCGGCGTAAACGATGAGGCAGGGAATTCCGTTTTCCGTCTTGAAAGAATAATAGAGAATATCCTCGGACGGAAGGAGCTTTTGTAGGGTCGTTTGGTTGTCTTTTAAACTTTTGGATAAGGTATTCACGAAAATAGAGTGTGCTTGCAAGGTGAAAAGTATGCGAAAAGACGGCGAGAGAGTGTTTTTGCTTAGCGGTTGCTCTTGACAAGCGGCGCGCAGTTTGTTATACTAATAAAGTAAAGCTTTGCGTGTAAGTATTTGCGAGAAAATCACAAGATTTTGAGGTGGCGAATGAGCGAGAATATCGTGCTTGGCGAATACGAGGTTTTAGAGGATATGATGCTGGACGGATTGAAAATCGTGCAGGATACCCGTCTTTACCGTTTTACGTCCGATTCCGTGCTTTTATCCCGTTTTGCAAAGGCGAAGCGGGGGGATAACGTGGCGGATTTTTGCGCGGGGAGCGGTATCGTCGCTTTTCATTTTTACGCCTTAAACAAACAAACGCAAGGATTAAAGTTTACCCTGTTTGAACTTCAAGAGGATTTGTCTGCGCTATCCAAAAAGACGGCGGCGTATAACGGGTTTGAGAATTTTGCGTTTGAGCAAGGTCGGTTGCAGGATATTAAAAAAGAATATAACGAAAAGTTTTCGTTAGTGCTGTGCAATCCGCCCTACGAAAAAGGGGGCTTTGACAACGACGAGTATGCAAAAGCCATTTGCCGCAAGGAAATTACCATCAATTTAAAGGAAATTGCGCGCGCGGCGGCGTTTGCGCTGAAATTCGGCGGCAGACTTTGTATGTTGCACCGCGCGGATAGGCTTGCCGAGGTCTGTTACACCCTGCACGAGGTGGGGATTGAAGTAAAAAAAATCCAATTCGTAGGGGGCAGGTGCGGATCTAAGCCCTATTTGGTGATGGTGGAGGGCGTGAAAGGCGGTAAACCTTGCAACGATATTTTGCCCACGGTTTGGAATAGTTAAAAGGATGGAAAAAGGAGAAAAATATGGTTAGTTTTGTTGCGACGCCGATAGGGAATTTGAAAGACATCACCCTCCGCGCGTTGGAAACCTTAAAAGAAGCGGACGTGATTTTTTGCGAGGATACCCGTCATACGATAAAATTGCTGAACGCATACGAAATCAAAAAGCCCCTTTACGCGTGCCATAAATTTAACGAAAGAGAGGCTGCGGAAAAAATTCTTGCCGCCGCAAAGCGCGGGGAAAAGGTTGCCGTAGTATCCGACGCGGGTACGCCCGTCGTTTCCGACCCCGGCAATATCGTTTGTCAAGTTTTGCGCGAGGCGGGCGAGGCGTATACCCTTATTCCCGGCGCGTGCGCGTTCGTGGCGGCGCTCGTTTTGTCGGCTTTGCCGGCGGATCGCTTTGCTTTCATTGGCTTTTTGCCCGAAAAGAAAAGTGAAAAAATCGCCGTCTTGGAAAAATACAAGGACAGCGATTTGACGTTGGCGTTCCATTCTGCGCCGCAGGACGTGGATAAGGACGTCAAGGCGATGTTTGAGGTGTTTGGCGACAGAGCGGCTTGCGCCGTGCGTGAAATCAGTAAAATCCACGAGGAAGCGGTTTCTTTTCGCTTGGCAGACGGGTTAGAAGGCGAAAAACGGGGGGAATTCGTGCTGGTCGTAGAGGGTGCAAAGGAAAAGGAATGTCCCTTAAACGCACTGACGGAAAAGGAGCATATCCAACATTATATGTTGGCGGGCCTGGATAAAAAAGAGGCTTTAAAGCGCGCGGCGAAGGACAGAGGTGTATCGAAATCCGTTCTGTATCCTTTTTCTGTGGATTTATAAAAAGCGGACGGTTTTTAAGTGCGGAAATGCGTTCCGCAAATGCTGAATGCGGCGTGCAGAGTGCTGCATTAAGGAAGAAATGAAAGACGTCAAGCCATATAGCCCGCAAGCCCGTAAAGGAACGGGCGGTAAGTAGTAAGGTATGTCCAACTTAAAAAAAGCCTTATAGGAAACCGCTAAATTGCACGGATTGTAAGATAGTAAAGGGACGGGCGGTAAGTAGTAAGGCTATGTCCAACTTTAAGTTGGTCAACGCGTACATGGTATGCCCTTTTTTGTGATTTAAACAATAAAAAACGGGTATAATAAAAGTAGAAATGATAGGAGTTAAACAACAATGTGGGAATATTATATGCTTTCTTTTGCGGTGATGATCGTTTGCGCGCTGATTGCGGGCGTAGCGAGCGCACGCGTTCGTTCCGCGTATAAAAAATACGGGAATATGCCTACAAAATCGCATATGACGGGCTATGACACGGCGACGAAATTGCTCCGCAATAACGGCGTTTTTGATATTCGCGTAGGCAGAGTGGGCGGTTTTCTTTCCGACCATTATCATCCCGTGAAAAAGGAAGTCAATCTTTCGGACAGTGTGTACGGCAACGATTCTATCGCGGCGTGCGCGGTGGCGGCGCACGAGATAGGGCACGTTATGCAGAAAAAGAAAGGATATTTGCCTTATAAACTTAGGACGGCTCTTGTGAAAATCACGAATATCGGCAGTTATCTTGCCGTTCCGCTCGTGTTGGTCGGTTTGGCGTTGGATTTCCTCGTTTCCTCGACGGCGGACGCGAATATCGGTTATTATTTCGCGCTTGTGGGCGTGGGGTTATACGGACTTTCGACGGTGTTTGCGTTCGTTACTTTGCCCGTGGAATTAGACGCGAGCCGCCGCGCTAAAAAGATGTTGGTTGCGGAGGGCGTTTTGGGGAAAGACGAGTTAAAATACGCCGATAAAATGCTGGACGCCGCCGCGCAGACGTATTTGGCGTCGCTGTTGACCTCTATGATATATTTCCTCCGTTTTTTCCTCTGGGTCATGATGTTGTTTGGCCGCCGTCGCAGAAAATAACGAAATTTTTGTCGTTTAAAAAATATTTTTTAATGAAATAACAGTACGCGCACGGTGAGTGAAAAAACATTTCGACGCGTACATGGTGGCTTGCTTTTGCGAAAAATAGGCAAAAATCGGCAAGAATAGACGGGAAAATCCGTCGTAAAAATTAAAAAAGAATAGGAACAAAAACCCAAAGCCCTTGCATAATATGAAAAGCAGGGCTTTTTTATTGTATACGGAATAACGCGAAGCGGTGTTTTGTGGAAAACCACGCGACGTCTGCGTGGGGGGCAGAGATTGGAAAGGAAGAAACACGCGGTAAAAGATGCGGTTGGTCGGTACGAGATACGCTCGACTGCGGCGGCGCTTTCGCTCGGTATGACAATGGGGGATTAGCCGAAAAAATGGGGGGAAGCTGTTAAAAATTTGGGCAAAAACGAAAGAAAAATTCTCAATTTTTATACACATTATCCAAAATGCAAAAAATTGATTATTTTTACAGAGTTTTTTCGTTTTGCCTATTGACAAGCCTCGATTTTTGTAGTAAAATGTAAAATAAGGACGAAAAATAACGTCTAAAAGCGTACTTGGGTTTGACAAACCAAAGAAAAATTGAGAAAAAACCCAAGAAAAAAGACGTTACGAAGGTCCTTTCTTTCGTATATTGACGAAATACGGAAGAAATCAACTCGTCAAAATAAAATTTTTATAAAGAGGTACAACATTATGGCAGAAACTGGTGGAACTCACATCATCAAATGGGATGAAGGTTGGGGTGATGTAAATAACGTACTTATTTACAAACATCCCGTAGAAGATTTCAGAACTAGCTCCGTACTTATCGTTAACCCTTCTCAAGTTGCAATCGTTTACGATTCTCAAACGCGCAAACCTCACGTTTTTAGAGAAGGCAGACATGAAAAAGCATTGAATGATATTAACCAAAATCATCTTTTGCGTTTAGGTCTGGGCGATAAGATTCTTTACAAAGAAAATACTTCTTATCACATCGACGTTTACTTTGTAAACCTTGTTTATTTGAAGATGAAATTTGGCACAGCGGCTCCCATTCAGCTTTACGACGAATCGAGAGAACTTCATTTTGACTTGAGAGCGGCTGCTGGTTACGAGTTGCAAATTTCGGAACCTGCTATGTTTAAAGAATTACTTAGCGGTTCTAGACACGAGTACACCAAAGCGGATTTAAAAGAGTTTATCAGCGACAAAATAACGCAATTTGTAAGAGATGAAACAAGTAAATTATTTGCTAATCCCGAAAGTGGCTTTGATGTATTCAAGATGAACTCCAAGAGCTCGGTTCTTTCCAAAGCAGTAGAAGAAGACCTTGTTGTTTACTTGAAAGACCATGGGCTTGCGATTAAAGACTTTTCGTTTGTAAACCTTCAAGCAGGCGGTGCGGAGTTTGAAGAGGCTAGAAAGGCTGATACCGCAATGAGAAACGAGGCTAGAAGATTGGAAAGACTCGGCATCTCTTACGCACAAGAAAAGCAGATTGAAGTAATGAAGACTGCGGCAGGAAATGAATCCGCAGGTATGGCTCCTTTTATGGGCGCAGGTATGGGTATCGGTATGGGCGTCGGCATGGGCGGTGCGTTTGGTGCAGGTATGGCAAATATGGCAAACCAGGCGTTTGCGCCTCAAGGGCAGATGCCTCCTCAGGGTTATCCTCAACAGCCTTACGGTTATCCTCAGCAACCTTACGGACAGGTACCTCCTCAGGGTTATCCTCAGCAACCTTACGGACAGGTACCTCCTCAAGGCTATCCTCAGCAACCCTACGGTCAAGCGCCCCAAGGCTACCCTCAACAGCCTTACGGTTATCCTCAACAACCCTATGGCTACCCTCAGCAACCTTACGGCGCTCCTCAAGGTTACGCACCTCAAGGCGCACCTGCTCCTGCTCCCGCACCTGCACCCGAAGCGGCGCCTGCTCCCGCGGCGGCGGTTTGCCCGAACTGCGGTCAGCCCGTTCAACCCGGCGCAACGGTATGCGCTTGCGGTCAGCAGTTGCAATAATTAAGTAAATAATAAAGGAGAAAATAAAAATGGATGCAAAAAAAGGCTTTAAAAAGCATTATGTGCTCATTGGTTGGGCAATTATTTGGGTATTGTTCTTATTCCTTGCGTTAGTACTCCCTGCGGTATCTTATAAAGGAAAGGTTATCGAAGATCCGCTTAGTGGTAAGGATATGTATACGCAAGATAACGGTTTGAAGGGGGCAGGCTTTACTTATTGGGGCGGTTTCATCTTTATTAATTTGGCGTTTATCGTAGTGGGCGTGGTTATGTATCTTGTACAACGTAAAGGCAAAACGCAGGCAAACAGCCAAATCACTACGTATCTTGCCGTTGGCGGATATTTCGCGGTTGCATTTATCCTTAACCTCATCTTTATGTTCGTTTACAAAAAGACTTGGGCAGCAGGCGTGTTGATTCCCAATATCGTCTTGTTATTGCTTGCTGCACTTTTGATTATGTTTGTTCTTCGTAGCGAAGGGCACGTAGCAGAGGTAGGCGAAAAACTTATTGAACAGGCTGTCGTGCTGGAAAACTTTGAAGTCAAAGTAAGCGCACTTGTTATGCTTGCAAGCGACTACGACGTAAGAAAAGCGTTGGAAACGTTGCATAACGAAGTAAGATACGCTGATTCGGTAAGCGTTCCCGCGGCGCAACAACAAGAAAATGCGTTTATGGAAAAATTGGTAGAATTACAAGAAATGCTTGAAGATGAAAACGCAGACAAAGAGGAAATTCTTAAGCTTGTTAAGAAAGCGAGCACTGCTTGGAAGATTAGAAATGAATTTGTTCAAGTATACAACAGCAGAAAAGGCTAATTAAACCTAAACGAAACACTTTTGGTTCTGCTCTGCCAAACGACGGAACAGAACCAAAATAAAATTAAAAAATAATGAGAGGTGTTAATTTATGGAATCACAAGTATATGAGTGCCCAACGTGTTCGCAACCAATCGCTTTTGAAAACGTGGATTTTAAAACTAGACGTGCACATTGCGAATGGTGTGAAAACGACGTCATTCTTCCCAGACAAGAAATAACTGGTTCTGATAAGGTATTAAACGAGTTGAAACAAGCGGTTCGTTTCTTTGTTGAAAAAGACTTTAAGATGGCAGAAAAGTATGCAATCGAAGTTTTATCGACGGCGGTAAACCACGCGGCAGGTTTGTTTATTCATGGTTATTACCGCGCATTTGTAGACGGTATAAAAAACAGAGATACGTTGAATAAATTCTTTAATGAAGATTTGCAAACTATTCAAGACGAAGGGGGTATGACGGACGAAGAATTGGAGGGCTTCAAGCAGTGTGTGCTTTCCGTTGTTCCCAATGTTGCGGAATACGAACAGCCTATTCTTGCGGCGGTGCTTGCAAACGATCCCGATGGTGTAGTGGCGTTTACGGAAGCATTTGCGCCCGCGTCTATTATGAAACGCACGGACATTGATTGGGTAAACGATGAGATATTCAATATTTATAAGGAAATCGGTTCGAGAGGACCTATCCCCAAGACGTGGTTTGCATTGTTCAGCGGTATGGTGCAAAATCCTTGGTCGCCTTACAAAGCAGGTTTCCACTTAAAAACTCGCACACAGAAGTTTTTTGATACATACGTAACAAGAGTAGAAAAACTTCTTTCCTCAATTTCCAACGAAACGTTGCGCACAAAATTCTACGGTGCGTTTACGAATAAAAAACAAGAATTCATTTCCAAGATGAATTAAATAAAGGAGGCAACAAAAAATGTCAGATGGTTATGTACAAGTCAATATTGACTATGGTCGAATTGCGTCTATAGTTAGTAGTGCAGTTAACCCCGTAGATCGTAAAGTTACGATTGTATCGGGTCAGGTTCAACAAGCGCAAGAGGATATTATCAGATTGCAGCGCGAACTTGCAGATTTTAGAAAACAGCAAGAATTCGCGGCGGCTTTACAGCGCGCTATCACCGAAATTATCCGTGTTCGTCAAGAACTCGAAGAAAAATTCGGTGTACATAAGCAAGTTAGAGATAACATGCTCGGTATTTTACAGGCAAACGACCTTGCATTGGTTGGTGAAGATGCCATTAGGCACTGTTCAGAAGAACTTATGCTTTCCGCACCTAAATACTGGCTTGCTCCTTCCCTTATCGCTTTGGCTGCATGGATCGGGAATAATAAATCTCTTGCAGACCGCGCTATCGCAGAAGGTTGCAAGCGCGACGAAGAAAAGACGGCGCTTTTGTTTGCTTTAATTTGCCGCAGAAATGGTAGAACGAAGGCTTGTTTCGAATGGTTGGCTCTTTATTTCTCTAAGCAAAATCCTATGAAGATGAGAAAGAGTATCATTGCATTTGTAGACGCTTATTCAAACGGCGTATTTGGCGAAGACAAAGACGATTTATGTAAAGATACTATCGATAATTGGATGGCAAGATTGAAGGAAGACAACACCCAGTTTGACGCTGAACAGAGAGCATACTGGTCTAACTATTATCTTTCTATGACGGCAGGCAACCCTTCCCTCGGCGCAGATTACGAGCTTTTGAAGAAGGTAAGCCCTCAGGCAAAGGCTATGGACGAATACGTTTCCAGAATCGTTGCCGTTGACAGAGCGAAAGGTATCAGAGAAAGCTTCAACGAAATTTTGAACACGGAAGTAAACGTTCAATCTTTGATTGAAGAAATCGATAAACAACTCACCAACCTCGTAACCGGTTATGAAGAAGACGAAGCAGCGCTTCGTAACGAGGAACGTTTCTATACCCTCGTTAAGGAACACAGCGGCGACGAAAAACTTGCAAAGAAAATCATGCGTATCGAAGAAGCGAAGCGTTACGATCCTCCCGTTGACTTTGCGAAGAGATTGTCGCAATCTATTACGGAGAAGGGCGAGCAGGTAGTGGCTATGTCCGCTAAGAAGACGGCGTTGAAACTCCTCCGCGTTTATATCGAAGGCGCGTTTGAAGATTTCATGCTCGAAAAGAAAGACGCTTATCCTCAGGAAATCAGCGTGGTTATCTCCGAAAAGGGTACGACGGCTGGCAAATATACGGGTAAGAGCTTTAAGTGGGTTGGCAAGACGGCTGACGGCACGAACGACGCGGCTTTGAAGGCTGACGTTTCTAAGAAGTATGAAGAAGCGAAGAATGAGAGCATTGCTACCGTTATCGATAAGAAAGGCAAGTTTATTGCAATGATCGTGTTCTTAGCACTTGCGGTTGTCGGTCTCGTATTAACAATCATCAAAGCAACGAGAGGCGCGGGTATTCCCATTATGATTATTTGTGCGATTGTCGGCGTTATTTGCTTGTTCTTGTGGAACAAAGACAAGAAAGCGAACAAGGCGGCGAGAGAAGCGTTTGCAAGATATTACGACGCGGCGAAACTTAAAGCATGTAAGATCGTTACGGACGTATTGGCGGCAAGAGCAAGAATCAACGCGTTGGTTGCTGAATTTGAAGCAAATAAGAATTGTTTAAAATTGTTTGCACCTGTTGAATATGAAACTGAAGAAGCCGCAGAAGAGGTAGCAGTTGCAGAGGAGGTAAATGAATAATGGCTGATATGGATTTGGGATTAGATTTGGAAGACTTAGGTATCAGTTTGGAAGAGATGGAACAACTTACTGTTGAAGACGAAGTTGAACTTGCAGAAAACCTTGAAGGTTTTGCAAAGGGTTTCAGCGCTGAGTGGGACGTTCTTCCCCCTAAGAAACGTTAATTTAATTTGTAAAATGGTTAAAAAGTCCGTTGCGGAGCTATATCCGCAACGGATTTTTTTATTAGGTTCGGCGGATATACTTCGCATTTCTGCGTTGTCGCTCCGTGCGCCTTGCTCGTTTACGGAAAGTAAACTCCCGTCGGCGTACTCACGACGCCTTGAACTGCTTGTATCTACGCCGCCCGACGGACGAGCAAAAACAAGGGTTCGGCGGAGGTTTACCGATGAGTAAAAACGTCATACCGACTGAGCGAAGCGAGTGGAGTGTATCTCAAAAAAGTAAGAAGTAAGGGCGAAAAGTGAATAAGTGCGGTAAAGGTTTATAAAGAGATACACTCGACTACGCAATAAATTGCTCCGCTCGGTATGACAG
>JAFUJR010000042.1 GCA_017468085.1 Clostridia bacterium | reverse complement strand
CTTGGGTATAATGATTATGCCTACGGTAGTATCCCTTTCCAAAACCAGTTTGGAGGCAGTACCGCGTTCCTATTACGAAGGTGCGCTTGCGCTTGGTGCGACGCACTCGGAAGCAGTTTTCGGTACGGTAACGAAAGCGGCGAAATCCGGGGTAACGGCTTCACTTGTTCTTGGTATCGGCCGTGCGCTTGGTGAAACGATGGCGGTCGTTATGGTGGCGGGGAACTCCGTTGCTTATCCGGAAACGTTTTTCAATAGTTTCCGTGTGCTTACGGCGAATATCGTTATGGAAATGGGTTATGCTGGCGAAGTGCAACAAGGTGCGCTTGTTGCAACGGGTGTAATTTTGCTTGTGTTCGTACTTATCGTAAACCTTATTTTTGGTGCAATCTCCAAAAAGGCGGTTAAGGGTGCAGTCGAAGGGAAAGGATTGTTCTCGAAAATCTTTAAGAAAAACGAGAAAACAAAAAAGAATACCTTCTGGACCAAGATTACAGATGCTTTCTCAATTTTTAAATATAAGATAAAGACAGCAAATATCGCTGCGGGTACTTCTATTGCAGCAGGTATATTTGCTGGAGCGGTACTGTTGCTTGTAATCGGTTTTATCTTTGTGAAGGGATTCCCGACGCTTATCTCCAGTCCTCACTTACTTTTTGGCAAATATGAGTTTGACAGTGAAAAAATAACGATTTTACCGTCAATAATCACAACGTTGATGACGGTTGGATTAAGTTTGCTTATCTCCGTTCCCATTGGACTTTGTACGGCAATTTTCTTAAACGAATATGCAAGTAAAAACAACTTCTTTATCAAAATTATTCGTGGTGCAATCGACCTTTTGAATGGCGTACCGTCTATTGTTTACGGACTTTTCGGTATGATTACGTTCGTAGCGCTCATAGGCGGAACAAGTTCTATACTCGCAGGTACGCTAACGATAAGCATAATGTTACTTCCCACAATCGTGCGTTCCACCGAAGAAAGTTTGAAATCGGTACAAGATAGTTTAAGAGAAGGAAGTCTTGCGCTCGGTGCAGGTAAAATGAGAACGATTTTCAAAATCGTATTGCCGTCTGCGCTTCCCGGCATAATGAGTGCAATTATATTAAGTATGGGTAGAGTAATTGCAGAATCGGCACCATTTATTTATACGATGGGTTCGGTTATCTCTGCAACGCCTACGGGTTATTTGGATAGCAACGCGACTTTGGCGGTTGCTCTGTACAGACTCTCGGGTGAAGGTTGGTACGTAAACGAAGCGTATGCAACTGCTGTCGTTTTAATTATACTCGTGCTTGGGTTAAACCTTTTGGCGGAATTGATTGCGGGAAAACTCAACAAGAAATTACAAGGAGATAAATAATGAAAAAGATAGAAGAAGTTAATGAATACGGTGGTAGTATTTCCGTTAAAAACGCCAACCTTTGGTACGGAGATTTTCAAGCCCTTAAAGATATAAGTGTAGAAATCCCTGAAAAGCAAGTAACGGCATTTATTGGTCCGTCAGGTTGCGGTAAATCTACGTTCTTGAAATGCTTTAACCGTATGAACGATTTAGTAGACGGTTGTAAAATCGAAGGGGAGTTTTATGTTGGCGGAACGAATATTTATGGGAAGATTGACGTGAACGAACTTCGTAAAAACGTT
>JAFUJR010000022.1 GCA_017468085.1 Clostridia bacterium | reverse complement strand
GCCGCCAACCGAGCCAACGACAGCGTCGAGCTGCATATCCTTGAAATACTCGCCGTAAGGCTCCGTACCGATCCAACTATCGCCAAGGAACATCATGGCTTCCTTGCCCTCCGCGTGGATAATATCGACGAGCTCGCGCACCGTTTTAGTGACGTACTTTTCGGTGAATTCCATATAATCGCGGAATTTAGGCGTAGGATTGACGAAATTGCTGTGATACGTGCCGTCTGCGATAATATCTTCCGTTTTAAGCTGATAGCCGTATTCTTGCTCGAACGCGTCAAACGCACGAGGACTTGCCGTCATGGGATAACCAAACCAATCTACGTGCTTTTCCTTGTTGATTTCGTTGAATACGAGGAAGAAATGATACAAAAACGTGGTGTAACGAACAACGTTTACGTTCTTGTTATTGTCGCACCATTTACGCATATTGTCTTTGATATGCTCGAACGTAGCAGCGAAGCGGGGCTCCATAACTTTGTGCTTTTCGATATTCCAATTGTTGGTGATATAATTATACATTTGGGTAGAATCCCAAAGGTTCGTCGCAAAAAAGTTTACGGTGTATTCGTGGTAGGGTTTTACGCCGTCAACGCGTACCTGCCCCCCGCCTACGTATTCCCAAGTGGAAATTTCTTCGCCCGTTGTGCGGTCTAAAACCTGCCAATATTTTTTGGGATTTTCTTCATTGACGCCAAGCTGATCGTGGGAATAGCCTTTCAACAAATCGATGACGAGCGTTTCTTCCGTCGCCAAAACACGTTCGGTGATAAGCAAAACGCTTTGCAATTCGTCCGTGTGCTTATCCGCCCAAGCATTGTCGCCGCGTACGACGAAATAGGTATTGTATACCTTTTCCGCAATTTCAAGCGCATTTTTGGGCAAATGCGTTCCGTCGCAATCACGCACGGCGTCCGCACCCCAAAGGTCTGCTATTTTCTTGGTTCCCTCCACGTAATTTTCATCCGTAGGGATCGTTACTCTGCCTTTTCTCATAATATTTCTCCTTAATTAACAGCCACTGCGCCGAATTTGAAGCAAGATCGCCGAATATTTCTCGGGCAAGATTACCCTAATTCCAAACGGCGTTTTTTCGAGCTTTGCATTATGTACAGAAGGATACAAGACCTCTATGTTATCCACCGTATCCAAGGGGATTTCCAACGATTTAACTTCCGTGTCCATTCTCCAAACCGCCAACCGCACGCAACCGTCAAAACGGTACCCTGCGCACAGCCAGCCGTCCGAATATTGCGGAATACCGCAAGGATAGAACGGAATCGATTTTGGAATATCCGCGCGTATCCGTTTATAGCATTGTATGCCCTCTTTCACGAGCGCAAGCTGTTTTTCTGACCAACCGTAAATCTCCCCCGAAAGGTGAACGCGTTGCAGCATGGCGTTGATCATGTTCATCACGACTGCGTTTTCCCCGTCGTTGGCTTTGGGATACGCCCACACCGCCGCTTGTTCGGGCAAGACCGCCGTAGCGATTGCCGCCGCCACGTTGGCGTTATATCGGTAATCCGTTTGGTCGCTTGAAGATTGCACCTCTGCGATGGCAAGAGAGGCATAGTCCATTCTCATGCCGCCGCTAGCGCAATTTTCCCAAACCAAATCGGGGTATTTCGCTTTCATTTCGCCAATCCAAGCCAAATACGCGCGGTTATGCCCCATAAGCCCGTCGCCAAAGCTATCCGCATGCACTTCCGTGCCTGCGCCTGCGTCGATATTATAATCGTTTTTGATATACCGAACGCCGTACTCGCCCACAACGCGGTCTATGACCGAGGTCGCATAAGCGCGCACTTTTTGGTTACGGAAATCCAACTGATACCGACTGTGGTCGATCACCCGCTTTCCGTGCCGCATAAAGAAACACTCGTCTTCCAACTTTTCCGCCAAGGGGGAACGAATACCCACTACCTCGATTTCCAACCAAATTCCCGGTATCATACCTTTGGAACGGATATAATCTAAAACAAACTGTAAGCCGCGCGGAAAACGCTCTTTACAAGGCATCCACTCGCCCACGGAATCCCACCAATCGCCGACGCCGTACCAACCCGCGTCGATGCAGTAATATTCCGCGCCGACTTCCGCCGCCTTGTCGATGATGGGTAAAAGTTTTTCTTCCGTCGGGTCCCCGCCCAAGCAGTTCATGTAATCGTTAAAAATTACGGGCAGACCTCCGTCGGCTTCGCTGGTTTTCACGATTCGACGGCGGTATTCCGTCATTTGTGCCAAAGCCCCGTCAAAATCCGCGCTCACGCTAAGGCAGACTTTAACGCTTTCAAAACTCTCGCCCGCCTTTAACTCCTTATACCAATGATTTTCCTGCTCGGTAGGTCCGCTCAGCTTAAAATACAGCATATCGTAAATATCGCTGATTTCCCAATGCCACGAGCCGTTGTGTTCGATTTGCCAAAGAATAACGTTTTCCGTCGCCAAATTGCGGAGCGCGCCCATCGGCAAATATTCTTTGCTCGACCAAGTCCCCGTGTTGCTGACGGCAATTCGTTTCCCCGAAAAGACGTGGCGTTTTTCATAGCCCAAATCGGACAGACGGTATTCCCGCCAATTCACTTCCTTATACCAAGCGTTATGCGGCAGAAGTACGCGAATTTTGTCCTCCACGCTACCCTCGCCGTCGTCAAAGCCCGTGTAGGCAAACGAAGCTACGTATTCGAGCCCAATCGGCGCGTTGGATAGGTTTTTTACTACCGTCCAAGCCCGTACCACGTCCAAACCGTCGTAAAACTGGTAATGTTGCGTAACCTGCATTTTTCCGTCCGTGAGCACGACCTCAAGCTTATTCCCCTCCCCGTTTTGAAAATAGGTATGGGAGAGATATTTCAAGGACTTACTGCCCGAACCGCCCGTGTGCTTGGCGAAATGATGGTCGTCGGGGTTTTCCCCGCAAACGTGCACCTCCGCTATATTACACCAACACCCTTTTTTGGGATTGGAATGCTTATGGCGGTTATAGGAAAAATTCTCTAAAATCACCGAATTATCCTCGGTGATATCCAAAATAAAATTTATATGGTTTTGCGAAAAATCAAGCATAACTTTCTCTCGTTCTCTCGTTTTTTTATAATGCGCAAGCCCCGTGCGCGCACGGGGCTTGCGACTTGTTCGTTTGATTACGGTTCAACCAACTTGAAATTACCGATATAGCAATTGACTTGGTTTGTCTCCGAGCCATACGTACCGTTTATGGCAAAGAGACACTTAGCGGTGGAAAATCCGCCAGAAGTAGAAGCAAGACTATCCCAGTTTTCAAGCAAGGTCGAAAGTTTCACGGAAAGGGTATGCCATACCCCTTCCTGCAAGCTCTTGTTGCCCACCTGACCGGTTACAAAGCAATTTCTAACCGTGGTGCTATGCGTACCCACAACCGTGAAATATACGTCGAAGGAAAGCTCGATATCTCCGCATTCTGCCAACAAAGCCTCCATTGCGGTCTTATCCGACGCCTTTAACGTAAAGCAATGATAATTGCTTGCATAAGTACTTGAAGACGCAAAGTTATAATAGTCGCCTGAGGTTCTTCCGCCAACCTTGCTCGACGAGCTGAGCGTTACCACGGACATCGAACTCGTTGCGGTGCTCAACTGCAACGAACTACTCTTTACAAGATAGGTTGCGTTGGTTTTGCTACTGTTTACGCTGCCCCAAGCCGTTTCGGAATACGAAGCTCCTGCCGTCAAAGGCATAGCAAGCGAAATATTCGGCATTTCTTTGCCTTCCGTAATATTCACACCGCCTGCACTGACCGCGGGCGTGAGTTCTGCGCTACCGCTACCCGTATAGCTAAAATCACCCACGTAAGCAACGTTTTTCATTTTATAAACAAAGAAACAATTCGTATATAAATCATCGCTCGTTGAAATGTTTTCAAAATCATGAATCACATCCCAATTCGTAAGAAGATTTGCTACGGATATCTGCACTCCTTTTACTGCCGTACCAAACCACGTCGTAGAGGTTTCTCCGTTACCGCTAAAATATCCTTCATTGTTCGTACTGGATACATTTAACTTAATATGCGTATATCCACTATTATACATCTGCTGTACATATTCTTTGGAATGCAACGATTTTAGCATCAAGCCTTTTGTTATCATCCAAGTCGTAGAACTATTTGCAGTCATTACAAAATGATAACTACCGTTATATTCTTCAACTGTTAAAGCAACTCTGGGAACACCTGAATTAGATGTCGTTCTTGCTATTGCTATATCGCTTATATCTTCAAGTGCCGCAAGTCTTGCCATATCTACCCATACAAGACCGTCAGCCGCTGTGTAGATATCCACGGTTGCGTTCATCAACACCGCATCGCCTTTCTTCAAGACAACCGAGTACGCGCCCTGAGGCACCGTCGTAATATCAAGACTTGCAGGCGTGCTCGTCGTTACTACTTCCCCGTAGACCGAAGTCAAGGTTGCCGTAGCGCCTGTTACGCTTTCCGTACCGCCGTTTTCCGTATAGATAGAAGTCAAATCGATGATAGGCGTCGTTGCCGTTTCTGCAAAATACGTAGTTGCAACGTTGACGGTGCTTACTTCTTTTGCAGGCGCTTCAATACGGATATTACCGAAGTAAACTGTACCGGGATAGTTATCGCTTACGCCGCTCGTCCAACGGAAATTCAACCAGTTGGATACCTTTTCGTTGCCAGCCAAGGAAGTACTGGTTACTTCCGACCACACGTTCAACAGTTCGCTGATTTTAATGGAAGAAGTATGCCACGTGCTGTGCGCGTAAACCGCAGAGGTTGCGCCAAATACTTCCACCTTGCTCGTTACGTCTTGCGTTGCGGTGAAGTTTCTATCCGTAGAGAAGGTATAATACCAATCGAATTTAAGCGTATAATCTGCATAAGCATCCCATGCTGCGCTGTCCGTATTCGTAGGAAGGACTTTTACGTGCGTATAACCGAAGTAGCCTTCGTTTGCCTGCACGCCGCGATAGGACGCGCCCGAAACGCCGCCGATGGCTACCATATCCGCCTCCGTAGGCGTAACCGTCCAAGCCCCCGACTTATAGCCGATATTGTCATTTACGCTTATATCCGACCAAGTGGGAATAGGCAATGTTTCCGTTTCCTCTTCCGTATCGCCCGAACCCGTTTGAATATTCAAAGAGCCGTCTTCTGCTACGGAAAGAGTTACCGTATAAGTTACGTAGCCGTTTGCCGTTGCTTCTTCTACCGCGCCGTTTACGGTGAATTCTACGCCTTCGGGCGCGGAAATCGTTACGACAACCGTATCGCCGCTCGTTACGCTGTTTTCCAATACGATACCGTTCTTTGCAAGCACGAGAAGCTCGGCAAGCATTTCACGGCTGTTTGCAAAGTTGTTCAAATATTCGCTTTCATATTTCACTTGCGTACCGCTGTAAAGCAGTTCGGTGAGCATATGTAAAACGGAATTAAAGTTAGATTTTTGGTAAGTTTCGCCCTTTGCAGCCGCGCGCGCTTTTGCATAGCTTTCAAGCGCGCTTAAAAGATTGTATTCTTCCAAGCCGTCGCCAATGGACTGCAAGCGGATACTGCCGACAGGGCCTGTAATACCGTACGCCGCGCCGGGATAGAGCAAGAAGCCGTCGCCGTTCACTTCGCCCGAACGCAAAGGATTGTCGTACATATCGGTGATATATTCCGTCGAATCCACCGCGCCGTTCTGGATATACATAGTAGACCAGTACAAGTTACCCGTGATGCCGTATTCGTACATCATCCAAGAGAGCAATCTGGACGAAATCAAGTTGTCGCCCAAGTGATAGGTAGGATTAGGTTGGGAAGGATTTACGCAGGTATACGCCCAAAGCGGCGTGCCTTCGCCGTATGCTTCTTCCACCCAAGCCTTGATCATTTCGCGATTGCTTTCCAAATGATACATATCAATGGTAGGGCAGTAAATGAACGGCATATCTTCCGCAGTCAAGGAAGCAGTCGAAGCCGTGGGCGTGAGTACTTTCAAGCCCATGATCGTATCCAATACTTGCGTACGGAAGGATTCCGTAACGCCCTCGCCAAGCGTGTAATCCGCTTGGGTCTCTAAATACCCTCTGCAATTGATAAACCAATCGCTCAAAAGTCCCAAGTTATAATCTGCACTTGCCAATTCTTCTAAGTTATTGGAGAATTCGTCGATCCAAGGCAATACCAAATACAATTTTTCAAACAGGTTGACGCCGTTTGCAAGGCTGTATTTGTACAATTCTTCCACCGTACGCTTGAGTTGTGCCTGATCCACGCTCTTTATCGCGTACGAAGTACCGTTGTAATCATACGTGAGCGTATATTTGGTAACGGGAACCCATTCGCCGTTTTCGTCTTGCTCGTAAGCAACGCCTTCATAGGTACGAACAGCCAAAGGAATCATGGAGCAACGTTCGTCCAAGGTGTATCTTGCAACCTCTTGCACGTATGTTTCCATCTTCCCGTTAGTCGTGTTTGCATAATATTCGTTTACGCCGTCGCCGTCGTAATCCGCGCCGCCATAGGTAAACGCGAAATCGTCTGCAAATACGTCAGATTCAGGATCGTACGTGCCGTTGTAATGGAAATAGAAATCGCTAACGCCGGGCAAAGAGCTGAGGCTGACGCCCAAGTCCAACATATATTCGTAGTATGCGCGTTGTACTTCTTCCGTCGCAGAGCCGCCGTCAAGTCCTTCCGCGTATTCTACGTTATCCCAACCTAAGCCGAATCTCGTTTCGGACTGCATTTCGTCAGAAACAGCGTAGTCGTATACGTTCACAGAAACGGGAACTTCAAACACGTCGCCGTTCAAAAGTACGGTAAACGTACCCGTGTACAAACCTACCGCTTGATCTGCAGGAACGCTGACCGTAACCCAAACGCCTTGGTTATTGCCCGAAGCGACGGTATTTTCACCGTAAGCCGCAGCCGCCGAAAGCGGAACTAACGCGTCGGGATACATACCGTTTAAAACCGTCGTGGCTTCGCCGGTTTTCACCTCTGTAACTTCCATATATTTTTGATGGAAGAGGTTAAAATTACGCAAAGAAAGCACTTCGCCGTCTGCATTGACAAGGCTGGAAAGCATAACGCCGTACCAAGCGACATCCTGATTGGGCGTGATGATGATCTGCGCGCTTTCCGTTTCGTTCTTGAACGCGTTAAACGTCAAGGTCGTATCCGTATAACGTTCGGAATAGCTTTGATTTTGCAGGAATTTTTCCGTACTGCCCGCCGTCCAAACGTTTGCGTCAACCTCCTCGGGAACTACCGTTTGCTGTTCTTGCTCGATGCGGATATTACCGATATAGAGCACGCCTGCCAAATCGGATACGCCGCTCGTCCAGTTGAAATCGATCCAAGCCGTACCCAAAGTCATAGGATCGCTATTGTCAATCAAATTATCCCATTCCGCCAAAAGCGAATCCATCGGGATGGATACCGTATGCCAAGTATCCTGCGCGTATTTTGCCGAAGCTCCGCCGTAGGGAACTACGTTATATTGAGCAGTTTCACTGCTAGGAACGTCATAATACCAATCAAATTTTACGGTAGAGCCTGCAAGCGCCTCATAGTAAGCCTTATCGTTTGCAGGTAAAATTTTGTAGCCTGCGTAATTGAAGAAGCCTGCCGAACCGTCTACGCGCAAATACGCCGCGTTGCTTACGCCGCCAATTGCTGTGATTTCGCTTGCCGTAGGAATTGCAGGAACCGTCTGCGTCCAACGGTTTGCCGTGGTTTTAATTGCGTCCGTAGAACTCAAATCGTTCCATACGGGCACTTCCGCCTCGGGCGCTTCAATGCGTACGTTACCGAAGTAAACCGTACCGGGATAGTTATCGCTTACGCCGCTCGTCCAACGGAAGTTCAACCAGTTGGATACCTTTTCGTTGCCAGCCAAGGAAGTACTGGTTACTTCCGACCACACGTTCAACAGTTCGCTGATTTTAATGGAAGAAGTGTGCCACGTGCTGTGCGCGTAAACCGCAGAGGTTGCGCCAAATACTTCCACCTTGCTCGTTACGTCTTGCGTTGCGGTGAAATTTCTGTCCGTTGCAAAATTATAATACCAATCGAATTTAAGCGTATAGTCCGCATAAGCCTCCCAATACGTACTGTCCGTGTTCGTAGGAAGAAGTTTTACGTGCGTATAACCGAAGTAGCCTTCGTTTGCCTGCACGCCGCGATAGGACGCGCCCGAAACGCCGCCGATGGCTACCATATCCGCCTCCGTAGGCGTAACCGTCCAAGCCCCCGACTTATAGCCGATGTTCGAGTTTACGCTTAAATCCGTCCAAGTGGGAAGTTCTTCTTCTACGATTTCCTCTACTACGGATACCTGCACGGTTGCACTCATGCCGTTGGAGGTTGCCGTTACGGTAGTCGCGCCAATACCAACGCCAAGCACTACGCCGTTGTCGTCTACGAGCGCAATCGATTCGTTTGCGGATTCGTAGGAAACTTCTAAGCCCTCTCCCTTGCCGCTTGCCAAGGTCAGCGTATAAGGCACGCCGATTTTAACGCTTACAGTGGACGAAGAGAATGCGAGGGTAGGCGAAGCCGAATTGACGACAGTCGTCAAAAGGTCGCCCTCTTCCCCTGCGTTCAACGCCGCGCTTGCAACGTAAACCAGGTCGCGCGTCTGCGAGTTCTTCGCGTACACGGTGTATTCCACGCCGTTTTCGTCCGTGTAGGTTACGTAGGAGCGCGCCACCATATCCGTTTTGTAGAAAGATTCGGGAATGTTCGCCAAAACGCCCGTGAATTCTTTCATCGTGCTTGTCGAAGTGTTCTTCCAAACATATGCTTTGACGTCCAAAGCGCTCTCCGTGTTTTTGGTCAATTGCCCATCAAACATATGCTTGGGCAAAATCAACGTACCAAACGACGCATTGCTAGGCAATTTTGCCAAATCGTCGGTAGAAATCTGCGTCGTGAAGCGAATACCTTGGTACGTACCCTCTTTCTTAACGCCTGCGCCTGAAATCATAGTAAAGGATTCCAGCTCTACTTTGCCTGTTACCGCCTCCGCAGTACCCGTTACGGGAACGGTTTCCGCAGACGCCGCTGCGCCTCCCAAATTGAACGTCGCAACGCCAAATACAAGGAATAACGAGCACAAAGCAGATAAAAGCCAAATTAAATAAGATTTAACAGTCTTTTTCATCGTCCGCGTCCTCCTTTAACTCCCCGGCGTCCAATTCGTTCCGGGCAATTCGCCAACGTTGTCGTCCCCTTCCGTAGAAGCGGTGAGCACGTCGCTTGTGAATGCTATCCACAAAAGTAATGGAGTTTCATATATTTGTTTCATAAAAACCTCCTCGATTTTTATTTATTTATTTATAAATTACTTACGCTGATCAAGCCGCAAAACGCGTTGTGTTGCAGACCGTTGTCGCCGTAGGGAAGAATTTCCTCCTCCAGCTCCTCGATTCGTTCGATTTTGCCGTCTAAGTACTCTATCAACCGCTCGCGACAGTCCAAAATACGCATATACAGCCCGCCCAAGCGGTACTGTTGGATTTCCCAGCCGTTGCCTTTGTATTCCTTCAGCCAAAGCTCGCGGAATTTTTTACGGAAGGCGTCGACGCGGTTTGCCGTTTCCAAATACCGTTCCGTTAAATCCTGCAAGGCTTTTTTGTCTCCGCTTTGATATGCCTTTCTCGTCTGTACGCCGAGGGTGGCTTTGTATTCCAACGCCGAACAAAGCAAAGACAGCGTTTCGAAAATATATTGATATTCGCCCACGCGCGCGCCCGCCGCTTTTAAGGCTTTTGCGTATTCAGCGTAGGGTATGGGCGCTAATTTTTCGATATAATTATCCTTCCAACCCAAGAAACAGTCGTTATACAACAACGTTTTACTGCCACACTCCCGCCATAAAGCCTCGGGATTGCCGCTGTTATAGTTGGGAATATCCAAAAGCATAAAATCGTCAAAATCTACGCCGAAAGTTTGGTAGAACCCCTTTTTGATGCTCTCTTTATCAAAATTCCCATTCGCATACTCGCGCATGGCGTACAAGGACGGAAGCGCGGCGAAATACGAGCTGTCGTTGCCGTCGTCTCCCCATATCGTAACGAGAATATTTTCCACGCCGTGCTTGCGCGCCTGCTTAAAGCCCGGCTCCATTACGTATTGTCCCATTTTATTTTGCGGGGCGAAGCCGTTGTAATTCCAAACGCCCGCCGCAAACCAAAGCTCTCTGTTGAATTTCTTATGTTCCGAGAACATATGGTCGAATACTTTTTCGTTACAATCGGATTTATCGCCGAGGAACACGCGATTTGCCGCGAGTTCGCCGTAGTCCCAATAGCAAAGCGCGACGTCCTTGGGGACTTTGTCGACGACGTCTTGGCTGACCGTAACGTTCTCGCCCCAATACTCGCCGTGGTTGGCAAGGCGGAAGAACATATCGCTCCACATATGCGCATGAAAATCGTATTTTTTTGCAATTTGCAGTACCTTATCCAAATGCCGAAGCAACAGCTCGTGTCTGTTTTCATAGCCGTGTCTGTCAAGGTATTTCCCCAAACCGACCATATGCGCCTCGTCCATGCCGATATTGACGAGCTTGGTACGGAACGCTCCGCGAATAGCGGAAAACATTTTGTCGATAAGGGCGTAGGTTTTGGGGTCGTCCACAAGCAAAATATCGTTTACGTCCACAAGCTCCCAATAACGGGGTAATTTAACCAAATTACCAAGGTGCGCCAGCGTTTGGATACAAGGAACAAGTTCTATGCCGTGGGCATACGCGTATTCGTCCATTTCTTGTATTTCCGCTTTGGTGTAGCCGCCGCGAAGATAGCCGAAGAAAGGCTCGTCTTCGATTTTATAGATATCGTCGATACAGAGCTCTAATAGGTTATAGCCCATTTTGGAAAGCGCGTCGATAAGTTTTTTGACCCGTTCCACGCGCATAACGCCGTTTGCCGAACAGCAAATCAGCGCGCCGAAATATCCGTGTTTCATCACGCCTCCTCCTTACTTGTTTCCCGCTCTTTCGCCCTCTGTAAAGACGAAAGAGCGGACGTTTTATTTAGAAAGTTTAAAGCCGTCGATGTATACGCCGTATTGCGTGAGGTTGGCATTGTCCGTTTCTTCTACGACGCCCTTCACGTCTACGCCGTAGGTGCGTACGGTAAGTTCATTTCCGCTTACCTCTATATAGCTGTACGAAGGATACGCTTTATCGGGGTCCGCGCCCGTTGTTGGATTAAGATATCCGGCTGCATTGGAAGCTATCGCCTGATATATCTTCAAATCAGCCAACAGATTGGGAACGTTTTTATAACTGAAATACCCTCTTAATTGATGTCCCGCAGCCGAAGCTTGATGATATACCGTACCTCTGTTGGTAACGCTTTCCGCGAATACAAATTTATTTACCTCCACACCGTCGTGCAAAACCTTTTCCACAGTCGTAGTAGAAGGACGTACCGTCGCTTCCGTGTAAGGCAAAGCCTCTGCCGTTTCGTCCCATACCAAAGGATAAGTATTCAACATCCAATGGTTATGTGCAAACAGCAATAAATCGACGTTAAGCTCGTCAAAGACAGGCATCAACTGTTTCGAAAGGGTCGGCGTGTGCGTATTGGTGTTTGTCTCGCCGTCGAAACGAGGATTGATCGGGCCTTCATGCATCATCGCCACGATCCATTTGCCCGTTTCGTTTGCTTTATTGACGTCGTTGACAAGCCAAGCAAGTTGTTCCTCAGTGATATATCCCGCGTCATAATCGTTATACACGTCGTTAGAGCGCAAACCCACGAAATGCATAGGACCGTAATCGAAGGAATAATAAATACCCGCGGACGAGTGCTCGTCGTAAATGCCGTCGATATTGAACATTTTATCTACGATATGCGGAATATCTCTGCCAAAGCCGTAATACATAGGGTCTTCGTGGTTGCCGGCAACGGGCATCATAGGCAGGTTGAACAAATATTCGTCGATACTGCCAAGCATTTCTTCCCAAGCGATGGATTCCGCACCCCAATTGACGATATCGCCGCCGTGCGCAATGAAATCTGCGTCGGGGAAACGCGCGGTTGCCTCCCGCATTACCTGCGAAACGTACGTATCGCCCAAGTACTCGATATTGTTCAAATTAGTGGTATCTTGTATCCTTGCAGTTTCCTGCGTGTCGGAAATATAGAAGAATTCCGTACTTTCCACCACTTCCTCACGGGTCGTGAACGTGTATTCTTTGCTCCATACGTCCGCCGAGGAATCGCCGAATTTAACCGTGTAGGTCGTATCGAATTTCAATTCGTCCACGACTGCCTGCGAAATATATTCGCCCTTAAACCAAAGCTCTGTTTTCGCTTTAATCACACGCGCCGTCGCTACGTCCACTGCGTTGCCCTCGGACACGAGGACGACGGAATTTGCAGGCGCCGTGCGCGTATGCCAAACGACGCCGTAGTTGGTTGCGGACGCATCGTAATACGCCGTGCTGACCGAGAAAGGCTGATACAGGGTCTTATCCACTTCAATCGTTTCCCATACGGCGAAAAGCTCGAGCTTTGCCGATTTGGTAGTTACGATTGTGTCATTCGTTACCGTTTCGCCCAAGCTATTGCTCCAACCGACGAAACGTTTGCCGACGATTGCTTCAGGCGTGGGGAGCGTTCCGATTTTCTTGCCGTAAGCAACGGATATATCCTCTATCCCCGTTACGCCTTCGCCTTTAAAGGAAACCGTTACGTTCGCTTTAACGAATTCCGCGCGTACGTTATAGTCGCGCATTGCGCCCGCGATACTGTATGCGTTGCCGTCGATTTCCACTTCGTTGCCATTGATGGTTACCGAAGCCAGCACGTAGCCCGCATCAGCGGTAAAGGTAAAGTTTACCGTATCCCCGAATTTTACTTCGCTTGCGCTTGCGGTGATTTGACCGCCGTCCGTTGCGGACGCAGCAACGGAGTACCTTTCATTGAGCAAGCTGTCGATAGGGATACTGCTTTGTCCGCCGTCGGAAGTATTACCGCCGTTGGAGGTTTTACCGCAACCCGCGCTTATAAGAACAGCCGCGCAAAGGGAATACGTCGCTAAAATTTTGAATATCTTTTTCATCTTTTCACCTTATTCCTGTCCGTATTCTTCCTTCCTCAAACGGGTTTTAACCGCTTGCGGAAGTTATGAATTACTTAATTTTGCCAAACGTCTTACTTATGCCGCCTCTACCACGCGGATGTTACCGATATACAACACCGCGTCTTTGTTTGCGGCGTTACTCGTCCAGTTGAAGTCTACCCAAGGCGTACCCAAAGACATGGGATTGCTGTCGTCGACGAGGTTATCCCATTCCGCAAGCAGGTCGCTCATAGAAATGGTTACCGTATGCCAAGTATCTTGCTCGCGTAAGGTCGATTCCGTTTCGCCGTACGTTTGTACGTTCAAGCCG
>JAFUJR010000021.1 GCA_017468085.1 Clostridia bacterium | reverse complement strand
AAAAAATCAAATGTATTTTGTACAAAACAACACAAAAATTTCTATAACGAGTAAAAGAACGGGCGAAATTACGCCGATTTTAAACACGTATTTGGACGAAAGCGGCAAAAAAAGAATCCTCGTCGATGACGATAACAAGCATAATAATATCGTCGTCGCGGGATTCCCGTTTACAGAAGCGGTGGACGGCTCGCTCGATACGTTTGTTTTTACGTTGAAACGTGTACCGACGAGGAGACTTTTTGAGCCGTTTGACTTTATCGAATTTACCGTCGATGACGGAATCGAGAAGAAAGAGCGCACAATGCTTGTTCTATACGATCATTCAAAATCATATTCAAAGGTCTACAAAAGCTTTGAGCACACGATTACTTGTATCGAGCCTGTAAAAATTCTTGAAAAAATCAAGGTTTATAATTTATGCCTTACGAATGAAACGCATGACCTTTATAGTCAAGTTGTACGCGCTTTACATAATGCGGTTTTTACACAGGTCACTGTTGATTTAGCGGGAGATCGAGTAGCAGAACGTCAACACCTTTTGGAGGAAACAACAAAGTTAAGCAAGTTTTTAGAGGGGAAGCCGAGCAGGGATTATTATTTTTCCAACACTGATATGAGGACGGTTTTAGACACTATGCTCGCCCCGCATAACTGTCGCGCTACCGTTGAAGCTATAAGTTTTAAGACGGATATATTTTCAATTAAGGTTGGGCTCCGTCGTATAGACATGGAAAAAGAGACCGTTCCCGTATGGACGAGAGAAGAACAGGGCGAGATCATAGGCGAGGAAATGGAAAACGACGGTCAGAATTATGCAGGAAAGATCGTCGCACGTGGATATAATACCGTTTTACAGGAGCCTATAACGTTTACAGATTGTTTTAAAACAAATAAAGCAACATTAAGCGACGATACAGCCACGGCGTTTTTCCCCTTTCCGATTTCAGATAGGGGGATTAAAAAATTTGAGATTATAGTAAATTCCACATGGTATCCCCCCGCAGACTCGTCAAATAAAATAATTCGCTTATTGAATGTAAATATAGCGGAAAGGCTTTTGCCCTTGGAAAAATATGAGGTTTTGAGCAGTAAAAAAAAGGAAAAATATATTCCTTATGAAATAGGCGGGAGCGCTATATTTATCGGTGGAAAAATTGATAAAATTATTGATTTTTCAAAAATATTAACGATTCTAGAGGAGCTTATAGAAGAACAATATGCGGGTACCTTTTCAGACGGGTATAATGAATTTGGAACCATTACTGGTACTTATAAAGATTTTACATTTACAGCAACGTATTATCCGCTTATCGACACAGTATCGGAAATTTCAAAGCCCGGGGTTTATGATCGCGACGTGCTTTTAATGGGACTTATGGACAGTCAGACGGAGAAAACCCTCGACGTGGAACGGCACGGCAAGAAGCTGGCAAGTCTTATTAAAAGGACGGGAAACGCCGAGTATTATTTGGACGTGGAGGCAAAGTATTATTCAAAGCTTTTGCCGCTCATGGCAAAGATCAGTTTGCCGACCGACACGGAAGCGGAGGGGTGGACGGATAAAAACTACGTCGTATACAAAAAGGAGTGTGCCATTTGGGATAACGTTATCCAATGCCGTTATTATCTTTCAAAAGATTTTAACGCGATACACCAAGACGAGGGCGTGAATCGAGAAAGGCATTTATTCGATATTCCTCTCGAGAGTGAGGAAACGCCGTTGGTCATTAAGAAATATCTCGTATTTTCAGACTCGTTGGATGCCGCCGAGACTTCTTACTCCTCGGCAATCCCTCTTGCGGCGTTAAACACGCTGATAGGCAAGAATGAATCCGTGTCTTATACGGATAGCGCAGGAACGACAAAGACGGCGAGCGGACAGCTCAAGTATATGCTGTTTCAAACGCAAGCGGGACTCGATAAATTTCCGCAAGAGACTGAAAATTCAAGCGGGGAGACTCCGTATGAAAACGAGCCGACTTTCCGATTTATGCGACCGATCGGGAGTTATGCACAGGATAAGGTCATGACCTTTACGGCAAGAACTCTCGATAATTATTCCGTTGATTATTCCCGAGACGGCTATGTGTTCAGTATATGGGGCGATAAGGGGAATATGATTACCTATAACCGCTACGTCTCAAAAAAGGACGGTTCGGCGGGAGAGTTCAGATCGTTTTCTCTCGATCTCGCTTTTGAGTTTACCGCGCCTGAAGACACGACAAAAATAAATCGTTTTCCCGTCGTTGATCGTAATGATTTTGTCCTCGCAAGCGATTATACGATTCAAGGCGCATACCACAAGGATCGAACGCAACGCCCGCTTTTCGTGTTCTCGTTCGAATGTGTTCCCGCAAAGAAAAATTATGGAGATATCATTATCGGAACGGAGTTTGCGAAAAATAACAATCTCATACGGGATAACGGAACGGGGCTGAAAGGTTTGTATCTTTATGCTTCCGACACAAAGACGTTCGAGGGCTCGGAGGATATGCTTCCCGAGAATTATAACGATTATCTCAATGGAACGTGGGTTCCGCTTGATCTCTCGGAGCATGACGTCGCGAGTGTTAAAACAACAACGAACGGGGCGGTTTTTAATGCAAAGCCGTTTGGAGGGGATACGATTGTCGGGATAACTATGGCTTCTTGGGCGATTGCCGATGCGGCGGGGAATATCTATCTTGCGGCAAATGGAATGTTTCGGGGTATAGTCGTCACGGTTCACGATTTCCCGTATTGAGAAAAAAATAAGCCGAAAGGCAAAGGAGAAATAAAATGATAACAATGAAAATCAAGCTTTGCGAAAATTCAGACGGGTCTCTGATCGCCGAGTTTATCGACGGCATGAACAGCATTTCGCAAAATAATTCGGGCAAGAACGTCATTCAAGTCATTCCTGAGGGCTTCAGACTTGCGGAGGACGAGGTGTTAAGAATTGCGTTTTCGACGGCTCTCAACGAGGATGATCCCGCGGAGGAGGTAGTCGGATTCATGGGTATGGCGAAAGACTTTACAGACGGGTCATGGAAGATTGAGGTTCCGCCAATTGTTTCCGCGCGGCGCGGGGAATGGTATCTCGACCTGCAGGCGGCTTCGGGGTTTAACGAATCCGAGGAGGCTTATGATTATAAACGGCATCTTACGGACAAGCTTTCCTTTTTCGTGAATGCGAGCTTAACGGACGTGAACGGGAAAGCGATAACCTCTGCAGATATTCAAAGCCTTTATGAATCGGCGAAATCGGCGGTTGAGGCGGCACAAGAAATCGCCGCCCCGGGATGGGTGGGTAAAGCCGAAAAGAAGAAATTGGATAAGATACAGCTTAACTATCACGGCTGTGCCGCATATATCGCGGATAACGCTTCTCAAGTCCTTGAGGACGGCTCTGTCGATCCGAGCCAAACAACGCAAGGCATAAAGCGCGTGTCTGAAGCACCGTTTGAAAAGGCAATCGCCATGTATAGTGCGGATAAAACGCTGAAATCTGCCGAGCCTAAAAGACCTGCCGACGTAGTGAATAAACAGTATGCCGACAACACATATTTCCGCAAGGACGGCGGGGCGATCAGCGGCGATGTGAGGATCGGTGGGAATCTCTACCTCGAGGGCACGTCTACCGTTGTCGATTCGGACACGATCAAGGTTAAGGATAACATAATCGTCACAAATTCGGACGGGCTTCCGCTTGTTGTCCCGAGCGGATTGTTGATCTTAACAAGCACGACGCAGGCTTACGGCGTTATGTACGAACCCTCCATGGATTGTGTAGTAGTCGGGCTCGGAACAGTCACAGAGACCGAGAACGAAGAAACGGGAGAAAAGAATATCGACTTTTCTTTTCTTGACGGCGAAAAGCAAGCGCTTGCGACGCGGTCTACGACGATTGCCGACGGCAATTTTGTTTATTGGAACGAGGAAAAGAGCACGCTTGAGGACGCGGGAAAAGCGGCAAAGGATTTTGCGCTCGCATTGGACGTGCCCGACATCGAGGTTGCCGAGCTGGAGGATGGGTCGTATTCTCTTAACGTCACGCAAAAAGAGGCTGCGGGGGCGGGAGTTGACGAGCCTATCTTCCCCATAGGCTTTATATATCTCACGCTGGGCGACGAATCTCCGTCGGAATACTTCGGTGGAACGTGGGAGAAGATCACGAATCTATTCCTCGTCGGTGCAGGCGATGATTACGCTGTCGGAAGCACAGGGGGCGCAAAAACGCATACGCATGAGTATAGCATAACACTACCATCGATTGGCAATGTGGCAATGATATATAGCAATGCAACAAACGTTAATACTACAGTTGTGCCAACCCCACAGTGTATAGCTGATGGGACTGATAGTATGATTGAAACTGAAGCCAGTGTAATGGAATGCACGGGACCTGTCAGTCGAGCCGACAATCTTCCCCCGTTCCTTGCCGTGAACATGTGGAAGAGAATCGCTTAAGGGAGGGAAAGACATGAAAGTATACAACGAAGAAAAAACGCAGCTATTGGAATCTTATGATCTTGAAAAGGGTTATTTGAAGCCCGATAAGCTTCTCGTGGCACATCATGAAGCGGTGGCGGGCGTGCCCGCAAAATGGCACTATGAGACGGTCAAGACGTACCCAAACGGCGGCAAAGACGTTAAAAAGGTAATCGACGAGCCCGAAGTGGAAGCGGTCGAAACTTACGACGAGTTTGAGAATATCCAAGTATATATTCCTTATACCGAACAGGAACTTGCACAGAGGGAAATTGCGAGTCTCAAACAAAAACTTTTCGAGACGGACTATAAAGCGATCAAGTATGCGGAGGGCATAATCGGAGCGGAAGAGTACGAGCCGATCAAAGCGGAGCGTAACGCATGGAGAACGCGAATTAACGAGCTTGAAGCGGTAGTAGGAGGCAAATAATGGTCATATCAAAGATCAACGTCAAAGGATCGCCCGTCACGTGCTTGAATTCTTCTTCCGAGAATCGAATCAAGGAGATTACGGTAAAGAAAAAGTATCGCGGCAAGCTCGTGAATAGTCAGACATATCACTTTGCCGAAAAGTCCGAGGTGGCGGGAGAAAGCTCGGTAATCTGTGAGAACGCCGTTTCAGAGCCGATTCGATCTCTCCAAGTAGAGGGGAACACGGTACAAGACGGAGAGCCGACACCATCCGCGCCCGTGGAGATCATGAACGCAAGCCCGTTGACGGTAAAGGTGTACGGTTCGAATTTAACTCAAGTGTCAGAGTCTACGAGTTTAAACGTTTCGCTTCGATTTGTCGTTGAAGCGGGAAAAGCTTATACTTTGAGTTTTGAAGCATTGGGACGCGGGTTAGGGGTAAATATCTATATACAAAGTGGCGATCGTTGGTTTACTGATGGTACACTTCAAACAATAAGCGGTGGGGCATATACGGGATATTTTAAAAGAACATTTACCCCTACCCAAAGCGGATATGTTTGGATAAACGGATACCTTTATACGGATGGAAGTTTTACAAGATATTTCAATATTCGGCTAAACGAAGGAAGCGCAGACTTTGGCTTTGAGCCGTATTATGAACCGCAATCCGTTGCGATTCCGTCCACACTTACTCTTTCAGACGGCTCAACGCTTGAAATGACCTTTGCAAAGATTGACGATTCTGCGGATAGACTCGTGGTCGATACGGTAAATAAAAAGGTTGCGTATGAATCCCGAACAAAAGAATTGGTGCTTAAAGGAACAGAGGTTTGGAGCCGAACAAGCGGCGGGCTTGCATTGTTTAATATAGACCCGAAAGGAGCGACAACCGAGTATAAAGGTTTTTGCAACTATTATATTTATGACATGTGGAGAAAAATGGAGCGTTGCGTATCGTTGTATGGAAATGCTCTTTATGTTGTCGATAGTAATTATGATACAACCGACACGACTTCCCCCGAACGGTTCAATTCTTGGCTAGCCGACCGATATGCAGAGGGAAATCCTATGCGGGTTGTTTACAAGATTGCAACCCCCATTACAACGGACATAACCGATACCGACCTCGGGAAATCTCTTCTCTCGCTATGTACTTACGACGGAACGACGATCGTCGAGGCGAGCGGCGAAGGTCCGACAAGTCAGCTTACGGTCAGCTATTGGAAACAAATTTAAGGAGAAAAAAATGAAACGAACAATCACAATTAAAGGAAGAGAAGGGCGGTTTGACGAACCGTCCTTTCTCATAAGCGACAACGAGTCGTTGACGATCAAATTTTCATTCCCGAGCGAGATTCGCACAAGGCGTTATCGAGTCGTTATCCGTCATGGTGCGGCAAGTAAGATGACCGTGACGCTCGGAGAAGAAAGAAGTGTAACCTTATCTCCCGAATGGTTGAAAGAGGGAGGGACGGAACCCGTAGAATTTTCTCTCGTGTATTTGAATGCAAATGCAACGGCTGTTATCAAGGACGATTATCTGATCGAGCCGTTAAAGATTCAAAGAGTTGACGGGAACTTTGCCTATACGGCGGTTATTAGCGATCTTTGTGAAAAAGTCGCGGTATTGGAAGATCTGTACAGAAAAGAGCTCGCCGCAAAGGAGAAAATCCTTGTCGAGCTTAAAGAGTACGTGGACAATGGGGCGGAGCTCGTTCCAGAAGAAATCGAATAAAAGGAGAAAAAATCATGAAACATTTAAAGCGTAGATTCAAAGGTGTTATTCTCGCGGCGGGTTTCGTCGCATTTCTTTTCGTTTGTTTGATCGGGGTGCGCACTCCGACGACGGGTGTTTATACAACGAGCGCGGAGGCGAACGTTACGGAATCCACGGAAAAAACTGAAACAGGCGCGGAGAGCGTCGAGGAAACACCCGACGGGGATAAGACGGTCGATATAGACGCGTTTTTGGAGGCGTTGAAGCCGTATGCGGAGGCTGCGGGCGTTGGCAACGAATATCAAGGCGCAGTTGAGGCGATCAAGACGGCGGCGAGCAAAAAGCAAGTGACGATCTCTACAATCGCAAGCGTGGCGATGCTTGCCGTTTTTGCGGTTTTTATAATTTGGAAAAACACGAAAGATAAGAAGCTTTTAAACGCGGTCAATAAACTTGCGAAGCAGCTAGACGATCAGATCAAAGGAACGAACGCCTTGATCGACGAGACGAATATAAACGGCAAGACGGAAGTTAAGACCGAAACGGAGGTTAGGCAGATTAAAAAAGCCGTTTCGGCTTTGGCAAAAATGTTCTCGATCTTTGCCGATAGAGTGAATATCGGCGCGGTGACAAAAGAGGAGATTCGTCGAGAGAGTTTAAACGCGCAAAAGGTCCTTGAAGAAGAGGGGGCGGATAATGTTGAAATCGATAAAACGGAGTAAGGATTGGTATTATAAGGCGTATCTGATTGCTTACGTCGTAGGGTTGATTTTTTGCGTGCTTCCAACGGTCGCGTCGGCTCTCGTTAAATTGCCCGTAATCGCAAGCAAGAGCGCGGAGAGTACTCTATCGGGAGTGTTTATTGTGGCGTTGATCGCGGCGGCCCTCCCGCTGTATAAGGCGCTCGTAAAGCTTTTGAAATCCCCGTCTGTGGCCGTTATTCTTTGGCTGTTTTTCGCGGCGTTCTTTCTTGTTGGGAAAATGACACCCGAAACAATCAACGGGCTCACGACGGTATTTTTGTGGGCGGCGATCGGGAACACGCTCGGGGTTATCGCATTTAAGCTCTCCTCCATGTGGAAAGAACTGTGGCAGTATTGTGGCGAAGTAAGGATAAGGGAGTGATTGGATGATAGATAAGATCAAAGAACGCAAAGACGAATCCGAGGCGTCCGAAGAACGGCCGAGGAAAAAGGATTTTGTAAACAACGTCATGATCGCCGTTGTTGTGGCGATTTTGATAGGGGTTGCCGCCGCTTATGTTGCAAAGTTCGAGGGAGGTTTTGATCTCTCTCTCAAAAATGTAACGGCAAATGGCGGCTTGCTTTTTATCGCTTGTTTTTCCGTCCGCTACCTTTGCAAGCACATATCTATGAATAAGGCGCGGCAGACGAAAGAGTATAAGGAAGCACGAAGTGAGGCGAAAAAAGAGACAAAAAAGCTTGCGGACGAGGGTTACTCCTTGCGAATCCCCGAATATACGAAATCATATTGCGATCGTCGATATGACGAGGCGGTTGAGGCAATCCTTAAAAACGCGAAGATTCCTCAAGGCGATTACTTAAAAAAGTACGCGACAAAATCAAAGCGCGAGATTCTTAAAGAGTATCCGAATGAGAGGCTTTCGCGTGCGCAGTGGAGAGCTGTAAGGCGGGCAAACGGCGTTAAAAGATTGCACTACGACGAGAAGTTTCTCGAAGTCGAGGTCGAGGGAGTGAACGGATACGTCTCTCCCTCGGAGGCTTGCAACGTCGAAAAAGAGGACAGAAAGGACGATATTTATAGCCTTTTTCTCTCTGCTGTGTTCGTTGTCTTTTCCTGTTCGCTCGCGGGAACGATAATTATAGACTTAAGCAATCGCGCGATTATACTTGCGATTGTCAAGATCATTACCACGCTTTTTTCCGCCGCCCTTGCTATTTCAAAGGGTTGGAATCTTGTTATGCGGACGGAGATTGGGCGGTTTAATCGTCAGGCGAGCGAGAGCAAAAACTGTGTAGAATGGTGCAAAAAGAATCCATCGACGAAGAAAGAGGAAGAAAGTGGGGCGGCTTGATTGCCGCCCGATTTTTCGTTAAAGAGGGAAACGTCGCTCGATGTCGAAATCAAGTCCGTTTTCTTCTGCTTGATCCCATGTCGATAATATCTCCAAGCATTCCGTATACGCCGTTTTTTCGCCGTAAGCAAATTGTGTTCCCGGGGTATCGGATATGTCCGAAAGCTCGTTAAGGTATGAGGTTAATAAAGAGATCATGTCTTTCAATACGTTTTCTGCATTTATTTTCATTATATCCGCTCCTCTTAATCGTCGTCTGCTATATTTTCGGGCGCAAATAAGCTGTCATTGAAGAAATCCGAGAGTGATATATCAAAACCACGGCAAATATTGAGGATCGTTTCCATGCGGATGCTCTTTCCGTGATTATTCAAGGTATAGGAAAGAGTGGAAAACGGTATCGCACCGCGCGAAGCAAGCTTGTATTGAGTCCAAGCTCGTTCTTTTAAGAGCCTTCTGGTGCGAAGAGAGATAAGTTGCTTGAGTTTCATAATAATTTCCTCCTACGTACATTTAATAAATTTTACTATTCCGAAAAATAGCATTATTTCGATAAGTTGTAGGCAGTGGAAAATTTTTCCAATATTTACCCTAAAAAAGAGAAGCAACAAAGAAAGCTTTGTTTTTTTCGGCGATATACGATTTAATTTTTTAAACGATAACGGCGAAATATTTTTGGGGAGTTGTGGGGAACAAAAAACGCTGAACATCTTTAAAATAAAGACATTCAGCGTTTTTTTGTCGGTCTTCAATTCCTGTCGACCGCACCAGCGTAAGGCATTTATGCAAGAAAAGTTGCATAAATGCCCTTTTTCTTTGTGTTTTTGTATAAATATTCCGTCTAAAATCGTTGATTTTCACGTTTTTAGCACCGATTGGCGTGTTTTTTGGCGTGTTAAATGCTTATCGATAACGAATAGTAGAAAATAGCGAAAGCCCTTTATACGTAAGGAAAAATGAAAAAGCCGTTTGGCTAGTTTTTGGCTAGTCAAACGGCTTAAAGCTTATTTTATTAAAACTCAAACACAACTTTATTCATTTCCGATTTCATAAACTTGTCGGGGAAGTGGGTATATACACGCCCGACTAACCGTTCCGAACTATCGCCCATCCAAATATCGACGATATCGGGACGAACGTATTGCTGACAAACGGTGGCGAACGTATGCCTTAAATAGTATTGCGTGATTTCTTCGTTGTTCATAATCCGTTTGAAAATTCGATTGAGTACGTCCGTTCGGTGCGGAAAGACAATCGGCTCGTCCAAATTGAGTTGCTCCCGTGCTTGACGGCAAATAGGGATTTTCTTATACTCGATTTTCCCGTTTTTGCGCTTGGCGTTCCGCGCGATTAAGAAATCGCCTTCAAAGTGCGCGTCTTCTAATTCACAAGGTCGCAAACCGAAATATAAAAGAATGAGAAAGGTGTGTTTATATTCTTCAAATTCAGGCGAATTTAAGCGTTCTACAAGCGTTTTCTGCTCGTCGTAGGTCAACGCCCTACGCGTGTTCCGTTCGGCGCGTTTGAAAGGGATTAGAACCATAGGATTGTACGTGAGTATTCCGCTTGCAATCGCGTATTTGAAAATAGAATTGAAAATTACGCGCAAATCTTCATACACCCGCCCTTCGGCTTTCGTCATAATATTGTTGACGTCAATCGTTTTGACGGTGGTTATCCGCATATCGCCGATAGCAGGGAATATGTACCGTTTGCAATAGCTTACGTAATTTTTATGCGTGCGCTCGTTCAGCTTGTCCTTTTTGAATTCCAACCATTCGTTGGCAATGCGCATAAACGAGCTCGGTTCACCTTTATAATCTTGCCTACGGTGTTTTTGAATTTGATCGGGCATCGTTTCTTGAATAAACCGTTCTTTCGCCTTTTCAAGCGTCGCGCCCGAAACGTGGATATGATAACCGTTCCGCCGATAGCGGATTTCAAAAATAAAGGCGTTTTTACTGTTTTGGCGTTTGAGAACGTGCGCGGCGAGTCCGTTGGCAATAAATTCTTTCTTGAACGTTTTCGACATTTTGGCAATCTCCTTTTTCGTGAAGTGGGTAATAAAACTTTTTGTGTCAGGGTTTGTGGGTTTGACGAGATTTTCAACCTTGTCTTGCGTGATACTGTTCGACGCAAGTTTCAAAATGAGCTGAATGTTTTCGTCCGCGTTGGGTTTAGTAGTGGCTTCTTTAATCCATTGTGTAATTTGTTCTAATTCTTTTTGATTCATTGTCCTCCTTTTGGAAATTTTGTTCCCCCTTGATAGATTTTGTTTTGATGACGAATTGTTTTCTACATACTACACCTCCTTTACCCGTGAAAAACAAAAAGAGGAGCTGAAACGTTTGGTAAAAACGAATCAACTCCTCAATGTCATTCATAGGTGTATGATTTTTATTTAATTTTCTTTATTATATCATATTTAAGCCAAAAAGTCAAGCGTAATCGCGCGAAAAAACAAGCAATTAGTATAACAAATCAAAGGCACAAAAACAAAGAAATTTTTGGCAATTTCATAAAAAATAGGGTAGCAGGTTAACGTTGTGACTCACGGTGAGTCATCTCACGCGTTTCGTCTCAACAAAATCCCCACACAAACGGGATACCCGTGTTTGTTGAAAATTAGTCAAACATAATTTACTAAATCGTAAAAAAGTTCTTGACAAATGCAAATATATGGTTTATAATATAGTAAATCGTAAT
>JAFUJR010000020.1 GCA_017468085.1 Clostridia bacterium | reverse complement strand
TCATCCGTACTTTGGAAGAATATCTTTGGTATTACAACAACGAGAGAATTTCTCTCAAATTAAAAGGAATGAGTCCTGTACAGTACAGAACTCATTCACAAATTTAATATTTTTTTGTCTAAACTTTGGGGTTCACTTCACGGTTAGGGGGTGTTTTTTTCCTTTTTATACGCTACGGAAACGAGAATCAGTTTTCGCGTTTTTTCCTCTTGAGCAGTACGGCTGCACCAAGCAAGCCGAGCGTCGCCGCGGATAAGCCCATTTCCGAGCCGCATCCCGTCTTTTCGTCCTTAGCGGGAGCGCTTTCCTCCTCGCCGTCCGATTGCTCGTTTGCAATCACTTTAATTCTCACAATCAAGGATTGCTCGCCGTAGAAATACCTGACGTATTGCGTATTCGCTTTTAAGGGTTGCGTATACTTCTCGTCCAAGGTCAACTCGCTTACGGAAAGCTCCGTTTGCGAGCCGTCGTCGTAGATAAGCAAGGCAATCAAGCCCGTTCCGTCAAACGTTTCCCCTTCGCGGTATTCCTTTTTATAGGTTGCAAAGGTGGCAATCTTCAATTCTTTAACGCCGACGAAAACGTTAAACTTCGCCTTTACTTCCCGTACGAGCTTCTCGGCTTTTTCCAACTTATCCAACCGCTCCGCCGTCGCATACTGCGCCTGCGTTGCGCTCTCGCGCGCGTTGTTGCAATACAAACGAGCCAAAGCAAGCTGTTCAGAGAACGCGAGGATCTCCGCCTTTTTGTCCTCGTCAGAGGTATCCCACGAAAGCCAAGCGTTAAGCTCCGTCAAGTCGATGGCGTCCACGATACTTACGAATACGTTCGTGTTTTCCTCCATCGCGATACCCGTCGTATGCTTCACGCCGAAGTACGTTCTGTATACGTAGTTGTCGTAACCCAGCCCATTTTCGGGATAGCGAAGGACGAGTTTGCTCTTCTGTCCGCCATATTGCGTATAATCGAAGAAATATCCCTCGAAGTTGGCGTAATAGAAGCCTTTGTACGTCGATTTGGTCGTACTGCTGCTCGCCTGATTTTTGATTTCCGCCGCAATCCACTCGCGGTATTCCGCAGCAAGTCTGGGCGCTTGAATGCTCTTAAATTCGTACTCCGTTACACCGCTTGCGAAGAATGCGGAATCGCCGATAAGGCGCATACTATACGGTAAAGTTACCTTATGGAGCACGTTATCGTTCAAATCGTAGAAGGCGTATGCGAGCACGGAAACCGTACCCTCCTTCACTTCGTAGGTCTTTGCCTTTTCCGCGCCCTCCGCCACGCGCGCCGCAGGATAGAGAACGAGCTCGTATTCCCCGTCGCTCACTTTGCGGTAAAGCACGTTATCCTCCGCGAAGAAGACGAGATTTTCCGCCGCCGTCGACACCAATGCAAGGTTCGCCGCCGAGCCGAACGCACCCATACCCATTTCACGCAGGCTTGCAGGAATTTCCAATTTGGAAATGCTTGTGTTCAAGAACGCAAACGCACCGATTTCTTCCACAACGGGCATGGTAAGCGAGGTGCAAGCGCCCGCTACGTCCGCGCCGTTTTGTCCCTCTACGCCAAACGCAAATGCGCCAATCTTCTTCGCCGATTGCAGGTTCAACGTTTTTAACGCGCTGTTATAGAAGGCGGAATCGCCAATCGTTACGACGTTTTCCAAATTAATGGATCGCAAGCTGTACGCATTGTAGAACGCCGCTACGCCGATTTCCGTTACGCTCTCAGGCAGAACGACGGTTTCCACTTTCGTCGCGCCGTAGAACGCGCCGTCGCCAATCGTTTGAATATTTGCGCCGTTGAAGTCTACCGTCTTTACAGACGTATTATAGAAAGTATAATCGCCAATCGTCGTTGCGCCCGCGCCAAAGGTTACGCTCGTCAGCGCCTTTGCGCCCGCAAAGGTTTGCGCGCCAAGTCTTGTTACGGAAGGCAGCGTTACGCTTGTCAGCGCGGAACAGTCCTTAAACACGCCGTCGCCCATCGTCCAAATCCCGTCCGTCAGCGACATCGTTTGCAACGCTTTACAGCCCTCGAACGCGTAACTGCCCACCGCCGTCAAGCCGTCTGCCGTCAATGCGGAAAGCGCAGAGTTTGCAAACGCGTAATCTCCAAGCGCCGTTACGCTTTGCGGCAAGGTTATATTTTCCACTTTCGAGCCGTAGAACGCGCCCGTCGGTATCTCCGTGATACTCTCGCTGTTCTCTGCAAAAACAACCGATTTCAACGAGGAATTATAGAAGGCGTATTCGCCGATTTTTTGCAAGTTTTTGCCAAGGACAAGGCTTTCCAACCCGCTGTTTGCAAAGGCGTAAGGCGCGATTTCTTGCACCTCGTCGCCCACCGTAAACGCGCCCGTTTTCTTGCTGTCCGCAAGCAGAATTTTACTACCGTCCGCACTGTAAACGACGTCGTCGCGCTTCACGTACTTATCGCCCGAAACCTCTACGGTCAAGCCCATAAACGGCGCACCCTTCATTTGCAAAGTTTCTAAGTCGATTCCGTCGCCGACGGTTACCGTCGAAAGCGTGGTGTTGGCAAATATATTGCCGCCCAAAGTTTCCAATCCGTAGAAATCGAGATAAATATTCTTCAAACCCGCGCCTGCAAACGCTCTGTTGCCGATCTCGCGTACTTTTTCGCCGTTGAACAAAATTTCAAACCCGTCCGCGCCACAATTTTCAAACGCGCGTGCGCCGATGGAAAAGGCAATATTCTCTCCCTTGCCATCCAACGTAACCTTGCGCAGATTGACGCAATCCGCAAACGCGCTCTCCCCAATTTTCGGGGTGGAAAGGGTGATTTCCGTCAAAGCCGTACAACCTGCAAACATCGACTTGCCGATTGCCGTAAACTTGCCCGTCTTTACGCTTGCAATTTGGTTACAACCCAAAAAGACGTATTCGCCGCTCATATGCAAACCCGTTAAATCCACTTCGGTGAGCGCAGTATTTGCAAACGCGTAATGATGCATCGTGCCAATGCTCGGCATATCGATCACCTGCTTTAAGGAAACGCAATCCATAAACGCTCTGTGCGCTACGGTGATCGTCTTTACGTTGGTAAGGTCGACGTATTCTAACTTTTGACAACCGTAGAACGCGTCCTCGTATACCATCGCAAGCGCCGCCCAATCCACGTCGGGGTTGACCACCTTTCCGTCCGCCTCACGGTGTTGCACGTCGGAGAAATATACGCCGCGGAGCGCGGTACAGTTCATAAACGCGTATTCGCGAATGTCGATAACGCTGTCGGGAATGACGATATATTCAATATTGTTATTGTCCTCAAACGCGCCTGCGCCGATGTACCAAATGTTCATATCCGTCGGCACGACGAGCACCTTTTCGAGCGAGCCGTCGCCGTCGAGGTCAATTTCTTCATTCCAGCCTACGCCGTTATAATCCGTCAAGACGTAGTTGCTTACCGTAAATTCTTCCTGTACGCGCAAGCTTACGGACGGTCCGCTCGTTTCAATCCACTTATCCCCGTCTTTACGCTCCATCATTGCCGTAATGGTTGCGTTGCCTTTCTTCAAGGTTTTGACGTTCCCGTTTTGGTCAACGGTTGCGACCTCTTCGTTGGACGAACGCCAAACGAGCCGCAAATTCGTCATGGGATGATACCAAGGATCTTTTTCAACCGACAGCGTAAATTCTTCGCCGGCAAACACACGCACGGTGCCCTGCGCCTTGGTTAAGGACTGCGTACTCGTCTGCATAGGTCCAAACGAAAGGGAGGGAAGAACGGGCAAGGACGACGAAACGTTTTCCGTAACCGTTACGGAAATCACCCGCGTTTCCCCTTTCGGGTTGCGCACCAAAATATCCGTAGAGCCTGCCCTCAAACCGACGATAACGCCGTTTTTCACGTCCGCAATCGAGGGGAACGCCGACGTCCAGCTAAAGTTGGATAAATCCGCGTCGCCTTGATATTCAAGGGCTACCGTATGCGTTTGATAAATATCGAGGGTAACCTCGTCTTCCCCTGCCGCCAATTCAAAGTTTTCGGGGAGCATATTGGTGTTTGCGCTTTGAACGTCGATTTTATACAGACAGCTGTTAAGCGCGTAGTCGTCGATTTGCACGTAGAAATCTTTGCCGTATTTTTCGTAAATATCGGTAATTTCAATCGAAAGCTTACTCGTGCCGTTTCGCACCGCGTTACGCACGGGCGTAGGATATTCGGTTGCGAGTTGCAACACCCTCTCCCCCTTTGCGTCGTTCGTGGGATAACAAAGCATCACCGCCTGCGGATAATGGTTATCGTATATAGAAAGGTCTAAATAAATACGCTCTTTTTCTTTGTCGTTTTCTTTATAGTTTTGGAAACGGACGTTTGCGCTCTCCAAAACGGGCGCTTCGTAATCCACCGTAAAGGAAAACTCAAAGGTGTTTTCCTCGGGCGCGCTTTCGCCTTCCTTAGGAGGGTTTTGGAAGAATTCAAACTCCATACGGTACGTACCGCCCGCCACTAAGCCCATCGCTTCGGGCGAAAGACGAAGCTCTACGTTGGAAGGCACGGCACTGCCGCCGCCCGAATACGCCTTTGCGATATTATACAGCGTATCCGCAAACACAAGCTCGCCCGTTACCGCGTTATACATTTTATAATTGACTACGCGCGCGTTGCGGAGCAAGCCCGTATATACCGCGCGGATAGAGGTGGACGAAAGATAATTTTGGTCGCTCCCCTCACCGTAATATTCGTTGTAACGGGAAACGGCGCAATGCTCTTCACTCACGTACATGGGTTCTTCGTTTTCGTCCACGAGATATACGTAACCGCCCATCGGCAATACGTAATCGTCGTTATAATACGCCGTGTAAGGCAAGGTTTCCCATACGCTCGCCTTGATTTTGTCCTCCTCCAAAATAGCGGGGTCGGACGCGTTTTCCGCAATTTCAAACGCGGAATAGTCGAGCATCGGCGCCGCCGACCAATCCCCGTAGAAGCCGAGGAAAGGTATGCTTAAATCGCACTGATTTTGAGCGTTTGATTGCAATTGCAAAAAGCCTTCGACGTACATACCGTTTTCAAAGATACCGTCTATGTACTCTTTTTCGCTCTTATCCAAGGTCAGCGTTACGGAAATTTCCACGTCTGCACCTGCTCCGACGGTGATGGTATCCCCCGAAAGGGTTTTCCCGTCCACTTTCCAAGCCACCGTCGCCTTATTCAAAAGGTGCGCCTGCTCGGATACCGTCAAGCCGTCCGCCGACGCGCTTTCCGTCATCGCAACGTGCGTTGCCGTAAAGTTCAAATCGTCTGCGCCGAAATTTTTAATTCTAAAGCGCATCTCGTACACGCCCGTCTTCTCCGGGTCGTCGCCGAGTTCGATTTTAGGTCTAAAATCATTTTCCTCTACGTCCGTATAAAGGTAAGCCTGCGTACCGCTGATTACGTTTTCAAGCCGCGCCACGCCCGCACCCTGCTTACGGGGAGAGTAAGGGAATCCGTCTTGGTCGTACACCATGCCCGCCGTGCTCATCGTCAGTTGCATTGCTAAACGGTTGATTTCGCGCGTGTCGGTGATGCCAAGGTCGTTTTTGATATAACTGCGGACGAGCGCCATAAAGCCCGCCATATTCGGCGACGCCATGGACGTACCGCTCTGTTCGCCGTAGCCGCCGGGGACGGTGGAGGTAATTTCACCGCCGTGCGCCGTGATTTCGGGTTTTAACTTCAAATCGTGCGTAGGTCCCCACGACGAGAATTCGCTCATGAACGGACCTGCCGCAAAAGACTCGTCGATTTTCAACGTACCGACGCGTCCGCTGCCCGCCGCTTTCACAAGCTGGATACCCGCGTTCATACCGATAGAAATTGCAGGAATAAGGTCGCTTTCTTCAATTTCTCCGAGATTCATACGAATCGTACCCGAAACGTTGTTGTAAATAATAATCGCCGCCGCGCCCATCTTCTGCGCAACCTCCACCTTTTCCTTGAAGGTGTTGTCGCCGCGCGCAACCAATGCGATGCGGGGATTTTCGCTGTCGCCGAATTTATTTTGTACGATACGGTAATCGGAAACGACGCCCACGCCGCCAAGTCCGTAACTGTTCACACCGCCGACGACGACGTATTCAAATTCCGTCTTTCCGTAGCGACGGGTAAGCTCCTCTACGAAATTATAGGGATTGCCGTCGATATCGCGCGATTCTTCATAGAATACGAAGGATTGCTTTTCCCCCTCGTTCGCCAAGAAATAGCTTGCCTTTTGTCCGTTGATACTCGCTACGGAGAGCGCCGCCGAAAAGGTGGAGGGCGAGCCTACCGTGCCCGAATCGGGGTTGGAGGTGAGGTTTGTACCGTATACGCCGCCGTAGCCCGACGAATAATCGTTGCTCGCCGCGCACACGAGGGTGATACCTGCGTCTTGGATTCGTTCGTATACGTTTGCAAGCGTAATACCCTCCCACGCCTCGTCGTTGGGGGTGGTAAAGCCGCAGGACGTACCCAACGACATATTGATAACGTCTACACCGAGCTTTACGCAATCGTCAAGCGCCGCAATAATATCCTCGGGCACTGCGCCGCCAAGGTCCTCGTCGTCCAAATCGTCGGTGAATACCTTACAGATAACGAGCTGTGCGTCAGGCACTACCCCTTTAAACGTTTCGTCGACGGGGTTGCCGTCCTTGTCCGTATAACCCGTCGTATCGTAACCGCCGATAATGCCGGCTACGTGTGTACCGTGATTGGAAAAAGAGGGATACACGTCCGCGTCGTCGTCTGCATAGTCGTAAGCAAACGGCACTTTTTCGTTCATATATACGTCGTTGACGTCCAAACCGCCGTTGCGTTTTTCTGCGCTCAACCCGCGGTTTTCCACCATGTCCTTAACGTAATCCTTGCTCCATGCGACGTCCACGTTTTCGTGTTCAAAGCCTTGGAAAGCCTCGTGCGTATAATCCAGACCGGTGTCCAAAATCGCCACAACCGTACCCTCGCCGTATTCTTCGGCGTAAGCGGACGAATCGTAAATACCCGTGTCGTAAACGCTCGTTTGGTTGGTGATAACGCCGTCTTCGCTTGTCGTTTTCACGTTTTTCACCGTTTCGGGCACGGAATACTTGCCCGTCGAAAACGCGCTTTGCACCCCGTTCATTTCACGGATAACGTCTAAGTATTTGGTGTTGACGCGAATAGCCACGCCGTTCAAAACGGTGTTGTAACTCTGCACCAACTCGTAAGAAATGCCGCGCCTGGATAAACCGCTTAAAAAGGAGTCCTGCTCAGCGCCGATATCCGCAAGCGCGCGCTCGCCCGACCAGCTTTCTGCATACGAGGAAACCGCCTCCCCTTCCGCGCGTTCTGCAAGCGGCTGTTTAGAAAGCGTAACAAGCACCGTCCGCGTTTCGTATGTGGGCGCGACGTCCTCCGTCTTCATGACCGAGCTGTTGAAATTTTCCTTTACCATCTTCGACGTATCGAATTGCCCCGTTACGTTGGTAAAACTTGCGCCCGTCGCCGTTGCCGAGACGGACTCGCCCGTTTTCACACCGTCCGCGCTGATACGAATAACGCGCTCTAAAACGAGGCTGGACGCCATCGCCAAAGCCAACGCGCCGCATACTATCCGTTTTACTGATTTCTTCATATAATCCTCCTGATTGACGAAAAATCAATCTGCTTAGTTCCTAAGTTTTAAGCGGAATATAGGGCGTTTTTTACGTCTTTTCCTAAGTTTCCCGCTCCGCATTTTTTGCGTTTCTTGTACGGGCGTTCTTATAGAACGCCCCATTATGCCAGTTTACTTTATTATAGCTTTTTTTTCCGCCCTTGTCAAGGAGTTTTTTACTGTTTTTACGTAGCGCAAAAATCCCGCCCACGTTCGCTTTCGCGCCCAAGGACGGGATTTAATATTTTTTTGATTGTGATATAAAATTATCTCTGCACTCTGCCGCTTGCGTCGCCGCCTGCAAGGTTCATTACTTCCGCCACGGAAACCATATTATAGTCCCCCTCAACGGAGTGCTTCAAGCAGCTTGCCGCAACCGCAAATTCAATCGCCTGCTGAGGCGCAAAACCGTTGACGAGCGAATAGATAAGTCCGCCGCCAAAGCTGTCGCCGCCGCCGACGCGGTCTACGATATGCATGGAATATTTCTTCGAGAATACCGCTTCTCCATTCGTGTACAGCATACCCGACCAATCGTTGTCGCTTGCCGATTTGCTCTCGCGCAAGGTGATTGCCACACCTTTGAAATTAAAGCGGTCAGTCAGTTTTTTCGCAACGGAAATATACCCTTCGTGGTTGAGCTTACCGCCGTAAATATCGGTGTTATCCGCTTCGATACCGAATACGTCCTTCGCGTCCTCTTCGTTTGCAATGCAGTAATCGATATAGTGGCAAAGCTCGCCCATCACCTGCCCTGCTTTTTCCTTACTCCACAGCTTTTTACGGAAGTTCAAGTCGCAGGAAACCGTGATATTTTTCGCTTTTGCCGCCTTGCACGCTTCGAGGCAGATTTCCGCCGTCTCGTCGCTCAAAGCGGGCGTAATGCCCGTAAAGTGGAACCACTCTACGCCGTCGAAAATTGTATTCCAATCAAAATCGGATTTCTTCGCGGTTGCAATGGAGGAATGGGCTCTGTCATAAATTACTTTCGAGGGGCGTTGCGACGCGCCTTTTTCGCAGTAATAAATCCCCACCCTTTCGCCGCCGCGTACGATTTTAGAAGTATCTACGCCGAATTTGCGCAAGGAATTTACCGCCGCCTGACCGATTTCGTGGGTAGGCAATTTGGACACAAACGCCGCGTCCAAGCCGTAATTTGCAAGCGAAACGGCTACGTTTGCTTCCGCGCCGCCAAAGGTCGCTTGTAATTTGTCGCTCTGTACAAAGCGCAAATATCCCTCGGGCGCAAGTCTTAACATCAATTCGCCAAAAGTTACGATTTTCTTCATATTTATTACCTCTTTTTTTAATCGATTTTTATCGTAGTACCGCTTTTTACAAGGTACTCTTTTTTGTTGCAGAAAATACAAACGTCCGTGCCGCTCGGATTATGTACGAGCTTCCCGTCCGCCGACCAACGCAGGCTGTCAAACGCCTTTACGTAGGCGTAGATTTCCCCGTTCGTCGCATACCAAATATCCTCGCGGTTGCCTATTGCCTCCGCAAATTCCTCGATGACGTCCCAATTGCCGTCGCCGTCAAATTCGTAGCTGTGCCCCCACAGATAGAAAAGTTTTGGCGTATATTTTTGCAGACGGAGCGGGTCGGGCTGCACCTCCAAAAACGCTTTCACCAATTCCATCAGCTTACGGTTTTTATGGTGGCAGGTGGGGTTTAAACGCAACCAATCTTCGGGAAGTTCAAAGTCTTCGGTGGAGGTTACCGTACGCGCGTATTCAATGCCGCACGTTTTGAGTATACCCACCACTTCGTCGTTATACGAGCCGTTGGCATACGCCATGCCCTTGACTAAACAGCCGAACAAGTTTTCTAAGGCAAGTCTGTCTTGCAAAACGTCGTTTGTCGCAACCGCGCTGTCGACGTTCGCCAATGACAAATGATATTGACCGTGTACGGCAACTTCCATACCGCTATTCGTATACAACTCCAAAGCCTCCGCCGCCGTCATATGCCAACCGCTCTCTTTCGGGAGCAAACCGCTGTTGATATTAAACGTACCCTTCAAGCCGTTCTTTTGCATGATTTGCACAAGCCGCTTATCCTGCGCCACGCCGTCGTCATAGCTCAGCGTTACCGCTTTCCTCTTAAAGCCGGGGAATCTCATCTGCGAACGGATCATTGCTTATTCTCCATCTTTGCCAACGCGTCTTTCACGTAGAAAGACCCGCCTACCGCCGCAATTTTTTCCCAAGCCAAATACTCGTCCAAATTGCTTGCGTCTACGCCGCCCGTAGGGATAAATTTAATTTGCGGGAAAGGCCCTGCAAGCGCCTTCATCGCCTTCAAGCCGCCGTAAACGTTGGCGGGGAAGAATTTCACCGTCGTAATGCCCAGCTCCAACGCCGCCATGATTTCGGTAGGCGTTACGCAACCGGGATAGTAAGGCACGTTGCGTTCGGCGCAAATTTTCGCCACTGCAGGCGAAAGACCGGGGCTAACGATAAATTTCGCGCCCGCCGCCAAAGCCGCCTCGCACTGCGCCGCGTTGATGACCGTACCTGCGCCGACGTTCATTTCGGGATAATTTTTGCAGGCGTAGGCAATCGCCTCCGCCGCGCACGCCGTGCGGAAAGTGATCTCCGCCGTGTTGATGCCGTCGTTTTTAAGCGCCGTCAAAATTTTGTCCGTTTCCGAAAGTTCTTTAATAACGACTACGGGAATACGTTTTTCCATACTTTTTCTCCTTATTTTTTAAATCTGCCAAAGACCTCGTTCACTTTTGAAAAGCTCGCAAAAGTCCCCGGATACCGCCGAATAATTTTCATCATCTCGCCAATTTGTTTTTTGCGGACGATACAGACCAACATATATTTGTCCGTATCCGAATACATACCGTGTACGCGAATTTCCGTTACGCCGTGTCCCAGCTTTTCTATAAGCTCTGCCGAAAGCTCGTCGGGCTTATCCGTTACGATTTCAAACTTGTAACCGCTTTTCCCGCCCGACAGCACGTAATCGACTACCACGTTCGCAATAAATAGGTTGATGAGGGTACACATCACGGGCGTGATTTTCATATCGTACACAAAGAACGCGATAAACACGACGCTCGAATCCAATATAAAAGACACGTACGCAATGTTCGTTGCGGGCTTTGCCTTTTTAATGAGCGCGGAAATGGCGTACGTCCCGCCGCTCGCGCCAAATCTGTGGAGCATCAGCGAAAAACCGACCCCCGAGATCACGCCCGTCGCAATACAAGCAAACACGATTTCAAAATCCTCTCCGTTGTTTGCAAGCGAATAGGTTTTCCAGCCAAGCGCCTCAAACAAAACGGTAGCGCCCGTTTGCACCGCTATGTACAAGATCAAAATAAATCCCAATCTGCGGTTGACGAATATGCTGACAAGCACGAAAATGGGAAGATTGTAGGCAAGCATCAAAACCGTCCACGAAAGGCTTTCGCCTATAAAATTCCCCACAAAGTGGTAGGTGATCGTCGCCAAACCGCCCACGCCGCCGGGGGCGAACCCGTTGCTGTTTTGAAAGAAATAATAAGCAAAACCGACGATCAAGCCCGCTAAAATCGCCCAGAGGATATCAAAGACCGTCTGCTTGACTTTCTCACGCATTTGTATAAAACGCTCCTTTTACATACCCAAATATTTTATAGAATTGCGATAACAAACGTCTTTAATTACTTCACCGACCAGCTTTTCGTCCTGCGTCATTTCCCCTCTTTCCATCATACCGCCGAAGAAATTACACAAAATGCGTCTGAAATAGTGATGGCGGGGATAGGAAAGCAACGAACGGCTGTCCGTCAACATACCCACAAACGCGCCGATGTGTCCCGTCGCAGTCAAATCGTCGAGGTGCTTTTCCATGCCTACCTTGTTATCCAAGAACCACCAAGCGGGACCGTACTGCATTTTGCCGCGCGCTTCGTCGCTTTGGAAACTGCCGATCAAGGTCATAATTTCCGCGTTCATCTTCGGGTTAAGGTTGAACACAATCGTTTTCGGCAAGGAATTTTCACTGTTCAAGCGGTCAAAAAGTCTAGACATATACTTAATGGAATTATCCTCGGCAATGCTGTCGTAGCCCGTATCCAAGCCAAGTTTTTCAAGCATAACGGAGTTGTTGTTGCGCATTGCGCCCACGTGCAGCTCCGTCGCGATATTATACTTAGCGTACAGTTTAAAAAGGAAATAGGTAAGATAGCCCTTGAAAACTTCGCTTTCGGCTTGCGTAACCGTTTCCCCCTTTCTGCGTTTTGCAAACACGGCGTCCGCTTCCGCTTTTTCTGCAATGGGATACACCGACTGCAACGCAACGTCTGCCGCCGTCGTCCCCACCTCGATAAACGCCTTCAAACGTTCTTCAATTTTATCTTCCAGCTCGTTCAACGCGGACACGGTACCCAGCTTTGCGATAAAATCGTTGTATTGCGCTGCTTCGATATTCATAATTTTATCCGCACGGAAAGCGGGGATCACCTTGAATTTATACCCCTTTTTCGCAATCGCGGGGAAGGTGGATAAATCGTCGAAAATCTCGTTGGTCGTAAACAAATGGGTAACGTTCGATTTTTCGATTAGGCTCTGCGGCGTTACGTTATTCACTTTGATGAATTCGTTGCACCAATCCCAAATAAGCTCCGCGTTTTCCTCGTTGATTTCCAGCTCGCAGTTGAAAAATTCTTTGAGTTCTACTTGCGACCAGTGATAGAGCGGGTTGCCAAACGCCGTCGAAAGCGTCTTGCAATACACGAGGAATTTTTCCTTGTGCGATTTATCGCCCGTGATATACGCCTCGTTCACACCGTAGTTGCGCATCAAACGCCACTTATAATGGTCGCCCGCCAGCCAAATTTCGTACACGTCGTTAAAGGTCTTGTTTTCCAAAATTTGCTTTTCGGGCAAATGACAGTGATAATCGAAAATCGGCATATCTTTTGCGTAGTTGAAATACAGCTTTTCCGCCGTCTTGTTCTTCAATAAAAAGTTGTCTTTGATATAGCTCATAACGTTACTCCCGTTTTATAAAATGCAATTTCACGAATGTCCTCGCTCTTACAAGCGTATTCGCCGTTTACCGTCCTCAAAATAAGCTCGAAAAGTCCGTCCTCGTCCATGGAATAGGCATTAAAATCCACCCAATTGTTTTTGAAAGCGGAAATCCTATCGTTGGACGCAATTTTTAAGGTAGGAACAAAGGTGGAAAACGGAGTGCCGCGCCCCGTCGTAAACAGGACGACCTGCGCGCCGCTCGCCGCGAGCGCCGTAGCCGCAATCAAATCGTTCCCGGGTGCGTTCAACGCGGACACGCCCCCTTCCTTTACCATTTCGCCGTAATCCAAAACGGATACGATTTGGCTTGTCCCCGCCTTTTCCACACACCCCAAGGACTTCTCCTCCAAGGTGGTGATGCCGCCCTTTTTATTGCCGGGCGAAGGATTTTCGTATACAGGGAAACCTTGGCGCGTATAGTAGGCTTTGAAATCCTCTATCATCTTTTTATATTTTTCAAACGTCTGCTCGTCTTTGCACTTGTTCATAAGCAGCTGTTCCGCGCCGAACATTTCGGGCACTTCCGTCAAAATCGCACTGCCGCCAAGTCCCACTACGCGGTCTGAAATCTTCCCCACAAGCGGATTCGCCGTCAAGCCAGAATACCCGTCGCTACCGCCGCATTTGAGTCCGATACAAAGCTCGGAAAAATCGACGTCCTCACGCTCGTACTTGCTCGCCTTCTCTGCAAATCCGCGCAGAATTTCCATGCCGTACCCGTGCTCGTCCTCCACGTCTTGGCAGTTGAAATAAGCGATATTTTCACGTCCAAACGGCGCAAGATATTCTTTTATTCCGTCCAACCCGTTATTTTCGCACCCCAACCCGACGAACAACACAAAGCTTGCGTTCGGGTTCAAAGCAATCGCACAGAGCAGTTTTTTGATATTCTCGTTATCCGCGCCAAGCTGACTGCAACCAAATTGGTGGGTGAGCGCAAATATGCCGTCAATGCTCCCCGTTACGTACTTTTGCGACTCCTTTGCAAGCCGCATACACACGTTGTTGACGCACCCGACGGTGGGGATAATATAAATTTCGTTACGGATACCCGCCCTGCCGTGCGCCCGTTTAAACCCACGGAAAGTCGCCTTGCCCTGCGTAGGTGTTTTGGCGTTAAACTCGTACCTGTATGCCACCTTTTCGTCCAAATGGGATTTTACGTTGTGGGTATGTACCCATTCGCCCGCGCGAATATTCTCCGTTGCTCTACCGATAATTTCGCCGTATTTGACGACGAATTCCCCCACGGCAATATCTTTCAAGGCATACTTGTGTCCGGCGGGAATTTTCTCCGTGCCGTCCAAGCAAACGCCTACGTTATCCCGTTCGTTAATAATTACCTTTTTCATATCAAGCAAACGCCCTCTTTGATTTTTTCTACGTTATGAAGAACGGATTTTGCAAAGCCGTCGTACGCCGTCAAGTCCTCTCCCCATACTTTTTCGTCCGCCATAAATTCTTCAATCGGCTTCTTCGCCGCAAAGTATTCCAAATACGGCAGATCGTCTTTGAGTTCAATCGTGCGGTCAGGCACTTTTACAAAGTAACCGTCCCCCTGCTTTTCGATGGACGAATACAACGCCATCAAATACGAAAAGCCAACCGTAAGTTTGGGCGCAATTTTCCCGTATTTTGCGTAATAATCCTTAAACGAGGGCAACACGCGCGCACGCCATTTGGAAATGGAATTGAGCGAAATGCTTACAAGCTGGTGGTTTAAGTAGGGGTTTTCAAAGCGTTCCTTCACGCTGTCCGCGAACGCCGTCGTTGCCGCGATATCGTCGGAAACGAAAGGAATGACCTCCTCTTTTAAAGTTTCTTGCACAAATGCCGACAGCTTATCGTCCGTCATACAATCGTACACCGTTACCGCCCCCAACGTCAACGCCGCAGGCACGAGGTTGGTGTGGCTGCCGTTCAGCACGCGCACCTTTCTCTTTTTATAGTAGCCGATATTGTCCGTCAACACTACTTCGATATTGTGTACGCCCTCTTTTACGTAAGCCGCAATATTCCCTTTCTTTTCCACCGCCCAAAGCCCGAACGGCTCGCCAACGGACATCAATTCGTCCGTTTCGCCAATCAGCTTAGTCAAATGCGCCTTGGTTTCCTCGTCGCGCGGATAACCGGAAACGATACGGTCTACAAGGGTATTGCAATAAAAATTTCGTTCGTCGTTCCACTTGCGGAATGCCTCGGGCAACGCCCACAGCGCGATATACTTATCCACGCACTTTTTCAACTCGTCCGCATTGTTATCGATAAGCTCGACGGGCAAAAGATATACGCCGTCAAGCCCCGCATTGAAACGCTCGAAAAGGAATTTCGTCAGTTTCGCAGGATACGTGATGCCGTCAAATCCGTCCATCTTATCCTCGCCGTTGAAGCAAATCCCCGCTTCCGTCGTGTTGGAAACGATAATTTTGAGTTCGGGGTCTTTTGCAAGCGCGTAATAGGGCGCGTCGTCTTTAAAAGGATCGATAACGGAATGCACGGCGTCAATTGCCACCACGTTTTCCACTACGTTCCCATTTTCCACACCGCGCAAAACGATATGATATTTATTATTTTGCTTTTCAAACCGCTCCAACGTACCAAAAGTGATCGGCTTTACGATATTCACCTCGTACATGCCTCCCTCGTTTTTGTTTAAGTGGTTAAAATATGCGTCCACAAACGTCCGCAAAAAATTGCCTTCGCCATATTGCAAAATCTTAATCATTGTATTCTACTCCTACGATTATTATTAAAACGTATTATACCATCTTTTTACTTGACTTTCAATATAAAAAATGATAATATTTAATTAAATTACATATATATTATAAGGAAATGTAAAAATATGTCCTTCATTGAAATCGACAAATCGGTACACGGAGAGGATTGGTCGATGCACGATTTTCACTCCCACGCCCACTACGAAATTTACTTTCTCGTCAAGGGAAACCGCTCCTTCTTCCTTTCCAACGCGCTATATAAAATGGACGGCCCTGCCGTCGTCGTCATTCCGCCACACGTTGTGCACAAAACGGAGGGCGGCTCGTTTGAGCGTTACAACGTCAATTTTTCCGCCTCTTATCTCGACGATTTTCAAAAGGAAATTCTTGACAATAGGGCGTTACAAATTTTAAAGCTGACCGAAAAAGAGGCAAGCACCCTTCTTTCCCTCGTACAGGAGGGATACGCGCTTGATAAAACGAAAAAGCGCGGCGAGTACGAGCTCCGTACCCTCTTTTCCTATGGGATTTATTTGTTGCACAAGTCCGCGCCCAACCGACAATCCCCGCAAGCCCTTTCCGAAACCGCTATTCCCCCCCTCGTTTTAAAGGTGCTGGAATATTTAAACGCAAACTACCACGAAAATATAACCCTCGACGATTTGGCGGAGCGTTTTTTCGTTGCCAAACCCACCCTTTTATATAACTTTAAAAAATACGTCAACCGCTCACCCATCGACTTTTTGTTGACGGTACGGATCGCCAAAGCCAAGCAGCTTTTGGTATCCACCAAACAGAGCGTCAACGAAATTTCTGCCGCGTGCGGATTTTCTTCCGCAAACTATTTCGGTTTGATTTTTAAGAAAAAAGAGGGTATTTCCCCGTTGACCTATCGCAAAAACCAACTCGCCAAATTTTAAAAAGACTGCGCTTGGCTAAGCCTGACCGCGCAACAAAGTTTAGCGCGGCTTTGGGCGCACGGTTTCTGTGATTGCTGATTTCAACGCATACCTGCCCCCCCGGAAACAATAAAACGGCTCGTTTTCACGAGCCGTTTTTTTAGCTTTGCTTTAAATTTTTTACGTTGTCGAATACGAAGTCCTCGCGCACGTCGGGACGGTAAGTTTTTACGGTTACGTTATCGAGCGTCAAGCCGTCGATATGCCTAAAATATATTCCCTTTGCGGGCAACGTTCTGCCGTAGGTGTTTACCTCGGGATAAGGCTTGGGTATTTCGGGCACGACGGGATCAAAGCTTTGCACCGCGCCGTCCAACTCCAAATGCACGTTACGCAAAACGATATTTTCCAAAGGCTGGTCCTTCAAGCCGCAAATATTGCTGGTAATTTGCCAAGGGTCGTCCTTGGTCAACGTGGAATCCGTATACTCGAATTTCATCTTCCAAGGCTCTTGATAGGTGTCCTTTTCCACAAAACTAACGTAATTCCACGCAACGATCTCGTACGGCTCATACGGGCCCACCGCCGTAATATTTTCCAACGTTACGTTACGGATATGCCCGATCTCACGCCCCGCAGGCCCGCGCATACGCATACCTACGTGCACAAACAAGGGCGCGCCTACGTTCCGCATTTTTACGTTACGAATGGTAATCCCATCCGCAATCGCGCCGTCCACGCTCTCGATGGCAATCCCCGTAATGCGCGTATCAAAAATTTCGATATCCTCAATTAAAATATTCTCAAATCCGCCGTTGGTTTCCGTCCCGAATTTGACGGCGGTACAACGGCTCTTCAACTTACAATTCCAAACGTGAATATCTTTACAAACGTCAAGACGGTTTAAGGTGTAGGAGGTTTTAAAGACGATGGCGTCGTCCCCCGCCTCGATTTCGCAACCGCTTATGCGTACGTTTTTGCTGTTGTCGGGGCTTACGCCGTCAATGTACACGCGCATTTTCAAATCGTGCACGTCCACGTTTTCGCACCCCGCAAAATACACCGCAAGGTCGGTTACGTTATAAATACCCAAACCGCGGACTTCTACGTTTTTACAATTTTTCAAGGCGATACATTTCGGTCCTCTGTGTACGATGTCGCGCACGTTATCTTCGTCCCAAACGGAACGCATATCAATCTCGCCTTCGCCGATAAAACCGATATTTTCGCAGTCTTTGGCTACAAACAACGAGCAATCGAAATAGCTATGCGACGCGTCTTGATAAAGAGGATACTCCAGCTTTTCCTGCGGGGCGTAATCGTAAAAACTCAACGCGCCCAAAATCTTTGCGTTTTTGGCTACCTCAATATATACGTTGCTTTTCAGGAAAACCGTACTCAACACGTACATGCCCCCCTCAAAACGCACGATACCGCCGCCTTGCGCATGGCAATCGTCCACCGCTTTTTGCGCCGCTTTTTGGCAGAGCGTTACACCGTCCGCCACCGCTCCGTATTCACGAACGTCAAAAATCCTTTCTTGCATAGTCCACTCCTTCGAGGGTTTATTCAATAATAATTATACAATATATGAACGGGATTTGCAAGCCTTTTAAGAACTTTCTTTTACGCATTTTTTAAATTATTTACCATTCAGCATTCACCGTTCAGCATTCCGCATTTAAAAAACTCCCCTGTCAGGGCAAGCCCCGCAGAGGAGTTTCCGTTATTTCGTTGACTTTAATCTTTCAAAAATCGATTAGTCTTCCTTTCTCTTCTTGATAATCAAAGCCGAAGCCGCAAGCGCGATGCCCGTGATTGCCAACGTACTGCCGATTGCGCTGCCGCAACCGCTCTTTGCGGGTTTGTTTTCTTCACTCGTCGTATCGGAGCTTTCGCTGTTAACTTCCTTTTCGGTTGCAACTACGGTGAAGGTATAATCTTTCAATTCAAAAGTTTCAGGAACTGCTACGTCCCAAGCGTAGGTATGCGTTTCGGTTTCTGCGGGAAGCTCGCCCTCAAGAATCCAAGCAAGCTCCGCTACGGTTGCGTCAAGCGTGCCGTCGTTTTCAACGCCGAACTTGATTTCCGTCGTCGTTTCGCCGTTGACAATCGTCAAGGTGTGCACTTCAATCGTCCAAGCCGCGTAAATCGCCGTGCTTTCGGTAACCACGAAGTCCTCGGTGATTGCGTTGCCTTCTACGTCCGTCCAGCCCGCAAACGTTTTGCCTACCGCTTCAGGTACAACCAATTCGCTTACCTTAAAGGTATCGTTGTATTTGTGTTCCGTCGTCGTTACACAGTCGGGATTAACGCGAGGATTACCCGTGATAACGGATACGGTATAAACTCTTTCCGCTGCAACTACCGTAAAGGTATAATCTTTCAATTCAAAAGTTTCGGGAAGTTCTTCCGCCCAAGCATAGGTATGCGTTTGGGTTTCTGCGGGAAGTTCGCCTTCAAGTATCCATGCAAGCTCCGCTACGGTTGCGTCAAGCGTGCCGTCGTTTTCAACGCCGAACTTGATTTCCGTCGTCGTTTCGCCGTTGACAATCGTCAAGGTGTGCACTTCAATCGTCCAATCCGCGTAAATCGCCGTGCTTTCGGTAACCACGAAGTCTTCGGTGATTGCGTTGCTTTCTACGTCCGTCCAGCCCGCAAACGTCTTGCCTACCGCTTCGGGCACAGCCAATTCGCTTACCTTAAAGGTATCGCCGTACAAGCAATCCACCGTCGTTACGAATTGAGGATCACGAGGGTTGCCCGTGATAACGGATACGGTGAGGGGTGCTTTCCAAACGTACGCCGTAATATCCTCGCTTGCCCAATATTCGCTGTTTGCGTGGTTTGCAAAGCCTTTTGCAAGCGTTACTTCTACGTAAGGTACTTCCAAAGAAGCAACGTAATCTTTATGCAGATAAATGGAAAGCGTGTCGCCTTCGCCCGTGAGGAGCGTGGGGTTCTGGAAGAGTTGATAACCCGTACCGCTGTCCGTGCTGGTGTTCGTCCAAGGATTGGTGCTATATACGTAAGCGCTGTCGTCCACCGTCGTGTTGATTTCGTGCAAAGATTTTCCGTTGATGAGAATAGCCTTTCTCATATTCAAATAGTGCGTGCCGAAATAGTTATAATCGTAGATATCGCAGGTGGAATTCCAATTTTCATACGAAACGTCAACGCGGTAAAGCTCACCCTCGTCGCCCGTTGCTACCATTTCGGAAATGGTGATATCTTCCGAATCGAACATATATGCAGTATCCGAATAAACGTTGCTACCCGTTACGATAAAGGTCTTGTCTTCCGCCGTTTGATAAATAACCGAACCAAACGCCGTAGCCGAAGGGAATTGACAGCCAGCCAAAACCTTGATTTCCGTGATAGCGCCCGCCGCCTCTGTCGAATTCAGCGAATCGGGCCAACGCAAACCGAACGAATTTTTGTTGCCCCATACGTTGTAGTACATTTCTTTGGTTGCAGGGTCGACAACCGTACCGTCTGCATTTTCGTAATATTCGATAAAAGGCTTACCGTTCAACAAAATATGGTCGAAGAAGTTAAGCGAATGCAAGAAAGCCTTATCGCTTACTGGCGTCGTATTGCAATTTGCATAGTCGCTTTCCCCCAAATAGAAGCGAAGGAAACTATCCCACGACGTAGCGCTGTTGCTGCTACCGTCAACCTTCGTTACCGCCGTTTCTTTAATTTCGTACTTGGAAATATCTACCTTCTTCATAGGGATACCCAAAGCGTTCTTCTCAAAGACAACGTCCTCGCTTACGCCAAAGGACGTGCCGTTCTTTTCAAGATAGAAATCTTTGCCGATCACAATAGAGTTTACGTCCTCTTTGGCAAGATAGCTCGTCGGGATATAGAGGTCGATGGTGTTGCCGTATGCCGCGCCGTGATTGCAGCAGTTTACGAAGATGGGCGCAAATTTTGCCGTTTTGGCGGCTACGTCCTGTGCGATGTTCCCTTGCATATATCTCGTACCGTCCGTCGCGGCATTGGGCATACCCGTCCAGGTGATGGGCGAGGTTGCGCCGCTTTCGATAAGCGCCTTATACTCCGCGTTGTGGTCGTAAATGGACTTGCCGTTGACCAAAATGCTCTTCAAAACCGTTTCGCCAATGGCGTCGTTTGCGCCCGCGGACGTACCCGTCGCCGACCAATACGTCGTATTGGAAGGGCTTGTGATACGGTAAAGCAACGCTTCCTTGTAGTCGCCGCTGTTGCCCCACGTATTGAGCGTAAATGCGTCTTTCAAATCAACCGCCGCCGTTTCAGCCGCTGAAGCCGTAATCGGCGCTTGGCTGTATGCAACCACGCCAAGCGCCGCCCCTGCGGATACCGCAAGAGTAGCGGACAAAGCAACGATTGCAAGTTTCTTTGTGAGTTTCTTCATATTTTGCCTCCTTATTTTTCGTTCCCCGTCCGAGTGCAATATCAAGGGGAGCGTTTATTTTTTCTTTTTTAAATTAAAACGGATTAGTTCCAAGCGTCCAAGCTCGCGTTGGTCATAATGCCTTCTTCTTTAATTCCCTTGAACTGTTCGCGCATAACGCTTACGTAGTCGACGGAAATTGCATATTCGTACGTCATTTCCACGTAATTTTTCATCGTCCAGCTTACAACGGGCGCGGTATAACTCGTATTCCCTACGTAACAGCTGGTATAAGGCGAAGCCGCGTCGGGCTTATTAAACTTAAATTCCGGTCTTAACAACGGACAATTCAGCGCATTGCTGTTCCCCGAGTAGTCCTTATAGGTCGTTGCGTTGCTTCTGCCCGATGCAAACAGCTTGGTATTGGGAATATACATACCCACGCCAAATCCGCCGCCAATGACGTTGCCTGCCGAATCTTTGATCAAATCGTCGTCGTTTACCCAAGCAAACCAACCCTCGGGAGGGTTATGATTTTGATGCGAAGCCGCCGCCCACGAGCCAAGCGAAGGCTTGTAAGTCAAGTCGTCGTTCGTCCAAGCATAATTGCCTGTATAGCAAACGTAGTTATGCAAAGGATGGGAAACGTACGTTGCGGGCAACTCGTTGCTGTGGACGGGCACGGTTGCCATTCCCTCAAAGCCGTTCCAATCGATGAAGCGGTTTTTCACGAACAGCATACCGCCCTTGATGGTGTACCAGTTTTCCATATACGACTTCGTCGTAACGCCGCCGGGCGTGGTGCCGCGGAAGTTTCTGCGCTTGATAGGGTCGATGAAGTCGCCTTTCGCCCAGTCCATAGCGCGCGTTTTGATATAAATTTCGTTGTCCGTTACGGTATAATCGATGATCTGCGAAGAGTTTTCTGCGCAGTCGCCGCCCTGTACGGGGTTGTACGGCCAATAATACCCTCTGGAATCTGCGGTGATACACAAGCCTCTTTCGTATCCGTTTGCGCCGTAATCTTCAGGATACGCCTCGTAGAACGCAGGTCCTGCAGGATTATCCCAAAGTCCAAGCGCTTCCATCTTTTGGGGCGTATCCGCGCTCGTACCGCCGACGTTTGCGTAATAGGATTGCTGAATTTGTCTGCCTTGGTCGTAAATGTTGATGAGATTTACGTGCGAGGATAAAACCTCCTTTGCGTTCTCCTTCGCGTTTACGCCAATGTAAACGTTGTCGTTTTGGTCAATGACCTCGTCCACCGACACGCCGCCGTAAGACGTACGCTCTAAATACGTCAACGTACCGCCGACCTGCAAATCTGCGCCCACCTTCAATTCGTCCTTTTCGATGTAAATTTCACGCTCAAAGGTAGGGAATTGACGGTCAGAAATACTAAAACTTTCCAAGCTGAACGCGCCCGCCACGCCGCTCACGTTCGTAAGGCTGATTTTCTTTAAAATCTTATTGAAACGCTCGCTCTTAACGCTGCCGTCGTTTAAAAAGGTCGCTTTTTGCCCTACGCCGTTGGGGCGGTAACTATCCAAGAACTGCTTGAATTCCACCTCGTCCACGCCGTTGGATTGTTCGATAAAGAAATCTTCCGTGATTTCCTTATTGGGTTCATCCTCGCTTACGTAAGTAAAGGTACCGAACAAGTGCACGTCCGTCTTTACGACCAAGCGTAAATATTCCTTATTTTTCAGCTTTTCGTTCAACTCGAACGTATGCGTTTCATCGGCTGCAAGCTCTTTTTTTCCTTGCGCAGAAAGCACTTGCTCGTATTTGATTCCGCCGACGCCGTTGTCGCCAATACCGCACGCAGAAAGCGTACCGAACGCCGCAACCGTCAGCATTACCGCAAGCGCGCAAGCCAGTTTTCTTTTCATATCAGTTTCCTCCGATTTTCTCTTTGTCTATACTCGGCTGGGGGTAGCCGTTTTTCGTTTTACCGCCGCCTATGCGCGCTTGCATAGGCGGCATGGATTTCAAACTCCGTTAGATAACGTTGATCAAACGAATATATACGGTGTCTTTTTCCGCCAAACCGTTCAAGTGATTTACGAAGATAGTAGTAATCGCTTTGGTATCTCTTTCGCCCTCAGCCAAGCCGCTGAATACGGATAAATCGAGCTCCGCATACGCCCACTCGCCTACCTTCATATTCGTTTCTAAATTCATATGGTACGCGCCGCCCGTGCCGCCGGGTTGCGTAATTTTTTCGTCCCAAGGCGTCGTTTTGCCGTTTTCTTCGTAATCTTCCATTTCCGTCCAGCCGATAGAAATCGCCAAAGCGCTTACCGTGCCGGGGTTGTAATATACGACGACGACCTTGGACTTGCCGGTAAGAGAAACGTTACCCGTCTCCGATTTGCCCCAAGCCTTGGCTGCCCCGTAGTAATACTTGATGGGCTTTGCGCTGTCGCAAGGCGCAAGCGCAAGCGCGGACGTCGCATTGTCGTAGCTTGCCAAACCGGGCCAGTCTTGGTTGGCGCTTGCAATCTTTTCAAACATTGCGCTCGTACCGAAATCCCAAGCGATATCATTGCCCGCCTTAAAACGGATACTGCCGATATAAATATCGCCCGTGCCCTCGAAGGTCATTCTAAAGTTGGTTACGTTGCCGCCTTTCGTGATAGGCAAGTTAACCGCCGTCAGCTTCTCTGCAACGCCTACGTCAAAGCTGAAAATCTGCTCCTGACCGTCAACGGTAAGGGCAACCTTCACCTTGGTTACGCCTTCCGCTTTCTGCTTGTAGTTTAACGTTAAATATTCATAACCGTAGTTGGTAAAACGGGTATACGCGCTGTAATCCTTGCTGACAACCGCCTGCGTATCGTTAAGTACCTTGAATTTCGTAGCGTAATCGGACGCGTTGTAGCTAATCTCCAATGCTTCCGTGCTTTCAAGTCCAAACGTATTTCTGTCGTCAAAGTTAAACCCGGGGATTTCCGTCGTCTTATAGGGCTTAAATTCAATGCTTTCAATCAAGATTGCGTTGTCCACGCCCTCCGACGTATATTCCATCGTCAAGGAGTTCAAATATTCCTTCCATTGGTTGCTACGCGCCATATTAAATTCGCATTCCACCACGCCGTCCGTTTTTGCGGGAATGGTAAACGTCTCCGTGCCTTTACGTCCAATTTCGTTTGCGTCGTATTTTTCGGTGTATCTGTGTTCCCACGTCAACTTCAAACTCGTTGCGTAGCCGAAGTTTTTCAAGCGAATAACGAGCGTTGTATTTTCGTTCAAATCAACGGTTTTATCGCCTGCGTTAAATATGACTTTCGCTTCTTCCGCGCGGATCGGCGCGTGCATCAACAAACCGTCCTTTTTATTGTAGGTAGTAAAATTCTTAGCGCCTTCTACGACGATAGGCTCTGCCGAAGCGTTATCCTTCGGGAAAATGAAGCCGTTGATGTCCGTCTGCTTGTCTGCAACCGCTTTCACTTCCGCCGCGTCGTCGTCCGCCAAAAGCGCTTTTACTTCCGTCGTATCGTCTACGGGCTTATAGGTCGGGTCTTTAACGCCCTCAATGCTCTTGATAAGCAGTCTGTTTGACAAATCTTCCTCGTTCTTACAAACGTAGGGAGAGTCGATACGGAGTTTTAACAGCGTAGCCGCTTCACCCCAGGCCGAAATCCCCTTGCTGTCCTCTTTTTCCAACATAGCGCTTGCAAGGTCGATTTCAATTTCTTCCCAAGGCGCGTCCTCCGCCATGTTCATCTGCGTAGTTTTATACTTGTAAGAATACGCGCACGATTCCGTGAAATACTCCTCGCCTACGTATTCTTTGGTTTCGTTATCGTACCAGGCTGTGAAGTAAAGTTTCAACGTTGCCGCGCCACCCAAGTTCTTCATCGTGAACTTGATTTTCTTGGAATGACTGATGTCTACGGTAACGTATTGCAACAAAATATGCGCGTCCGCCGCCGTCGAGTAACCGAAGTTGATATCTGCGTACTGCTCGTCGCCTTCGCCCGCCAACGCAATCGTACCCGCCGTAGAGCCTGCCCCGCTGGGCGCCGCCTGCGGCATAAATCTCGTAGCGATCATCTCCGCGCTGAAATAGAATTCATCACTGCGGTGAATATAGATATTCTTATGCTCGGTGATCGGCTGACTGAAATCGAAAGGCGTCGTAAACGCGGGGTCGGCAAAGAACCCGTCGCTCTTATAGCCGTGCTTCAAGGCTTCGTTGGGGACGATCATGCTCCCTTCTCTAAACTGTTCCTTGAACATATACGTTTCCGTTTCTTCACCGAGGTAATAGTATACGTCAAACTTCTTCACCCATTTTGCATAAAGGGTGATATCTTCTTCAACCGTGTTCGTGTAAAAACTCCAAGGCGTGGTGTATTCTTTGTCAAGATACCAACCCTCCACCTCTTCGTTGTTGGGGTTTTCCCCGCTGACTGCAACGGTAGGCTTGGTTACAAGGTCGCCTTTTACGACCTCTTTGGGCAATACGGGATTGGTTTTGAGCTCGGTGCAGAGCTCAAACGTAACCGTACGCATACCGTCGTCTTTTTCAACGCAACCCGCCAACGCGCCAAAAGCCGTCATGACGCAAAGCAAGCAGGACAGAATTGCCTTCAACCATTTCTTCATAAATCGTTTTCTCCTTTATCAATTAAGAATTTGAACGCATATCGTCTACAGCGATAGTCTTTCTTTCTTTTCTCGATTTTTCCGCTGCAAACACGCAAAGGTGTCCGTTGATGGAATCGTCGAGCTTCGTGATGGAAACAGAGCTCTTATCCCCATGCAGGTACGCGATGAGATCGTGCATAATGGCAAAGTCGCCGCCGTTATGACCGCCGTATTTTGCGTTGCTGACAACCTCGTCTTTGACGTCGATCACCTCGCTCGTACCGCTAAACGTGCCGTCCGCATACTTACGGAGGATAAATTTATCTTCCTCCAATTTCCCCTCTATTTCCCCCATCGTACCGACGATGTGAATATATCTGTCCGCCTTTACCGAACCGCCAACCAAGGTGAACGTACAGTTAGAACCGTTCTTGAAGGACACGATAACGTTTTGTCTGTCTACAAGGTCGCCGAGATTATCGTAAGCGCACTTGCCGTAAATATCGTGCTTTAAAAATTCTTCCTTTTCCTCGGGCGTGATTTCGTCCAAGGGCTTGTTCAATCTGTCCCACGTAAGGAAGGGCATCGCGTTCATTTCCATATACAGCTTGATTGCCGAATAAGGGCAGGTACGCTCGTGCGGGCATTGATAGCAATACTCCGTCGCCCCTTCGGGCTTATTGTCCTTGATGAAATGGGAGCGGCAACCGAAGCTGGAAACCAAATCGGGCTCGCTTCTGTTATTCAACCAACACATCAAGTCCAAATCGTGGCAACACTTTGCAAGCAAGAAACCGCTTCCGCAGTTTTCTTCACTGTTCCACTTACCGCGAACGTAAGAGGTAAGATAGTGCGCGATACAAACGTGCTCGTTCATTTCCATCGAAACGACGTCGCCGATCACGCCGCGGAGCAATATCCGCTTAATACGACGGTAGTAGGGCGTATAGCGCAAAACGTGGCAAACGAATACCTTACAGCCGTTTTGTTCGGCAAGATTTTTGATTGCCATCAATTCCTTTTCGTTGGGAACGATGGGCTTTTCCATCAACATATCGTATTTCGCGCCAAGAATTTGCATCGCCGTTTGATAATGGTGTTGGTCCATCGTTGCGTTGACGACAAAATCACACGCTACGTTCGCCTTTAAGAAGTCGTCAAAGCTCAAAAACAATCTGTCGTCCGACAATCCGTATCTCTTTTTCGCTTCCTGCAACTTAAATTTATTAGGGTCAACGACAGCGGCAATGCCAAGCTCGTCAGGACAATCCAAACTATAATCGGCATATACCTGTCCGCGGTTACCATAACCGACTACCACAGCCCAAAGCCTTTTGCCGTGCGCTTCCGTAGCCTTTGCCTGTTCTTCGGTAAGATTACCCATTTTTTTCTCTTCTCCTCCACTCTCGCCCTTGTATTTCTTCAATACGCGGTAATAGGTTTCCATACTGTTAAATCCGCAACGAAGCACAATTTCCCTAAGGGTGTACTTAGATTCCAAACGCTCGCGCATTTCCAGCACCTTTCGTACGCGCACCTTGTTGATATATTCGTTGAGGTTCATACCCGCCATTCTGTTAAACAGGGCGGAAAAATAATTTTCGCTGTAACCGAATTTCTTGGCAAGCCCGGGCAATTTCAGCTCCTCGCCGTAATTGTTGGCGATATATTCGCTCACCTTGATAAAGAATTCACGGTTGTTGTTTTTTTCTTTATGCCGAAGCAAATCGAAGGGATATAAGATCCCAAACAAAGACTGAATAAAGCCGCGCTTCCGCAAGGTGTTAAAGCCGTCGTAATTATGGTACGCGTCGCGAACGAGCGCTTTCAAATCCTCCCAGCTTTTCCCCGCAGGATATAAAAAGTTGTTAAATTCCGATTTATCGTCAAGGATATTTGCAAGATAATCCTTACTTACCACGATGATATACGCCGAGGCGTTGCCAACGTATTCGTAGTGATGCGTATCGTACGGGTTGACGATAAACACGCTCCCGCCCGAAAGCTCCTCCGTTTGATTGTTGACCATACAGCGCATACAACCGTCGCAAACGACCAAAATTTCTACGCTTTGATGGATGTGCAGTTCCCCGAAGCGGTATTTCGCCGCCGCCATATCCGGAAAATATTGGAAATAAACGTAATCGGGCTTATCCGCACTACCTTCATACCAAATTTTATTCGTCATAATTTTATACCTGCCGCAAAATCGCCACTGCTAAAAAACTTCATGCTGATAATCGACGTAAAGATGAGCGGAACGCTCGAAATGATATACATGGCATAAACCGCACCACGCGCCGCGCCGCCGCCCGTAGGCGAACCCATAAATCTATCCTGTACGGAAAGCATGATGGGCATCAACGTCATCTTTTCGCTCAAAATCAAGCTGGGCCATAAATAATCGTTATACAACGCCCCGAACGTACCGACGAACTTGTACAAAATGATCGGGAACGCCAAAGGCACGGTCAATTTGCAGAAAATCTGCACGTCGTTTGCGCCTTCGATCTGCGCGCTTTCGTAAATGGACTTAGGCTGTTGCGCAAAGAAGGTTCTAAACAGGAACAACCCGCCGACCTGACCGCCCGCAAAGTTAGGCAATAAGTAACCGATATACGTGTCGTTCAAATGCAATACGGTACGCATATACGGCACGAGAATGGGCATACCCATGATGGACGGTAAAAGCATGACCGAAATATACATCATGAAGATAATTTCTTTAAACGGGAATTTTTTGTACGTGAAGATATACCCCAAGATAGCGCCCAAAACACAATCCACCGTCGCGCCGATAAGGGTAAGCAAAATACTGTTGCCAAACGCGCTGTAAATTGCGTCCCACGCCGTAGAGAAGTTGTACACTACGTTCGAGAATATCTTGGTAATCTGCGGAAACGCAAAGATGTTTCTCGCTACTTCGTCGCTCGATTTTAACGCGTTCAAAATGGTTACGAACAAAGGCAGCAAACAGAATACGGTACAAAACGTAATCCACGTAACAACGACGATTTGAATACGGAACTTATCCGTATGCTTTAAAACAACTCTTTTAGCCATATCAATCGTCCCCTCCTTCACGTCTTTTGGAATACATATTGAATACCGTCGCCGCAAACAGGAATACGAACAGCACCGACGCGTACGCAGACGCCAAGCCGTAGTTGCCCTGCGTTTGTATCTTGTCGTACATCGTATGGATAGGCGTATTCGTGTCGTAGACGTTGTTCATGTCCGTCATGTACGTTCTGCCGAAGTTCTGCACGGACGAAATGAAAGTCATGATCAATACGTACTTGATCTGCGCAAAAATGAGCGGCACGTCGATCCAAATAAACCGCTTTACGACGGTTATACCGTCCAATTCCGCCGCCTCGTAATAGCTGTCCGGCACGTTCATCATCGCGCCGTAGAAAATAAGATAACTTCCTACGAACGGGAAGCCCATCATAATGATGGAAATTCTCGTACCGATTTTGTCGTGCATAAAGTCAAACGGCGTTCCGTTAAATAATTGAATGACCATATTGATAACGCCGCCCGGATAATCGTAAATACCCGATTTCCAAATAAGCGTCGTCGCAATGCCGGGAATAACGCCGGGAATAAACAAGAGCGTCCTCATCACCGCCGAATATTTCTTGTTGCGCATGATCGTCAAGAAGAACGCAAATACGAGCGGAGGCAACAACGCCGTAAAGATATCGGTGGCAAGGAATAAGAGCATATTCCCAAATTCCAACCCCGCCTTCGACGAAGTGAATACTTCTACGTAGTTTGCAAAATTATTCCAAATCTTAGATTCGTTATCCACCGTGTAATCGAAGAAGGACAGCGCGATTGAACCGATTGCGGGATAGTAACAGAACATCCCTACAAGCGAGAAGGACGCCGCCAACACGACGTAAATGATCCAATGCTTTTTGACAAGGCGCATCGTATTTTGGAACTTCTCCGAAAAACCGGGCTTATACGCGCAAAGCGCACCGAGTAATACGACGATTGCCGCCGCAACCGCCAATACGATTGCCGCTATCATAAAGCCCTGCAACAAGAAATAATGTTCTTGGTTTTCGATGTTGATACGGCGCAAGATAAATTCTCCCGCCGCCGCTTCGTTTTTGTTTTTGTATACGTAGTAACAATCCTTACCGTTGCCGTTTTGAATGAGGGTTTGAACGTCGTCGTTTGCCTGCGTGGTAAACGTCATTTCGCCCGTATTAAAATCAATGCGCGAAATACGGCTGGACGCCTCGTAAAAGACGTACCCTACCTTCAACGTATCGTTGTAGGTCATCGCGTGCCCCTCATCCTTGGGCGCAAGCGGAAGGGTAATGCCCGCCATTTTGTTTTTCAACCGCACGAAGTCGTTGGTTTCAAGCGGAAGGTCGTCCACGCGCACAACGTAAACGTAGCTATCTTTCGTAATAAGATAATACTGATTTTTAGCCGCGTCATAACCTGCGCCGCGGTACGCTTCTTCCGTCAAGCTGTATATGTAGTTCCCCGACGAAAGGAAATAATCAAACCCGAATTGGATCGTTCCCACCTTCGCGTCGTAATCTACGATACCCTCGTTTGCATATTCCGCCGCAATCTCTTTCGCGGCAAGACTCATCAACTCAGCGCGACGGGCGGTCTGTTCTACTTCCGTCAAATCGGCAAACCCTTCGTCCGCCGCAACCAATTCTTCCACCCTTTGCGCTACCTTCACTTCCAATTCGTCTTGGAAGCGATTGAGCGTGAAATCGGTGTCGAAGCGGATAATGCCGTCGGGATGCACGATATTTACGTACTCCTTCACGTTGCCGTCCATATCCGTGCCTTCCACAATTTCAAAGGAAAGCACGCTAAGGTTTTGCAAGTAGCTAAGCACGGCGTTTTGCTGCATTTCGACCTTATAAACGTAGCCCGTAGCCAACGCGCCGCCGCTTAAATTATCCACGTCGAATTTGCTGATTTGCATATTGCCAAAGCGACTGTTCAACACGTACAAAATTCCGTCTTTTTCACGTATAGCGGTAACGACGCCCGTAAGCACCGTCGCGCCGTTATACGTCAATTTACCGTCCTTTTCGCGCAATTGGATAAGATAGTTTTTGGCAGTAAATACGTACAAATCTTTTGAATCACGGGCAGATTTGTTGATGCTGCGGATATAGCCCAAATCCTCCGCCTTGCCGATGCCCTGTCCTTCGACGACTTCCTGCAAGCTGAAGGATTCCAAGGTTTCGCCCTTGGCATTCAAACGCATGACGTTGGATTTTTGCGTGGCAATATACCAATCCTCCCCGTCCGTTTCGACAAGAGAGCTGATTTTTCCGCCGTCCGACGCGTAAATTCTCGTCGTTTGCGGAATATTCACGCCGAGCACGATTGCCGCAACGATGAACGCGACCATAACTACCGCCGCGATCACCATTACGATTTTACTCGGTTTTATCCGTGATTGATTTACGGATTTATCCATAATTTTCTCCTTATCGACAGTCTTTTGACCGCCGAAGTTTGTATCTACTCGACTTTGTCGAAAACAATTTTATGCCGCGCCGCCGTAGTATACGTCGTCGCTTTCGGGATATTTCCAGCAGTTTACGTTCCAGCCGTTCTTCTTGCAGAACGCCTCCCAATCGTTGTTAAACAACGCGTCAAACCATTTACCGCCGAAGTTTCTTGCCGAAACGCCTTCCTTTTGCATGAGGTAATGCGTCCAGAGATATTCAAGCTGCGCGGTGGATTCTTCCCCGTCCGCCAAGCCGCGGATAAAGTAGGTGATATAAGGGTTGCTGTCCGAAAGGCCGGTGAAAGAAATCTTATCCGTTTCAAAATAATCCTTCCAAGCCTGAGGGATGCGAACGAGGTTGTTTTTAACGAGCGTCAAGCCCTTGGGCGCAACGCCCTTTGCCGACAGTGCGTCGTAGTAAATCGTCTGTCCGTAAGGGGACATGAAGAACTTAACAAAGTCAACCGCAAGCGCGTTTCTTGCACGGTCTCCGTGGTCTACGACGGAAAGATAGCCGCCGTTGCCGCCTACGTCGCGAACCAACGTACCTTCTTTGATAAATTCGCTTTCCATGATAGGATAATCGAAGAAGTCCACTTTAAAGGAATCCGTTTCGCTTGCCGTATAACCAAGCCCCGAACCAACGTAGTCAAGCATGATTTGCGGGGAACTCATCCCTTCCGTTTGATATTGGAACAAGCTACGCATTTCCACCATGGACTTGTTGAGCGCGTCTAAACGAAGATAAGGGATCATCAAACCGAACTGTTCCACAAAATCCTGGAATTTTTCGCTGGTTGCGCCAACGTAATGATCGCCGAATTCGTAGTTTTCGTCAAAAAGGCTGTGGAAAAGCTTGGTTTCCGAATACTTGTATTGCGAATCCGTTTCGGGATCGGGGCTCGTAAGGTCTACCTTAAAGGTAGAGCCGTTCATCATAATATTGTCGTATTCGTTTCTGTAATACAAGTCGCCGTAAACACGAAGCAACCAGGTAAACTGCGAGGCGGAAATCGAGTCCGTCGTTAAGGAAATACCGAGGGGATTTTGATAGCCTGCGTCCTCCATGTATTTGCAAAGGTCCATAAGCTCTGCCCACGTTTGGGGTTTTGCGGGGTTGCCGTTAGCGTCCTGCGCCGAATAACCTGCCTCTACCGCCGCGTTGAAGGCTACGTCGTTCACGAACCAAGCCGTTTCCAAACCCTCGGTATTCATAATATACGTCGCGGTGTTCGCGCCCGTCTTATCGGAAAGGTAGGCGTCCTGCTCCAAAACCTGGCTCCAGAACTTGTTGCCTGCATAACCGTTGCGCGCGCTGACGTAGGTGTTCATATTGATACACGTTTTGCTCGTTTTGCCCTGCGACGCAAGGTTGCCTTGTACGATGTCCCAGGTGGTGTTTTTGTTGTTATCCAATTCACCGTCAAGCTTGTTGGGATAATTGCTCGCCGTCCACTGATTGTCCAATTTTACGGTAACCTGATCGCGGTGCAAACGGCTGTATTCCTTTGCAACCGCTTCCCAACCCGATTCGGTGCCTTCAAACAAAATCGCAACCGTAAGAACGCCGCTCTGCTCTTGAATGCCGCCCTCTTCACCGATTACGGGATAATATGCGGCGTCGAAACCCTCGCCAAGGTTAAGCGGGTCCTTCTGTAAATAACCGCCCGCCGTATTGGTCGAGTCGCCGCCGCCACTTACGCCGCACGCACCGAATGCGAACATACTCGCAAACGTCATACAAGCGACTGCCATCCATTTCTTTTTCATAACTGTATAGCCTCCCTATAACATATTTTTCGTTTTGTATTTGGAGCTTACCAACAACCGGCATCCCCCGTATAGCCATTATAACACAGCAAAAACAAACTGTGTTGTTATCATTTACCGCGTTTGTGTCATAATTTAATATTTTATTTTTATTTGTTTTCATATTTAAGGATAAACGGAGTCAAAAAAACCTCTTTTATTGAAACAATGATAAATATATCCTGTTATAACGCTACTTTTTCCCGTTTTTTGGGTTTTTTCAAGGTTTCAAAATTTATGATTCCGAAAAAATAACGCACGTCTTTCCCCGTATTTTATTTTTTAAAATACGTGAGGGAATTTTTTCATAAATTAAGAAAACGAACCCTTTTGGATTCGTTTATCTGCACTATTATAATATAGATTTTTTATTTGTCAAGAGGGTACTGCCACCTTTTTTCACCTTTCCGCCAAGCAATTTTTGGCAGCGCCGAAACCGTTTCCAACAAGAATTTCTTGTTGAAACAGAGGGCGCGTATTACGTTAACAAACGCCTGCTTACGTAAGCGCGCTACGCTTTCAACTCGTACACGGTCCTTTCATTTTGATATTCGCTCGAATAGGCGAACTCCTTGAATTATTTATAAAAAGATGATATAAAACGCAGGAAATTAACCTATTTCCTGCGTTTTTGTTCGAGGCGACGAAAATCAAACCTAAATTGAACTTGCTGGAAGCCTTTATTTTTAAAACTTTCAGCGTTTATTCGCCAATCTTTCGCCAATCTGTTTTTGCGTTAAGTTGTTATGTAAGCGATACGGTAAGTTAAACTTCGGGGCTTTTCATTTTACCTTTACAGCTTAATCATAACCGCAGACAAGGGTTTTATATCCAGCATTTCAACCCCTGTTAACATTCGCGTCCCTTCGCTGTTTAACACCACGTCTACCTTTTTAGGAAGCGTGATTTGGACGTCCCGAGTGTTATAGTTGACGATAAACTGTACCTTTTGCCCATCGTATTCATACGCCGCCGTCAGTACCTCGTCGACAACAAACGTATGCGTACCCTTATTCAACTTAAAGGTTTCCTTTCCGCAATCAACTGCAAGCGGTTTCACCATTTTGCCGATATGCAAATACTCCCTGCCGACGCCTTTGCGCCAAGCGTTAAGGTTCTTCAAAATCGTCAAGGCGTTTTCTTTATCCGTAAAGTCCTTTTCGCCCCAAGAATATACGATTCTACCGCCGTCCACGATCACCACCGTCAGCATATCCCCCGCCAAAAAGGAATATGCTACGCGCATCGGATAGGAATTGTCCTTTTTTTCAAGCGGCGTGCAGACTTGATTGCCCATAAAATTATTCACGTATTCGTGATATAAATACGAATATACGGGAACGGGCGTTCCCACAAAATAATTCAGTTCAAATCGGTTGTCGCTGAATTTGAGATGGGACAGGTACGGCTCTGCCGCCGCCGACTCGCAACCAAGCAGCGCGCCTCTTTTTTTAATGCCGTCTAACAATGCCGCCGTTTCTCGCACCTGCCACTTTCCCGGCGCAGGCGTATGGCCGTGTTTATCGCTGTAACAAAAATAACTCGTCCCGCCGTGATTTTGGTCCAATACTTGGATATAATCGACGCCGCTTGCGCAAATTTTACCGATTTCCGTTTGGAAAATTTGTTTGGTCTTTGCCACCGCAGGACACATATCGAAGCCGTTTCTCTGCCCCGTGCAAATCACGCTGTAATACTCCCCGTCGGAATTTGTACAAACCGCCTCGGCGATATTTTCTTCCACGAACCTTTCCTCACGGGAATACTCGGTCAAATTACTCTTCTGCGTCCAACCGAAACCGCTGCAATATAACCCGACGAGCATATGCTCTGCGTGGACTTTTTCCAAAAATGCGTTAAACGTTTCTTCACCGCCGTAAGGGGGCCAAACGTAGGGAGGCGCCCAGGGCGCAGTCCCCTCCCAATGCATGATAAGCGCCATCACCGAGCTATCCGTTGTCTCCGATATTTCCTTCAACGACGGAATCGCATTTTCATAGGGAAACAATCCGTTCGGTTTCATTTCGTCGGTATCATAGCGACCTAAAACGGGATACGCTACGATAATGGGCGATTCCCCGTACCAAGCAGGCAAATCTGTCTGTTCGACGATTTTTTTTACGCCTGCGGGCAAATTCTCTTCAAACCATTGCTTATAAATTGCACAAGCGTCCTGCCACTCCCCTTCAAAGAAAGTCATCACACCGTCAAAGGGCATTTCATAACTCTGTCCGTAATCCACGTCGCAGAACGGGCGCAACATAATTCTCGTGCAATTCTCGCCGTAGCAAAAATCCATATGCTTGAGCGTTCTTTCCTCGTCGTGCAGCCCTAAATAAACGCCGCCCCTTTCCGTCAAATACGCCATAAATTGCGAAGAAAGCATATTTGGAAAGAGGAAAAAACCTCCCTCGCTGGGATAATCTACGTCTTGATAATTTAAATGATACTGCTCCCTCACCGTCATATCAGTAATCAGCGCGCCCTCATTATACGAAGTCAACAGCGCGCCGTATCCGCCTTCTTCATCGCGGAATTTTTCATTTACGCCAAAACTCATAACGTCAACGAGCTCGATCAAATCGTTCGTTTTGTTTTTTACGTTGATGCGCCACAAAAGCCCTTTTGCGCTTTGGCGGACGGATAAAACGACGTCTATTTCTTTATGCGTATAGTACGCTTTTTCATTTTCCGTTTTGACAAATTCGCAGTCAAACGCCGTAATCATGCGTTTTTCGTTGCTCTTTTTTCGCATTCGCACGGAAAAGAAGGGAATATTTCCCTTTACAAGCTCTTTTCCGTCCACGATCATGCTTTCAATTTTTTTACGTTTAAAATTGACGGTTATCCGCCCGTTATTTATCGCATAAATCATATTATTCCACTCTTAACGTATGTATCTCAAACGGTTTAAAGGTCAATTGCACCGCTCCGTTTTTCACGGACAACGCCTTTTCTTCTTTTTCCAAAAGATTACACAAGGTTACCCGTTCTACGTTATCGCCAAAGGTAAGTTTGCAGGTCGTTTTCTGTCCGCTACCCTCAAACAGTCTTAAAATTTGTCCCTTGCCGTCGTACGCAGGCTTTAAGGTATCGATCAATACGTTCTCTCTGTCCGTAGCCGCAAAGGAATATTCCCTTTCTGCATAGCAAGGCTTTAAGCCGTTGATAAACGCATGAGAAACTTGCTCTACGTCGTTTGCGTTTTCACCGCAATATACGCCGTAACGGAAGGTGTGTATGCCCTTTGCTTCCGCGGCGGGATATTCGGGCGAGCGCAAAAGATTTAAGCTGAGCAAACCGCCTTTTGCCCGATAACCAAACTTGCAATCTGCCATCAATGCAAACTTATAATTGTTTTCGCTAAGCTGCGAATATCTTTGCGCGCAAATTTCAAATTGGATTTTTTCCGTCGCCGTGTTTTCCTTTGTCGTCCTTTTTACGTTGCCGAATTGGATACCGCAGGTTACGAAATCGCTCTGCAAATCGGTGTGGAAATCCGCCCTCAACATCTTGTTCGTTTCCTGCCAATCTACGGCGGTGTCAAACTCTAAATACTCGCTACCGTGCTTTAATTTGATTTTTTGACAAAGCGTAGACGCGCCGTAACGGAAGGTCTGTTCTCTTACCGCATAAGCGCCCTCTATATAAAATTTCACGTCCGTCAAAACAAAATATTCAGGCGCGGCTTGATAATATAAAGGATCGATATCCCACGCGTCGCCGCATATCCACGAGCACTCGTCGTGGTATACCGAAAGAACGTTGCCGCCCTTAGCCGTAAGAACGTTTCTGCCGTCCTTTTTCCGCACGACGCCGACCAATATCCCCTCGTCGTTAAATTTTGCGATGAGCTTATCGTTTGACAACGTGTATTTATCTGCGCGGCAATTTAATTTTTTAATTTCCTTGCCTGCGCTTAAAAGAGTATAACCCAAGGGTTTTGCCTGCAACGAATAGAATTTCCCGTCGTTTTCCACAACGTCCTGCACTGCAAAGCCAAGAGAATTAAAGACGGCGTTGGGCTGTTCTTCCCTCACGATTTTATCCAAAAGGGATTTGACTGTCGTTTCCAAACGGCAATACGCTTCTTCCGTTTCGTCATACACCCGTTTTATGCACGAGCCGGGCAATATATCGTGGAACTGATAAAGCAAGACCTCCTTCCAAATTTCGTCCGCTTCCTTTTGCGGAAACGCCCTACCGCTGATTCTGTTTTCAATCGCATACGCCGCTTCTAAATCGTGCAGCATATTTTCTAATGTTTTATTGTGCTTTTTGTTGTAGCCTTGCGAAGTGTACGTGCCTTGATGCGCTTCCAAGTACATCTCGCCTTTATAGGTTTCTAATTGTTTCGATTGTTTTTCTAATTTTTTAAAGAACGCATTAGAGGATTCCTGCTTAATCGGCGGAATCCCGTCAAGATTTTTCATCCTTTTCAACGCTTCCAAATGCCGAGGGGCAGGACCTGCGCCGCCGTCGCCGATGCCGTACAATAAAAGCGCGTTTTCTACTTTACCCTTTTCCTGATAATTTTTGACAGCTTTATGTACGTTGGTCGGGAACGCCATACTGTTATAATCCCCTTCGGGCGGCATATGCACAAGAACGGAATCGTCCGAAATTCCTTTCCAAATAAACGAATTATACGGGAATTTCGTTACCCAATTCCAACTCATTTTAATCGTACAAAGATACTTTACGCCCGACTTTGCGCAGAGCTGCGGAAGCACGGCGGAAAAGCCGAAAACGTCGGGCAACCATAAGGTTTCGATTTCTTTCCCGAATTCGTCCTTAAAAAATTTTTTTCCGTAAAAAATTTGTCTTACGAGGGATTCGCCGCAAGGTACGTTCGTATCGGGCTCAACCCACATACAGCCTTGCGGTTCTATTTTACCCTTTTCAACCGCCTGCTTTATCCTTTGAAATAAATCGGGAGCAGTTTCCTTGATCCAAGCAAATTGTTGCGGTTGGCTTGCGCCGTACACGTAATCGGGATAGCGTTCTATCATCTCAAGCTGGGTTGCAAACGTGCGAATCGCCTTCCTTTTCGTTTCGCGAATGGGCCACAGCCACGCTAAGTCTAAATGCGAGTGCCCCACTGCCGAAAATTTAAGCGAAGGCGTACCTCCTTTTTTGGAAAGCTCCTTCCTTAAAACCTTTCTTGCAAGCGCGACTTCTTCCAAAGTGTAATCTTTTAAGATATTTTTTACTTCTAAAAGAGCATACGTGATAGAGCAATACCTCGGGCTATCCTCGGATAAAGTCTTTCTCAAATCGTCAAGGATCAAATAATCGTAATACAGCGCGCGCATTTCCTCGTTCACCGTCGCAATAAAGCCTTCTTTATAAGGGCGCGGCGCACTTCTTTCTTTATCTCCCCAAACGAAATTTCCGAACAGGTCGTTATAGCCGCAATCCACCCAGAAATCCACGGTTTCTCCGCCGTTTGCCCGCTCTAAAAAGGGAACGACCCGTTTCCAACCCCAGTCGTTTACGTTTTCCTCGTTTACGGTAAACGTAGTGATACCCCTTTGCGGATTACCGTTGTTATCGTATATACAGCCTTCGCCGCCAACGTCCAACAAGAGCACCGTCTTGCGCCCTTTGCAAGCATCGGGAACAAGCCCCGTAAAATGAAACCAAGCGCAATCGAACAGCTTGCCCCAAGTATCCCCCGTTTTTAAAGAGATTTCCTTGCCGCAAGCCCGCTTTTCAAAAGGAACGGGTTCTTCCGTTTGATATATAACAACGCTTAAAACCGCACAGACCGTATATATTTTTTCCTTTATCCGTTTTAACATTTCGCCGGGGATTTTATCGTAAACTTTTTTCGCATTGATAGGCATCATATCTATATCCTCTAACCTAAAAATTTTTCATTTTTCCCTTATTAAAACAAGTCGCTGCGTCAAACCAACAAATTTTCACGTACCGCTTCTATGGTTTGCATAGAAACGCCGCATACGCTCGTCAAATAGTTTTCTATCGCTTGTTGCAGAGTTTCGCCGTTTTGCGCATACCACTGCGTCATAAGCGAGTGCATCTGCCCAAAGGCAATAAAATTTTTCTCATCGTTTTGCATTACGCCTTCGCTTTCAAATTCCCACTTGTATACGCTGCTTCTCCACCGTCTGCCTTGCTCGGAAAAGGAAGTCAGCTCAAAATCCTGCACCAGATCTTCGTATGCAACCCCCAATACGCCGTTAATCAAATAACAAATCGTACCCGTTCTGTCCGCGCCTGCCGTACAGTGAATATAGACAGGTAAATTTTCGGGTTCGGCAATCGTTTCAAAAACACCCTTTATCCCTTCAATCGTTCTCTCATCGAACAAACCGTTCGTTTTCGGCTGACACGTGTCGGGCAAAATGGAATTATATGCCCACATACCCAACTGTTTATACGTAACGCCTTCCATATCAACTACCTTGCCGCCGTCCGTGCCGTAGCGTACGTCAAGCTCCGTCTTGATATTTAATTCCTGCGTAAACGTAGCAATTCCCGTCTCCGTTATCGCGTTCAATCTTGCGCCGCGATAAATTAGACCGTATTGCACCTTAGAATTTCCCTGCGCGCTATATCCGCCGATATCGCGGACGTTGCTAACGCCGTCTACGTTCACGATGCGTTGGCAAAAGTCGCCTTGCGTTGTAAAGCTTTGCGTTTTTGTTTGGTGCAACAATTTACCGCCTTCGTCGTACGCAAGCAATTTTACGTAATATTTCGCGTCGGGGATCAAGGCGTGAAAGGTATATTCCGTTTCCGCACCGTCCACGGTATATTCCATTTTGTCCTGCATATCGGCGTTTGTAGAAAGCACCACTACGTATGCATCCGCGTTTTTTTGCTTTTTCCAAGAAATGCTTGTAATTTGCTTATCGTATATATCCGCAGACTGCAACGCCATGATTTGCTCGTAATCGTCTTCGGCAAGCAAATAATCGCGTACTTCCTTGCTATACATTTCCACGTTCGTAATTTGCAATTCTTCCTTGGAAGAAGTATTGCACCCGCCTAAAATAGATACCGACATGAAAAGCGCCAACATAGACGCTATAAATTTCTTAATCCGCATACCTAACCTATACTTTACATAGGGATGCAAAATCACTTGCACCCCTATGCGTTTTTTATGCTCTAATAATTACTTTGCTTTAACGGGGATAATGAACACTCCCTCTGCCGACGCAACGTCAAGCGACAGCACGCCGTTGTCCAAATAAACGAGCGTTTCCTCGCCGTTTTGATATACCTTAACCGCACGATATTCGTCGCCGAACGTAACCGTAACGCTTGCCGCCGTGGCATTAGTAGGAATTGTCAAGTTGGTAATCATCACGCCGTTATAACCGTTATCGTCTTGGAAATGCCCAACTACGACGTCTTGCGTCGACGTTACGCTGCTGATCACGCCGTAATTATCTACGGAAACGCTATGTGTTAAATCAGCCGTAATCAAGCCCGTTTGCGCCTCCGTACCCGTTACCGTGGAAGCGCCCAGCCAATCGAAGCTCATAAACACGTGATCCCACTTGCCGATGATCGCGCTTGCGTCTTTCACGTCGGTATAGGTCTGCGTCCATTCACCCGTGTTTTGGTTAAACATAGCGCCGTCGATGATATAATCGCCCGTACCTGCAAACGTATAATGCATAAGATTGGTTGCACCGTAAGTCATTGCAACGTACATTTGATAGGTCAAATCCGCCACCGTCGGGTCGATATACTTCGTTAAATCGCCGTCCGCCAAGTGTTGCGTGGTAAGTAAGGTGTACCAGAAAGGCTTATCGTTTTTATGTGCATAATAGCTTGCAATATCAAAGTTTTTCAGCCAATCCGTTCTGAGGCTGATATTTGACTCGTAATTAATGTTTCCAAGCCAATTTTCTTCTCCTGCGTAATACATCATGTAGTGGTCGAAGGAAACGATAGACAAATTGCTTGTTTCGATAGCCTCTTGCACGTAAGCATCGTAATCGCCGCCCATATTCCCGCTATAAATAGGAAGAAGGTTAACGTAAAGCTGTTTCCCGTTTGTACCAAACGCCGAAGTATCCCACTTTTCCTTTAAGGTCTTTAACGAGGACAAATTGCTTTGCGCGGGTTCGTCCACGTAATATCCTAAAAACGCCTCGTGCGCAACGTAAGAAGGAATCGTTTCTCCGTCCCAGTTCTTTTGGAAGAAGAGTCCAATACCGTATTTAGCCGCCAGATCCAACAAACGAGTTTCGTCATCTTCGCTACCCGTATCGCCGTAGAACGTACCCGCAAGCACCGTTACGCCTGCTTCCTGCAACTTGGCGAAGTTTGTTTCGCCATTCGTATCGTTGAAATAAGTCAACGTTTGATTCGTGCCGAGCCAGCTTGTTCCGCCGATATCGATTTGCTTATCGTCCGCATAGGTGGGAATATCGAGATATTCCTCTGCGGTATATACCCGAATACCCGTCAGTTTCCAATACGCATTGACGCTGTTTGCATAGCGCACAAGCACACGAATACCGCCGCAATCCTGCGTAATTTCCGTCGTTGCCGTGAACTTACCGTCGTTCCACACGCTCGGAGCGTCCCAAGCTGTCATCAAACATTTTTCCGCGCTTAACGAGTCTCCATTGACATTCGCTTCATAAGTATAAATGCCCTGTGCACTGTTGATATCGGGACAAACGAGTTCGAAATCCATTGCAACCGCCATCCCTGCCGTCAAATTTGGATACTGGAAGAAGAATACCGATTGAGGGTAATTTGCATTCGTCGTATCGCCAGCGCTGACAGGCGCAAGCTTCAAGTAGTTGCCCGACGCGTCTTTTACGTGATGGATATTCGTATTTTCAATATCCGTAATATTCCAGAGCTGATTTTCCTCAAAGAAGTTCGGGGTTTTGTAATATTCGTTATATACTGCGTATACGGTGTGGTCGCTTACAGCCGTTACCACCGTATCTGCCGTGATTTGTTTGCCCGTACCGTCCGCATTGAAATACCAACCCTTAAATACCGCGTTTTCCTTTGCCGGCGCAGTAGGAAGTGTGTATTTACCGCCAAACGTTACCGAAGCGCTGCTTTCTTCGCCGTTTGCGCTGTACGTAACCGTAGAAACGGGATATTCGCCGTTGATAATTCTAATGCCCGTCAGCTTCCAATACGCTTCCGCGTTATCGCCGTATTTCATTTGGATCCTTACGCCGTAGCAATCCGCCGTAATACTCGTCGTGGACGTAAACTTACCGCCGTTCCATACGGTAGGCGCGTCCCAACCGGTTACGAACTGACCGTCAAACGACGCCCCGCCGCTTGCGTCCGCGCCCCACGTCCAAATGCCGTGGTTTGTCGCAATC
>JAFUJR010000019.1 GCA_017468085.1 Clostridia bacterium | reverse complement strand
GCATAACATACGGCAAAGCATGTCAAGGAAAGGGAACTGTTTGGACAACAGTTGCATGGAAAACTTCTTTGGTAGATTAAAAACGGAGATGTTTTATGGGGAAACGTTTCAAAGTACGGATGAATTCATCCGTACTTTGGAAGAATATCTTTGGTATTACAACAACGAGAGAATTTCTCTCAAATTAAAAGGAATGAGTCCTGTACAGTACAGAACTCATTCACAAATTTAATATTTTTTTGTCTAAACTTTGGGGTTCACTTCATTTAAAGCGGGAGGTTTTTATTTTTACGGAAAAGCCGTCAAAATTCAATATAATTTTCTTCCAACCAATTCGTCTATGGATATTTCAAAAAAATCCGCAAGCAACCAAAGGCTTTGTATCGAGGGTTCTTTCTTACCGGAAAGCCAAGCGCTGATTGCACTCTGCGAAACGCCTATTCCCCGCGATAACTTAACCTGATTTACTTTAAACTCCTTCATTAATAATTTTAAATTCTCCGCTAAAATTATCTTCAACATACTTGACATTATATCACCAAGGATATATAATTATATAAAATATATCCATAGAGATATTTTACGCAGGAGGAATTTAATGTATACCAAACTTAAAAATTACTTGTCTCAGATAGCCAATATAGGCAGAGGTAACAGTAAAGCGCACGAAAGAGAGTGTAAAAAATTCGCTTTGTTGGGAGATTATTGCGACAAACGGAGCCGCGACCTCGTCGAGTTTTTTAAACGTTTAACGGAAATGGACGCATACCGCTTGAACGCAACGAGTTCTTCGTCCGATTTAGAAAAACTCAATTCCGCAATAGAATTGTGCACTTTATTAAAAGACGTTGATCAATGGGGAAAAATCCTTAAATTTGTAAGCGATAAATCCGAGCTTGAAGCAATTAACGATAAAATAAACGCGGAAGGTTTTGAAAAATATTTTTGGAAGACGGAAGGAGATAAACGCTTTTCACCCTCTGTTTACAAAGAGCGACTCAAAGCAAGCCCTGACGGATATGCAATTTGGGAAAGCGCGGACAACGCAAGCGATAGCTATCTCCGTGCCGAAAACCGCAAAACCAGCCGCACGCGTTTTATCGCCCCTATCGTATTTGCTATACTCGGCGCAATCGGCGGCGCACTATTGGCTTTTCCCCCACTTTCCCCCTTTGATATCGATACCGAACTCCCCGCAAGGCTAATCGTTGCTGCCGGTTTGGCAGGGATAGGATACGGTCTTGGCGCACTTTTTGAAAAATTAGACAGAAAAATCGCGAAAAAATATAAAAATGCAGCGTGGAAAAAGTATGATAAAGCCATTCAACGTCTTAAAGAACAAGATGAGTTATCGCTTAAGACCGCAAAAGCGGCATGCATAGAACGGCTTAACTTACCGCAAGAAATGCCCCCTTTGCCCACTTTTAATAAATATCTTCTTCCCGTTTTAGAGCTTTTTTGCAAGGTGAGCGACGAGGCAATTTCACTCCGTTCCCTGAACGGATTAGGAGAATATTCCATCGACCAACTGCGCGCCGTCCGCGAATACCTTAAAAACGGCAGAGCAGACACTATAAAAGAAGGATTAAATCTGTATTTAACCGACCAAAAAATTGCGTTGGGTTTCCAACTCCTGCAAAAGCAACAAGACGAACTCCGGAAGCGACTCCTTGCAGAAAGACAAGCGCTTTTGGGTACGCTTTCCGCTTTTGTAAAGGCTGAAAGCAGAAAAACCGACGCCATTATAGAAAATCAACAAAACTTACAGCAAACGCTCAACGAAATCAAGGCGGAGGAAGAGCACAGAACAGATATTATCGAAAAATCTATAAAACGTTAAAGGCGATGCAATAGAGGTGATGATTTTAGCGGAAAATTAAAAAAACATAAGCGCATTTGGCTAAATCCAAACACTTATTTGCAAACAGAAAGAGAGAACAAATCGTTTTTACAGCCGAAATGTCCTCTCTTTTTTGTTAATATAATGTGATATTCTTTGCTAACGCAAGAGTGATATTTTCCTCGCGGAAAGTGATATTGCACGGCTTCGCCTCACAGCGATATCCTATTCGCCTCTAAATTTGCGAAGCAAATATCACTCGGCGCAGACAAATGGAGTTGCGTGATACTCTTGACAGAGTATCACGCTCATGCCTCGCCTTTTGTCTTTCAGCCCTTCCTCAATCGCGCGAAAAGCTTTCAATCATATCCAAATATTCCTCAAAACGGTACAAATCCTCCGTGGAATAATAGTCTATGTAAATACGACCCTTTTTCTCGTTACCAATCAACGACACCTTTGTTTTAAACACCGAACGCATACGCTGTACAAGCGCTTTGATTTCCGCATTCTTCGCCGCAGAACGCGCCTGCCTTTGCGCTTCCTCATCCCCGTCTGGGGTCAAAAACGCCTTTACCGCGCCTTCCATTTCCCGAACGGAATATTCCCGTTTGATACATTCCTGCGCAAACGCCAACTGTTGACTTGACGGTACGCGCACAAGCGTCCTTGCATGCCCCGCGGAAAGCTGACCGCTTTCGATAAGCCCAATCACCTCAGGCGAAAGCGTAAGCAAACGGAGCGTGTTCGCAACGGCGGGACGAGAACGTCCGATAAGCGAAGCAATATCGTCCTGCGTGAGCCCAAATTCCACCAATCTCCGCATTAAATACCCTTCTTCAATCGTGCTGAGCGTATTCGTTTTTAAATTTTCAATACAGGAAAACGCTTCTTCGTTTTCCCCTGTAAAACGGTATACGCGCACGGCAAATTCTTTCGTCCCCACCGATTTCGCCGCGTAATAATCCCCGTCCGCCGCCAAAAGACGATAAGCGCCGTCCTCTTGCTCGTTGACGGAAAATTCCGGCACGCCGTTCAGCAAGAAATGCGCCGCGCGGGCACGGAGCGCCCTTTTATCAAACGTATCGAACGGAAGCTGCGGCTCTATTTTATCCGCGCCCACCGTCCGTCTTTCGTAATCTACACGGAACGAATCTGCTCTTTTTTGCTTTTTCATAATCCCCCTTGGGCAGCTTCAACGCGTACCTGCCCCTCGCATTTTTTATTTTTAACGGTTTTTTGTGAAAAACGGAGCAACCTTATCGGTCAGCTCCGTTTTATTTTATTCTTCGTCTGTATTTTCCGCTTGTTTTTCTTCCGTAGGCGTTTCCGTCGTTTCAAGCGCTTCTTCCGTTGGCGCTTCTACGTTTTCCGTCGTCTCGGCAACGGGTGCGGATTCGCTTTCCGTTTCCGTCCGTTCAGTTTTCGCCGTCGGCGTTTGGCTTGCTCTACCGAAAGGATTTGCGTCGTGCTCGCCCTCGCGTTTTTCCATATCCGCGATGACTTCCGCCGCCGTCGCGCCGTTCATAAGCATCTTCACTTCTTCCGTATAGATGGTTTCCTTTTCTACCAGCACGCGGGACATATTATCGAGAATAGAACGGTTTTCCTTCAACAGCTTGGTTGCGCGCTCGTGCGCTTCGGTAATCAAACGACGGATCTCCTCGTCGATTGCTGCCGCCGTTTCCTGCGAGTAGCCGCCGCGGCTCTGCTGTCCGTATTCCATACCCATAAATACGGGCTGATCGGAATCATACGCCACCAAACCGAGCTTATCGCTCATACCCCACTGCGTAACCATACGGCGCGCAAGGTCGGATACGTGTCGAAGATCGGCGCTCGCACCCGTCGTTACGTCTTGAATAACGAGTTCTTCCGCAACTCTGCCGCCAAGCGACATACAGATATTGTCTACGAGCTTGTTGTACGAAACGTCGTTGTCGTCCGTGTCCGGTCTTGTCATCGTATAACCCGCCGCATGCCCGCGAGGAATAATCGAAACCTCGTGGACAGGGTCGCAATGCTTGCAAAGGCAAGCCAAAACCGCATGTCCCGCCTCGTGGTACGCCGTACAACGCTTGTCGGATTCGGTTACGACGCGGCTTTTCTTTTGAGGACCCATCAACACCTTGTTGATGCCGTCGTAAAGCTCCAAATTGCCAATCGCCTTTTTGCCCTTACGCGCCGCAAGGATCGCCGCTTCGTTGAGAAGGTTTGCAAGCTCTGCGCCCGAGAAACCTGCGGTGATACGCGCAACCGTCTTGAAGTTGACGTCTTTCGCCATCGGCTTATTTCTTGCGTGTACCTTCAAAATTTGCTCTCTGCCTTTTACGTCGGGCAGGTTGACGGTGATTTGTCTATCGAAACGACCAGGACGGAGCAAAGCAGGGTCGAGGATATCCGCGCGGTTGGTTGCCGCCATAATGATGATACCGTCGTTGCTTTCAAAGCCGTCCATCTGTACGAGGATTTGGTTGAGGGTCTGTTCACGTTCGTCGTGGCCGCCGCCAAGACCCGCGCCTCTGCGCCTGCCCACTGCGTCGATTTCGTCGATGAAGATAATACAGGGCTGACTGCGTTTTGCCATATCGAACAATTCGCGCACACGCTTCGCGCCCACACCGACGTACATTTCCACGAAATCCGAACCGGAAACGGAGAAGAAGGGCACGCCCGCCTCGCCCGCAACCGCTTTGGCAAACAAGGTTTTACCCGTACCCGGAGGGCCTACCAAAAGCACGCCGGCAGGGATTCTTGCACCCAAGTTTGAAAACTTTTTAGGGGATTTAAGGAATTCCACGATTTCCTGCAATTCCTCTTTTTCTTCCTCTGCGCCCGCAACGTCGGAAAAACGAACCTGCACGTTGCTTTGCGCGCGCGTTCTCGATCTGTCCATACTCATCGTAGGGTTACCTGCGCTCGTTGCGCTGCGCATCAACATAAAGAACAGGAAACCTACAAGCAAAATACCCAAGAAGGGAAGGAGACTCGACCAAATACTGCCCGCGTTGGGGTCGGTATAGGAAACGGAAATACCGCTCGCCTCCCACGCTCTTACCATATCGAATACGTCTTTGCTCGCCGTATACATGCTCGGGCCGATAGTATAGAATTTTTCACCGTTTACAGAAACGGCAGTCCACTGATAAGCGTCCCAAATAATTTCCTTGATGACGATAGGCTCCGTTTGCTTATCGTTGTATTTGCCCGTTTCGATAAGGGATTGTATCTGCGTGAAATTCAACGACGTACCCTTGTTTATGATATTAAAAACGATAATCCCGCCCACGACGAGCAGAACCACCGCCAATAATATCCACCAAAATGCTTTTGTCTTTTTTCTCAAAATAAACTCCTTTCGCTTACTGTCAAGCGAATTATTTACATTGTTTACCAAATTTATAAACGCGCCGCGTTCGTTTTAAACAAAAAAGCTATGCTTTTTCTGCGTATGCGCGTTTCGTTGCTTTATTTTATCATATCAAAGCCGCTTTTTCAAGCGTTTCCGCCCGAATATTTCAAACATTTAGCAAACGTTCACCGTTTATACACAAAACGGCGCGGATTTTGTCCGATTTGCACGCCGATTTTTACTTTTTTTGTTAAATTAACCCTTCTATCAGGATCTTGATACCGATAGCGAGCAGAACCGCTCCTCCGAGCAAACCCGCCTTATCCGCCAGCTTATTGCCCACCTTTTTACCGATAAACACCGCCGCAATAGACAGTCCGCAGGTTACCGCGCCGATCACCGCCGTCGAACCCCAAACGCCCATCGCAAGCCCGATTTCGCTAAGCGCCGCCATCTTCAACGTAACGCCTACCGCCAAGGCGTCGATAGAGGTCGCCACCGCTTGTAAGGTCAGTTGTAAAACCCAAGGTTTTTTCTTATCTTTTTCAATTGGACACGTACCTGCCCCCTCCGTTTGCTCTTTTTCACGTTTGGCTTTGACGATTTCAACAATGCTTTCTATCAACATTTTACCACCCAAGAAAGCGAGCAAAGCAAAGGACACCCATGCGGAAATTTTTTCAAACGTTTGTAAAAATACGTTGGCGACGAGCGCGGCGACAAAGTATCCGATGATAGGCATCAACATCTGAAACGCGCCGAAAAACACGCCGACGAGCAACGCCCGCTTTAACGGCATTTTCGCTTCGCACATTCCGTCCGTCATCGCCACGGCGCACGCGTCCATCGACACGGCAAGCGCCAAAAGCAGAATTTCCCAAACCTGCATAGTCTATTCTTCCGCTCCTTATAAACAGCCTTTTTCTTTGAGCGCGGAAAGGACTTGCGCAAAAATTTCGTCGGGGGTCTGTTCACCGTTGATACAAACGAAACGGTCAGGATTTTCTTTCGCGAGCGCCTTAAACCCTTCGTAAACGCGGTTATGGAATTCCATGCCCGCCAATTCTAATCTGTCGTTTTGGTCTGCGCCGTGCTTGCGCTTGAACGCCGCCTCGGGGCTAAGGTCGATAAAAATCGTTACGTCGGGCAGGTAGTTTTCCAAGGCGTAAGCGTTGATTTTACCAATAAATTCCACGCCTAAGCCTCTGCCGTAGCCCTGGTACGCCAAGGAAGAATCCACGTATCTGTCGCAGATAACGAGTTTTCCCTCTTTAAGCGCGGGGTCGACTCTGTCGCGGAGATGCTGCACGCGCGAAGCGGCGTACAAAAGCGCCTCGCACTCGTCCGTCATCTCCATATTTTTACCGCTGAGCAAAATTTCGCGGATCGCCTCGGAAATCTTGCCGCCGCCCGGCTCACGCGTGAAAACGTGCGCGACGTTTTCGCTCGTCAAATAATTGCTGAGCATTTTTAATTGCGTGCTCTTGCCGCAACCGTCGCAGCCCTCAAAAGTGATAAATTTACCCGTCTTTTCCATATAGTTTATTCCTTTTTCGCCCCTTTCCATACGGCGATTTTTTCATTTTTTAATCCAAAAGTGTGCGTTGCCCTCTTTAAAAGGGATATTTTTTCGCCCGTAATGATTTCCCCGCGGGAAATAAGCGGGGTGCAGGGCGGAAATAAACCGCAGAACTCTGCGCTCACCATTCCCACCGCCTCGTCAAGCGACAGCCATTCCGTCGCGCCGTCCACGATTTCCACGCGACTTTCTTCCGTGCTTTCCTTTTTGCCGTCCGTTGTAAACGGGAATTGCTCAAAAAGCCTTTCCAGTCTGTTTTTTAATCGCTCAAAATCGGCAAGCTCGGTGGCAGGCGAGAGATAGAAACAGAGCGCGTTTCCGTCGCAAAACTCCGCGTAAATCCCTTCGCTTTGCAAAATTTTTTCCACCGCAAAGGCGTTTTCGCCAAACAGAGCGCAAAGCTTTGTCCAATCTTCGTTTGCATAAACGCGGGGGGACTTTGCAAAGTCCTTCGCCCGTTTTTCAAGCTCGAAATTACGGGGATATTTCACCGCGTATTCCACCGACGCCATAATCGGATAAGAAGGGCTTGTGGTGCGGAAAATATTCACTCCCTTTTGAAGCGCCTCGGCAAATTTCTCCGTCCTTGCCGAAACCACCGCGCCTTGCGTAAGCGCAGGCAAACTTTTATGTACGCCGTCCACCCACATATCCGCATACGCGCCCGCGTAAATTTCTTTATCCAAATGCAAGTGTCCGCCGTGCGCGCCGTCGATAAGCAGCATTTTTTTCGTTTGTTCGCAATACTTGCGGATTTCCGCTAAGTCCGCCACGTTCCCGTAATAGTCGGGGGAGGTAAAAAGCAGGGCGTCCGCAACCTCTAAAAGAGAGGGGTATCCGCATTTCAACTCGTACATGGTATGGGGTAACGGTATTTTTTTGCTTATTTTTGCAGGGTAGAGAAGAAGTTCTAATTCAAGCGCCGCGCAACCGTTAAACACGCTTTTATGTGCGCTTTCCGAGGTCAAGACCCGCTTTGCGCCCATGTTTTTTGCCGCATAGAGCATAGACAAAACGCCCGCGGTACTTCCGTCCGTTAAAATAAAACTCTTGCACGCGCCGAGTATATCCGCAATATCTTTTTCCGCCTCGGCGATACAGCCCGTCGGGGAGGCAAGATTGTCGGAATAGTCAAGTTCCGTTATATCCCAACCGGCGGTTTTATGTCCGGGGGTGTGAAAGGAAAGGTGAGGGGGCTGATTTTGCAACATCTGCGCGATTTTACAATTCTTCAACACCTCTTCGTCTTTAAAAACAGCACGCATACACCCTCCTTTTAGAATATAAGGAACGGTTTTCGCCGTTCCTCTTTCGTTTATTTTTCAATGCCGTGCGCCGCTCTGATCAATGCGTTGACAAGCAACAAGCCCTCCGTTTGGAAACCTTCTTCCACACGGTATTTTTTCTCTAAGCTGTCCATCGTCAAAAAGCCTACGCACATATTTTTCGAGGTTGTGTTCAGCTTTGTGCCGCCGTCTTTTTGTTCAAGCTCCTCGTTGTAAGAAAGATATTTCGTCAAACCGTCGTTGGGAACGGTTTCGCTGTACGAAAGATTGCCTTCGTCGCTCCACGTTTTTTCCCCATTTTCATCCAACACTACCGTCGAGGGGTTTAAATTCAAATAGCAGGTATACTCCCTTTCCGTACCGTCGTAATCGGTAACGGTTACGGTTTCAAAACGCACAAGCGCTTGATCGTAATAATCGTAAAACTCTTTTAACGCGTCGCGATAACGGTTTAAACGCTTGATATCTGCCTCTTCGCCCACGACAAGCTGCGCTTCCGTCTTAAAACGCTTATCTTTTTTAACGCGCGTACGGAAATCCGCTTTCGCTTTTTCCTCGTCCAACGCGCCGTTTTCCCAATCCGCTTTTCCGCTATCGTCAAAGAAATATTTGGAAAGGTAGGCTTCGATTTGCGTGAAATAACTGTTTTCGCCCTCTAAGGTGTATAAGAAACGAACGCGTCCACGCGCAAAGGTTTCGGTGTAGTTGTAATAACGGGTTTCCGCTTCCTCGCCCTCGCCAACCGTATAGCTGTCCTTTTTATTGGGCGCGTTTGCGATAAACATCAAGTCGCCCTCGCCAACGGCAAAGCGCGCTTCCAAGATGGTGTTTACTTCGTTGCCAAGCTCCTCTCGTCCAAGTTCAAGGATTTCATACGAAAATTCGTTTTCGTGCGTCTTTTGATACAAATCGGTAAATTTCGTCGAAAAGCCGTTGTTGCCCACGTAGCTGTACACGTAAAATTTTTGCGTGGGCGTAATCTGCGTTGCCGTCATCGTAAACACGAGCGACCACACGATACAAATCGCCACGATCACGCCGATAATTTTAACCCAATCGTACGAGAGCATTCTGCTCAATCTTTGTTTTGTGATTTTCGCATCCATCGTTTTCTCCGTTGCGCCGTATGTTTTTAGTATAAATGAATAAATTATACCCAAACGATAGGGGCAGGTATTTATTGAAGTTGAATTTTCACCGCATAACTTGTATAATTATGCACGGTGTTTTTTCTTATTTTTTCGGCTTCATCGTCGGGAAGAGGATAACGTCGCGGATCGTAGAGCTGTCGGTAAGCAGCATTACGAAACGGTCAAGACCCATACCCAAACCGCCTGTGGGAGGCATACCGTATTCAAGCGCGTTGATAAAATCTTCGTCCACCTGCGCTTCGTTGTTGCCCTTTGCGCGCTTTGCTTCAATTTGCTTGGTCATACGCTGTTTTTGATCGATGGGGTCGTTAAGCTCCGAAAACGCGTTACCGTATTCGTGTCCGCAAATGAAGTACTCAAAGCGTTCGGTAAACGCGGGGTTGGAAGGCTTGCGCTTTGCCAAGGGGGAGTTTTCTACGGGATAATCGTAAATTACGGTGGGTTGGATAAGTTTATCTTCTACGAACGCGTCGAAAAGCTCGATAAGCACCCAGCCCTTGGTTGCGTTTTCGTGTTCAAGCTCTACGCCGAGCGCCTTTGCCGCCGCCCTTGCGTCCTCGTCCGTTGCCCAATCGTTATAATCCACGCCCGCGTATTTTTTCACAGCCTCCGCCATGGTCAATCTCGTCCAATTGCCCATATGGATTTCCGTGCCTTGGTAGGTAATGTCCAGCGTGCCGCAAACCTTGAGGGTAACCGTCTTGTACATTTCCTCAATCATATCCATCATCGCGATATAGTCGCTGTACGCTTCGTACATTTCGATGGTCGTGAATTCGGGGTTATGGTACGCGTCCATACCTTCGTTACGGAAAATTCTGCCCACCTCGTATACTTTGTCCATACCGCCGACGATAAGGCGCTTTAAGCAAAGCTCCGTTTCCACGCGCATATACATATCCAAATCCAGCGCATTGTGGTGAGTTTTGAAGGGACGGGCGTCCGCACCGATCTCCAAAGGCAACAAGGTGGGAGTGTCCACCTCCAAATATCCGCGATTATCCAAGAAATTGCGGATCTCCTTCAAAATAAGCGAACGCTTACGGAAGGTGTCGCGCACGTCCTTGTTCATGATAAGGTCAAGGTGGCGCAAGCGGTATTTCATATCCTTATCCTGCAAGCCGTTGTATTTTTCGGGCAGGGGAAGCAGAGATTTCGTCAAAAGGGTCAGCTCTTGCACGTGTACGGAAACCTCGCCCGTCTGCGTTTTAAATACAAATCCCTTAAAGCCGAAAATATCGCCGATATCGTAGTCCTTTTTGTAGGACATATAATTTTCTTCGCCGATATCTTGACGGGTTACGTAAATTTGGATAGAGCCGCTTCTGTCCGCGATGTGGGAGAAGGACGCCTTACCCATAACACGGCGGGACATCATACGCCCAGCCATCACAACCTCTTTACCCTCGTACGCCTCAAAGTTTTCCTTGACGGTTGCGGAATCCGCGTTCACGGGGTATTTTACTTGTTCATAGGGGTTTTTACCCTCGGAAACGAGCTTTGCGAGCTTTTCACGGCGGATACGCGCCTGCTCGATGAGCTGTTCTTCTTCCGTCGCGCCGTTCACGGGCGCGTTATTCTTGTTTTCTTGCATTTGTAGACCTCAGTTTATCAGAAAATTTTCTTAATAAGCAATTTGTATTCGCCGTCGGGCGCTGCAACCTTTACCGTTTCGCCTGCTTTGTGTTTCAAAAGCGCTTTGCCGACGGGGGATTCGTTGGAAATTTTGTTCGCCATAGGGTCTGCTTCCATCGAACCGGTAATTTCATACGTTTCTTCTTCGTCCAAATCCTCGTCGTATACGGTAACGTGCGAGCCGATGTGTACGTAAGAGGTATCGTTGCTGATGGTTACGATAACCGCGTTTTTGATTTTATATTCAAGCTCTGCGATTTCGCCCTCGTTTGCCGCTTGTTCGTTGCGCGCCGCGTCGTATTCCGCATTTTCAGACAAATCGCCGTGGCTTCTCGCCTCGGAAATACGCTCAACGATTTCTTGACGTTTAACCGTCTGCAAATATTTCAAACGTTCAACGGCTTCATCGTAGCCTTTTTGGGTCATTTCAAACTGTTGTTCCGACATAAAACTCCTCCTGTTCCGCGCGTTATATTTTGGCTTGATTTTTTCACTTTTCCCTCTCGGAACGAACCCAATTTACCGAAAATTACACGTAAAAAAACCGTCCACCTGCGGAACGTTAAAAATACAACCGTGACTTTTTATTTTCCAAAAGCCACGGCATTTCTCTTTCATTGTCCTCATTATAGCCTATTTTTAGGCGTTTGTCAATCAGTTTTAAAGCCTTTCGAAAGAATTTCACGCTTTCTACACTTTTCTTTACACAATTTTTAGGCGGATTTTGACGGGTTTTTTCACTCGCCCTTTTTCGCCTTATTTTTTGGATAAAAAGGCGGACGTTCTGTCAAACGCTTCCGAAAGCGCCGTCATACTCGTCGCGTAAGAGATACGCACGTTGTTTTCGCCAAACTGCCCAAACGCATTTCCGGGCACGACTGCCACTTTCTGTGCGGAAAGCAATCCGTTTGCAAACGCTTCCGCGTTCATACCCGTCGATTTGACGGACGGAAAGGCGTAAAACGCGCCGCGCGGCTCAAAACACTGCAAACCGATTTCCTGCAAGGAATGTAAAACGAACTTACGCCGCTTGTCGTACGATTCGCGCATCTCGGCAACGGTGGCAAAACCGTCGGAAAATCCGTCCTTTAACGCCTCTATCGCCGCGTATTGCGACATCGTCGGCGCGCACATGATCCCAAATTGATGGATTTTGAACATCGCCTCGTCAATCTCCGCAGGCGCGCAAACGTAGCCCATTCTCCAACCCGTCATCGCAAACGCCTTGGAAAAACCGCTCACGTACACCGTGCGCTCTTTCATGCCGGGCAATGCCGCTATCGTCGCGTGCTTTTGACCATAGGTCAACTCCGCGTAAATCTCGTCGGAAATGACAAGCAGATCGTGGCGGATAACGACGTCCGCAATCGCTTGTAATTCCGCCTTGGTCATAATCGCGCCCGTCGGGTTGTTGGGATAGGTGAGAATAATCGCTTTCGTGTTCGGCGTAATCGCCTTTTCGAGGTATTCGGGCTTTAAAACAAAATTGTCCTCTTCACGGCACTCCACGTGCACGGGCGTACCGTCCGACATAGCCACGAGAGGGGAGTAAGACACGTAGGCAGGGTCGGGAATAAGCACCTCGTCGCCTTGCTCGATACACGCGCGGAGGGCAAGGTCGATGGCTTCGCTTCCGCCTATCGTTACCAAAATATGGGCGGGGTCGTATTGCAGACTAAACCGCTCGTCTAAGTAGCGGGAAATCAGTTCGCGCAAGGCGGGCAAACCGCGGTTGCCCGTGTATTGCGTATACCCGCGTTGCAGGGAAGTGATCGCAGCAGAACGGACTTTCCACGGCGTAACGAAATCAGGCTCGCCCACGCCAAGGGAAATCGCGCCTTCCGTCGTCGATACGATATCGAAAAATTTACGGATACCGCTCGGTTGAATAAGTTTTGCTTTTTTATTTACAAAATCTCGCATAATCGTTAGGTTGAAAAAGCTTTGCTTTTTTTAAATATTGAGCGCTGAATTGCGGTTGGATTTTTACGCCGCTCGTTAAAGAACGGAAGCAGAGCAAGACGCAAGCAGCAAGACAAGGCGCGTAAGGAAAAACAGAGGGCGCATACGAAGGCGTATACAACCGAGGGTTGCCGCAACGCAACGCTGTACTGCGTAGCGGTTTCTCTGTTTTTACACGATGATTTGGCGGTAATCCACGTCCTCTTTTTCCGTCATCACACCTTCAATTTTATACTTCTTTAAAATGAAATGGGTGGCGGTGGACATTACGCCGTCAAAGGTGGAGATCCGCTCGGAAACGAAGCGCGCAACCTGCTGTAAGGTTTTGTCCTCGATAAACACGGCAAGGTCGTACGCTCCGCTCATTAAATACACGGCTTTTACCTCGGGGAAGGAGGCGATTTGCTTTGCAATTCCGTCAAAACCTTCCTTTTTCTTAGGCGAAACCTTCACCTCGATAAGCGCTTCGACTTTCGCCTCTTCCGCTTTTTCGCTGTTGATGATAGCAGTATATTTTACGAGCAAACCGCTCTTTTCCATGCCCGAAATACACGCCTTTACTTCCTCCTCCGTTACGGAAAGCATCGCCGCGATCTTGCCTGCGGAAATACGCGCGTCCTCGGTCAAAATATTCAAAACTTCACGTTCAAAAGCCGTCATTTTCCTTCTCCTTTGCTTATTTTCGTTAAAAAAGGTTTTCTAAAAACAGATAATCGTACCCAAGCGTCTCCACAAAATCCCGCGTAGGGAATTTGACGTGGTTAAACTTGGCAAAATTAAAAATATGCGTTTTGGTAAGTACGGGAGTGGGAATATCCAACTCATGGCAAATATCAATAAGATAATCTAAAAAACGGGAGTAGGTCAACTGCTCCGTTTTTTCATACACGAACTGCTTTTGAATTTTTCCGTCCGTCATCAATTTTGCCCAAATCCGCATATTTCTCTTCCTCTTTTTAAATTGCATATTATTATACACGCTTTTTATTAAAAAGTAAACCGTTTCCACGTCTTTTTTGCCATTTTTCCCTTTTGCGGGCATACCTCGCCGGCGGTACGAATAGTATATTTTATCCCACGTTGTTTTTCACCCTTCCTGATTTTGTCAAAAATAGACAAAATCTGTCAAACCTTTTGAAATTATGACAATCCCAAATCTCGTACAATAGGAGCGGAATTTATGTCCTTTCACTCGCCAAAACGCCGTTTTTCTTCGATATATGTAGCCCTTATCTGCGCTTTTTGTGTTCTTTTTGCGCTCACTTCCACCCTTGTTTATTGCATACGGACGGGGCGCGAAAATATGAAAACGACGGGGGCAGGTACGAGTTCAAGCCGTTCTTTGCCCATTTATAGCGTGGAAACGGACGAGAAAAAGGTGGCTATCAGCTTCGATTGCGCATGGGGCGTCGAGCATACCGACAAGCTGCTTGAATATATGCAAAAAAACGAGGTGCGCTGCACCTTTTTCGCCGTGCAGTTCTGGGTGGAAAAATACCCCGACTACGTGCAAAAAATCATAGACGCGGGACACGAAATGGGCACGCACAGCCGTACCCACCCGTATATGAGCAAACTTTCTAAGGCGCAGATACAAGACGAATTGACCACCTCCGCGCAAGCCATCGAAAAAATCACGGGTAAAAAAGTAACCCTATTCCGTCCCCCGTACGGGGATTATAACAACACCCTCATCGATACCTGCAAAGAAATGGGCTTATACCCCATTCAATGGGACGTGGATTCGCTGGATTGGAAAAATCTTTCGGCGCAAGAGATTGCCCTGCGTATCGTCAACGGCGCAAAAAACGGGTCGATCATTCTCTGCCATAACAACGGTTTACACACCGCCGAGGCGCTGCCGATGATATTCGCTACTCTCAAAAACAGAGGCTTTACCTTCGTACCTATTTCCGAGCTGATTTATAAAGACAACTACGCCATCGACCACAACGGACGGCAATTTTTAATCAACTGAAAAATTTGAAGTTTGAAATTTGAAATCATCGTATAAATTTATCCGCAATGCAGCGTTCAGCATTCAATATTTAAAATATATAATATTTTATTACACCAGGAGGTATATATGAACTACGTAACAGAAAAAAACAACAAGGTCTACGTAATGGGGGAAATCGTCAGCGACGCCACGTTTTCCCACGAGGTATACGGCGAGGGGTTTTACGAATTTTTCGTCCGCGTTATGCGCCTTTCGGGGCAGGCGGATATTCTGCCCGTGACCCTCTCCGAACGCCTTATTCAAGGGGGTATGCTCGCCAAGGGAAAAACGATTTGCGCACTCGGCCAATTCCGCAGCTATAACAAGATAGAAAACGGAAAATCGCGGCTCATGCTCACCGTTTTCGTCCGCGAATTACTCCCCGAATTGCCCGAGAAGAACCCAAACACCATACTTTTGAGCGGTTATATCTGCAAACCGCCCGTCTATCGCACTACGCCGTTCAACCGCGAAATCGCCGACGTACTCGTCGCCGTCAACCGCGCGTATAACAAATCCGACTATATCCCCTGTATTGCGTGGGGCAGAAACGCGCGCTTCGTTAAAAATCTTTGCGTAGGCGACAAAATCGCCATTTCGGGACGGATACAGAGCCGCGAATATCAAAAGAAGATTTCCGAAACGGACGTCCGCACAATGACGGCGTATGAGGTTTCCGTTTCCAAGCTCGCCGCGTTTGATTCGGCAGAGGATTTCGATATCGACACGGAATTTGACCTCTACACCCTGCAAGGCAAAACGGAAACCTTGCCCGCAACCGCAGAGTTTTGATAAATGGGGCGTGCGGAATTATAGTAAGCAACAAAAAAGACGGCGGTTGCCGTCTTTTTTTCGTTACAATATGCAATTATTCTTGCGCGTTTTTCTGCTTGACCAACACAACGATACTATGTACGAAGCTCGCTATAACCGCCAAATCAAACACGCCCGTTGCGGCAACCATTATCGCGTCGTACAGCGTTCCGTCCATCGCGAATAAGGAAAGGAAGAACAACGCGGCGCACGCCAAAATTTCCGCAACCAAGCTCACTGCGGTAAATCCAACCACCTTATTACCCTTACTTGCAAAATTACCGATGCAAGAAATGATAAACAGTAAACCGGGTATTGCAAAAGCGATCAACGCGATCAAAGCGAAAGTCAGCCCAACTGCCGCCCCGATTCCGCCAAGCGTTTGTTGCTCCCCCATTTTATCCGCCGCGCGCTGAAAAGCGCCCTGTCCGTATGTAAAGAAGAAAATTAAAAATCCAACGTAAACGATAATAATCGCCAAGGAAAAAACGGCTTTCCCAAGCGCAAGTTTCTTTTTCGTCATAGAAAACCTCCTTTTGGGTTTTTTGTAAACGCATTATAGCATATATTTTATACTTTGTAAATACCTCTTTAAAAAAATTTTTTTGCCAAATAACGGCGAGTTCATCAATTCTTGACAAAAATTCTTCGTTTTGCTATACTAAAAGGGTAAATTTTTAACGGAGCGTAACGATATGCCCATTTCCAAAACGGATTTTGTCCGCGGTTTACAATGCGAAAAAATGTTGTGGCTCGACGCGCACGCGCCCGAGCTGAAAATCATTCCGCCCGAAGTACAAGCCCGCCTTGACGCCGGCAACGAGTTTGGAGATAAGGCGATGGGGATTTTCGGCGCGTTTACCGAAACCACCGCCTACCGTGAGGACGGACGGCTGAATTACAGCCAAATGATTGCCGATACAACCTCTCTTTTGGCGCAAAAAACGCCCGTGATCTGCGAGGCGGCGTTTACTTGGTACGGCAATTTCTGCGCGGCGGATATTTTGCGAAAGACGGGGGAGGGTTACGCCGTTTACGAAGTAAAAAATACGTGGCGCGTCCGCGAGGAGTTTATCGCCGACCTTGGCTTTCAACGCCTGATCCTGCGCAAGTGCGGCGTGCGTATTACGGGCAGTTATTTGATTTTGCGCGGGGACGAACCGCCCGAGGGCTTACCCCCCGACGCTTGCGGAAAGACGGCGGAAATCCTCACGCACGAGGGAACGACCTACCGCGTTGCAGACGTAACCAAAGAAGCGCGCGCCGCCGAACAAATTGCCTACAACCGCATTTTTGAGCTTGGAAAACTCAAACGCAAGGACGCGTGTATGCCCTGCGTCTCCATCGGCGAGCACTGCCAAAAGCCTTATCCTTGTTGGTATTACGGGCACTGTTCCGCCTCGCAAAAAGAGGAATAAATCGTTACCCGCAACGCAAATAAAGCAAAGCTGAATCGGCTTTGCTTTTTTTGTTCTAAAAAAGAAAAACGGCGCATAAGATAAACCAAAAGCAACGCATAAGGAGAACAGCTATGAACCAAGAAATCGAATATGCGGAAATGTTAGAGATCCCCGTTTCCACCGTCAACGTCGTTCGCAAAAAACGCCGTAAAAAGAATGAAAAAAACACCCCGCCCGCGCCCGCTAAAAACACGGAAAATATCCCCGTGCAAAACACGGCGGTTTTGCCTGCTCCCCCTTTAAAGGACACGGTAATAGCGCAAGTCAACGAGCGGATAGGGGAGGAAAACGAAAACGCGGCAACGCCCGCCGTTGCAAACGAGAACCAACCCGTTTACACGCCCGTTGAAGAAATACAAAACGAGGGCGCGTTGCGCCTTGACCCCGTACCCGAACGCATCGACACCGTCCGCCTTTACGCCGCGGACGAAATGCGCGATTTTGAACGGAACGGCTTTGCTTCTATCGAGCCAAATTTAGACCAAAAACAAGAAAATCCTCCTACCGTGTACGCGACGAAAGACAAAAAAATGCCGAAAGCCGTCCGTATTGCGCTGGGGGTAGAGTTCGCTTGCGCGTGCGCGCTTTGCGGCGCAATTTTTCTCACCAACGTCTTTTTGCCCGGAAGCGCCATCAACACCTTTTTCAGAGGTATGATGGGCGTGCAAGAAACGCAGACGGTGAACAACCGCGTGTATTCGGATTTTGAACTTTCCCCCATCGTCAGCGATTTTTCAAACGTTACTCTCAGCTTATCCGAAACGGGCGTTTTGTCTTTCACGGACGAGTGCTGCGTCTATCCCGCCGCAGACGGCGAGGTTGCGGAAATCGCCCAAACGGAGGACGGATATATGGTAAAAATCCGTTATTCCACCACCTTTACAGGGGTATTTAACGGGCTTGACCAAGTTTTCTACGCGGTAGGCGACAAGGTAAAAGAAAACGTGCCCGTAGGTTTTTCGGATGGAGAAACGGAAGTGCAAGTAACGATGTATTCCGACGGAGAGCTCCTCAACTGCTTCCGTTTGACCGAAGAAAATTGCCTCGCTTGGGTAAACGAAGAATAACGGGGTGTCGGCTTGAAACGCAATACGAAACACTCTGAAAGCAGAGAGGAAACGCCAAACGGACGGAAACCCCGTCCGTTTTCTTCTATCAAAACCAAAAAACGCCCCTCGTTCTTCCGTATTTTTCGGTTTTTCCGTCTACATCCGCTCTTTCTCGCCGTCGGTGTTTTTTACGCCTTGAAAGGGGAACTTTTTCTCTTTCTTATCAGCACGATTGTCGCGTTACAACACGAATGCGCGCACGCCTTTGCCGCCGCCAAACTCGGGTATAAGCTCCGCTCTATCGTGCTTATGCCTTTCGGTGCGGTCATCGACGGAGATTTGCACTCCATTTCGCTAAAAGACGAAATTTTCGTGGCGCTTTGCGGGCCGATTTGCAACCTTCTCACAGCGGGTTTTTTCGTCGCTTTATGGTGGTTGACCCCTACCATGTACGCGTTCACGGACGTTGCGTGTTATTCCTCGCTTGCCATTGCGCTCGTCAATTTACTCCCTGCCTATCCCTTGGACGGAGGTCGCGTGCTCCGTTGCGTCCTCGCGCGGATTTTTAAAAAATCTATCCTTTCAGAGCAAAAAGCCGAGGCGCGCGCCGCAAAGATATGCCGCGTGGTTACCTTTCTATTTGCCGCCGCCTTTCTCGTCTTGTTCATCCTGCAATGCGCCCGCGGACAATTCAATCTTTCCGCGCTGATTTTCGCCGTTTTTTTGACGGTAAGCGGATTTGGAAACGCAAACAAAAACGCCGTTTACGAGCGCATGGATTTTTCCGTGAAGAACGCGTTAAAAAGAGGGGCGGAAATACGCCGCGTCGCCGTGCTTGCCTCCTGCCCCATTAAAGACGTTTTGCGCTTTATTTCCAAGGATAGCTATCTCGTTGTGGAAGTATACGACGAAAAGGAAACTCATCTGTTCAACCTTTCGCAAAATCAGCTTTCCGACCTGTTTGCACGCGCAAAAACCCCTTACGACCCACTCGGTTCTTTTTATTCTTCAGAATAAAAAACCTTCTTTCCCCGATTGAAAAAAGGGATTGTTAATTTTTCCATTTAGGAAATGCGCTTTTTTAATAAAAAACACTTTACAAGTAAAAAATAAAATGCTATAATAAGGCAGAATGTTGCGCGGCATATAAGGTGCGCCTATGCGTACGCAGAGGCGGACAAGCCTACGCGGCGCAAAAACTTAACCAACGAAAAAATATTATCGAAAGATATGAAGGAGGAACGGATGCAAGAAAACGTTCAAAAGGAAGAAGGCGGCGTTAGCTTATTAGAGATATTACGCCTTCTCCTCAGCAAAATCAAACTTTTAATCCTTGTCGTTCTCGTTGCAGGTATCGCAGGGGGTAGCTTTGCCCTTTACACGTCCTGGAACGATTTGCATTTCGGAACGAGAGTAGAATTTTACGTCAACCCCGAAAAGCCCAAGGCGTCGTCGGGCAGTAACGCCAGCCAATTCGGCGTTTACGGCGCTTACGGCAGACACGTTATGGATAATATGGTCAAGCTGTTGGAATCGGAAAGTTTCACCGAGCAGCTTCTTTTAAACGGCGAAACGTTGCCTAAGCTCAAGTTTGAAGCGGGGGAAACCACCCCTCTTGGCAACGTCGTGGAAACGGGCTATTCTTGGTCTTGGGTAAGCGAACCCTCCGACGAAGAAAGAGCCGCCAACCCCGAAAAAATTTGGGCTTACGACGAGTTGGAAAAATCGTTGGTTGTCGCTAAAATTGCCCGCGAAGAAGCGGATGGGCAATTGACTCTTTTGGAAACTTTAACCACTGAAAAAGCGCAAAAGGAAGAGGCTTTGACCCGTCTTAACTCTCTCATCAATCAAGAATGGTTTAAGTTCTATCCCAAGCACACCACCGCTTCCGTATTCAGCGAGGTCGCGTACGAAACCTTGCTTGCAAAGGCGGTAAGCGAAAAAGAACAAGGCGACTCCACCCTTTACAACGACATATACAAAACGGACGGCTTGAATACCTATTACGAAAGCTGGAGCGCGGCAAAGACGGGCGTCGACACCGCTTCCAAACAAATTAAGGAACTTAACGAAAATTATTTCTACAAGGCTGACGAAGCAGAAAAAACGGCTTTGGATTTATGGCGCGCGACTCCCGGTTATAAGGATGTTTTGAAGAAATATTCGGGCGCAGTCAGCTATTCCTACCTCGAAGCAAACGCAGACGTCGACGACGCAAACAACCTTGCCCGTTCCTTCATCTACGTCAACATCGCCGTCGTAGGCGAGCAAAACCAACCCTTCGCGGAAGAGGTACATCAACGCGTTAAGGACATCGTCCCCGAATTCGTTAAAAACAATATGACCGTTCCTGCCGATTACGAAGGAACGAACTGCGAACGCATCACGCGTACGGACGAAATCCACAGAACCAACCCCAACCACCGCACGACGCAAGTCATCAAATACGGCTTATTGTTCGGCGCGGCAGCGCTCGTCATCGCGGCAGTCGTTATCATCATCGTCGATAAATCGGATAAGCGTCTCCGCGACACGGAAGTTATCACAAGAAAATTCAACGTGCCCATCCTTGGTATCGTTCCTTCGATTGACGAATTGAACGAAGAAGCACACGCAAGAAAGGTCGCTGCAACGAAAGCGCCTAAAAATACCAATCAGGAGGCGAAATAATGGGATTTTTTAAGAAATTAACGGCGAAAATCAGCTCGCACGCACACGCACAACGCGCAAATAAAGCCTCCAAAAAACACAAGAAACACTCCCACCGTGCGGAATATTTGCTCAGCAAGGACACTCCTTTCGACGTAACGGAAGCCTTCCGTAACCTCAAAGCGTCCCTTTCCGTGTCCGTTCCCAAAAAGGAACGCGGTGTTTCGATTATGGTTACGTCCGCTTATCCCGAGGACGGTAAAACGACGGTTACCACCAACCTCGCTTTGATGTTCGCGCAGTCGGACGCAAAGGTCATTTTGGTGGACGCGGATATCCGTAAGGGGCGTATTGCGAAATACTTTAAGCGTAAATCCTCGCCCGGTCTTTCCGATTTCCTGTCCGGTCAAAACAGCTTGGACGACGTGATACACCACTCGCACATCAACGAAAATCTTTCGTACGTCACTTGCGGTACGCACTCTCCTCGCCCCTACGAATTGTTGGAAAGCGAGGAAATGAAAAAGCTGTTAGAAGAACTTTGCCGGCGTTTCGACTACGTCATTATCGATACGCCTCCCGTTCTTTTGATTTCCGACGCGTTGGCGCTTGCGCCCTCGACGGACGGCGGCGTGCTCGTTTGCCGTCATCAGGTTTCGTATATCAGCGATATCGAACGCGCAATCAACACCTTGAAGTTTGCAAAGGTCAACCTTCTCGGTATCGTTGTAAACGACTACAAAGCGCCTAAGGTAAGCTCGTACGGCGGTTATAAAAAATATTATTACTATAACTCCTACGGTTACGGCTACGGTTCAACCAATCCCGAGGATACCGACGCCTCTGAGGATAACGAAACGCCTAACGAAACCAACACCGCAGACGCTACGGAAGAACAGCAACAAAGCTAAACGACGGATAAATACGGAAAAAGGGTGGGTTTTCCCGCCCTTTTCTTTACATGAACCAAACGCAGTGCATGGAGTCAAACTTAAAAACCTTGTAAGAAACCGTCAACTAACACAGATACGGAGTTTTTTAAGGAACGTTCGGCTGGTAGTAAGACTGTGTCAAACTTCAAGCCAAAAAAGCCCGTCCAACGCACGACGTTCATACAATCGTTTCTAAATTAAAGAACGTCGTTAACACGCTAAGACTGTGTCAAACTTCAAGCCAGAAGCCCGTCCAACGCGCGACGCCCATACAATCGTTTCTAAATTAAAGAACGTCGTTAACACGCTAAGACTGTGTCAAACTTCAAGTTTGTTTAAAGCGCTCTTTTTTTGGGTAAAAATAAATATATGGAAAAATACAATATCAACGAATTATTATCAAACAATAATATACTTCCCGTCATTCCCTTGCGCGGCAAGGTCGCGTTTCCGCACACAAACATCTCGTTTGAGGTCGGCAGATCGATGACCTTAAAAGCGGTTGAAAAAGCCGCTGCCGGCGACAAAATCGTGTTTATTCTTACACAGCGCAAAACGGAAAAAACGGACGTTACCCCCGACGATTTATACACCGTCGGCTGCGTAGCGCGCATCAAACAGGTCGCCCAGCTTTCGGGCGGTGCGCTTCGCGTGCTCTGCGAGGGCGTATACCGCGCCAAAGCGCGTTCCGTTTCCGTTGAGGGCGGGCTTTTCCAAGCCGTTGCAGTCCCCATCTTCACCATTCGCGGCGACGAGGTGTTGGAGGAGGCGTACTTCCGCACGGCAAAGGCGCTCGTAAAAGACGTGCTTGCCTCGGACGGAAAAATCAGCAAGGACGCCTTGTCCAAACTCGACCAATGCGAAAACGCGGAAGATTATATCGACCTCGCCATTTCCAACATGCGCGTCCGCACGGAAGTCAAACAGCGCATTTTGGCAGAGGACAGAATTATCGAGCGCTTCAAGCAATTTGAACGCTGTTTAAACGACGAACTGGAAATTGCGAAGATCGAGAAAAAAATCGCCAACGCCGTCCGTCAAAATATCGACCAAAACCAAAAAGAATATTTCCTGCGCGAACAGTTAAAAGCCATTCACAGCGAGCTTGGCGACGACGGCAAAGAAGAGGACGAATACCGCGCAAAGGTACTTGAAAAGCACCTCCCGCAGGACTTGGAAACCAAGTGCTTGAAGGAAATTGACCGCTTGGGCAAAATGCCCTCGTCGTCGGCGGAATATACGGTAATTACAAGCTATTTAGAGCAAGTCCTCGCCCTGCCTTGGACGGAAGAAACCAAGGACACGGAAAGCCTCAAAGCCTGCGCAAAAGTCTTAGACGAGGACCATTACGGCTTAGAAAAAATCAAAGAGCGCATCACCGAATACCTTTCCGTTTTAAAACTGACAAACTCGATGAAAGCGCCCATTTTGTGCTTCGTAGGTCCTCCCGGCGTGGGTAAAACGAGTATCGCAAAATCTATTGCGCGCGCGCTCAATAGAAAATTCGTACGCATGAGCCTCGGCGGCGTGAAGGACGAAGCGGAAATCCGCGGCCATCGCCGTACCTACATCGGCGCGATGCCCGGCAGGATCCTTTACGGCATGAAAAACGCAGGCACGGTAAATCCCGTGTTCCTGCTCGACGAAATCGACAAAATTACGTCGGATATGCACGGCGATCCGTCCAGCGCCCTTTTGGAGGTGCTCGACCCCGAGCAAAATTCCACCTTCCGCGATAGATACCTCGAAGCGCCCTACGATTTGAGCAAGGTTCTCTTTATCACCACGGCAAACTCGCTGGAAACCATTCCCGCGCCCTTGCGCGACAGAATGGAAATCATCCAACTTTCGGGCTATACGATGGAAGAAAAATTGGAAATCGCGCGCAAATACCTCATTCCCAAACAGCTTACGGCGAACGGCTTGAACTCGGCTCGCGCAAGATTTACGGAAGAGGGTATCCGCACGGCGATAGAGGGGTACACGCGCGAGGCGGGCGTCCGTACCTTGGAACGCACCATCGGCACGATTTGCCGAAAAATCGCGGTGCGGTACGCCGACGATAAAACCCTGCCCAAAGTAACCGTGAATAAAGACAAGGTACACGAATTGCTTGGCGTCGTTAAATATAAAAAAGACGAAGAACGCTTTGTTTCCGAGGTCGGCGCGGTCAACGGCTTGGCTTGGACGGCGGTTGGCGGAACGACCCTCACCGTCGAGGCAACCGCTATGCAGGGCAAGGGCGAATTAAAACTTACGGGTCAGCTTGGCGACGTTATGAAGGAATCCGCGCTCGCGGCGCTCTCCTTTATCCGTACGCACGCCGAAAAATACGGCGTTGATTACGAAAAATTTACAACGACGGACTTGCACGTGCACGTTCCCGAGGGCGCAACCCCTAAGGACGGACCCAGCGCAGGCATCACGATGGCAACGGCGATTTTGTCCGTATTGACGGGCAGAAAGGTACGCGGCGACGTGGCGATGACAGGCGAAATCACTTTGCGCGGCAGAGTGTTGCCCATCGGCGGCTTAAAAGAAAAAGCGCTTGCGGCGCGCCGTTTGGGTATTAAAACGGTGATCATGCCTTTCGATAACGCAAACGAACTGCCCGAATTGCCCGAAGTCCTTAAAAACGAAATCACCTTTATCCCCGTCAAGCGGGTAGACGAAGTTTTCGACGTCGTATTAGAGGGCGGAACGGCTTTCGAGCAATACAAAACGGAGCAAACACCTCCCAAGGCACGCAAACGCGCGCCCAAGGCGTTGCCCGTCATCAGCGAACAACCCTCTCCCCGCGACGGCGTCCGTTGTAAATAATTTTTACCAAAAATTCAGAATTCGGCTCTCCGCATTTAGCATTAGGACATACCATGTACGAGATGAAACACGAAAAACAACAAAATACACCGCCCGCAGTCGTCATTAAAAACGCAACGTTTATCACGAGCGCGGCAACGAAAGACCAGTTCATCACGCCGAACAAGCCGATGATTGCCGTCTGCGGAAAATCCAACGTCGGGAAGAGCTCGTTTATCAATATGCTTGCAAACCGCAAAAAGCTCGCTAAGACGAGCAGTGAGCCGGGCAGAACCCGCCTTGTCAATTATTTCGACTTTGGCGAATTTATCCTTGCAGACCTGCCGGGGTACGGTTTTGCGCGCGTTTCCAAGGGCGAAAAAATAAAATGGGCAAAGACCTTAGACAGCTTTTTTAAGGACAAAGAGAATATCGCGCACGTGTTTATGCTTGCCGATTCCCGCCACGATCCCACGGCAGACGACGTGCAAATGATGGAATTTTTGCATTACCACACCCTGCCTTTCACCGTAGTGCTTACGAAAGCGGACAAACTTTCGCGTATGAAACTGAAAGAGCATATCAAAGCGATTGCGGCAGATTTATACCTCACGCCGAATAATATGCTTGCAACGAGCGCGGAAACGGGCTACGGAAAAGAGGACGTATTGCAAAAAATCCGTCAAATTATCGACCTTGCCCTCACCCCTGTCGAACCCGACGAGGAAGAGGAAAACGAGGACGAAGAAAACTAAAAAAATCAACCATCCGAATATCGGGTGGTTGATTTTTTTCGGGCATAGCCCTTGTTCACTGGCATAGCACGAATATGCTCTTTGGTTGACCTGCCAGTCATGCACGTGTTACTTGCTACCCGTCAACGGGCTTTCTCTTTGCGAAATTAACCCCTGTCATACCGAGCGAAGCAATTTATTGCGTAGTCGAGTGTATCTCTTTATAAACCTTTACCTCACTTATTCACTTTTCGCCCTTACTTCTTACTTTTTTGAGATACGCTCCACTCGCTTCGCTCAGTCGGTATGACGTTTCTACCCGTCGGTAAACCTCCACCGAACCACGCGACTATCACGTGGTTTTCTGCGAAATACCGCTTCGCGTTATTTCGTATACAACAAAAAACACGGTCAAACTACCGTGTTTTATTTTGATTTGCGCCTTTTTCTCGACTCCCTTAACAGAGGTAGACAAGGGGGGTGCGGCAAATTGAAAAACTGTGTCAAACTTCAAACCCAAAAAGCTCGTCCAACGCGCGACGCCCGCACATACGTTTCTAAATTAAAAAACGTCGTTAACACGCTAAGATTGTGTCAAACTTCAAAGTTTGGGCTTTACAAGCACCGTTTTATAATCGGTGTAAACGACAAACCCCGCCTTGCTCTTATTCGGCTTTTTAACAAATTTTCGCTTACAATAATCTACGGGAATTTTATCCCCGTCCCGTCCGTCGGAATAATACGCGCAAATTTCCGCCGCCCGTAAAATGATTTCATCGCGTACCTGCCCCCCTCGTGCGGCAATAATTACGTGTGCGGAGTGGTATTTTTGCGTATGCAGCCAAACGTCGTCGGGCGACGCGTCGCGGAGCAATCTGTCGTTTTGGATATTGTTCCGCCCTGCGTAAATTTTAAAACCCTCGAACTCGAATTCACGGTAGGGCAGAGGGGTTTCTTTTTTCTTTCCGCCCACCCTTTCCTTGGGCGCGCGGAGCAGTCCAAGCTCGGTAAGCTCCACCTCGATTTCCTTTAAATCCAATGCGTTTTCCGCGTTCGCGATAGATACCAGCACGCTGTCTACGTACTCTATTTCCGCCCGTTCGTTTTTCAGCATCGGCGTCAAAATTTCCGCCGTGCGCTTGTGCTTATTGTAAATTTTAAAATATCTCTGCGCGTTTTTGGCGGGCGAGAGGGTGGTATCCAACGTAATTTTCACCGTGCCGCCCTTCTCGTCGTACCAATTTTCCAGCTCTACGCCGCTCATACCCTTTTCAATACGGTACAAATTCGCCGTCAAAAGCTCCCCTTTTACGCGGTATTCCTCTGCTTTTTCCGCCTCGCTCAACCGCTCCAAGGTGTCTTGCAGCTTCTTCGTGAGCTTCTTCTTTAAGCCGCGCGCGGTATTTTCCAGCTTGCGCTTTTTGTCCTCAAACCCCTTTTTGCTTTCTCGACGGGTGAAAAACTCGTCCTCTGCTTTACACAAAGAGGGCATTTTCTCGCCGCCGTCCACGGAAAAGGCGAAAAAATCCACCGCCTGACCGTTCTGCATTTTTAAACACGGAACGCACGGCTCGTGCAAGCAAAAATCCCCCACAAATTGCCAAAGCGGCGCGCCGTACGCAGAAGAAAGGGCGTTTTTTACCGACCCTGCTTTCCTTGCCGCGCGCAAAACGATTTCTCTTGCGGTGGGCAAAGCAAGTCCCGAAACGTTCTCAAAAAGAAAGAGCGCAAGGCTTTCCAAATCCACTTCTTCCATACGTGTGGAAAGATAGCTTTCCAGCCGTGAACGCATACCTGCCCCGTCAAAAGGGGATAATTTATCCTGCGGAACGGGGTATTCGTACTTCGCGCCCGCAAGCAAAACGCGCCTCGTGCTGTCCTCTAAAGCCGTCGTTTTCAACGCGCCCAAAATCACGCCCTTTTCCGTCAAGACGACGTTGGAATACTTGCCCATCAGCTCGCAATGCAAGGTGCGCGTGCTTTCCGAAAAATCCGTCGTACAATGCAAATCGATTTCGATGATACGCTCAAATTCGTGCTGCCGAACCGCTAAAATTTCCGCGTTTTGCAGGTGCTTACGAAGAAGCATACAAAAATTGGGCGCAACGGGCGCAGGCTCTTTTTCCGTCAAAGATAAACAAACGCGCGCATTTGACGCATTTGCGCTCAAAATGAGTTTAACCGTCGACTTTCCGGTGTATATAATAAGGGTGAGCTCGTCTTTATTGACTTGCGAAATGCGATTGACGCGCCCGCCTTTTAAAAAGGTATTCAATTCTGTCGCCAAGCGGCGGATGTGAAAAGCGTCCTGTGGCATAAAACCTCTCCTTTCCCTAAATTATACCCTAAAAATCGCAAATTGTAAATAAAAACGAGCAAAAAACGCTTTATTTTCTTCCTTAAATATGGTAAAATATAAAACGGTGTTATCAAAACCACGAAAAAAATAAAAATTCATATAGATGCAGGAGAATTTCAAACCATGAAGTACACTACCAAAGCGGCAGAAAAGAGCACGGTAAAAATCACCCTCAAATTCGACGGTGAAGAATGGAAAGCGGCTATCCAAAACGCTTACCTCAAAACGAGAGGCAGATTTGCGATCAACGGTTTCCGTAAAGGCAAAGCGCCCAAAAACGTAATTGAAAATACGTACGGTAAAGGCGTATTTTACGAAGACGCGCTCAACAACCTTTTCAACGAAAATTACGGCAAGGTTATCGACAAAGAAAGCAAAAAGTTCACGGTTGTAGGCGACCCCGAAGTTTCCGTGGATAAGTTGGAAGACGACAACGTAACCATCGTTGCTGTCGTTCCCGTTAAACCCGAGGTAAAAATTTCCTCTTACACGGGTATGAAAATTAAGCAATTTGCGTATACTGTAGAAGATGCTGATATCGACGCAGAACTTAACCGCGTACTTGACAGAAACGCACGTAAAGTACCCGTTACTGACCGCGCGGCGCAAAACGGCGATATCGCGAATATCGACTTCGTCGGTACGGTTGACGGCGTTAAGTTCGACGGCGGCGAGGCAGAGGGCTACGATTTGACCCTCGGTAGTGGTTCGTTCATTCCCGGCTTTGAAGAACAAGTCGTCGGTATGAACGTCGGCGAAAAGAAGGACGTAAACGTTACCTTCCCCGAAAACTATCAAGCAGAAAACTTGAAAGGCAAAGCGGCTGTATTTGCAGTAACGCTCAACGCCCTTCAAGCAAAAGAACTTCCCGAGGTTACCGACGAATTTATCAAGGACGCTACGGGTTGCGAAACGCTTGAAGCATACAAGGTTAAAACGCGTGAAAAGTTGGAAGCGCAGGCGGCTCGCCGTGCAAACGACGCTACGGAAAACAGCATTCTCGAAGCGATCTCCGCAAACGCAGAAGTAGAAATTCCCGACGCGATGATCGAAAGAGAAATCGATTCCCTCGTCAAGAAATTCGAATATCAGCTTATGTACCAAGGCTTAAAACTTCAAGACTACCTCGATTTCTTGAAAGTTGACGTTACGGAATTCAGAAAGAACTACGAAGAACAAGCGAAAAAGAACGTATTGAACCAGCTCGTTATTTCTCAGCTTATCAAGGACGAAAAAATCGAAGCTACGGACGAAGAAGTTGACGCACAAATCGCAAAACAAGCGGCTGAAGTCAACAAGACGGCAGAAGAATACAAGAAGAATATGGATCCCCGTCAGTTCGACTATATCAGCAGCGATATCGTCATCACCAAGCTCTTCGACTTCCTTAAAGCAAACAACGAAATGTACGTTGAAGAATAATTTTTAAATTCTTTTTACGTACCGAAAATGGGTCGTTAAATCTGTTATACGAAATACACTTAACTACGGCGCGCCTAACTTTGGGCGCGTCGCAATCCCTAATAAAACATAAGGACGGCTTATTGATATGGAAAAAAACGTTTTAGTTCCCTACGTTGTAGAACGTACCTCTTCGGGTGAAAGATCTTACGATTTGTATTCCCGTTTGCTTGACGACAGAATCATCTTTTTGAGCGGCGAAATCGACGACGCGCTCGCAAACACCGTCGTTGCACAGCTTATCTATTTGGAAGGCAAGGATTCCACGAAGGACATCAGCTTGTATATCAACTCTCCCGGCGGCTCCGTTTCCGCAGGTATGGCGATTTACGACACGATGAACTACATCAAGTGCGACGTTTCCACCATCTGTATCGGTTTGGCGGCTTCGATGGGCGCATTCCTTCTTTCAAGCGGCGCGCGCGGTAAGCGTTATGCTTTGCCGAACTCCGAAATCATGATCCATCAGCCCCTCGGCGGCGCACAGGGTCAGGCAAGCGACATCAAAATTCAAGCAGAACATATTCTGCGCACGAAAGCAAAACTCAACCGTATCCTTTCCGAAAATACGGGCAAGGATATCGCGATTATCGAACGCGACACGGACCGCGACAATTATATGTCCGCAGACGAAGCGCGCGCTTACGGCTTGATCGACAGAGTTTTCACCAGAAGATAAACCCTTTTAAGGTTTAACTTACGCGCGCAAAATCCGCAAGGTTTTGCGCGTTTTCTTCCCCAAAATTAAAAAATGGCGGGGGCAGGTATGCGTTGAAACGGATTTTGGCAAAATAGCCTCTTTCCTTTTTTCATACCCATTAAATTACGGAGCTGAATTATGGCGAATAAAAATCAATTTTGTTCCTTTTGCGGAAAACCCAAAGAAGAAACCCACCGTTTGATTTCCGGGCCGGACGGGGTTTGTATCTGCGACGAATGCGTTGAAATTTGCAAATCCATGGTGGACGAGTGGTCGGACGACAATAAGGGCAAGAAAACGAATAAAATTCCTCTTAAAAAACCCGCGGAAATCAAAGCGGAACTCGACAAATACATCGTCGGTCAAGACAAGGCAAAGCGCGTCCTTTCGGTGGCTGTTTACAACCACTATAAGCGTATCAACGCTACGCTCAGCAAAAAGAAAAAGGACGACGACGGCATTGAAATTGAAAAGAGTAACGTGCTTTTGCTCGGCCCTACGGGCAGCGGTAAAACCTTGCTTGCGCGCACGCTTGCCAAGATTTTAAACGTCCCGTTTGCTACTTCGGACGCAACCACCCTCACGGAAGCGGGCTACGTCGGTGAGGACGTCGAAAATATTCTGCTTAAACTTATTCAAAACGCAGACTACGACATCGAGCGAGCGCAACGCGGTATTATTTATATCGACGAAATCGACAAGATTGCAAGAAAGAGCGAAAACGTTTCCATTACCCGCGACGTATCGGGCGAGGGCGTACAGCAAGCGCTTTTGAAAATCATCGAAAGCACGACGGCGAGCGTTCCTCCTCAGGGCGGCAGAAAGCACCCCAACCAAGAGCTTTTACGCATCGACACGACGAATATTTTGTTCATCTGCGGCGGCGCGTTCGTAGGGCTTGACCGTATCGTTTCTTCGCGTAAGGACGATTCGACGCTCGGATTTGGCGGTAAGGTTCGTTTGAGTGCAGACGAGGTGGATTACTCCGTCCTCGACGACGTAAAACCGCAGGATTTAACGAAATTCGGGCTTATTCCCGAGTTTGTGGGCAGACTTCCCATCGTCGTCAACCTCGATCCCCTCGACGAAACCGCGCTTGTAAAGATTTTGACCGAACCGAGAAACGCAATCATCAAGCAATACCAGAAGCTGGTCGGTTACGACGGCGTAAAATTGACGGTGGAGGAGGACGCCGTGCGCGAAATTGCGCAGACGGCGATCCGTTTAAAGACGGGCGCGCGCGGACTTCGTACCATCATCGAAAACGTCATGACGGAGGTCATGTACAAAATCCCTTCCGAAAAGGACGTGGAGGAAGTCGTTATCACCAAGGAGTGCTTGACGGACGGCGCAACGCCCAAGCTCGTATATAAAGAATCCGCATAATTTATTATTATTTTTGCATAATAAAAGTGGCCCTTCACGGACCACTTTTTTATTTCATCTCGTACATGGGTGCCTCTTTTACGCGTTTTCGGGTAAATATATCCATTGCTCGGGACCCGTATCGCGCATCAAAAGCTCTTTATTTTTATACTTAAACAACAATAAACCCGTCATATACAAATCCCCACAGCACCCGCCAAGATGCACACCGAGCAAAATAGCAAACAACGCATAATATACGGGGTGTAAAAACGCAAAAACTATCGTTAACGCAAGAAAAATCACACCGAACACGGCAAAGGGCGCAATCAACGCCAAAAACGCCGTGGTGCGATACGTATAGACGTCGGGTACGCCGCAAAACGCGCAGCTCCAGCTTATACCGAATTTTAATTTACGCTTCGTCAATACTTTATACACGGCGCCGTGCACAAGCTCGTGTAAGACTATGTAGGCGATAATAGAAAGGATTAAAACCAAGCAAAACAACAGTAGCCACTTCAACCCGTCCGAGTTCCCGTCAAACAGCGTTTTGAGGTTTAACTCCGCCGTAAAAAACAGTAGTAAAAAAACACCGATAAACGGAATAAGGGAAATAAGGTTCAAAAGCAACCCTATTTTTTTATCTCGTGCGTCGATATGGAATACTTCCTTGTAATTTTGCGGTAATTGCGTTTCGTACGTCTTTTTCATTTTTCACCTTTTTATTTATGTAAAAAGCTCCGCAAAAAGCGGAGCTTTCTTCTTTACGCGTTGGGATAAACGCTTGCTTTTTTCTTGTCTTTGCCCATTCTTTCATACCGAACGATACCGTCTACGAGAGCGAACAAGGTATCGTCTTTGCCGATGCCTACGTTCGTGCCGGGATGGATTTTCGTACCTCTTTGACGAACGAGAATGTTACCAGCGAGAACTGCCTGGCCGTCGCTACGCTTCACGCCAAGTCTTTTCGCTTCGCTATCTCTACCGTTGTGAGAGGAACCGGTACCTTTTTTATGAGCGAATAAACTGATAAAAATCATTTTTATTTCTCCTTAAAATTCAAATTTCTTCGCTTTCCTTAGAAAGCATGCGTTGCAATTAGAGTTCGATTTTTTCAACTTTAACTGCGGTGAAGGGCTGTCTGTGTCCCTGCTTCTTACGTTCGTTCTTCTTAGCTTTGTACTTGAAGACGATGATTTTCTTCGCCTTGTCTTGCTTAACGACAGTAGCAGTAACTTTAGCGGACTCAACTTCCGCGCCCGTCTTGATACCGTTTTCGTCGGCAACCATAAGCACCTTGAAGGATACGGTTTCGCCTTCCGCAGCGTTGAGCTTTTCAACTCTTACTACGTCGCCTTCCGCAACCTTGTACTGCTTGTTACCGTTATCGATGATAGCGTACATAAAAAGTTTTACCTCCTCTTTCCAGTCTCGAAGAATATCCAAGGCGCAGCCTTTTTGTGCTGAAATCCCGCAAAAAATTGCTGACTTAAAAAGCCCGTTTCTATCGGCTCGACTATCAATATACCACAATCCTGCGCGCTCCGTCAAGCATTTTTGCTTAATTTTTGATATTTTTTGCGGAAAAACACACCTTTTTCTTCGCGCGCGTATACATTTTATATATTTTTGCCAAACTAACCGAAAAAGGAGAAGAATTTATGCAAAACAACGACTTTAAACAAACGGAAGAGGCTCTTGCCGAAATCTACCGCAACGCCCAGCTCGCCCTGCAATCCATTTCCAATATTTTACCCGAAACGGAGGACGGCGAACTCCGCGCCGAGCTTTCCGCCCAGCACGAAGCATACGAGCATTTCTCCGCAAAAGCGCAAATGCTTGCAAGGGATAAAGGCTTAGAATTAAAAGAGCCAAACCCCATGAAAAAGGCGATGATGTGGGGCTCGATCAAAATGAGCACCCTCACCGACAACTCCCGTTCACACATCGCGGATATGATGGTACAGGGAACGGTGATGGGGATCACGGCGCTGAGAACGACGGCAAACGACTTTGCCGACAACGGCGACGAAAACATCAAAACCCTCTTAAAAGAAATGATTGAAAAAGAAGAAGAATTTGAAAAAAAGTGGAAATCCTATCTTTGACAAAAACCGCGCGGGAAATGCTACCCGCGCGGTTTTTCATCTCGTACATGGTGCCTTGTTTTTAATTTCAACGCGTACCTGCTTGCCATATTTTTAAAAATTCAAAATTTTTATAATTTTTCGCTTACCCCCTTTACTTTCTTTAAATTTTATGTTATACTATAACATAGCCTATTCTTTTTTACCTTAGCAAAAAGCGAAAGTAAAGGCAAACGGGGATCCTATGCAAACACTTCTTCAAACCGCGCAAGCCTATAAAATCGTGCAAAACGAAAAACGGGAAAACCGTCTTTCTCACGCATATTTGCTCTTGCTTGACGACGGAAGAAATCTCCGCGACGCGCTGAAAGTTTTTGCAAAACTTTTACTCGTAGGCGATAGACAGGACGACGAAGCGCTCCGCATTGCAAAACTTATCCAAACGGAAACTTTTTCCGACTGTCTTTTTTATCCCGCTCCGGGCAAAAAACTCACCGTTGAGGACGCAAACGCCATTCACGAAGAATGCACGTTAAGCCCCGTCGAGGGTGAGGTAAAACTGTTCGTTTTGGGCGATTTTGCCGAGGCGAACACTCAAACGCAAAACAAACTTTTAAAGCTGTTGGAAGAACCGCCCAAGCACGTCCTTTTCTTGCTTGGCGCAACCTCTGCGTTCCCCGTGCTTACCACCGTCCTTTCCCGTACTAAAAAGTTGGAAATTCCCGCTTTTGATACCGAGCAAGTAACGCAATGTCTGCAACGCCTTTATCCCAATCAATACGATACGGAAACCCTGCGCTTTTGCGCGGCGGCGAGCGGCGGAACGGTGGGCGGCGCGCAAAATTTATTAGAGGGCGGTCAGTATAAATCGCTGACGGAACAAGCGTTTTCCCTGCTCCTTTCCCCTTCGTATAAACTGCCTACGGCAGTGAAAGCGGTGGCGGAAACAAAATACCAACGCGAACTGATTTCCACACTGCGCCTTATTTTTCGCGACGCGCTTTTGTTAAAGAGCGGAATGAAGAACGCAAACGGCTTCCTTTTGCTCCGTTTAGAAAGGGAAAAATTACAGCAAGTGGCTACCATGTACGCATTGAAAGCGCTTATATACGCGCAAACTGCGCTTTCAGACGCAGAAAAACAGGTGAAATTCAACGCCGTTTTTCCGCAGTGCGTCGAGCTTTGCATTGCAAAGATCCGCGCGGAAAATAATTAATTTTAAGTGAGTCCGTCTTACGAAATCAGCGTAAGACGAGTAAGGAAAAATATGATTAAAGTTGTAGGAATAAAATTTAAAACGGGCGGAAAACTTTATTATTTCTCGCCGAAACAAGGGGAGGTATACGAACGGAATATGCCCGTCGTCGTAGAAACCTCGCGCGGGTTGGAATTCGCATGGGTAGCGTATCCTGAAAAACTCGTACCCGACGACGAAGTCGTCCAGCCCTTAAAGCCCATTATCCGTATCGCAACGGAAAAAGACAAAGAATTTTACGCCGCTTGCGAGGCAAAGCGCCCGCAGGCAATGCAGTTATGTAAAGAAAAAATCGCGGCGAGAGGACTGGAAATGAAGCTCGTCGATTGCGAATACGCTTTCGACGGCAGTAAAATCGTATTCTATTTCACCTCGGCGAACCGCGTGGATTTCCGTGAGTTGGTCAAAGACCTTGCCTCCGCTTTCCACACCCGTATCGAGCTCCGCCAAGTCGGCACGCGCGACGAGGCAAAGTACCTCGGCGGTATCGCGCCCTGCGGCAGAATTTGCTGCTGCGCAGGCAATATGCCCGAATTTAAAAAGGTGAGCGTTAAGATGGCAAAAACGCAAGGCTTGTCTTTAAATCCCGGCAAAATCAGCGGTCTTTGCGGTAGGCTTATGTGCTGTTTAAGCTACGAAAACGATTATTACGCCGAAGCGTCGCTGAAAATGCCGAAGGTCGGCTCGGAGGTAGGCACGCCCGAGGGTAAAGCAACCGTCGCGTCCGTCAATATGCTGAAAATGACGGTAAAAGTGAAAATCGACGACAAAAACGGCGGTTTGATTTTTAAAGACCATCCCGTGGACGAGCTCCGTTTTAAACGCAAAAATCAACCCGAACCTAAGGATGAGGACGACGAAAACGACGTTCTGTAATCTAATCGAAAAATAAAGAAAAACGCTCGCGTTTTATCTGCTAATTATAAATTCAAAAGGAGGATTTATCATGGAATCCACTACGGAAAATTTGAATACTACACCTACTCCCGTAGCGAGCCCTGCGACTCCTACGCCAAGCGCGCCCGTTGCTTCGCCGCAAGCACAAGCTCCCGCGGCGCCTACGCAACCACCCGTCGCGTCGCCTACGCCTAATCCTATCCCCCCCGTACAACCCGCCGTTGCGCCTACGGCTCCCGCTATGCCCGCAACTCCCGTTGCGGCTGCTATGCCTAACGCGCCCGTCGTACAGCCTCAGCAACCCGTAGCGACGCAACCCGCGCCAGTTACGCCCGTTGTGCCCGTTATGCCCGTTGCGCCGGAAACGTTCTTGGAACAACCTGCGGAAAACACGGAAAACGAGGAAGAAAAAAAGCCCGCTAAATTGATTTTAAACACCCAACGTATTTTGGACGATTGGAAATTTGAAAGGGGCAAGGTACTTATTTTCTTGATGAAATTCATGCAAGTGATGGTCGTTTTAGGCTCTATCTCGCTGTTTATTATGGGTTTCATCGGCGTTATCGGCTTTAATATCGCTATCTCTTTCCTCGAACCGGTTGCCTTCCTTACGAGAAACGCAGGCACGTCGCAAATCATGCTGATAATTGCCACTTTCCTGACGATTTGGGTAAGTTTTGCAAACAAACTCACCCCCTATTTCAAGGCGTTCAGTATTGCAAAGTGGTTGAAAAACAATAAAGTAGACCCGAAAGAAGTTATGAAAATTTTCCTTCAATCGAGAAGAGAAAAAGAACTTACGAAATACAGTAGCGGCAGGGGCGGTATCAGCGCGGAGAAAGCAGACCTTGCGCACGCGGCGTTCATTCTTTTGAATGAAGACCATAAAAAGAGCTTAAAATCGGAAATGATTTGCTCTTTAATATTCTGGTTCCTTATTTCAGCGTTGAAAATTCTGTTCGTATTCACTTTGAGCGGCGTGGTTGGCGGCGTTTGCACGCACATCAACGAAATTATCCAAAAAACGGCAAGTTTTGACTTTATGAAGTTGGTTGGTTATGCACTCGATCCCTTGTTCCTTGCCAGCGTCGGCGGTTGGATCGTCGTCGGTATCGCAAGCGCAATCACGATTGCTTGTATTGCGGCGTCGAGAAATAAAACGCAAATTAAGTGGATCAAGGCTTTCATGAAAGAGGATATGCCCAGCGAAGAATATTACGAAGAATAAGCAAAAAGCTCCGATTCTCTCGGAGCTTTTTTAATACGAAATAAGGATTATGGAACGCTGAATTATAGGAGCATTTTAATAAAATCGTTTACTATATTTGCAATACACGAATGCCGTTAAAACACAATGGTACGCTCTTATACGTCGCCCGTCGGCGCGGTGAAGAAGGGTTGTAGATTTGCACCGAACACGGAAGGTTCGCCGACGCGACTTTACTATGCGTAAACGAGCAAGGCGAAAGCCGTTGAGGTGTGAAGATACGCCCTTATACGCCGCGCCTTTTTATAACGGCATTTTCCTCTCTTTTCCTTGTCCACGAGGATATTTTGCGGGGGTGTTTTTTATTTTTTCTACCACAGCCAAAACGCGTTCGCCGTAGTTTTCGGGTAAGGAATAGGATTTAACGCCCGACAACTTACCGCCTAAAATTTTGTAGGCGTTTTGCGCTTCTTCAATCTCGGTTACGTCCCCGCTCTTGTACGCCACGAATTTTCCGCCCACTTTTACAAAGGGCATACAGTATTCGCATAAGGTGTTCATTCTTGCCACGGCGCGCGCCGTTACGTAATCGAACCGTTCTCTAAAAGCAGGGTCTTTCGCCCCGTCCTCGGCGCGGATATTGTGGATATGCACGTTGGTCAAGCCCAATTTATCCACAACTACTTTTAAAAATTCACACTTTTTTCCAACGCTTTCAAATAAATCGAAAGATAAGTCCTCGCGTAAAATTTTAAGGACGACGGACGGAAATCCCGCGCCCGAACCGATTTCGGCGACCTTGGCGTTTTCCGAAAATAAATCTACGCCCGCCGCACTGTCCAAAAAGTGCTTGTAATACACGTCTTTTTCCTCTAAAATCGAGGTGAGATTGTAGCGTTGATTATACTCTGTTAAAAGATTGCGGAAAAGCTCGAATTTTTCTCTTTTTTCACCCAAAATTTCCGTTTGATAAATTTCGTTGATATCTCTGATTTCCATAGTAAACGTATTATAACACAAACAAAAATAAATAGCAACCCATTTACGACAAAGTTTTCCACGGAGCGGTGGATAAGGTTGTCCACATTGTGTAAAACTATGTTGATAAATTCGAATTACAAATTTTTTCTCACTTTTTTCCATTTTTCGAGCTTGCCATTTTTAGGGCGAGGTGGAAAATCTTTCAACAAATCCACAAATCTTCCACAATTTTATCCACTTAAAAAACAGCAGTTGTCAACCGCTTGTAAAAACGTAGTTTTCGTTGGTTTTTTAAGCGTTTTCCGTTATTGATAATAAGGGTTGTCCACATTTTCACAATACCTACTACTAATACTTCTATTTTTATATATAAATATAAACTCAATCAATCCCAACGGGTGAACGCAGAAAAATTTTTGTAAAAAAACGGTAAAAAGCTGTCAGTGTTCTATTGACAAATTCAGGTTGTATGGTATAATATTTTCGACCAAATTTTTAGGGGGCGTTATGCAACAATTAGAAATTTTTACAACGGAGTTACCGCCGCCTAAATCTTGCGCGTTTACCGGCCACAGAGTTCTTACCGACGGTTTTTCGCCACGTAAACTAAAAAAAGAAATTAAGAAGCTGATTTTGCAGGGGGTGGACACCTTTTACAACGGCATGGCGATGGGATTTGATTTACTCGCGGCGGAAAAGACGTTGGAGCTTAAAAAAAAGTATCCGAATATTCGGCTTATCCTCTGTATTCCGTGCTACGAGCAAGAAAAGAATTTTTGCCAAAAAGACAAGGACAGGTATGCGGCAATTTACAAAAAAGCGGACGAGCGAGTGTACGTTGCCGACGCGTATTACAGGGGTTGTATGCAGGCGAGAAACCGATATATGGCTGACCGTGCGGACGTTTTGATTGCGTATTGCGAAAAAAGCGAGGGCGGCGCGGCGTATACGGTGAATTATTTTAAAAAGACGAAGCCGCAAAGAGAAATTATTTTTGTGTAAAAGATACTATATTTTCCCTTTCAAGGGAAAAATACAGTAAAATTCGCTTGCTAATTAAAGCGGATTATGGTAAAATATAGTGGATAAAAAACAGCGGACTTTTACGAAAAGGAAAAAGTTGAAATTAAGGAGCGTACGAGTATGAAATTTATTTGTGAAGGAACGGTACTTTCGGAAGCGGCTTTTACGGTAAGCAAGGCTTGCGCGGCGAAGCCCATCAATCCGATTATGGAATGTATAAAAATCAAAGCGGAAAACGACGGCGTTATTCTCACCGCTTACGACGGTGAAATTTCTATTGAAAAGAAGGTTCTTGCCGAAGTTTTGGAAGAGGGGGAATTGTGCGTAAACGGCAAAACGTTTGCCGATTTTATTGGTAAAATTTCCATGCTGGAGGTTTCGATTGCCTCCGATGAAAGAGGGATCGTTATCCGCTATGCGGATAGCGAATCGTATATGCAAGCCCTTTCCGCGGAAGAATACCCCCGCTTTTTCAGCGCGTCTACGGACGGAAAAGAATATTTTGAAATCAACGAAAATCAATTAAAGACGCTGATCTCGCAGGTGGTGTTCTGTTGCGCGACGGACGAAAGCCGTCCTATTTTGAAAGGCGCTTTGCTCGTAGCGAAAGACGGAAAATTGGAAGCGAGCGCGTTGGACGGATTCCGTATGGCAAATTCCTCTTGCGATATTGTCGGCGGCAGCTCGGATATGAAAATCGTTTGTCCTGCAAGGACGCTTACGGAGATTTCCCGTATGCTCGGCGACGGCGAAAACTTGAAGATCTACGCGGACAAAAATTCCCTTTCCGTTGCGGTGCAGGATACCGTCATCACCTCCCGTTTGTATGCCGGCGAGTTTGTGAGAAAAGAGAATATTTATCCCGTTGATTTCGTAACGAAGGTACGTGTGAAGAGAACGGAGCTTATCGACAGTATCGAACGCGCGTCCGTCCTTATCCGCGGCGAGAAAAACAGCTTTATTCAATTTGATATCAAAATGAATAAAATTATCATCACGGCAAACTCGGATATGGGTAAAGTAGAAGAAATCGTCAGTGCGGATTTAGAGGGAAAAGAGCTTAGAATTGCCATGAACGGCAAGTACGTTTTGGACGCGGCGAAGGCGCTGAATGAAGAAACCGTTTTGATGTCCTTCAATACCTCCATTTCCCCTTTCACCTTAGAGAATACGGAAGATAACCGTTGTCAATACTTAGTATTGCCCGTTCGCACTTCCACACAACAAGGCTAAGCTTTATAACCTGCGCCGATTGATAAAACGCGCGTACTCCGTTATATAAAGTAAAAAAGCCTTTAAAATACGGAAAAGAAGAAAAAAAGCGGGCGAAATTGCTTGACGGCGTTTGCAAAATTAATGTATAATGGTGAAGTTATCGTGGGGTAACCTGCGGCACAAGAATAAAAAAAGAAAAATAAAAACCTAATCAGGAGAAAAATTATGAAAAGAACCTATCAACCCAAAAAGAGACAGAGAAGCAAAGTACACGGTTTCCGTAAGAGAATGGCAACCACCGCAGGCAGAAAGGTTTTGAAGAGACGTAGAGCGAAGGGCAGAAAAAGACTTACCCACTAATCGCTTATAGACAATTAAAACGTAGAAAAGACGAATTCCTTTCCTTTTTGTAAAAGGGGAGGAATTACCCTTTTTTTGTAGGAGGGTATAACGCCGGATTCTTTGAATTTTTTATAGAAAAAAAACGTAAAAATTTTTTGATATTTTTGGCGGCATAACCTAAGTAAAAACTTAAAAAACTCTCCATTTTAAATAAAATGAAGTATTTCAGATTAAAAAAACAGACGGATTTTCAACGGTTATTTCAAAAGGGGAAGCGGGCGTTTTCCCCCTCTTTGACCGTAATCTACCGTCCGTCGGAAAAAATGACGATGGGGATTTCCGTAGGAAAACGGCACGGAAAAAGCGTAGTACGCAACCGTATTAAAAGATTGCTTCGAGAGGCTTTCCGCGCTGCGCAACCGAAAATTTCGGGCGTTTATAGCATTCTTTTAATTCCCAAAGTGAGCGAAAAATACGATTATAAAACGTTTGAGCAACATTTACAATGGATGATCCAAAAAGAAAAACTGTGAAAATGGAATTTACTTCTCTTTTTTGCGAAAACTGGAAATACCTGCGCAAAAAAGTTTTTCGTCCGTTTGGAAAAATCGTGTGTATGCGCATGATACGTTTTTATCAAAAGTATATTTCTAAGCATACCTGCCTATACCGTCCAAGCTGTTCGCAGTATACCCTTGAAAGTATTAACAACAACGGTGTGATCGTCGGGATATGTCTTGGCGCGTGGCGAATTTTAAGGTGCAATCCTTTCTCTAAGGGCGGTTATGACCCTGCCCCCATCCCTTACTTTAAAAAAAAGTGGCTGTTATAACGGAGTTTCCGTTATTTTATCCTTATAGGATAAAGGCTAAAAAAGATAGAGCGGAGAAAAATCCGCAAAAGGTAAACAATGGAACTTTTTAATTTATTGAGTGTACCCATCGGTATTTTTACGGAAAGTTATACGGTGGATATTAACTTTATAGGTAAATTCATCGGCGTTTTGTGCGGCGCGGTGGGCGTTGGTTTCGGTATCATTCTTTTCTCGTTGATATTGAAGGTCATCACCCTCCCCTTTGACGTCATGCAAAGAATTACCATGCGCAAGCAGAATATTAAAATGAAAGAAAATCAGGAGCGTATGGAAAAACTGCAAAAGCAGTATGCAAACGACAAAGACGCCTACAACCAGAAAGTTATGGAAATGTATAAAGAGAACGGCATGTCGATGTTCTCTTCCTGCTTACCCATGATTTTGTCGATGGTAATTTTCTTTGTCGCAATCGGCGCGTTTAACTCTTATTCCGCTTATGCGAACGTAGAAAACTACAATCAGCTTGTAAACGCTTACAACAGCGCGATTGTCCGTCAGGTTTCGGACGTCAACGACAGCGCCTTTGCGTTGACGGAAGTAAAAGTATCCGTCAACGAGGAAGAAGCGGGCAAGCCTGTGGACGCTTATTACTTCACTTATAAGGTAGAAGATACCGCAGTCGGCGGAAAACCCTTATATTTCACCGCTACGTATAAAGAAACGAATTTAGAACTCGTTTCGTATAACGAGACGGAACCTTTAAAGAGTATTCGTTATAAACTTGATGGCGAAGATAATAAGGTCGTACTTGAGGACGCGGAAATTAAAGTTTTTTTACAGCACGATTTAAAAGCGTATTTTGCAAAGCAAGCGGAAAACGGCGTAAGCTACACGTCTGCGGAAAAGAAAGCGATTACCGCGGAAGCAAAAAAATACGAAAAATCGTATTTTATCAGCAACGAGAAAATCGAAGCAGAAAAAGACGGCGCTTATAAAGACGTTTATACGGCAATCGATCAAATCAAAATAGATTTGCAGACCAAAAATCCCGATGAGACGGAAGATAATTTGTGGCAATTGGCGTACAAAACCTATTTTGAAGGGATTGCACAGACGGAAGTCGTTGCGGCTTATAACGGCGAGGGCGATTACAGCGGCGTTGAAAACAACACCAAATTCCTTTGGATTAAAAACGTTTGGGTAACGGACGCTATGTATAAAAATCCCGTGCTTGAATACAAGGATTTTGAAACGGCGATTGCGACCAGAAACGGTTGCTCTTGCACGACGACGAATAAAGCGGCGCAACTCGACGCGTATAAGAAGGACGGTTATAACAAGGTTACCGCAAAGCTTGATAAGCAGAAAGACCAATTCAACGGGTATTTCGTGTTGATCGCGCTCTCTATCGGTACGATTTTGTTACAGCAATTCGTTTCGATGCGCGCACAGAAAGAACAGCAGAAATATTCGTCCGTAGACGGGCAGGGTGCAGGTCAGCAGAAGATGATGATGGTCGTTATGACGGGTATGTTCGCCATCTTCTCGTTTATGTACAGCTCGGCGTTCTCTATATATCTTATCGTGAGCAACGTATTCTCGCTTGGGTCAACGCTTATCATCAATAAAATCGTAGACAAAGTAGCGGAAAATAAAGACGCGAAGAAAGCGGAAAAGAAATTTAACGAACGTTACGGCGGCAGAGTTGCGGCGGCTCGTTCGGCAGGTCAACAAGCGGCAAGAGATCAAAAGAACAAGAAAAACGGCAATAACGCAAACGGAAAAAATAAAAAATAAAAAAGAGAGATATCAGCCCCACAAATAACGATATCACACGGGGTGAGGAGTAGAAAAATGAACTACACGGAATTTACGGGTAAGACGGCGAAAGAGGCGATTGAAAAAGGCTTAAAAGAGTTGGGAATCACCGAAGAACAAGCAGACATTCGCGTTTTAGAAGAAGGTAAGAAAAAGTTGTTTAAGTCGATTCCAGCGCGCGTAGAAATCGCCGTTTTGGACAACAACGAAGAAAGCGCGGAGGATAAATCCGTTTGCGAAAGCGAAGAAAAGCCTTGCTGTTGCAAAAAAGCGGCAGACGGCGCAACGGACGGGGAAAGAACGGTTGTATTCTTGGAAGGTTTGTTTAAACTTTTGAATATCACCGCTTGCACAGAGCTTGTTGCAGAGGGAGAAAAGGTTGAAATTAACGTAACGGCGGCAAACACGACGGCGATTATTGGGAAACACGGCGCGATGCTCGACGCTATCCAAACGCTTGCGGGCGCTGTGGCAAATACGGGCAGAGACGACTATAAGCGCGTTGTGGTAGACTGCGAAAACTACCGTGAAAACCGCGAGGCGACCTTGAATAAGCTCTCGGAAAATCTTGCGCAAAAAGCAATCCGTTTGGGGAAGAAAATTCAGCTTGAACCGATGAACCCTTACGAAAGACGTATTATTCACGCGGCGCTTTCCGAGCGCGAGGGCGTTACGACGGTCAGCGAAGGTAAAGAACCTAACCGCTACATCGTCATCGTACCCGACAATTTGGAAGACCCCGACGCTCCTGCAATTCCCGCAAGAAACGAGCGTGATAGAAGGGACAGACGTGATCGCGGTTACAACCGCGGCGGCAGAGATAACCGCAACCGTGGAAACAGAGGCAGAGATCGTGGCGGCAAAAGACCCTACGGCGACAGAAAGCCCTCCTCGTCCGGTTCTGCTACGGGCGGCACGACGTTGAAGGTAGACAGTGATTTCTTTGGTATTTTCCTTGGAAACAGCAGTAATAACGACAGCAACGAATAAAAGAAAAAACTCCGTTTTTTACGGAGTTTTTTATTGTATACGAAATAACGCGAAGCGGTATTTCGCAGAAAACCACGCGATAGTCGCGTGGTTCGGTGGAGGTTTACCGACGGGTAGAAACGTCATACCGACTGAGCGAAGCGAGTGGAGTGTATCTCAAAAAAGTAAGAAGTAAGGGCGAAAAGTGAATAAG
>JAFUJR010000041.1 GCA_017468085.1 Clostridia bacterium | reverse complement strand
AGGAAGTTCTTTTTCACTTAAATAAATTTTATACGGTATTTGATTTTTCATAATTTTTATTCTCCTTGATTATTTTATAGATTGGAATTTAAAGAAATTTGCATAATTTTCTGCGGGAAGATCCCGCCACCTAAATATTACTTTTTGATTCATAACAAAACTCCTTTATAAATAAAAATCCCGAAGAACAGAAAAATCTGATCTTCGGGACGATAATCAATATTACCGTGGTGCCACCCAAATTGACTTATCCTATCAAAGAAAAGCCCGCTTATATCACGTACCATCATACGCTCTGCATTTTTACGGGTGCAGTACCCGTCGATTGCTACTTGCGAAAGATCGCTTTCGTTCGCCCTTAGGAGTCCATTCGGTCTTATTCTTAACGCTGCAATCACACCATCTGCAACTCTCTGAAGATAAGTTTATAAAACTTACTTACTCTCCGTCAACGGTTTAATATTTATTTTTTAACCTATTATACTGCTATGTTTATTGCCTGTCAAGCGTTTGAAAATACTTATTTAAATTTTTTTAGAAAGAATTTATTTATGGGATTTAACTTAAATGGAATAATTATCGGGTCTATCTATTAAATCGGCAAGGGTAACGCCGACGAGATAATCAGTTATCGCCTTATTTAAGCCTTGCCAAACAGGTAGCGTTTTACAAACATTTTTCTTGACGCACGGTTCTCCTCCGTCTTTCAAACAGGCGACGGGGGCAAGGCTTCCTTCGGTTAAGCTAAGAATATCTTTCATTGTATATTCTTCGGGAGCTTTCGTTAATTTATAGCCACCGCCTTTCCCTCGAAGTCCGATTAAAAGATTTCCGCGTGTTAAAATCACGAGAATACTTTCCAAATACTTTTCGGAAATGCCTTGCCGCATGGCAATTTCATCTAAACGAATATAGTTTCCATTGCCGTTTTCTGCTATATCGATCATCACGCGAAGCGCGTATCTTCCTCTTGTTGATATCATTTTCCACCTCCGTTTTTTCTATTATATCAAAAATTTTTGGAAAAATCAAGCAAAATACCCTTAAAACCTATTGACAAAATAGGTTGAAAGTGCTATAATTCTTTCAACATATCAAAAAGGTAGGTTGAAAATATGGCGAATATATTTGAAATTCTCGTGCGCCACAATTTCAGATTCGGTCGAATGTGTAAAGGAAGCCGTTATATATATAGTAAGACGAAAAAAACACAAAATAAGGAGAAAAAATCATGTCTGAATATAAATTTGAAACTTTGCAACTTCACGTAGGGCAGGAAACGCCCGATCCTGCGACCGATTCTCGCGCAGTACCTATCTATGCAACAACCTCTTACGTGTTTCATAACAGCGAACACGCGGCTGCTCGTTTTGGACTTGCCGACGCAGGAAATATCTACGGCAGACTTACGAATACAACGCAAGACGTTTTTGAAAAACGCATTGCGGCGCTTGAAGGCGGTGTAGCGGCGTTGGCGCTTGCCTCGGGCGCGGCGGCAATTACGTATACCATACAAGCACTCGCACAAAACGGGGGACATATCGTTGCTCAAAAGACCATCTACGGCGGCAGTTATAATCTGCTTGCGCATACTTTGCCAAACTTCGGCATTACCGCAAGTTTTGTCAATATTCACGATTTGACAGAAGTGGAAAAAGCGATTCAACCGAATACGCGGGCGATTTATATAGAAACACTTGGTAATCCAAACAGCGATATTCCCGATATCGACGCATTGTCGGCGCTTGCACACAAACACGGTTTACCGCTTGTCGTAGATAATACATTTGCAACGCCGTATCTTCTTCGACCTATCGAACACGGCGCGGACGTCGTAGTACATTCTGCAACGAAGTTTATCGGCGGACATGGTACGACGCTTGGTGGCGTCATTGTCGATTCGGGAAATTTCGATTGGGAAAAATCAGGGAATTATCCGCAAATCTCCGCGCCGAACCCCAGCTATCACGGCGTATCGTTTACAAAAGCGGTTGGAAAAGCAGCGTTCGTTACCTATATCCGTGCAATTTTGCTTCGTGATACGGGTGCAACGATTTCCCCGTTTGCGGCGTTCCTTTTGTTGCAGGGTACGGAAACGCTTTCCTTGCGACTGGAAAGACACGCAAAAAACACGAAAAAGGTCGTAGAATACTTATCCAATCATCCGCAGGTAGAGAAAGTAAATCACCCGTCTTTGCCTGCTCATCCCGACCATGCTTTGTATGAAAAATATTTTCCGAACGGTGGTGGTTCGATTTTTACTTTTGAAATTAAAGGCGGACAAAAAGAAGCGCATAAGTTTATAGATAGCCTTAAAATATTCTCGCTTCTTGCCAACGTAGCGGACGTAAAGAGCCTTGTTATCCACCCTGCAACGACTACGCATAGTCAGCTTTCCGCAAAAGAACTTGCCGAGCAGAATATTAAACCGAACACGATTCGACTTTCTATCGGCACGGAGCATATCGACGATATTATCAACGATTTGGAGGGTGGCTTTAACGCCGTTAAACAAATATGAGAAATTTCACGACAAAAAAATTAGTTTTAACTGCACTTTTTATGGCACTTACCATTGTGGCGACAATGTTTATAAGAGTACCGTTGCCGCTTGGATACGTAAATTTAGGCGACGCTTTCGTTTTGCTTTCGGTTTTTATTTTAGGTCCCATTTACGGAACGATAGCGGCAGGCGTCGGCTCGGCGCTTGCAGACCTTTTCGGGTATATCACTTATGCACCGGGGACTCTAATTATCAAAACGGCAATGGCGATAGTTGCTTATCTTTTGTACAAACTGCTATTGAAAGCGACAAAAAAAACCTTGCTTGCCGAAATTGTCGGCGGAGTGGCAGGTGCTATTATAATGGCTTTCGGATATTTCTTTTACGAAACGCTATTTTTTGAAACGGCAGCTGTTGCAATAATAAACGTACCGTGGAATCTTGTTCAAGGCGCGATAGGCGTAGTTATATCGACGGCTGTAATGAGAATACTCTGCGCTACCAAAATCATTGATAAATTACAAGAAAAAAAGGAGAATTAATATGTCGAAAATTTATAAATATGCGGATGAACTTATCGGAAAAACTCCGCTTTTAGAACTTACTCATATAGAAAAAACGTACGGCTTAAAAGCAAAAATTTTTGCAAAACTCGAATATTTTAACCCCGCAGGCTCGGTGAAGGATAGAATTGCAAAAGCCATGATTGACGACGCGGAAGCAAGCGGGAAACTTTGCCCTGCTTCCGTGATTATCGAGCCGACTTCGGGCAATACGGGTATCGGGCTTGCCTTCGTTGCCACGGCAAGGGGCTACCGTGTGATTCTCGTTATGCCCGAAACGATGTCTGTGGAGCGCAGACAACTGATGAAAGCCTACGGCGCAGAACTCGTTTTAACCGAAGGTGCAAAAGGTATGAAAGGTGCAATTGCAAAAGCGCAGGAGCTTGCAAACGAAATTCCTAACAGTTTTATTCCAAGTCAATTTACAAATCCTGCCAACCCCAAAGCACACAAAGAAAATACGGGGCCTGAAATTTACGAGGATGCGGACGGAAAGGTGGATATTTTTGTGGCAGGCGTCGGTACGGGCGGTACGGTCACAGGCGTCGGAGAATATCTGAAATCGAAAAATCCGAACGTGAAAGTTGTGGCGGTAGAGCCGGCTACTTCTGCAGTGCTTTCCACAGGCGTTGCGGGTGCGCATAAGATACAGGGTATCGGCGCCGGATTTGTTCCCGAAGTTTTGAATACGAAGATTTATGACGAAATTATAACGGTTGCAAATGAGGACGCTTTTGCAACGGGAAAACTTATCGGAAAAAGCGAAGGTATACTCGTAGGTATCTCTTCGGGCGCGGCAACGTGGGCGGCAATCGAGCTTGCGAAACGCGAAGAAAATGCAGGTAAAAATATTGTTGTATTACTCCCCGACACGGGGGACAGGTATTTGTCCACGCCGCTTTTTGCGGACTAAATATAAACGGTTGTCGGCACTTGTTTT
>JAFUJR010000018.1 GCA_017468085.1 Clostridia bacterium | reverse complement strand
ATTTTTACGGCGTTTTCCTTGACCATCGTATCCAAAATATTTTTAACGTAAGCAACCTGTTTCGTACTACCAAGATAGCCCGTATAAATACCGTCGAATTTGATATTTTCTTTCTTCCAATGCGCTTGTATAGAAGGAATATCGTCCGTAAGATCGCGGAAAGTAAAACCTCTGAATCCCGCCGTATGCGTAGATAAAACCGCCGACGGTAAAATACACGTTTCATGTCCGCACGCCGACAAAATGGGCAAAGCCACCGTCAGCGAGCATTGTCCCACACAGGAAATATCCTGTATTGTTAAAATTCTTTTATATTCCATAGTTTTCTCCTGATTTTTGAACAAAGACACCTGCTGAAAACAGGTGTCTTTGTTCATCTGTTTTAGTCCGCAAAAAGCGGCGTGGACAAATACCTGTCCCCCGTGTCGGGGAATAAAACGACGTAGCCCGAAAAAATATCGGCAAGCGCAGAACCAAGCCCTGCGGCAATCATACCGTAGGCGGGCGATAACACCCAAGCCCCAAGCAACACGAATGCGTCGCCGAGATTGATATATCCTTTAAGCGGAGACGGAATTTTTATTATCATAGTTGCAACGCAAGTTAAAGCTGCAAACATTGCTGCATATACGATTTTTTGCGTAACGTTTTTCATTTTACGACGTTAAAGCCACCCTCCAAATCGGCGAGGATATCGTCGATATGCTCCGTTCCGATAGAAAGTCTGATCGTATTCGGTTTAATATCTTGCTCTTTAAGTTCACTTTCCGAAAGCTGACTGTGCGTAGTTGTTGCAGGGTGTATTACAAGGCTCTTTACGTCCGCAACGTTGGCAAGAAGCGAAAAGATTTTTAAGCTGTCGATAAACTTATGCGCTTCTTTTTGCCCACCTTTGATTTCAAAGGTAAAAATGGACGCACCGCCGTTGGGGAAATACTTTTCATACAGGGCATGGTCGGGATGAGCAGGCAAAGACGGGTGATTTACCTTTTCCACCTGCGGGTGATTTGCTAAAAATTCCACGACTTTTTTCGTGTTTTCGGCGTGTCTTTCAATTCGCAAAGAAAGGGTTTCCGTACCCTGCAATAAAAGGAAAGCCGCAAACGGAGAAATCGTTGCGCCCGTATCGCGGAGTAAAATCGCACGAACGTAAGTAACAAATGCCGCTTTGCCCACCGCTTTTGTAAACGAAACGCCGTGATAGCTGGGATTCGGCGCGGAAATCTGCGGATATGCCCCCGATTTTTCCCAATCAAAATTACCTGAATCGACGATCACACCGCCGAGCGTAGTACCGTGCCCGCCGATAAATTTCGTTGCGGAATGTACGACGATATCCGCGCCGTGTTCAATCGGACGAAGAAGATAGGGCGTAGCAAACGTGTTATCCACCACAAGCGGCAAACCGTACTTATGCGCAATCGCCGCCAAAGTGTCGATATCGGGAATATCGCTGTTCGGATTGCCGAGTGTTTCAATATAAATCGCGCGCGTATTCGGTTGAATCGCTTTTTCTACTTCTGCCAAATCGTGAATATTGACAAAACTTGCGGTAATACCAAAGTTCGGCAAAGTATGCGCAAGCAAATTATAACTGCCGCCGTAAATGGTCTTTTGCGCGACGATATGCCCGCCGTTCTGTGCGAGTGCCTGTATGGTATAAGTAATCGCCGCCGCGCCTGAAGCAAGAGCCAAAGCCGCCACGCCGCCTTCGAGTGCCGCTATACGTTTTTCAAAAACGTCCTGCGTGGTGTTGGTAAGTCTGCCGTAAATATTTCCTGCGTCGGCAAGCCCAAAGCGGGCAGCCGCGTGTTCGCTGTTATGAAATACGTAAGAAGTGGTTGCGTAGATAGGTACTGCGCGAGAATCCGTCGCAGGATCGGGCGTTTCCTGCCCTACATGAAGTTGCAAAGTTTCAAATTTATATTCAGACATAATTGTATTCTCCTTAATTTTTATTTTTTTCGTCTTACTTTTTTATTATCTTTTGCAACTTTGGCACATTCGCCCGAATCTGAAATTGTGGCGCACGAGTATTTCAAAGAAATTGACCATTCTTTCAACCTACCTTTTTGATATGTTGAAAGAATTATATCACTTTTAACCTACTTTGTCAATAGGTTTCAGGGGTATTTTGCTTGATTTTTCCAAAAATTTTTGTTATAATAGAAAAAACAAAGGTTTGGAGGATAAAAATGATCTCAACAAGGGGAAGATACGCGCTTCGCGTGATGATAGATATTGCAGAAAACAGCAATGGAAATTATATCCGTTTAGACGAAATAGCCGCAAGACAAGAAATTTCCGAAAAGTATTTGGAAAGTATTCTCGTAATCTTAACGCGAGGCAACCTTTTAATCGGACTTCGCGGCAAGGGCGGTGGATATAAACTTACGAAATCACCCGAAAATTATACGATTGGGAGCATTTTACGCTTAACGGAAGGCTCGCTTGCGCCCGTGGCGTGTTTGAAAGAAAATGCTGAAACCTGTCAAAAACAAGCAAATTGTAAAACCCTTCCCGTATGGAAAGGGTTAAACGAAGTTATCAATAATTACTTGGATTCACAAACGTTAGCTGACCTTATTCAAGAAAGCAAAAACGAGGGAATTTAATATAAATTACGCCTGTTCTTCTTTCAAATCGCTATAAGTGCTATTCTCTTTTTGATAATATTTGCTTATTGGCATTTCCAATACCGCCAAAATGCTTTCGAGCTTTTCGGGCGGTATTTCTTTTATATCGGATACGCCGTTTATGTATATCTTTAACCCTAATTTGTTTTCCATTTCTATTTCTATCATATAAAAAACCTCCTCACTTATAAGCCATGAGAAAGGCGATTTTTCAAGGTGTTTTTCAAAAATTGTTGATAAACTTGGGATAGAATGCGGGATTTGAGTATCAAAAACCGTCTGCACCGTCAAGGGGAAAAAATATTTTGTTTTTATTTCAAAAATTACGCTATCACAAAATTTTTTTTCCTTTTTCCTTGACTGCTTGCCGCTTTTCGATTTTTTGGTTTTGTGAAAATTTTTTGCGAAAAAATTTTCCCTTATTTCTTTCAAACTTTGGTTAAAGTTTGGGTGGCGGATAGGTCTTGTTTGTCCGTTGTATATCCCAAGTTTATTCCCTTTTGAACGGGAAAACATTAAAATAGAAATAGAATAAAATTCGGAGGTAGAAAATATATGAAATCAGCAGTTATTTACGCACGTTATTCAAGCGAACGGCAGAACGACCAATCTATTGAAGGTCAACTTCGTATCTGTAATCAATATGCGAAAGATAACGAAATCAACATTGTCGATACCTATATCGACAAGGCTATGACGGGTACGAACGACCAACGCGCCGCCTTCCAACAAATGCTTTCCGATTGCGAAAAGCCTGTTTTGTGGGATATTGTACTTGTGTATGCAATAGACCGTTTCGGACGCGATTCGATTGAAATTGCCGTAAACAAGCAAAAATTGAAGAAACACCATAAAACGTTGATTTCCGCAACGCAACGAACATCTGTTAATATTGACGGTTCAAAAAACTTGGACGGCATTTTGCTTGAAAATATGTATATCGGGCTTGCGGAATACTACTCGACAGAGCTTTCACAAAAGGTTTTACGTGGGTTGCACGAAAACCGCTTAAAGGGCTTGTATTCAGGCGGGCGCGTATGCTTCGGATATCGCGTAGAAAACAAAAAAGTCCTCATTCACGAGGACGAAGCAGAGGTTGTACGTTGGATTTTTCAACAATATGCCGAAGGAAAACTTGCAAAAGACATTATCGCGGAGCTTGCCGAAAAAGGAATACGCCATCGTGGAAAGGTTTTCCCGATGAACACGCTTTACGGTATGTTGCGTTTGGAAAAATATATCGGCATTACACGGCATAAAGATGGCGTTTACGATAATATTTATCCTGCAATCGTACTGAAACCGCTTTTCGATGAAGTTCAACGCATTTTGGAGCGAAACAAAATCGGATCACGGAGCAACGAAACCGAATATTACTTACGAAACAAGCTCTTTTGTGGGCATTGTGGAAAAAGTATGCAAGGCGAAAGCGGTACTTCCCATATGGGCGACGTAAAGCATTATTACAAGTGTATGGGCAGAAAGAAATATAAGATTTGCGAGAAGAAAACGCTACCCAAAGAGAAGCTGGAAAATACGGTTATTGCTATAACGGATTTGATTTTCGGCAAGACGGAAACCGTGGAATGGCTTGCAGATAGGATAATGGAAATCCACGCAAAGCGTATGCACGATAAATCCCTACTGAATATCTTACACGCTGATAGAGATAAAATAAAACGTTCGCTTGACAATGTTATGAAAGCCATTGAAGAAGGGATTTTCACGGCGACCACAAAACAACGTATGCAAGACTTGGAAAACGAACTCGCTCTAATCGACGAAAAAATCGTGATAGAAGAATACAAAGCACAAAACCAACTTACCCGTGAAGAAGTGTTCCAATTCCTGCTACATACGGCAAGGAAAGAGCCAAATTTGATGATACATTCGTTTGTTCAACGGGCAATCCTTTTTGATGATAAAATCGAAATTTACTACAATTTCACAAACAAACAATTACCCGACGGCGCTCCTGATGAGTGCTGTCGGGTTTCTTCTAATGAGCTGAAAGCCTTGATTTATAAGGATTACAAAGAAAAAAACGGGAACCATCCGAAAGGTTCGGATAGTTCCCGTCTGGTGCGGTCGACAGGAATTGAAGCACGTTAAAAAGCGTTAAACGAGGCTTTTTGATATTAAAAACCAATAAAAACCCCTCATTTTTGAATATAGTCCCAATCCAATCCCAATACAAAAGCCCCGATTTTTCCCTATCCTCGCATCTTTTTGCGGAAATTCGCAAAAAAGTATTGACAATCCAAAAAAACCGTGCTATAATAAAAAACACAAGAGGGTTGACCGTCAAACGGTTAGCCTAAGTATAAGTCAAAACGACCACCCAGGCGGCAACCTTACGGGCGGTCGTTTTTTATGGTTACGTAGATTTTGTCTTTTGTAACGTGGAAAGAAGATACATACCCAACGCTTACGAGAAGCGTTAAAAGTTGAATAATCTCATTTCTCATAAAACCACCTCCTTTATCGGAAGTGCCAACCGCCTTCGGGTCTTCCCTCTTGCTTGCGTATATTATAGCATATTCTCCTATATTCCGTCAATCAAAATCACGCCCTTCTCTGGGCGTTTTTCTTTTTCCCTGCGCCGCCCTGGGGAATCGCCTTTTATCAGCCTTTTCCCTTCGAGCTCCGCGCGGACGTCACAAAAACGACGTCGTTTTCTTCCTTGCCTTTTCGCCGCCGTTTGGCGGCACGTCTTCCCTCTCGCCGTTCCAGCGCCGCACGCAGCGCAACCACAGCGCAAATGCACCATTTCGAAGGTGGCGTGCTGTAAATATATATAAATATAATTTAGTATTATATACGCCGTAGCAAAAATGTCCTGTTTACTGTGCGGAGAATGTCCGCTTTTTGTGCTGAACTTGTCGGGGTAAACACGACATTTTAAAAACGGTAAAATCGAAAAATAAAAACGCCGGGCAAAACTGCCTCGACGTTCTTTGAATTTCCACGACGAAAAGCGCGAAAACCGCGCTTTTTTATTTTTCTATCCAATTTGCCTATACCTACTACGTCACTCGTTACGACTCTGCGCCTGGTATGTAACACTTACAGTACGTCCCGTCGGGATGAAAACCAGTATCAGCGCATTTTACGCAAAAATATTGAGGGGTTAAGTCTTCGGGAGAAATCGCCAATGTTTCCATTCGCGCTCTCATCTTCCGCTTCGCCTGCCGACTAAGCTCCTGCAATCGTCGCAGCTCTTTGATATTGCCATCAAGTTCGGCACGTGCAATCGGGTTGCGCAATTTAAGCTCTTCCCGCGCCGCTTCTTTATATTCTATATCAGCATCCAAACGCGCTTTCGCTTGGTCAGCACGTTTCTTCGCTTTTTTTCTCCGTTTTTCATAGAAACGGGTGCGGTCAGTTTTCGCATCCGCCGCGTCATCGGCTGCCGTTTTATACTTAACTACCGTCTTTTCGGGCTCAGTCCTTACCTGTTCAACACTTTCGCTCTTCTTTTTTGCCTTACGAAGCAAACCTTCGTTTGCGTGGTAGGTTGTCCAGCCACTCCCGTTCTTCGCCTTGTCTTCCTCAGGGCGAGAAATCAAACTCGCGTTCATCAGCCAAAAAATAGCCGCTTGCACGCTCGACGTAGATAAATGCAATTTCTTAGCAATAGAGCGCACTGACCCTCTAAAAACGCGCGTTTTAGGGTTTCTGCAATGTTGCAACATAAAAGAAAGAACTAAAACTTCGATTAGCGTCAAATAACGCGTATGCGCAGCAATACCTTTCTTTTTACTGCCTTTGAAAATAAACTCTGTTTCTAAAAGGAACATATCAATGCGAAGACTGCCCCCAACATACGGATCATCGCCCACGTAACGATACAAAGAGCGAACCTCGCGCCCCTTTTCATCCGTTACGCGTTCAATTTCCTTGTTTTTTAAGTACTTATTTATCACACGCGAACTGTGGCGTTCCGTAACGTGGAAATTAGACGAAAACTCCTGCATTTTAGATCTGCAAGCAGTTTTAGAAAACGACGTTACTTTCGAAAGAGCGAAAAGGTCAAACTTTGCACTGATGCGCGAAATAAGCTCCCACCCAATAAGGATATACTTTTCCTTGCTCGGCAATTCAATTTTTGTTGTCGCGTTTGTCATGTCCTTTCCCTTTTTCCCCAACGTTAGGGATTTTATTGCACAAGTACGGCGTTTTCTATCGCCAGCTTGCCGTCTTTCTTTGTCAATATACGCCGTTTAAGCATCCGATTTACAGACTTCCGCACGGCGTCGCGCGTTTTCCCGATAGAATCCGCTATTAAACCGTAATCGATGTATTTCGCCTTGTCTTCGCCCAATTTTAGGGCGATTACACGTAAAACTTGGCTATCCGTGTCGCATAGCGGCTTTAAATTCTCAATTTTGATTGCTCGTTTCATTTTTGTTTTTTTCCTGAAAATTCGCCACCTCATCGGCGGATAAACCGCCTCTTCGGTGGAAAGTAATTCGGCGCGCCGCGGCTTGATTATAACACACCCCACCGACATAGCGTTTTTCGGCGCAACCGCACGCCCCCAGTCGCAGCTCCCCAGCCGCCCCATCGTGCCACGGCACGCTCGTGCGTCTGTGTATCTGCGCCCGTGTACGCGCGTTTGCGTGTCCCCGAAAAACGTTCTTTCGTTGCTTTCGTGTTTGTGCCCCTTCGTGCACTTACGCCTTCGGCGCTGGCTTACAAAGGTGTGTGTGCGTTCCGCCCGTCCCAAGTAGCCGCACCAAGACGGCGAGCACTCGCCCGTTCCGTCCTTTTTGGGGCTAATCATAGGGGCAACGCCCCTATACCCCACTACTTTTTCTTCACGCTTATCGGGCGTCTGCCCGTTACCGTACGCATTTTACGGAAGAACAAACTGCCCGACTTGTTGTATTCGCTCAACCTCGGATTGACTCCGCACCACGTTTCAAAGTCGTTGATACCGCCGCGAGCGCGCAGTGCTTTTACGTGGTAATAGTCGCGGATCGCCGCCGTTGCAAAACGATATCTGTAAACCTTTGCCGTCGCAATATAATACTTGCCCTTGTCTTCCAGCACTTCGTCGTCCATACCGTCCCAGACTTTCGTCTGCGCCGTATAAACGGAGTACTGGTTGAACACGCGCGTATAGTGATTGAATATCAGCGAATCCAACTTATCAAGCAGATACAAGAAAAGCGTGTTGTCGCCGCGCGCGACGCGCACCATATAAAGTAGCTTGACGTAAAGCATTGTCCATAAATGAAAGCCAAGTTCCTCGAAAGCAAAGCCTGGCATAACGATTTTCGGATCTGACGTTTTCTTTATACGGATAATATCGCATAAGTCTTTATTGTCCGCAGACAGACTGTCGGGGCGTTGGTCATCGAAGAGATAGCGCACGAACGTGTAGTTCGCTACCGTCGCCGCGTGTCCGCGCATTTTGACGTCCATTTCAAAAAGGTCGTTCTTGACGTTCACTTCGTCGTCCTTCGCGCTCATACCTACGTTCGTATGCTGATTGCCGCGCTCCTTCGCTATTTCCATAACGTTGTTTATACCGAACTCGAAGCCGTCCACCGTCGGATCGTTCGGGTCGTCTACTTTACCAAGACGTAATCTGTTCCAGTTTAATATCTTAGACATCTTAGTATCTCGCATAGATTCCCAAGCGGTCTTCTTGAAAAAGTCCACTTTGAATTCCGCCCAGTTCCCCTTGTCCTTCCATTCAAAATCTGTACGAATCGCATAATTCGATATGCAGAGCGAAGTAGGAAGCGAGTAGATAAAATATAGTTGCGCATATAACTCGATTGCCTCGAAAATGTGCGTTATATATATTCCGTCGTTGTATACGTTCCCGTACCGCTTTTCATCGTAACCGAAAAGGAAATCGGCGTAATTATAGCCGTAGCGCTCTTTGTATCGATATAAAACCCAATCTTTCGCCTCTTGCTTGTACCAGTGAGAATATTTGTAATGATAACCCAACCCTTTGACAAATTCCCTGCACGTCGCCAGCGTATAAATCGCGTGATTTTTCCGCGCCGTCTTTATCACGTTTTCGAGGTGAATCCAAGGGAAAAACGGGAAACGTCTTTTTTGCTCCGTGATTTTTTCCTTCGCTTTTTCGCGGAATATTACTTCTTGCGAAAGCGCCATGTCCGTAATTGCCGTTGTTTTCTTGGCGCGCTGCTTGCCCGTAACGAACAATGCCCCAGGGTGATTTTCCAAAAATGCGCGGTTCTTCTTTTCCTTACTCTCCAATGATTTAAAGCCGATTTTACGACGGATCTTATCGAAGATCACCCAGCCGATGATCACCCAAGCCCACCAGGGCAGAAAGTCGAGTGAAACCGTCAAGTCCATAGCAAACTTCGCTAAAAACACGTAAGCGTTCAGCCATTCTAATGAAGCCGAAAGATAATACCAGCAGGCGACGAACTCCAAAGCCATTGTGATTACGTTGAGATTGTACAGCCAAATCGCCAAAATTAAAAATTTGTAGAGCTTTCGTCCTTTAAAAAAGCGAATAAAATCCTTTACGTAATACTTGACTTTATCCCATGTCAGCGCTTCGATGCGCTTGTACAATGCAAGCAGCTTCGTGTCCTGCCCGTAGTTGTTATTTACGCGCAGTCCGTATATGCCGTACATAAGCAACAAAAGGCAGCCAAAGATAGGCAATATAATCGATAACGCCAACAGCACAATATATACAAGGTCTAAAAGCCACAACCCGTACTCACCCAAATTATCCCAAGAAAACAGCGTTTTAAAATAGAAATCCACCTGCACCTGAAACACGACGGGATCGAAGGGCAGGATTTCTATCGCCCCTTCGGGTATCGTTGGGAACGTCGGCACGACGTCGCCCACGCCGTATAAGTTTGAAAAAGCAAATCCGATAGACGTGCAGAAGTCCTCGAAGGCTTGTCCCATGCGGAAGATTACGCCCGAAAAGCGAAAGAAAGCAAGCAACAGCGAAAGCGCGATCAACGCCGCGCTAATGATATGATACACGTTCGCTTTCTTTATCTTCCCCATTAAAACACCTTTCTACCCGTCCAAATGACGTACACTATCAGCGCGATCAGCGCGAGATAACCTGCAATCCTCACCCAAAGTTTCCACGTCATTTTTTGCCGCCTTTTTTCTTATTACCGCCAAACACGTCTTTGAAAGCGTTTCCTACCGCCTTAAGCCCGTTTCCAATACCCGTCAACACTTTTGCGCCACCGTTCAGCACCAACGTACCGAAGTTGGGGAAATAAACCCCGATAATAATCAAGACCACCACCAATACGGCGAAGCCAAAAATCAAGCCGATGATTAGCGCCCATTTGTCGTCTTCGTTATTCAAATCGGGCGGTGGATCTGTCCCGTTTATAATATCAATCGGATCGGCTACGCACCCGATCACGACGTCTGCGCCTTCCGCGCTTCGGAACGTCAACGAGATCACGTCGAAATTCAAAAATACCGTTTCCTGCGCCACGTAACCGTCCTCATCGGACATAAGTAAATTGCCCGTGTATTCAAAGCGCGCTGTACTCGCATAGTAATCCGTGACCGCAAAGCGGAAAAGCACCACCTTTCCGTTGTTTTCGATTTCCTCTTTGCAATATTCTAAAAGGCTTATTTTTTCACCAGTTTCGTCCTTTTCAATCTTTTCGTCTGCTTTGACTAAATACGTTTTTGCAAACGACGCGTCATCCATGCTCGCAAGATTGTCTGAATCATCCAGCACGATTATAGGGTCGTACCCCTTTTGTTCGTACTGCACACCATTCCAAAACTTATCCCAAAAGCCTTGGTCTTTTTGCACGGTCAAGCTCCCCTTGTCCTTTGCATCGATTTCCTGGCATACGTAGCCGCTCGTAGCGTCCGGGTTATGCTCTTTTACCAAATGTAAACGGTCAGCATCAATGCTGTCCTCGAAGAGCTTGACGGAATATTCCCCATTTGCGCCGACAATCTTTTCCGCATCAGTGGCAATATTTTCAGAGTACCAGTCCATATACTCCTTCATTTCCGTCTTTGATACTTTAAAATCTGCATTTGTGATTGCGCCTTTGCGAGAAAAAAGCCAATCCATTCGGGACAAACAACGCGCCGACGCACTTCCTATATCGTTATACGTTTTGCTGTAGGTTTTCCAAATACTATCCCCAGCAACTGCAATACGGTCTTGTTGCCACAAAACACACCAATCCAATCCCTCTTGCTTATTGCCTATATCCTTACCTATATACGGTTTAAGCGCTTCATACGCACCACTGTCCGACGTTACAAAGACGGGCTTCGTTTTATACTCGTACCACTCCGCCTTGATTTTTTGCAAGTTGCCGTATTTCTCGAAGTATTCGTCGGGGACGGAAAAAAACACGGTGTTGAGCTCGTCGCAAACGAAGTCTTGATAGTCCCCCGTGCGGTAGTTCGTCTGATGCACGTCGAGCTGTATTGTTTCCAACTTTTCCGTGCTGCACTTCAACGTGCTTTCCGCGTCGGGATTGTTTATGTCGCACGTCGCGGCATAGCCTTCAAAATAATAGGTGTACCCGTACGCCCTATCCTTCGTCTGACTGTCGGTAAGCGTACCGTCCGTGTGCGTGAGCTGCACGCCTGCAATATCATAACGGCGCTTACCGTGCGCCTTGTTGTACTCTTTCGCCGTTTTCAAAATCGACGTGCTGTCCGCAACGTAGAATTTATATATACGGTTGGAAACGCTGTCGCAGTAAGTCAAACGCACGTTGTCGTACGACGTGGGCTGTCCGTCCTCGTCGTATGCGGTTGCTATATTCAATTTGTTGAAGTTCCGCTCCGTTTTAAGCGGCACTTCCGTCGGGTTGTATATGTAAACGAAAAGCCCGTAATACATTTCGTAAAAGCTCTTTTCCGAAAAACAGTATTCCTGGAAACGGATCACCTGCGGAACGCCCAAGGGGTTCTTTGGATAAAGCGCCGTCGAAACGTCGGACAAATCGTCCATTATATCCGTTTTTGTGTAGTCCGTCGGCACGTCCTCTGCTCTTGCAGGGAAGGCGGCGAACGTAGAAGAAAAAAGGGAAAAAACGGCGCAAAAAATCGCACCGATTAAAGATATAATTTTTAACGCCGTTTTTTTCATAGTCCTATTTAAAGTTCGTACCCAAGTATTGTTTCATCCAATACGGCGACGTAGCCGCCGTTGGAGCTAAATACTTCCAATACTTCTGTGCTGGAAGTGAGCTCAAAATAAATTTCGGGATTTACGCCGTCGCTCGTCGCGTGGAAGCTGCCTTCCTGGAAGTATATATCAATATAGTTTTCGCCCCCGACAATCGTCGCATCCACCTGCAAACGCTCGCTACCGTCTTCGCCCCAGTAAATATAGCCGCCCGTAACGCCAGACGATATGCCGATTCTTATCCGCGGTAAATCAACGCTTAAATCCGTGCCTACTTCTTTAAACCAGCCGTCAAAGCCGCCGTCGCCACGTATCAAATTAAACGTGATATACGCTTCCGAATTCGGGTTCGTCGTATCGATATAAAAGCGATACCACTTTCCCATTTCGAACTCCGTAGCACTCGTTATACGTCGCACAGCCGATACGCCGCACGTATCGCAGAGCTCGTCGCCGTTCTCGTTCACGTGCCCGCCAAAGGAAGGCAATACTTCACAGCCCACGTATACCGTGCCGCACGTTTTGCATTTTTGCCCTGCCGTGTTGCCGTCTTCCATGCACGTCGCTGCTTTGGCTTCCACTTGCACAATCGTATGATTAAGCGCAGGCAGAAAGCTCTGCTTCACGATAACCTCGCCGCAGGTCGAACAATGCTTTCCTGCGGTCAAACCCGTTTCCGTGCACGTCGCCGCCACTGCCTCATCGTCTTCTTCGGTATGCCCTTTGGCAAGGTCGGCTTTAAACTCGAAGCCTTCCTTGTACGTTTCGCATACCTCGCATACCGTATACGCATTATGCCCGTCTTCCGTACACGTCGCCGCTTTCGCTTCCACGTACAGCCACGTATGCGAGATTTTTTCAATCGCTTTGCTTTGCTTTTTATCGCACAGCTCGCACTTGAATACGAGTTCGCCTTCTTCCGTACACGTCGCCGCCGTTTTCACCGTGCCGTCGTCCCAAACGTGCGTGCAGGTTGCTTGCCTAATACCGATGACGGCGGCGATAATGCCGACGACAATCAGCAACAGCGACAAAAACGTGCCGACGACGATAAGTATTGATTTTGTCTTGTTGCTTTCGTTCATGGTCTATTCCTTTTTTTATTTTTAACCTTTAACAAGCTGTTTTACTGTGCCAGTAACACTTGTGATATAACCATCACCAAAAAGCTGAGACCCTTCTTCCCCAGAAGTAGTGGTATAATAATAAGATGCAGTATCACTTATATAGATTTCTACATAATCGCTACACTTATAAACCAAGACCCCCTCATCCACACGAACGATAGTTTGATTAGGGTTTGAATAAGAATATACAATCTCTCCGTCTACCATAGAAATAGTTAAAAGCGAAGAGGCAAGGCTACTCCCATTATATATTCGGAAATACTTACCAGAAACTTTGTTATCTGGTCCTGCTTCTCCAATTTCAGTTTCTACATAATCTGCTATAGGAGAAACACTCTCAAATTCGCAAACGTCGCAGATATTATCGCTGTCTGCATCAACGTGCCCCGTTGCAGAAACTTCCTTCTGCTCGATATAAACCGTATCGCACGTGGAGCACTTTTGCCCAGCCGTCAAGCCCGCTTCCGTACACGTCGCCGCAACCGCTTCAACCGTTACAAGTGTATGACCCTTTGCCGCGATTGTGCGCTGTTCCACCGTAGTTTCTTCGCACGTCGTGCAATACTTGCCCGCCGTCAAGCCCGTTTCCGTGCACGTCGCCGCAACTGCTTCCAATTCAATTTCCGTATGCCCTTCCGCAAGCAAAACCTGCGGTTCTACGTCATTCTTGTACGCTTCGCAAACCTCGCAATAGGTATACTCCGTATGCCCGTCTTCCGTACACGTCGGCGCTTTTGCTTCTACGAATTTCCATGTGTGCGCCAAGGTTTCAATCTTTTCCGTTTCGCGCTTGCCGCACTCTTCGCACTTAAATACGATTTTGCCTTCCTCCGCGCAGGTCGCTTCTACGGTAATCTCACCATCATTCCACACGTGCTTGCACTTCGATTGCTTCACCGCAGTTGCGATGCCAATGCTCGCGCCGATAATCGTCAACAAGCCCACGATGCCCCCGACGATTGCCCAAATCGATTTCTTACTTTTTGCCATAGTCCTATACTCCTTATCGCCTTGCGGCGTTTTTTATTTGATTTCGTCCCCCTTTGTTTCCGAAGTCTGCACCCTGCTTCCCCAGCAGGGCGCAACTCGAAAAATAAAACATCAAAAAGGAGGTAAAATATGAAGACGAATTTTTCCCTGGCGCAAGGGATTTTTATGCAAGTACACCGTACTTGTCGTACATATACTGCAGGTATACGATTGCATCGTGCAAGGTTATGCCGCTTCGGATATGCAACGTGCGCTCGCAAATCAAGCAAACGGTATATCGATTTTTGCTCTCGTGCGAGATCGCGCTGGCGACGATCATCCCTGCGCCGCGGAAATGCACCGCACGTCCTATGTCAAGATTTTCAAACTCTTTGGCGACGCCGCAGACGGTTATGCTACACTTCATTGTCCGTCACCGTAGCACTTAACGTGCAAATCATAATAAACGTGCTGTCCGCTTATCCAACGTTCCTCATCAAGAACGTCGCGCTGGTAAGCCGCTTTTTCGTATGTATCAAACGGACCGAACGTAACGTCGCTTTCTTCGGGCTTACCGTTTATCTCTTCGCATGTCTTGCCCGTAACGAAATACGTCATTCCGCCACCTCGTCCTCGCTCAGCTCAATGCGCACGTCTTCATATTCCTTTTTTTCCGTCGTGCCGTTTTCTTCGAGTTCGTTTTTCCGCTCTTTGGCGAAGTCTCTGTTTCTTTTAATAAAATAACTATTCATTGAGAGCAACTCGAAATCTCTTCTACGCTCTTCCGCTCTTCTAAACGGGCAAGCCTCGCAATCTACTTTCTTATCTTCTTCGCGTTTGCTAACGGAATTCAAATCAGCTTCCACGTCCTTCATCAGCTTCATCATTACCCACATAGTAGCCGTCATTGCAACCATAATAAGCAAATACGCAGCAACAATCGCAACAATACCCCAGCTAATATCTATCACCCTGCTCATTCCGCCACCTCGTCCTCGCTCAGCTCAATGCGCACGGTTTCCGAACAGACAACGCAATCATCAGGGTAGACAAACATATTTTCCCACTTGCCTTCTTTTGCCAAAGTGTCCATTAAGCGTTCAGCTTCTTCTTCGGTTTTAAACGCACCTATCTTCACGTCGCGCCCTTTGGGAATACCGTATATTTCCGCGCGATTCTCCGCGTATACATACCACTTTTTATTATCCTTCTTAGAAGGTTCTACGGGCGCTTCGCCGTCAAAATCTTCGGTATCTTGTACAGCTTCATCATTGATCGCTTTAAGTTGTTTATGAAATCGTTTTAGGAAAAGCTTGTTTTCCCGCGCCTTATTGAATCTTTCATTTAGAAGACAGCTAATCCAAACAATCGCCAAAATCAATACGGCTGTGAAAAACAAAATGGCGACGAAGGCAAAAATAATCGTTGTAATATAATCAACACATTCTGCGAGTTTTGCGATACTCATTCCGTCACCTCGTCGTTGAACAGCCCTGCACGTTCCGCCAAAGTCACAACGTCGTTCCAGGATAAATTGAACGTCTTGTTCCCATACCGCACAAACGGTGCGTGGCTTATCTGCACGCAGAGCTCAAACTCTTTCCCGTCGTCCGTCTTGCCGTCGCCAATAAGCGTACACAAGGCGTACTTGTTTGTGTTAATCTTTCCAACGGGCGCGGAGCTCGTCGGCTCTGCCGTCAAAACCGCCAGCGCGTCCTGCGCGAGCTTCAACGCGCACTCCGTATGCAACGCAACAAGCGGTATGCCTTCCGCTTGGTTTTTCTTTGCCTGCGATTCTAACGTTTGCAGCGCCTTAATTGTTTCTTGCCTTTTTTGTTCCATTGTTTTTACTCCCTTGAATTTTATTTTCGACGTCCGAAGACGTTGATTTCGTTTTTTCCCTCGCGCACCGCCCCGTCCAAGAACGGGGACGGCTTCAAGGGAAACCGAGAAGCTCGCGACTGCTCCTCGTTATCTGCACGGCGCGAAAACCGCTACCGTTTAGACCGATTTTTTTCTAAAAATTCTTTGTAGTTTTTGCAGTCAATTACTTTACCGAAATCTTCAAAGCCTTCGCCTGGATAAAAGTCTTCTGCTTCATCTACTTTATCTGTTAATTTTTTAAAGTCGTAATCGTAGCAAGGATTTTCTTCTTCAATTTTCTTTAAAATTTCTATCAGCTTTATTGTTTCAAATAGGCTGACCGTATACGCTATTGTTTTTCTTTGGTCGAAAAGTCCGTTGTATGTTTCAACTATTGCGTATCGCATTTTAATGTCCATTTCCGCCCCTTTAATCGCCCGAATTTGGGACGATTTTACTTTTTGTGCAATTTTGCACCTACCGATATTATAGCGTGCAATTTTGCACTTGTCAAGTATTTTGTGCAAATTTGTGTTAAACTTTTTTCGAGGGGGTGCAAAAATGCGATTGCTCGAATTACGCGAAGAAAAGAAACTTACACAAGACGACGTGGCAAAGGCAATAAATACAAGCCGCACAAACATTGGGCGTTGGGAAAAAGGTCTCAATGAACCAAGCTCAAGCCTAATTATTCAATTAGCTGATTTTTTTCAATGCTCAACGGATTATTTGTTGGGACGCTCCGATGACTTCGGAAACGTTATTGTTACACCCACGCAAAAAACCGCCGAGCTGTCGCCCGACGGTCAAGAGTTGCTGGACATATTCAACTCACTCGACGTTGAATATAAGTCACAAATTTTAGAGTATGCCCATTTTATCCATGAACGGGCAACTTTTCAAAAGAAAAATAAATTTTAGGAGATACTGCTATGGATTCAAAAAAATACACTTGCCCGCGTTGTGGCTCAGAAGACGATATTCTTATAACTATTCCAAAAAAAGAAAACCCCAAAAAATATATAATTGGATTGTGTGTTTCCCTTTCTATTATGCTTATAACTTCCCCCATTTTCCTCGTACAATTGATAAGAAAAGTTCTCACTCCGTCCAATGCTTCTTTTTGGATTTCTCTTGTAGTTTCGGTTGTTTTACTTATTTTCTCAATTTTCTTCTTGGTTAAATGGTTAAATTCTAAAAACGATGATCCGATTGAAGAATGTGTTTGCAAAAAATGCGGGGAAATATGGTTAGATGTTCCCCCTATTCATTCCGTAAACGAAGAAAGCAATCAAAATGATTAAACCACAAAAAGATTTTCGCGAGAATTTATGCCTATAAATTCCGCGATTTTCTCTTTGTTGAAAACGGGCCCGTTTAAGATACAATTTTCCTAACGAAATTTAGGAGGGTTTGTATCGTATGAACAGCCAACAAAGACAGCTTTTAGAAAGCGCGATTCAACTACTGCACCGCGTCATCGGCTTGGACGACGCAATCAACGACTTCGCCGTTATTCAGCGCGGAAAGTTCCGCATCGAAGGCGAGCATCGCGCCGAGCGCGCGTTCCCAACGGACGCAAAAACGCCCCCACCCGAACGGGCAGGGGCTGATTTTTTAGACGAGGGCGAAACGGGACTTTCGCCCGGGAGAAATCGGGGCATTGTAAATTTTACCGAAAAGGAGATTTTATCAATGCCAAAAGGAAAAAGAAACTATTTCCGTGTGCATGGAATCCGCGTGCATTATCGGAAGAAACCCAACGGCGTATATGAGATACGCTGCACAATCGACAAAATACCGTATTACGGCGCAGCCAAAGATTTTAAAATCGCAAAGGCGCGCTTCCTGGAAGACTTAAAGCGCGAAATACCATTACAGCGGAGCTCTTCCGCGACGTCGGCGCTACCGTTAGACGTTGCAGCATATTCGCAGCACTTCCTGGAAGTGTTCAAAAAGCCGAACGTTGGCGCGGAAACGTTCAAGAACTACGAAAGCGTAAATCGAATACATATTATCGGGAAGCTGGGCGCGGACACTTTAATCCGCGACGTTACCGCCTCGGACTGTCAGACAATCCTGCGAGATCTTCGAGCAGAAGGAAAGAAGCGAACGGCAGAAGAGGTGCGGAATCTCTTAATGTGGATCTTCGACGCGGCGGTCAGCGACAAGCTAATTACTTCGAGCCCGATGCAGAGCGTAAAGATACCGAAGCACCGCCGAACGGTGGGAAAATGTATTCCCTTGGCGCTGATGCAGGAGCTCTTGGCGGCGCCGACGTGCCGCTATGATTACCTTATTTGGCTTGTCGCCTATACGGGTATGCGCCCCGTAGAGATAAAAAGCGCCGTCTTCGAAGGGGAGTTCGTAACGATAAAGAACGGGAAGACGGACGTGAACGACGAGCCGACGTTTCGACGGATTCCCCTGCACTCTGCCCTTCGTCCGCACGTTGCGGAGCTGAAACGTTGGCTGCACGTCAACACGGACGAGGTATCGCGGCATTTCCGCAAGAAGGTCAAGGGCTACCGTTTCTATGATCTGCGGCATACGTTCACGACGTATATGCAGGAAAGCGGCGCGGACAAGCGCTGGATAGACTACGTAACGAACCACGTCGCGGCGCAGAACGTCACGGACAGCGTGTATACGCACTGGACTGATAAATTTCATTTATCACAAATTGAAAAACTGGAATATCAGTCCCAAATTTGAGCCCAATTTTTTTTAACAAGCGCACCATTGAAAGCAAAAATCGGGCACTTTTCAACGATTTTTCGCTAAAAAATGCCCGATTTTGGTGCGGTCGACAGGAATTGAACCTGCATGGAGTTACCCACAAGATCCTTAGTCTTGCGCGTCTGCCAGTTCCGCCACGACCGCGTTAACGTAGTATATTATATATGAATGATTTTTCTTTGTCAACTCATTTTTCGCCGTTTTTAAAAAAAATCAAAAAATATTTTCTTCCTTTTCATCAAGCACGTTTTTTTATCCTCTCGAATAAATTTGAATTTACCCGCAATCCGTTTCAGCAGATTTCTCTCCCTTTGTTGCCGAAAATACTTCTTTTCTGCTTTATGCTCGTTTGCCTATGAAACGAATTGCAAAACTTTCTTAAAAATCTTGCAAAATCAAAAAATGTATGTTATACTTATACCAATGTATACGGAGGATTTCTATGAAAAAACTCTCTTTAAACGGAATTTGGAAGATGACGGGCAACGGTTACGCCGTGAATGGGACGATCCCGGGCTCTGTTTATTCTTTTTTATATTTAGACAACAAACTACTCCCCGACCCTTACTATCGCGATAACGAAAAAATTTATTTGGAGCTTGCCTCGCACGAATACGCTTTCGAGCGGACGTTTTCCCATACCCCGACAGGCGACCCGACTTTTCTCGTTTTTGAGGGCTTGGACACTCTTTGCAGTGTGTACCTCAACGGCGAAAAAATCGCCGATACGGACAATATGCACGTTCGTTACGATTTTGACGTAACGAACCTTTTAACCGCCGGCGAAAATAACCTCCGCGTGGTGTGTCATCCCGTACCCCCCTATATCCAAACGAAAAATCAGGAAAGGAAACTCTTTGGCGCGTACGATTGCATGGAGGGCTATCCGCACGTGAGAAAAGCGCATTGTATGATGGGTTGGGACTGGGGTCCTCGGCTTCCCGACGCAGGTATTTGGCGAGACGTATATTTATTGGAACAAAACAGTGCGAAGCTTACCGACGTTCACGTTACCCAACGCCATGAAAACGGAAAAGTATTTATCTCCCCCGCCGTAAAAACGGATGGCGAAGCGGAAATTGAAATTGTATTGCTTTCTCCAAACGGCGAAACGCAAAAACTGCCCGCCAATCAGGAAACGGAAATTGTCGATCCCCTGCTTTGGTATCCAAACGGCTTAGGCGAACAGCCCTTGTACCGCCTTACCGTTTGCTTAAAAGCGCACGGTGAAACCGTCGATGAGAAAACCTTGAATCTCGGGCTTCGCGAAATGAAGCTCGTGCAAAAAAAGGACGAGTTCGGCGAAAGCTTTTACCACGAAATCAACGGGTTGGATATGTTTGCGATGGGCGCAGATTATATCCCGGAAGACAATATTTTCCGCCGTATCACCCCCGAACGCACGAGAGAACTGCTCACGCATTGTAAAAACTGTAATTTCAACGCTATTCGCGTTTGGGGCGGAGGGTATTATCCCGACGATTATTTCTTTGATATTTGCGACGAACTTGGCCTCGTCGTATTCTTCGATTTGATGTTCGCTTGCTCCGTTTACGAGCCTGACGAAAAGATGCTTTCAAGTATTCAAACGGAATTGCGGCAAAACCTTGCCCGTATCCGTCATCACGCTTGCCTTGGCCTCGTTTGCGGCAACAATGAAATCGAGTGGCATTTCCACGACTACGTCGCAATTTCCGGCAGAACGGATTTAGAGCATTTAACGCAAATTTATTTGACGATGTTCGAGCAGCTTTTCCCTTCTATTATCAAAGACGTTGCGCCCTATCTGCCCTATATCCCCTCGTCGCCGACTTCGGGCGGGAAATTCCTTGACCCTAACGGCGAAGCGTGCGGGGATTGCCACGATTGGGAACCCGATTACTTGCTTTGCAGAAACAAGCGTTTCCGTTACGTTAGCGAGTTCGGTTTCGAGTCCTTCCCCTGCAAAAAAACCGTGGATAGCTTCACCCTGGAAAAGGATAGAAACGTCCACAGCAAGATTATGGACAGACATCAAAGAAGCAGCGGCGGAAACGAGTTGATTTTGACCTATCTTACCCGCAATTACTTATATCCCAACGATTTTGAAACCTTTATCTACGCTTCGCAGCTTTTGCAAGCGGACAGCATTAAATACCGCGTAGAGCATTTCCGCCGCAACCGTGGGCGTTGTATGGGTACGCTGTATTGGCAACTTAACGACATTTGGCCGGTTACGTCTTGGGCAAGTATCGACTATTGCGGTAGATATAAGGCTTTGCAATATGCGGCAAAACGTTTTTATTCCCCGATTTTGCTTTCCTGTGAAGAAGTGGGCGAACTTCAAACCCGTCGCTTTATCAATACGGAAGAACGGACGCTCAGCCATGAAAAATCCGCCAAATTTTTCGTAACCAACGACACGAAAGAGGAAATTTACGGGCAAGTAAAATGGGAACTGCGCGACGCGAAAAGCAATCTTATTCGACAAGGCGAAGAAAGCCTGCGCGTTCCTGCGCTTTCCGTAAAATGTTTGGATAAAATGGAGTTTGACGGACTCAACCCCGAAACGGAGCACCTTACTTTTTCCTTTGTTGTGGACGGAAAGGTGTTTTCAAGCGGCAGCGTCTTATTCACCCCGCCTAAATATTACAACTTTGAAGACCCCTCTTTACGGTATGAATTGCAGGGCGACGTACTCACCGTTCACAGCGACTGCTATGCAAAATCGGTGCAAATAGAAGGCGTGGACGGCGATTTATTGCTTGACGACAACTTCTTCGATATGGAAAAAGGCGAAAAACGCGTCCGTATTTTATCGGGCAAGGCAAACAAAATTCTGTTGCGTTCGGTATTCGATATTCAATAACGCTTTCCCCTTGGATAATCCCAAGGGGATTTTTGTAGACGCCGTAATTTCGTGAAATATATGCATAGTAGTATAATTCCCCTTTTTTAACAAATACTAACAGCATGAAATTAATCAAAGGAGATTTTTTCTATGAAAGCAACTGGTATCGTAAGAAGAATTGACGAACTCGGCAGAGTCGTTATTCCCAAAGAAATTCGGCGGACGCTCCGTATCAAGGAAGGCGATCCCTTGGAGATATTTACTGACCGCGACGAGCTGATGCTCAAAAAATATTCCCCCATCGCCACACTTGAAAAATTCAGCAAAGCAACTGCCCGCTCCCTCAACGATTTGAGCGGTAAACTTGCCGTGATTTGCGACACGGACGGTATTTTGCACGCCTACGGCGAAGGGAAGAAGGATTTGGACGGCAAAAGCCTTTCCGAGGATATGGACCGCATATTAAAGGAACGGCGCAGTTATATCGCCAACGCGTCCGAGGGCGGCGACATCGTGCCCATCACCTCCATGCGCGAGGAAGGTATCACGGCGCAAGTTATCGTGCCTATCGTATCGGGCGGAGATTGCCTTGGCGCGGTTGCAGTCCTTTCCAAAGAGGACGGTGCAAAAATGGACGGTTCGGATATGAATTTGGCACGTTTAACCGCCGATATTTTAGCCAACCAATTTGAATAAATTTAAAAAAGACTAAGGGCAGGTATGCGTTGAAATAAAAAAGAGGGGCTTGTTTCCCCTCTTTTTTGTTCTTATTATCGAAGATCTACTATTATTCTACTTCCACCACGCCGTTTGCTTTTACGGTAATCTTCATGCCGTCCTTTACGTAATTTAAAAACTCCTCTCCAAGGGAATCAACAACCGGCATAGATACCCCGTCCACCCACACGTCAGCAAGGACCGCACCAGCCGCCGCAAGCGAGTCGATATGATTCGCAAACAGCATACACGCGGGGTTCTTTTCCATTGAACACGCACAATAAAGTACAAGACCGCCCGTGGTAGAGCCAATCGTCTGCGGTAAGCAAAGCGCCTTCCCAAGCAAGGATTTACCGTAAAGCTGCTTGTTACTTTGATCTCCGCATTTCACCTCTTTATCGCCAAACTGCAATGCCATTTGAAACGAAGCAAGCGTATTAAAGCCCTCGGTTGTTACAACCGCCTCTGCGGTAACCTCACCGGGGGTTACGACTCTTCCTTGAAACTTTTTCATGCTTTCTTTCCTCCTGTGATGGTTTTTAATATCTCTGCGTCTGTATAATATCTTGCGCTCGTGTAAGTACGAAGCTTATTCGACGACGTGATAACGGGCATCTTCTTGCAAAGGGGATTGTTCATGTACATTAAAGGACAAATATAGGACGTGATAACGCCTATTGCCTTCAATCTTGCGGCATATTCCGTCCCATTAAACGCTTCAAGAACGGCTGGAGCAGCGGTAAAAACCGTAGGAATCACAACCTTTTTCTTGCCGTTCGCCTTTAATCCTTTCTCAACATTTACCGTCCAATCCTTAAGTTGCGCCAAGGAAAGATGAGGACAACCGACAAAGCAAAGTTTGGGTTTTGCATCAGGATTTTTCCAAATAACAGGATAGTTCGCCTTAACTCTTTCAAGTTCGGCGTCATCAATGATATATTCCTTCGCTCCGTCGGCAATCAAAGCCTCACCGAGCTCTACTGCTTCGGGGGTAAGATTTGCAATATGGTAAAGCCCCACCGCGCCGTTAGACGCCGTTGCCGCGCCAAAATCCTTGAGGTATGCACATGCGCTTTCGTTCAGCTCGTTACCGATCCACTCGTCAAGCCCTACAACGTAAGGAACGTCCTCCATGACCTTCATTCCGATGGCAGAACCGAGGAGCTGCGCTTCGGGCTTCTTTGTCGTCCTTACTTTTACCACCCAAGAGGCTTTTCTTCCCTCGTCGGTCAAAAGGCCAAAGTAAGGAACGTAGCCTACGATAGAGCCCATAATATCGATAATGCCCGAATTTCTGTTACATCTCGCGCCAAGCACGGAGTTCGCGTACACTACCGCGCTCGACTCTGCCCAAGAAAGAACGTCTCCCTTTTTAGGCTTATTGCCCACCTCGTCCATATAACAGGTACACGAAAAGGCATTTTTATCCATCAAACCGAGCTTTTCAAGCTGTTCTTCGTAAAAGCCCTGCTTTGTATACATAAATTTATTGAACACCAGCTTTTGCAAAACATTGGCAGGAACGTTTTTGTCCAGCGGACGGGGATCGACTGAAAATTTCTGTTCCGAACAAACGCCCGCGTCGAGAAGCTGTTGCATTAAATCGTAGACGGGCGACATTACTTTCAATCCGAAAGACGTAACGAGGTGATTATATTTTGACGTAATCGGCACAAGTTTTTCCGCTTCAAACGCATCTCCGTACATCACGAGTGTTTTCATAACCTTTGCAAGCGTTTCCCCCTTTTCCCCGTCGAGGATCGCCTGCTGTTCTCTTGTCAATATCATTTTAATTCCTCCTTATTGGTTGATTACAGTTTCATACAAATATTCCATACGCCCCAGATAACCGTGCGCAAATTGCCCACCTTGGCAGCGTCGCCTATTACGTGAACGCGCTTGCCTTTGGACGTAACGGGCGCAGGATTGTATCCAACGGACAGAATGACGGAATCGGTATCCGCCTTAAAGGTTTTTCCCTCTTTGTCTTTCAACGTAACATACCCGTCGCCGATTTCCAAAAGAGAGGTTTCAAGATAAACGGGAACGTGATTCGTCTTAAAAAAGTCGCGCAAGTAGCTTGTATTTGCAAGACATACGCCCTTGGTCGTAATCAAATCGTCCTGCATCTCCACAATCGTGGGTTTCTTTCCTTTAAGATAAAGATCGTATGCAATCTCACATCCCGTAAGTCCGCCGCCGATAACCACGACGTTTTCGCCAACGTGCTTATTTTCAAGCAAATAATCCACAGCCTCCACTGCCTTTTCCGCCCCTTTAACGGGAATCTTCTTTGCAACCGCACCCGTCGCCACAATGATCTCGTCGGCATCGAGAGCCTTGACGTCTTTGATTTCGGTGTTCAACTGAACTTCTATGGGGAGCTTTTGCACCTCACGAATATACCAAGCGATCAGCGCTCTGTCCTTTTCTTTAAATGAAGGAGCCGCCGCCGCAATGAATACGCCGCCGAGCTTGTCGCTCTTTTCGTAAAGCGTTACCTTATGCCCGCGTTTCGCAAGAAGGATCGCGGCTTCCATACCGCCGATACCCCCGCCGATAACGGCGATCTTCTTCTGTTTCTTTGCAGGCTCGATATGATATTTTTTGGATTGCATCGTTTCGGGATTGAGCGCGCAACGGGCAAGCCCCATCGTGTCGGTCAAATCCTGTGTGTTCGCGTGGCCCTTAGAGGACGAGAAATTAAAGCACCCGGCATGGCAACAAATACACGGCTTGATGTCTTCCAGCCTATTCTCAATCAACTTGGTAATCCATTCGGGATCAACGAGGAACTGACGGGCAACGCCGACGGCGTCGATCCTGCCTTCCGCAACCGCTTTTGCGCCGACCTCCATATCCATTCTTCCTGCGCAAACCACGGGAATATCGACAAATTTCTTTATATGCGCAACGTCGTCAAGGTTGCAATTTTCGGGCATATACATCGGCGGGTGCGCCCAATACCAAGAATCATAAGTTCCGTTGTCGGCATTGAGCATATCGTAACCTGCGTCCTGCAAATATTTGGCGGCTCTTTCGGATTCCTCCATATTTCTGCCAACCTCGGTATATTCCTCGCCCGGCATAGCCCCCTCGCAAAAGCCCTTCATCTTGGATTCTACGGAATAACGAAGCGATACGGGATAATCGTCGCCGCACGCCTCTTTGATCGCCTTAACAACTTCCGTCGCAAAACGGTAGCGATTCTCAAAACTACCGCCGTATTCGTCGGTACGCTTATTGAAAAATTCGATTGTAAATTGGTCAAGAAGATACCCCTCGTGCACTGCGTGGACCTCCACGCCGTCAACCCCTGCCTCCTTACAAAGCTTTGCAGTCTTGGCAAAGGCTTCGATAATCTCGTGTATCTGTTTTTTGGTCATTTCGGGACAATCGATATCATGTGCCCAACGGGACTTTTGCGGTGAAGGGGAAGCCAGCTCGTGCGAGGTGTCGATAATCGGTTTGATAAGCGCACGGGTAAATTTGTTTTTATGTAAGGGGGCAACGAGCTCGGTGATCGCCCAAGAGCGTCCCATACCCGCGGTCAATTGAATAAAGAGTTTAGCGCCCGTCTTATGGATTTCGTCCATAAAGACTTTCAATTCCTTAAACATTTTTGGATTCTGCCAAAGCCACCTTCCCCAAAAGGTGTCGCGCAGAGGTGCAATGCCGGGGATAATAAGCCCAACGTTGTTGTTTGCCCTTTCAAGAAAGAGCTTTGCCGCCTCCTTATCGAAATGACAACCGTTTAATTCAAACCATCCGAAGAGCGACGTGCCGCCCATAGGACACATTACGATTCGGTTCTTGATCTCAACGTTGCCAATCTTCCAAGGGGTAAATAACGCTTCGTATTTTTTGTCCATATTATTCATTGAAAACCGTCCTTTTTTTAAATTATACTTTATGTTTTATTTTCTTTGCGTTGTTGATTCCATTAACGCAAAGTTCCAAACTGTTGCTGATAACGGTAAGGCTGCGATAAAATTCAACGCGCTGTTCCTCTGTTAAATCAATACAATCAAGAACGCTTTCAATCTTATCCGAGATTTTCTTCCCGACCTCTTTTCCTTTTTCAGTCAAATAAAGAGAGCTGTTGTATCTTTTCGTATGCTTGGATTCACAAATAATAAACCCTTTTTCCTCCAAAAAATCCAAGGTGCGCGAAATGGTCGCCTTATCCTCTTCGCATCGCTCGGAAAGATCGGTTGCCGTTAACCCCTTTACCGTATAGAGATAATATAGGCAAGAGATATGCGCGCTACGCAACCCGTATTCCGCCATTTCCTGATTCTTTATCTTTCTGATATTTCTACTGATTTTTGCAATCAGCACGGTAAACGTTTCAAAACGTTCTTTCATCTTGCCTCCTTTCTTGTTGAAATTTCAACAAGTACCGTTACAGTATACCATACGCGTATTGAAATGTCAATAGTTTTTATAAAATTGCTTTTCGAACTTTTTATCGATAATTGTCAAAACGAAAAGGATAAGCGTTGCTTATCTTAATCTATGCGTCCCTTTCATTTTTATATAAGCGCAATTTTTTTGCCCGTTTGCATATACTGATTTTATGCCGTCTGTCTATACACATTTCTTAATGGCGAGGCAGTCCTTTCTCATCCTGCCGCCGCGTATTCAAGCAAAAATTTCACCCTACCTGAACCTTTACTATTTTGGCGCACAGGGGGCGGATTTCTGCTTTTTTTATAAATTTCTGCGCAGAAAAAACGGAAATCTCGGCTCGCATTTACATCGGTGGGGCGGGCTGAACACCTTTCAAGCATTACAGACCCACGCCGCCCAATCTCCCGCTATGTTCGCCTACGCCGCGGGATATATCACCCACTACGCCGCCGACGCCATTTTGCATCCTTACGTCTACGCAACCTCGGGAAGTTCCATTTTGATACACACCCGCTTGGAAAGCGCGCTTGATTATCAATACGGAAAAACGCACGCCAAAGCTGCGTGGGAAGATTATAAGCGTTATTTCCGTCCCAAACTTGATAAAAACGAGAAACAACAGCTCTACGTCCTATATGCGGAAATCGCCCAAACATGCGGCTTTCCACCCCTTGTAAAACCCTCGTTTTTTCGGGCAATTACTATGTTCAACGCATACCTGCCCCTTTCCTTTACTCTTTTGACCCACCAACGCACCAAACTTTTACAAGCCGCTTTTGGGAAAAATTACGAACAAAAAACCGCCCTGATTTTGCAATCGATTTGCCTACGCGCAAAAATACTTACGCGTGAATTTTTGCAAACGGTGGAAATGGCGTCGCCTTTACAAAAATCCCTTTTCGATAAAAGTTTTTTGACGGGAAAGAGTATAAACTAAGAGCGAGCTTAAAACAGCCCGCTCCGTTTTTTATTTATTGAAGTTGTCTTTTAACGAAACGATTTCGGATAATACGAGTTTTCCGTTTTCGTCCACGCATTTCTTATAGTACCCTACACGCATAAGCTGGAAGGCTTTTCCGTCCTCGCTCTCTGCAAGGTAGGGTTCTGCCTTGCCGTAGAAAATATGCTCGCTGTCGAGGTTCATTCTCTCGCCAAAATCCTGCCCTGCATATTCCGCGTCCTTTAAAAGCACGCCGTATTTACGGATTTCCACATCCACGCCCGTCTTACCGTCAACCCACTGAATCGTACCCTTTACCTTGATACCGCTCGTGTCGTTACCGGAACCGCTGTTAGGAAGATACGAGCATTTCAGCTCGGTTACGTTTCCGTTGTCATCCGTAATAACTTCGTCGCAGTGAATGATATACGCGCCTTTCAAGCGCACGTAGCCGTCCGGCTTCAAGCGCTGATATTTGGGAGGAGGAACGAGTGCGAAGTCCGCTCTGTCGATATAAACGACGGAAGAGAACGCCACCTTTCTCGTGCCGAGTTCAGGCTTCAAGGGATGAATTGCCGCGTCCAACATTTCTTCTCCTTCGTAGTTGGTGATGGTAACTTTCAAAGGGTCGAGTACCGCCATCGCACGCTCTGCATTTTCGTTGAGATTGTCGCGAATGCAAGCCTCTAAATAGGAAAGCTGACACTCCGAATTCGCCTTTACGATACCGATTTTGGTACAAAAATCAAGGAGCGCTTCGGGGGGTACGCCGCGGTTGCGAAGACCGGTAACCGTAGGCATACGGGGATCGTCCCAGCCGTGTACGTGTCCTTCTTCCACAAGTTTTTTAAGATAGCGCTTAGACATAACCGTGTTGGTGATGGCAAGGCGCGCAAATTCGATTTGACGGGGTTTCGGCGCGAAACCGAGGTTGACGCCTACCCAATCGTAAAGGGGTCTGTGGTCCTCAAATTCCAAGGTGCAAAGGGAATGCGTTACGCCTTGCAAATAGTCGCAAATGGGGTGCGCGTAATCGTACATAGGATAGATGCACCACTTATCCCCCGTGCGGTGATGGGTACAACGCAAAATACGGTAAATAACGGGGTCGCGCATGTTCATATTCGGCGACGCCATATCGATTTTGGCGCGCAAGCACTTGCTTCCGTCAGGATATTTCCCCTCTTTCATTTCGCGGAAAAGCTGCAAATTTTCTTCCACGGAACGGTTTCTATAAGGGCTTTCCTTACCTGCTTCCGTCAACGTGCCGCGCGTAGCGGAAATTTCCTCGGGCGTGAGGTCGCAAACGAACGCCTTTCCGTCCGTAATCAATTTCTCCGCATAGTTGTAAATGATATCGAAGAAATCGGACGCGTACACCTCTTTTGCCCAATCGTAACCCACCCACGCGATATCCTTACGGATTGCGTCGACAAACTCCGTTTTTTCTTTAGAGGGGTTGGTGTCGTCGAAAAAGAGGTTGCACTTGCCGCCGTACTTTTTCGCCGTGCCGAAATTGACGAGCATACTCTTCACGTGCCCGATATGCAAATATCCGTTAGGTTCGGGCGGGAAACGAGTTTGAACGGCGGTGATTTTGCCGTTTTCGATGTCGTCGTTGATGATTTGTTCAATGAAATTGGTTGCTTCAATCGTTTTCATAAGCTCTCTCTTTATATAAATGCTAAATTATTAACAATCTTTGCTTGCTCTATCACAACGCGCTAAACGGCGTAGATACGAGCAGTTTAAGAAGCGCGAGGACAGCCCGAGGGCGTGTACATAAAAGTACGTAACCGAGGGTTACCGCAGCGCGAAGCTGAAATGCGAAGTATATACGTCGTTTTACGACAATCCGACGATAGTTCCATCCGACAATAGGTCAATTTTTTCCGCTGCGGGGTGCGCGCCAAGGCCCGGCATCAACATGATTTTCCCTGCGATTGCCACGATAAAGCCTGCGCCGCCCTTCAACACGACGTCGCGCACCGTGATACGGAATCCCTCGGGTCTGCCCAAAAGTTCGGCGTTGTCGGAAAGGGAATACTGTGTTTTCGCCACGATAACGGGCAAGTTTCCGCACCCTTTTTCTTCAATCGTCTTAATTTTTGCAAGCGCTTCTTGGGAAAAATCCACCCCGTCCGCACCGTAAATTTTCTTGGCTACGTTTTCAATTTTTTCGCAAACGCCCTCGTCAAGCTCGTAGGGATGGCAGAGTTTGGACGGAATTTCGCAAGCCTTAACGACCTCTTCCGCAAGCTCTTTACCGCCCTCGCCGCCTTTCAAGAATACGTCGGTAAACACCGCAACCGAGCCTGCCTTGCGGACGGTTTCGATGACCAGATCCGTTTCTGCCTGCGTGTCGGTGAAAAATCTGTTCATCGCCACGACAACGGGCTTTTTGTATACGTTTTTAATATTTTCGATATGCTTTAAGAGGTTGGGCATACCCTTTGCGAGCGCTTCCAAATTCTCTTCCGCTAAGGTCGCTTTGTCTGCGCCGCCGTGTAATTTCAGCGCTTTCACCGTCGCGACGATAACCACGCAATCCGGCTCGATACCCGCCGCACGGCACTTGGTATCCAAGAATTTTTCCGCGCCGAGATCCGCGCCGAAGCCCGCTTCCGTAACCGCGTAATCGGCAAGGCTCATCGCCGCATAAGTCGCCTGCACGCTGTTACAGCCGTGCGCGATATTCGCAAACGGACCGCCGTGGATGATGGCAGGCGTATGCTCTAAGGTCTGGACGAGGTTGGGCTTCATCGCTTCCTTCAAAAGCACCGCCATAGACCCCACCGCGCCGGGAATATCCTTTGCGCGGACGTAGTCGCCGTCCGTGTTCAAGCCGACGATAATATTGCCCAAACGGCGTTTTAAATCGTCGACGTCCGTCGCAAGGCACAAAACCGCCATAATCTCGCTTGCCGCGGTGATGTCGAAATGGTCCTCGCGCTCTACCCCTCTGCCCTTGCCGCCGATGGTGATATTGATAAGCTGGCGCTCGTTCATATCCATACAACGGTGGAAATAGATGTTGTTCGTATCGATTTTTAATTCGTTTCCGCGGAATATGTGGTTGTCCATCAATGCGCAGAGTAAATTATTCGCCGCCGTAATCGCATGTAAATCGCCCGTGAAATGCAAATTGATCTCAGCCATGGGTACGACCTGCGCATATCCGCCGCCCGCCGCGCCGCCTTTGATACCGAACACGGGTCCAAGCGAAGGCTCGCGCAAGGCAAGGCACGCGCTCTTGCCGATTTTAGAAAGCCCGTCCGCAAGCCCGATGGAAACGGTGGTTTTCCCCTCGCCCGAGGAGGTGGGATTGATTGCCGTAACCAAAATCAACTTGGCTTTGCGCGCCACGTCTTTCGGCAGGGAAATTTTCGCCTTATATTTTCCGTAAAGTTCCAATTCGTTTTCGGTCAAGTTGAGCTTTTTTGCCACTTCACGAATGTCTATTAAGTTGGCAGATTCTGCAATTTCGATATCCGAAAGCATAGCGTTTCCTCCAAAAATTTTCTTTTGAACGGCGCATAGGCATAATTATTTATCCATGCGCAAGGCGCGCGCACGTCGGCGCACGTCATACAAGTTTCATACAGGTTATATTATTATAGCATATATTTCAAAAAAAAGGAATAATTCTTCTCGGTTTTTTCGATTTTTTTGTGATTTTTTTTGCACTTTTTCTTTGGATTGTGTTATAATAGGGATATGGAAATACAAATCTTACAATTCTTTGAAAATCTACGGACGGGCTTCGGTACAGCCTGCGCGTTCGTATTCTCCCTCTTCGGGGAAACGCTTTTCCTCGTCGTGCTGATCTGCTTACTGTACTGGATTTACGAAAAGAAATTCGGTGAAAAGCTCGTCCTCACCGCTTTTTCGTCCATGACGGTAAACAGCTTTTTAAAGCTCGTCATCGCGCGCCCCCGTCCTTACACGACGGGCAAAGTTTCGCGTGTAGAGATCGACGCCGACCCTTTGCTTTCAACGACGGAGCTTGCCCCCCTTGAATCCTGCCCCAGCGGACACTCGCAAATGAGCGCGGGTATGTTCTTCACGGCGGCGTTCCGTTACAAAAAATGGTGGGCTTGGGTGCTCTTTCCCCTCCTCACCCTCGGCGTGATGTGGTCGAGGCTGTATTTTGGGGTGCATTATCCCACCGACGTACTGCTCGGCGCGACCCTGGGTGCCTTGTTTGCTTGTTTATGGGAACTTATCTACCGTAAATTCGACAAACAGAAATGGTATATTTTCGGCGCATTTGCCCTGCTTTCCATCGTATTCACGTGCATCTTCCATAACAACAAAGGCATGGTGGAAATTTGCGCTTGTACGGTAGCGGCGGCGATCTGTTTGCCCATTGAAAACAAGTTTATCAAATTCGAGGACGCGAAAGGGGCAAAGAACAGAATTTTACGCGCGCTCGTCGGGCTTGGCTGCGTAGGCGCGGTGTATTGCCTCTTTTCCTTCCTGCCCTTCGACTTCTTGGAGTTACTTCCTTGGAAGTTCGTCAAATACTTCCTCACGGTGTCGGCGGCGACCTTGCTTGTGCCTTTCCTGTTTAAAAAACTCAAGCTCTAAATCGAAAACTGTAAAAAAACGCCCTGCAACGATTGACTTGCGGGGCGAAAATATTGTATAATATTTTGGATAAAATTTAAAAGATACGTTAAGGAGATATAGTTATGGCTGAAAAAAGAGCGGTAACCATGGAAAAACTCGTTTCCCTTTGCAAAAACAGAGGGTTTATATTCCCCGGCAGTGAGATTTACGGCGGTCTTGCAAACACGTGGGACTACGGTCCTTTGGGCGTGGAACTGAAAAACAACGTCAAGAAAGCTTGGTGGAAGAAATTTATTCAAGAAAATCCCCACAACACGGGCGTAGATTGCGCCATTTTGATGAACACGCGCACTTGGCAGGCGTCGGGCCACCTCGGCGGCTTTTCCGACCCCCTTATGGACTGCAAGAGCTGTAAGGCTCGCCACCGCGCGGATAACCTTGTAGAAAACTACGTCGCGAAAAAGGGCATGGACGTCAAGGTAGAAAGCATGGACAACGACGCATTAGAAGCGTTCATCGTCGAACATAAAATCGTTTGTCCTATCTGCGGCAACTCCGATTTCACCTCTATCCGTAAGTTCAACTTAATGTTTAAGACCTTCCAAGGCGTAACCGAGGACAGCGCGAACACCGTATACCTCCGTCCCGAAACGGCGCAGGGTATTTTCGTGAACTTTGAAAACGTACAGCGTTCCACCCGCCTTCGCGTGCCTTTCGGTATCGGTCAAATCGGTAAGTCCTTCCGTAACGAAATCACGCCCGGCAACTTCACTTTCCGTACCCGTGAATTCGAGCAAATGGAGCTTGAATTCTTCTGTAAGCCCGGCACGGATTTGGAATGGTTTGCGTACTGGAAGGATTTCTGCCGCGATTGGCTTTTGTCGCTCGGCATGAAGGAAGAAAACTTGCACCTTCGCGACCACTCGCCCGAAGAGCTTTGCTTCTATTCTAAGGCGACGACGGACTTCGAATACAAATTTGCGTTCGGTTGGGGCGAACTTTGGGGTATTGCGGACAGAACGGATTACGACCTTTCGCAACACGCCAAAGAATGCGGCAAGCCCATCACCTATCTTGACCCCGTAACCAACGAACGCTACGTACCTTACGTTATCGAACCTTCGCTCGGCGCAGACCGCGTAGTGCTTGCTTTCCTCACCGACGCATACGACGAAGAAGTGGTGGACGCGGAAAAGAACGACGTGCGCACCGTACTCCGTTTGCATCCTTTCCTTGCGCCTTATAAGTGCGCGGTTCTGCCTTTGCAGAAAAACCTTTCGGAAAAAGCGGACGAGATTTACGCGAAGATGATGAAGAAATTCCCCGCGACCTACGACGTAACGGGTTCTATCGGTAAGCGTTACCGCCGTCAAGATGAAATCGGTACGCCTTTCTGCGTAACCGTAGACTTCGATACGCTTGAAGACGACACCGTAACGGTACGAGACCGCGATACGATGCAGCAAGTACGCTTGTCCGTCGAAGACGCGATCAAGTATATCGAAGAAAAAATCGAATTCTAAGCAAGGCACTGCCTTGACTATGTTTTACCACCAGCCGTTCGTTCTTTGATAGGGCGTGTAGGCGGTATGAGTAAGCGGTTTCAAACAAAAATTAAGCGGCGAATTTTCGCCGCTTTTTTATTTCAACCCGTACATGGGTGAGGTATTTAGTAAAATATACTGCAATGTTAACGCCCTGCCGTAGGGAAATGCAAGCCAGACAAGGAGCGCGAGGAAAACCTGAGGGCGCGTACATAGACGTACGTAACCGAAGGTTGTCAAAGCGCGACGAAGTATCGCGCCGCATTTCGTAGGCAACAAAAATTAAACCCCTGCGTTTATAGCAGGGGTGTTTTTTTCGTATTCAGTTGTATGGGCGTTCCCTTTTTTATTTTCACCTGTTGGGTGCGAGCCATACGTCGCTTGCCGAACCTTTCGTCCGCTTATATATGCAGGTTACTTCTTATTTAACGAACGCCCTCGTTCATTTCGTTCATTGGACTATACCTCTTTTTTTATTTCTTGTTGAAATACCTCACGGTAAGGATATAAATCATTGCAATTTACCTCCTTTTTTAGTACTCTCTCCGACCTCCCGTCGGTGGGAATACCTAGCCCGTTGGAGTATCCTCGTTTTTAACAGTTTTGCTTTTTGGAGTTACGCATCTCATACTGTGTTCCTCCTTGTTCCTTCTTTTCCGTTTTCTTTCAAAAACGCCTCTTCCGACATTCGCTGAAATTTCGTCAAATTTCTTACGCCTACCGTGCTTATTCGTTCCCTCCCCCGTCGCTTTCCGACAGCCGAGCGCCTACCGAAGTTTCGTCAATCTTCCATTTGCCCCGTTCTGGGTTTGCAAACGAATGCCTACCTTGGTCGCCTTTTTAAGTGTTTCCCCTCACTTTTTTCGGCAATTTTTAAGTGCTTGCCTCACTCTGGGAAGGAATCATCGCTTTTCATACCCTCCTTTCCATTTTTTCGCCGCTTCCCTATTACGGCGTTTTCCTTGTGCCGTATCCCTACGGCGGCTTGCCGATTCCCCTCGGCTACTTACTATGTGTTCATCGGTGTTTTCCCCATTTTTTGAAAGAATTTAACATTTTTTGTTTCGTTCTTTCTTTTTGTACCTTTATTATACCAAAAATTCGGCGTTTGTCAATAGGTTTTTTAAAAATTTTTTGCCAAAAATCAAAATTTTTTTCGACAATGGAAAAGACGGAAGAATATATTCTTCCGTCCCTTCGTATTTTTTGTGGATATTTTTTAAATTTACTCTTATTTTATCCCTTATTCGGCGCGATTTTTGGCAAACTTATTTAACAAAACCTTGTCGCGAAGGAGCACGCCGCCCCCCAACACGGTAGAAAATTGCGGTTCTTCGCTCATGCGGTAACGCATGCCCAACATCGAACCGATATATTGAGGCACGTAAGGAATTTTCATTACGCCGCCCGAAAGCAATACGCCGTTTCTGTTCACCGTAGCCGCTACCTCGGCAGGCAACGTCCTAAGCACCTCGATGGCGTATTCCACTACTTTATTGATATACACGCGCAAGCATTCCGTCAAATCTGCCGCCTGCACGGGCACAGCCGCAGGTTGACAGGTCTTGGTGGAGCTGCCCTCCGCCACGACGCTCCCCAACGCGCTGGGGGAAAGGGAGCAAATTTCGTTTTTTATTTTTTCCGCCGTCAACGCACCGACAAGCAGTTCAGAGTTGCTTGCAATGCGCGAAATGATATTCGCGTCCATATTATTTCCGCCGACGTTCATCGAAATACCGGCGATAATACCGTCCTCGGAAATGACCGCCGCATTTGAAACGCCGCCGCCGATATCCAAACAGAACACGGGGTCGGTGTCGCTGATGATCGCGCCCGCGCCCAGCGCCGTCAAGTAGGGCTGTTCGACAAACCAAACCTTTCTAAGTCCGCATTCCTCGGTGAGCGCAACGTAATCGGCAAGCGCTTTTTCGGAAATTCCGCAAGGCACGGAAAAGAGAACCTGCGCTCTGCGAAGTGCCGACGCCTTTACGTCGATACGGGAAAGGAATTCCTTTAACATTGCCTCTGCAAGGCGCATATTGACGATTTCGCCCTCGTATACGGGATAGACGATGCTGGTAAATTCCGCAGTCTTGCCAATGAGGCTTTTGGCTTCCTTGCCGATAGCCTTGATTTGTTCGCCCGTAACAACCGCCACGCAGGACGGCTCTGCCAAAACGATGCCGCTATTCGTATCCGCACGGTAAATTTTGGTCATCGACGAGCCCATATCAATCGCAAGTTTTATCATAATTTCCTCCTATTTTCCCCAAAGGGACAGGGGCAGGTACGCGTCGAACGCGTTTTTTCTGCTGTTTATCTTCTTTATCATTTTTTTACAAAGCTCAACGGGCAACCCCACGACGTTGGAATAACTCCCCTTGATTTTTTTCACCAAGCCGCCGTCTTGAATGCCGTACGCCCCCGCCTTATCCATCGGCGAGCCGCTACGGATATAGTTCCAAATCCACTCGTCGGAAAGTTCGTTAAAATACACGTCCGTCTTTGCAAATTTGGTTTCGTGCCCCACCTTTCCGTCCTTGCAAACAAGTATACAAACGCCCGTGTACACGGCGTGCTTTTTACCTGAAAGCATTTTTAACATACGGAACGCGTCCGCTTCGTCCTTGGGCTTGCCCAACACCTCGCCGCGGTACGCCACGACGGTGTCCGACCCCAACACGAATTTACCCTCGTTTTCAGGTTGATTTGCCACCTCGAACGCCTTTCTCGTCGCCAACATCTTCACAAGTATTTTCGGCGAATACGTCCCCTCCATATTTTCGTCCGCTTGAGAGGGGATAATTTCAAATTCGGGTAAAATTTCCGCCAAAAGCTCTTTGCGCCGCGGAGACGCGCTTGCCAAAATCCACTCCATGCCTTACTTTCCTATCGTAAAAGAAAGCCGCCCCGTTCCCTTTTCCGCAGGTGAAAGAGCGGCTTTTTTCTTATCCCAAAATTATAAAATTTCTAAGTTTTTCTTAAACGCCTTCTTAAATTCGGTGCTCGCCTTTTCTGCGTCGCAAATTTCAAGCGCCGCGTCGCCCGTTACAATCGTTTTCATGATGACGGAATCGCCAAGCACGTCGCAGTTCAAGCCCGTAACTAAGCCGCTGTGCGTTCTGTCAAGGCTCTCTGCAATGCGGAGCAACACGCCCAATTTTTTCACCGCTTCAAGGTCTTCCTCTAAGACGATGTCCCTATATTTCTGCCATTCGATCATCGGCACGTCCTCGCGGTTGTGGCAACCTGCAACGAACGCCGCCAACACGATTTCTCTGTGCGTCGCGCCGCAGATGGAGGAATTTAAAATGATATACCAGCTATGCTTCGCATGGCCGTAAAACTTCACGCTCTTACCGCAATCGTGCAAGCTCGCCGCGATTTTTAACACTTTTAAGTACTGGCGGGAGAATTTATGCAACACGCGGAGCTGTTTGAAAAGCTGCACGGAAAGCTGCATAACGTGCTCAATATGCTTGGGGTCGCAGTTGTAATATTTCACCAATCTATCCAACGAATAGCCCAAAACGTCGGAAATGGGTTTTTCCAACGTGATAGGCAACGCTTGGTTGACCATCAAGCCCTCGCGAAGACCGCTTCCGCCGATGGTGAAACTTTCGACGTTCATATACGAAACGAAAGACTTTACGATTGCCATCGCCGCAGGCATAATGTCCGCGCGGGCAGGAGAAAGCCCCTTTATCTTCTTGCGTTTATCCACGTCCAAAGCCTTCAGCATATTATAAATGCCCGTAAAATCTTCGGTGGCGAGTTTGTAATTATGCGCCATATCCAAAGGATATTTTCTAACGAGCTTGCTGATTTTAAAAAGGTTACGGAAGGAGCCGCCCACGCCGATCATCTGCGTTTCAGGGTCGACTTCCTTCAGCCAAGGCAGCTTTTTAAGCTGTTCGGTGAAAAATTCCTCTACGTGCGCCGCGGATTCTTCGGGCGTAGCGTCGCTCGCGAACAAATCGGTGAGCGTTACCGCGCCGAAAGGCAACGTCGCATAGCCCAACACGTTACGGCGGTTGTAATAAATGATTTTCGTGCTGCCGCCGCCGATCTCCAAAATCAAGCCCTTGGGAATATCCATCGAGTTGATAACTCCGCGGTACACCAAAAGCGCCTCCTCTTCTTCGGAAAGGACGCGAATGGTGATGTTGCAGCTCACTTGAATTTCATCGAGGAAGGAACGCTGATTTTTTGCGCGACGAACCGCCGCCGTACCCACCGCGATAATGCGGTCTACGTTCGACGAATCGCAAAGTTTTTTAAACATTTTTAAGGTTTTGATCGTTTCCGCAATCCTCTGCGGTTTCAAGAAACCGTCCCTGTCCATATCCTGGCCAAGTCTAACGCTTTCCTTCAGCTCGTCAACGACCATATAATGGTTTTCGGTAAACATGTCCACGATGACCAATCTCGCGGTGTTCGAACCCAAATCAATGATACCTAATCTTTCCACAATATTACCTCTGTCTTTTTTGACGGAATCCCTGTCCGCCTTTCGTATAATTTGTTAATTTTTTTCGATAAACTGTCAATTACAGGGCGCTTCTAACGCGCTTATACGCGTTTCTATATTTAGTCCGTCTGCACCCATTTTAATTTTTCCCATAGTTTACCACAATAAAAGCGTTTTGTAAATACCCTTTTGGAAAATTTTTCGTACATTTTGACAAATTTTTTTATTTTGGATATTTTTCGTCAACTTTTTCGTACATTTTGACAAGATTTTCCCCCAAAAACGCCCTCTCCGTAAACGCAGAAAAAGAAAAAAACGGAACGCTCTTTCGCTTTGCGCTCCGTTTCTAATTGTTATTCCGTCAAAAAAACCGTCAACTCCGAAAAATCCGCAAACGCGTATTTCGGTTTCGCTTTCTCAATTTCCCCCTCCTCGGCATATCCCACTCTAAGCAGAGCGCAATCCACGCCGTTTTCCTTTGCGCCCTCTGCGTCGTGAAATCTGTCCCCGACCATAAGACACTGCGTATTCTTGGCGGAAAGCTGACGCATCGTCTCGGCAATCACCGACGCCTTCGTGGGGAAACTTCCGTCCAAGCCGCACCCGACCTGCGCTGAAAAATAGGGGGAAAACCCGAATTTTTCTACGATTTGGTCGGCGAAAATCTTGGGCTTGGAGGTGGACATCGCCAGCGTGTACCCCGCCTTTTTTAAGGCTTGTAAGCATTCCAGCGCGCCGTCCATCGGTTCGTTTTCCCAAAGCCCGATATCCTTGTAGCGTTCGCGATATTTCGCGGTGGCAAGTACGGCGTCCTCCTTGCTCATTCCAAAGTAATTTTCAAAGGAATATTCCAAGGACGGGCCCACGCATTTTTTCAAAATTTCCTCCGTCGGCTCGTCCGTTCTGCCCATCTTTTTCAAGGCGTAACGGAAACAGTTGAAAATCCCGTAATGCGAACGGGTCAGCGTGCCGTCCAAATCAAACAAAATATACTTATATCCACGCATTTTTTCTCTCCTTTTAACAAGGATTTTAACACAAATTCCCCCGCTTGTCAACCGTTTGCGCCATCATGCCGTTTCGCTTCGTTTTTCCGAGAATTCCTTATAAAATCCAACGAAGGAAAGTCCGATCAAAAACACACCGAAACCGCGCCGAAGTATAGCGGACGGAAGAGCAGCGGCAAGGGTTGCGCCCAGCGCGGAAATGGCAAGCGCGGGCAAAATCACCCACAGCAACCCATCCGTTTTAAGCAACTTGTTTTCCGCGTGCGTTTTCAATGCGCCGATACTCATAGGCAGAAAAGAAAAAAGATTTGCGCACTGCGCGATTTTCTGCTCCACACCGCCCACAAGCACAAGCAAAGGTATCGTTACCGTGCCGCCGCCCATGCCCATACCGGCAGGAATACCGCCTAAAAAACCTAATAATAGATACAGATAAAAGGTCATATGTAGCAGACTGAGCCAGCAAGCAATCCTACAATATTTGTAGCAAAGCTTTAATACTTCCAAATTTCAACGCGTACATGGGTGGGTCATTTTCCAAAAAAACACAAAAATAAGCCCGCCAACGCTTGCAGTACCGCAAACAAAATATTTACCGTTTTGGTCGGCAATTGCTTCAGCCATTTCGCCCCTAAAAATCCCCCGAAAACCACTCCGATAGCCGTAGGGATCAGCACGGAAAAATCGCAATACCCACGGACTGCGTACAACACGAAAGATAAGAGGGACACGGGCAATATCACCAAAATCGCCGTGGCGTGCGCCTGCTTTTCGTTTAAGCCCGTCTTTTGCAGAAGCGGAACGGCAAGCATTCCGCCTCCGCCGCCAAATAAGCCGTTGGCAATCCCTACCAAAACGCCGCTGGAAATTTGCGCCGTCCGTCCGTTTTTTTGCGTTTTTAAGCTCATATCTTCTCCTTCCACTATAATATAAGCAATTTTTTTTGTTTTTATAAAACTTTTTCTCCTTTTTACTATCGTAAATGCTTGCAAAGCAAACGATTTTGTATTAAAATAATAGGGTATAGGTTAAAATCCGCATCTTGCCGTTTAAACGGCGTTTCGGATTCTTTACTTTCAATGAAAAACAATAAAACCAAAGGTGGTTACATGAAAACAAGTTCCAGAAAAAGCAAAAAGAATCTTCTTGCCCTTGCCCTGTCTTTTATGATGGTGGCTTCGGGCGCGTCGGCTTTTGCAGCATGCGACAACGGCAATAGTGGCGACGACTCCTCGTCGGATAGCACCACCACGCCCTCTACGTCCGTCAACAGCGATTTAAAAATCGCAAACGGCGACTTTGAAACCTTCAATACCAACGACGGCTTGACCGTTATCGGTACGAGCACTTCTTCAGCTCCTAATTGGAATCGCACCTCTACGGCGAGCAGTTTACCCTCCCTTGCGGCAAGCGGTATCGTAAACGTATCGGAATGGGATGAGCTTACCACGTCGAAAGCAGACGTAAAAAACCTCACCGTTGAGCAAGCCAAAGCTCTCTTTGAAGAAGAAGGCGCGCTTACCGTTAAGGACAAGCTCGCATACTACGACGCTTGGAAAGAAGCAAATTCCAGCGACAAAGACAAAATCGCAACCAAGTTGAAAGATTTCTACGAATCCTTCAATATTGACAGCGGCGATTTGCCCATGGACATCGAAGGCAACCCCCTCGCAAATCCCCTTACGCACGATTACAGCAAGGACGAAAGCGGAAACGAGGATTTCGGTGAAGGCAACAACGTCTTGATGATCCATAACCAACGCCCCGAAGTAAAGCCCGGCGAAAAGAGCGAAAAAGGCACGGGTACGGCGCAGAAGTACACTTCTACCACCAAAATTACCGTAGAAGCGGGCACGGCGGCTACTTTCTCCGTTTGGGTAAAGACGGCTGATTTGCACATCGCAAACACCGAAGGATATTTACAGCCCGCAGACAACGCAGGCGCGTTTATCAGCGTTACGCACTCTGTCGGCAACAAATCCCTCCCCGCGCTTACAATTAAGAATATCGACACCGAAGGCGTAACGGAAAACAACGGCTGGAAACAGTATACCTTCTATTTGAAAGGCTCTGCATATACGGACACCTCCTTCACCGTCGAACTCGGTTTGGGTATGGGCAGCACCGACCAATTTGAATTCGTCAACGGCTATGCGTTCTTCGACGACGTAGAATGTCAAACGATTTCCTACGCAAGATACGATGACCTCACGGACGCGCAAGCAAGCACTACGCCCGACCAAACGGTGGATTACAACACGGAAGCAGACGACAAAGTGTTTGAAAGCAACGGCGATATGTCCTTGGACAGCTTTGCAATCGATCTTTGCAAAGACTTGACGCCCTCCGATCTTCTCGACCAAATCACGGCGGACGCGGATGGCAACGTCAACGTAAAACCCACCGTTTCCGAACTTAGCGACGGAACGAAGGTTACCTCTATCGCGGGCGGTTTCGACAGCGACGGCGACGGCGTTGTAGACGTAAACGTTTACGAATCCCTCGGCGAAGGTTTTAGCAGTGGCGGCGACTTGTATAAGATTTTCGACGGCGTTGCGCCCGTAGATGCAACCAACGCAGGCAATAAAAACTACGTTGTAGACGAAATCGATAGCAACAGCTATTTGAAAGGCGCTTACAATAAATATTTCTCCTATCTCGACAAAGACGACAACACGAGAAAGGTTTACGACTTTGCGCAAGAAGACAAAATTTTAATGCTGTTCAGCGCGCACGGCGTTGCGTACACGTTGGATACCGCGGACGATTTCACGTTTAAGTTTGCCGACTACGTCGACGCAGACAACAACCCTTACGACTACTTGGCAGTTTCCTTCTTCGTAAAGACGTCGGATATGGCAGGTTTCACGGGCGCAGGCGTTACGCTCAACGACGGCGTGAATAAATATTCGTTCACGGGCATCGACACCACGGACTCCGTTCCCGTTGAGGTCGACCTCAACAAAGACGGCGTGGCTGACGAGGACGTAAACGACGGTTGGCAGCAATACTTCTTCTTCGTAGAAAACAGCTACGCAGACAAGGCAAACGGTAAATTCGACCTTTCTTTCAGCTTCGGCCCTACCGAAATTGAAAACAGCACGCGCACGAGCTACCACGAAGGTTTTGCGGCGTTCACGAAATTCCAAGTATATCCCATGAGCAAAACGGAATACGAGGCAGTTTCCGAAGGCACTTACGCAAAGGTCGTTTCCGTTGTCGGTTCTGAAGAAGAAACGGCGGCTGGCAACGCAGGCTTTGACTCTGCGGCAAACGTACCCTCCAACGCATTGGAACAAGGCTTTGCAAAGCCTATGAACTACGACGGCGCTTACAGCAACAGCCAATACGTCAATCAAGAAGGTACGCACAGCAATAAAAACAACTATGCAAACGCAGGCTTGTTGAATAAAGACGGCTTTGCAAAATATTTTGCTCCCACCACCGCGAATTCCCTTTCCGAATTCTTAATGAAGGTTACGGGCAAATCGACTGCGGACTCCGCCGAAGACGTTTGGAACGCAATGTTCGGTTACAACTTCACCGCCGGCGCGTCCGTTGGCAGCAGAACGCAACCCTTGTTTATTTGGAACACCGAAACGGCAGACAACAAGGTTGTAGACGGCGCGCTTGAGTACGGCTACGGCTTCTATGGCAAGAGCGTTTCCGTTTCGGCAAACTCCTACACGAAAGTTTCCATCGCAGTAAAGGTTGGCGCGTTGAACCCCGCAGACGAGGATAAAGTTTTTGCAAACGTATACCTCATCGATATGGACAGCAAGTACAACGCAGACGTACTTTCCATCGGCAGAAACCTCACCTATTGGTATGACGAAAACGGCAACGTCTGCGCGGACGAAGATTGCGAAATCATCGCATTCCATCTTCAATCCAACGGCTTGTACACCATCAACAAAGATTGGAACGCATATAAGCAACTTTCGGACGCAGACAAGGCGAAATACGAAGGCTACTTCGCAAACCTCGAAGCCTACGGCAAAGACAAGAACGGTAACCTCATCGTAGCGGAAGGCGGCGCTTCTCACGATTACGACAGCTATTGGAACAACGAAGGCTTGGACGGCATTGCATTCTATGCGAAGAAAGCAACCGTAAACGGTCAGGAAGTCGTTACCTACTACGCAGACAGAGATTGCACCGTTCCCGTTAACAACCTCTTTGACGTAACCAAGACGGACGCGAACACCGACGCCATCCTCGAAGCCCGTTATCTTGCAGAAGAAGGCAAACAACTCGCTTACACGGTTGGTAACACCGCCGGCGAATGGGTAAACGTAAGCTTCTATATCCACACGGGCGCAGAAGCAAAGAATTATCGCCTTGAAGTGTGGAGCGGCGATAGAAACGGCAAGGGCAACCCCGTTGACTCCTACGTTGCATTCGATATGAACAACACGGACGACGCGGAAAACTTGTTCACCACCTATATGACCCAGTACGAGGACGACAAAAACGGTTACGAAACGAACAAGAGCGCAGTTGCATTTGAGAACGTATTCTCTTGGTACGACAGCGATTCTTACCTCCGTTACAACAAAAACCTCGACGAAAACGGTTACGGCAATCTGTATGCAGAAAGCTACACCTACTCTGCAAACGAATCGGGCATTGCTTACCTTTCCTATAAAGAAGGCAACGAAGTTAGAATCCTTGCAGATTACGCATTTGAAGACGTAACGGTTACGCCTGCTGAACGTAACGATAGCAGCACCGACAGCTCCGACCCCGAAGAAGACGCGGCTACGGGCGACGAAACCAACTTCTTCATGTTGTTCAGCTCGATTGCGATTGCGGCAGTTCTCGTATTCGTTATCGCGGCAGTGGCAGTTCGTAAACTTTTGAAAAAGCTTGGCAAACTTCCTAAGAATCCTTTTGCCCGCAAGCCCAAAAAGAGCAAGCCTGCAAAGACGGAAGAAACGGAAGCAAAACCCGAAGCGCCTAAGGCTCAGCCCGAAGAAACGCTCGACGAAGACAGCCCTTACAACGACTAATTTCGTGTAACTGAATGAATTAAACCCCTGCTGCGCTGAATGCAGCAGGGGTTATACTTTGTTCCTATATGCAAAAAGAGCGATATGTCCCACCGCTCTTTTTTCTTATTTTCTCAGCCCCTTAGGCAAATGATTTTTTAATACGCCGTTGACGGCTTTTCCCCAACCGATAGGCAAGCCCTCTACGCAAACCAAGCACCAGCCGTTTCGTACATCCTCGCAATCGAGCGTTTCACCGCGTAAATATTTTTCCACGCGCCCGTCCGTTTGCGTTAAATGAAGTACGTTTTTACACGCCTCGCCCTTTATACACATTGCAAGCGAATGGGACGGCTCAAACCGCCCGTTTTTTACTTCTCCAAGCCGCACGCCTACGCGCAACACCTGCAATCCCTTCCAATCGAACACCCCCTCGGGCAGTTCGTATAAAATCCCGTTCACCTCGTGCAAGCGGAAAGCAAATTTTTCCTTAAAGAATTCCTTCTCGAATGCGCGGAACGCCTTTTGTCCGTCCTGCGTTACGCTTGCGCGCCCCTCTTTTAAGCGAGTATCCCATTCCTCCACACGCGCTTGCTTTTCAAACAAGGCAACGAAGTGCCCTTCTCCGTCCACCTTATGCGGATAAAGTTTTTCCTGTTTTAAGAGGCGCATTTCCGGATGTTTTTGCAAGTAATCGCATACCTGCCCCTCGTCTTCTGCCGTTGCAAAGGTACAAGTAGAATACACAAGCCGTCCGCCCGCTTTCAGCATTTCGCTTGCCGCGTCCAAAATTTCGCTCTGTCTCGCCGCGCATAAAGCCACGTTTTCTTCGCTCCATTCCGCAAGCGCTTCTTCCGCATTTTTTCGGAACATCCCCTCGCCCGAGCAAGGCGCGTCCACCAAGATTTTATCAAAATAACCACGGAATTTCTTCGCCAAAGTCTGCGGATATTCGTTGAGTACTACCGCGTTTTTGATGCCAAGCCTCTCTACGTTCTGCGACAAAATTTTCGCGCGCGAGGCGATAGGCTCGTTGAGGACGATAATCCCTTTGCCGTCCATCGCGCAAGCAAGCTGCGTACCCTTACCGCCGGGCGCGGAACACAAATCCAGCACCTTCTCTCCCGGTTGCACCGCCAAAAGCGGCGCGGCGCTCATTGCCGACGGCTCTTGCGAATAAAACCCGCCCGCAAAATGAAAAATACTTGCGCCAAGTTTTTCCTCCGTCGTGTAATATCCGTTTTCCTCCCAAGGAATCGGCTCGCCGAGGAAAGGCAAAAAGCCTTTCAACGCGTACCTGCCCCCCTTCAACGGGTTTAAACGCACCCCTTTAAAGGGATTTTTATCATAGCAAGCGAAAAAGGCTTCCCACTCGTTTTCGGGAAGCTGTTTTTTCATGTTTTCAATAAACTGTTCGGGGAGTTTTTCCATAAAAATTCTCAAAATTTTAACGTTACATGCTGAGTACGAAACGCTAAATCACCGCTAAAATTATTGCAGATATTTTTCAAATTCGTCGGGCGTAAATATCCGCGCATTTGCACCCTGCGCCGACTTCAATCTCTGTCCGCCCTCCGTTTCAAAGCAAACGTATACGTCGCATTCTTCGGCGCGAAAAGAATAAAACGCGCCCTGCGCAAACGCTTTTTTTAATAAATCTTTTGCCAAATCCGTCTGCATTTCCAAGGGATGAGAAAAACAAACGCGCTTATTTTTCAGCTTGCCGTCTTTAGCACGGCGACGTTTTTCCTTGTCCGCGAAGACGTGAAACTCCGCTTTTTTGCGCTCGCGTTCCTCTTTTTTGCGTTCCTGCGCTTGCTTATATTCCAAAAAGCCCACGGACGTATTTTGGCGGATTTCGTAATTTTCAATCCTGCCCACGGTAATTTGGTATTTCTCCAAAAGCTGTAAAAAGTTCAGCCCCTCCGCCTTGCACATTGCCTCTGCGATTTTCATCGTTGCGTACGCGTCGTCCACCGCGCGGTGCTCCGTAAACTCTACGCCAAGCTCCTTCGCAATCGCGCCTAAACCGAACTGGCGGGAAAATTCGCCCACGACGTTCATATACACGAACTGCGTATCCGCAAAATCAAACGCAAACGAGGGCAAATTAAAGCGGTGCGTCTCAAAATTGAGATATTTCACGTCATTCATCGTCGCGTGTCCCGCCGCCAAGGTATCCTTGTCCTCCAACAGCGCGTAAATTTTTTCCGCTTTTTCTTGGAAGGTAGGATATTTTTTGAAATTGGAATATTCGTATGGCAAAACCAGCCCCTGCGTACCCTTTCGGTCAGTGAGGTGGAAGCCGCCCTGCGGATTGATTAAAATATCTTCCCGTTCGAGAATATTAAATTTTTCATCCGTCAAGCAATACCCAAACGCGCAAATTTTCGCCGCGTTTTTGGATACCGCCGAACATTCGATGTCAAAAAATAAATATTTCATAAAATCAACGCCGTTTTTTCTGCCCATAAAAAAAGTGAATTGGAAACAATCCACTTTTTCAATTCGTTAGTTTTTGGGTACGATGACCGTCTTGCCGCCCATGTAGGGTTGCAATGCCGCGGGGATGGTTACGCTTCCGTCTGCCTGCAAGTGATTTTCAATAAACGCAATCAACATACGGGGAGGCGCAACTACGGTGTTGTTGAGGGTGTGCGCCAGCTTGGTCTTTCCGTCCTCATCCTTATAACGGATAGACAAACGCCTTGCTTGCGCGTCCGTCAAGTTAGAGCAAGAGCCGACCTCAAAGTATTTCTTTTGGCGGGGACTCCAAGCCTCTACGTCGCAGCTCTTGTATTTCAAGTCTGCTAAGTCGCCCGTACAGCAACCGAGCTGTCTTACGGGGATATCCAACGAGCGGAAAAGCTCTACCGTATAGCTCCAAAGTTTTTCATACCATTCGTCGCTCTCTTCGGGACGGCAAACGACGATCATTTCCTGCTTTTCAAATTGGTGAATACGGTAAATGCCGCGTTCTTCAATGCCGTGCGCGCCCTTTTCCTTACGGAAGCAGGGAGAGTAGCTCGTCATCGTTAAAGGCAATTTTTTGCCGTCGATGATTTGCCCCATAAATCTGCCGATCATCGAATGCTCGGACGTGCCGATAAGGTACAGATCCTCGCCCTCGATTTTGTACATCATGTTTTCCATTTCGTCAAAGCTCATAACGCCGGAAACGACGTCGCCGTGGATCATATAAGGGGGAATCACGTACGTAAAGCCCTTGTCGATCATAAAATCGCGCGCATAGGTCAAAACCGCGGAGTGCAATCTTGCGATGTCGCCCGTCAAGTAATAAAAGCCCTGACCGGAGGTACGGCGCGCGGAATCCACGTCGATACCGTCCAATTTTTCCAAAATATCCAAGTGATAAGGCACTTCGTATTCGGGCACTTTCGCCTCGCCGAAGCGTTGTAATTCCACGTTTTCGCTGTCGTCCTTGCCCACGGGTACGTCCGCCGCCACGATGTTGGGGATCGCCATCATCACTTTTTTCAAGGCAGCTTCCGTTTCCTCGCTTTCCTTTTCAATCGCAAGCAATCTCTCCGCGTCCGCTTTTACCTGTGCTTTTATAGCTTCCGCTTCCTCGCGCTTGCCCTCTCTCATCAACATACCGACTTGTTTAGAAAGGGTATTTCTTGCCGAACGGAGCGCGTCGCCCTCGGAAATCAGCGCGCGGCGCTTAGCGTCCAACGCCAAAGCCTCGTCAACGAGGGGCAATTTATGGTCTTGGAATTTTCTGCGGATATTCTCTTTTACAAGCTCCGGATTGTTGCGGATAAGATTGATATCAATCATGGTTTTACCTCTGTATGCTTAAATTTTTTCGTTACGATACAATCGAAATTCTGCTTTTCTTCTACATTATACAACTTTTCCCCTTAAAACGCAATTAAAAGCTATCCGTTTTCACTTGTTTTTCATATATTTTTTCCTCGAAAACCTTGAATTTTCTTCGCGCGCGTGTTATAATAATAACACACATTTCTATTTATGGAGAATTTGTTGTCATGAAAAAAGAAAAAAATACGGAAGATGTTGACGGCAACCAGAAAAAAAACGTCGCGCACCCCCCTTCGAAAGTAACGAACGAAAAACCTTCCGCTCCGAAAAAAAATAAGCCGGGAGCGAAGAAAAAAAACGAGCCGAAAATCCCCAAAACGGACGACCTTCTCGCCACGGAAGAAGAATTTTTAACAGACCCCGACGAGCAACTCCTTGCCGAGTTGGATAACCAAGGTCCTCCCACCGAGGAAGACGAGGATGAAGACCTTCCTATCGAAAAGGAAGAACCCACTCCCCCGCCTCAACCCGAAAAAAAGGAGGAACCGGCAAAAGCTCCCTCTGCGGACGAAAAAGAAAAGCCTGAAAAAAAATGGTGGCATTTTTTTAGAAGAAAACAAAAAGAGCCCGTCGATCCGCTTGCGGGCATAGAACGCTTTGAAGCAAAACCCGACAAGGGCTTGACGCAAGAACAGGTAAACACCCGAAATTCCCAAGGACTCGTTAACAGCGCGCCCCCCAAATACTCCAAAACTTATAAGAGTATTTTCTTCGGAAATATCTGCTCTGTATTCAACCTTTTGTGTATTATTTGCGCGGTTGCGCTTGCGCTTGCTCACGCTCCGTACACGCAGTATTTCTTCGTATTGATTTTCCTTTGTAATATTACGATCAGTATTATTCAAGAAATCCGCGCGAAGCGTATGATAGACAAGCTGTCTATCCTTTCTTCTTCCACGGCAAAGGTTTTGCGCGGCGGCGAACCGCTTGATTTGCCCGTTGACCAAATCGTTATCGACGACGTACTTATCCTTTCCGCGGGTCAACAAGTTCCCGCCGATTGTACGGTAATCAGCGGAAACGCGGAATTTAACGAAGCGCTCTTGACCGGTGAAAGCGTCGCCATCAAGAAGCACAAGGGGGACGAGCTGTTTGCCGGCTCTTTCGTTGCGAGCGGACAAGTCGCGGCGCGCGTAGAAAAGGTAGGCGATTTTACCTACATAAGCAAGCTGACGGCAAAGGCGAAGAAATACAAACGGCCCAACTCCGAAATCATGAACTCTATCAACCTGTTCATCAAAATTATCGGTATCGCCATTATCCCTATCGCCATTTTGATGTTCCTGAACAACTTCCGCGCCTCCCCCATTGGGGAATGGAGCAACCTTGCCGAAACGGGCGGATTTTGGAAAACGCTGTTTGCAGAGCATTCCGACGGCACGTTGAGCCAAGTTATTCAAAAGACGGTAGCCGTGGTTATCGGTATGATCCCCTCGGGTCTGCTTTTGCTTACCACCGTCGCGCTGTCCGTCGGTATTATCCGTTTAACGAAATATAAAACCCTCGTACAAGATATGTACTCTCTCGAAATGCTCGCGCGCGTCAACGTACTCTGTTTGGATAAAACGGGTACGATCACCGACGGCAGAATGAAGGTGAACGGCTGTGAGGTGTTAGAAAACAAGTCTAAACATTCCGTCGAAGAGATTGTCGGCTCTATGCTGGCGGCGCTCAACGACAACAACCAAACCTCTATCGCTCTCTTCGAGCATTTCGGTCATTCCAACAAACTTCACCCGCTCGATCATTTGCCTTTCTCCTCCGCGCGAAAATATTCGGCAGTACACTTCCACGGCGAAGGTACTTACGTATTGGGCGCGCCCGAGTTCGTGCTCGATCCCCTGCCCATCAACGTGGATAAGCTGGTGAAGCAGTACGCGCAGCTCGGTCTTCGCGTTTTGCTTGTGGCGCACAGCAAGTATGAAATCCGCAACGAACGCGCACCCGACGGTTTAACGCCCGTCGCGCTGATCACCCTTACCGACAATATCCGTCCCGACGCGATTGAAACGATAAAGTGGTTCCACGAAAACGACGTGGACGTGAAAGTAATTTCGGGCGACAACCCCATCACCGTTTCGGAAGTGGCGCGCCGCGCAGGCATCAAAAACGCCGCGAAATATATCTCGCTTGAAGGGCTTTCCGTGCCTGAGGTAGAAACCGCCGCAACGCAATATACGGTATTTGGGCGCGTTACCCCCGAACAAAAAGCTATTCTTATCCGCGCGATTAAAAATGCAGGCAACACCGTTGCGATGACGGGCGACGGCGTCAACGATATTTTGGCGATGAAAGAAGCGGATTGCGCAATCTCCGTTGCTTCGGGTAGTGAAGCGGCGAGAAATATTGCCAACCTCGTTTTACAGGACAACAACTTCGCGTCTATGCCGCAAATCGTAAACGAAGGCAGACGGGTAATCAACAATATCAAAAATTCCGCGTCGCTGTATATCATGAAAACGTTGCTCACCTTGTTCTTAGCGGCAATCTGTATCTTTTCAAAGAGTCAGTACTTCTTTACGACGCAGAACATGATGATGTACGAATTCCTCGTCAGCGCCATCCCCTCGTTCGTGCTTTCGTTGCAACCGAACACCAACCGCGTCAAGGGCAAATTTATCCCTTACGTTTTGAGCCGCGCTATGCCGGGCGCGCTAACCATGGCGTTGGGCATCTTGACGATTTTTGTCATTTATCAGCTTACCACCGTCGGCGTACCCGACGTATTCCATTTCGTCAATCCCGAAACGGGCGCGCTTACGTTGGAATATAACGCTATTATGGTTCTTGCGCTTACCTTCGCAGGCTTGGTTATGCTCTATCAGGTTTGCCGTCCTTTCAATCCTATACGCGCTACGCTGTTCGTTGTTTGCGCGGCGTTGTCAGTATTGGTCGTCTGCGTACCCCACCTCGGCAACCTCTTTATTATGAAGAGCGACGCGGGCGCAAATTGGAGCGCGGTGAATTTCAGCCTTCCACAAATATTATTACTGATTATCATCGTGCAAGCCGCATTCCCTATTTCCTCCTTCCTCATCAAAGTTTTCGATATGATGAACCCGAAAAACGACGAAAAGGAAGAAAAGGAAGAAACCACACAAGCAAGCAATGCTACAACTTAATTGCAAAAAAACGAACGGAGAAAAATCCGTTCGTTTTTTAATGCTGAGCCTTAACCCAATCTTACTACCTTACCGCCCATTCTTATATATATTTCTTCTTGTATAAGCGGCATTTCTTTTCCAAGCCTTTTTATGACGCTGAGCCTTAAACGCCCAACATTTTCACCATATTTTCAACGCGTACCTGCTATGGTGTTTTATTTTTCAACGCATACCTGCCTCACTCGTTTAAATTTGAAATTTTCTTGGAAACACAATAAGAAACAACCGCCCTTGAAACGCAAGGGCGGTTGCCATTTTATAAAGTTTATTCTTCGTCAACGGGAGCTTCGTCTACGGCTTCGTCGTCCAAAACAACCGTTTCTTCCAATCCCTCATTGGAGTCAGCTTCACCCGCCAAATCTTCGGGGCTTAAATCCGCCGCCGTTTCTTCGGGAGCTTGCGTTTCCGCCTCGTCGTCGCGTTCGGTGATGTCTACGGTAGCAATCGTGCTATCCTTTACGTTCATAACGCGTACGCCGCGCGTGCTTCTGCCGATACAGCTGATCGTATCTGCGTGCATACGGATAATCGTACCGCCCATCGTGATAATCATAATATCGTTTTCGTCGGTAACGGGCTTTAAGCTGACCAAATCGCCCGTCTTTTCGTTGAAGATACCTGCCTTGATACCCTTACCGCCACGGCTCTGCAAGCGGTAATCGTCAATCTTAGAGCGTTTACCGTAGCCAAGCGAAGTGAGGGTGAACAAATCGAATGCAGGATCGATAATCAGCATATCCACTACGATGTCGTCTTTTGCAAGGTTGATTGCGCGGACGCCCTGCGTGCCTCTGCCCGTAGGACGAACGTCCGTTTCCGCAAAACGGATACACTTACCGCCGCGGGAAGCCACGAGAATTTCATCTTCGCCCGTCGTAAAGCGAACGGCGATCAATCTATCGTCCTCTTGAATCTTGATGGCAATCTTACCGTTCTTTGCAATACGCTTAAATTCGTCGGTATGCGTCTTTTTGATAAGACCCTTTTCGGTTGCCATTACGAGGTAGCCCGTGCCGTTTTCAAGTACGGGAAGCACCGCCTCGATCTTTTCGCCTTGGTCAAGCTGAATTACGTTGACTATCGCTCTGCCGCGCGCCGTGCGGTTGGCTTCGGGAATTTCGTAACCCTTGACAGAGTATACCTTGCCTTTAGACGAGAAGAGCAAAATCGGGTCGTGCGTGCAGCAAACGAACATCTTTTCCACGTAGTCCTCGTCCTTGGGTCTGTGCGCGGTGATACCCTTGCCGCCTCTGCCCTGCGCCTTGTATTCGTCAACGGGCAAACGCTTGATATAGCCGCCGTGCGTGATGGTGATAACGACGTCCTCTCTGTCAATCAAATCTTCGTCGTCGATATTGCCGTAATCGACGGAAATTTCCGTCTTTCTGGGAGAAGGATACTTCGTCTTGATTTCCGTCAAATCGTTACGGATAATATCCAAGATACGGCTCTCGTTCGCCAAAATGTCTTTCAAGTCCTCGATGGTCGCGCGGAGCTGCGCCAACTCGTCGTTGAGCTTTTCCACCTCCAAAGAGGTAAGTCTTTGCAAGCGCATTTCGAGGATAGCGTTCGCCTGTTTTTCGTCCAAAACGAAGGTTTCGGTGAGCGCCGTGATCGCCGCGTTTTTGTCTGCGGACGCTTTGATGATTTTGATGACCTCATCCACGTTGGCAAGCGCAAGCACCAAACCCGCAATGATATGCGCGCGTTCTTCCGTCTTGTTGAGCTCAAAGCGGGTTCTTCTCGTGATGACCTCTTTTTGATGTTCGAGGTAATGCCACAAAATTTCGCGGATATTCAAGGTCTTGGGCTCTGTGCCGTTTTCGACGAGCGCAAGCAAAATAATGCCGTCTGAGGTCTGTAATTTCGTCTTTTTATAGAGGGTGTTGAGTACGACTTGCGCGTTTGCGTCCTTCTTGACCTCGATGACGATACGCATACCGTCTCTGCCCGATTCGTCGCGGATATCCGAAATGCCCTCGATTTTCTTTTCGTTTACCATATCCGCAATCGTTTTTACGAGCTGCGCTTTATTGACTTGGTAAGGGATTTCGGTTACGACGATACGAGAACGGGTATTGCCGCCCGAGCCGTATTCTTCAATATCGCACTTAGAACGGATAACGAGGTTGCCCTGACCCGTTCTGTACGCTTTTTTGATACCGCTTCTGCCCATGATGATACCGCCCGTAGGGAAGTCGGGGGCAGGGATATATTCCATAAGCTCGTCCACGGTGATTTCGGGATTGTCGATAAGCGCAATCGTGCCGTCGATAACTTCCGCGAGGTTATGGGGAGGGATATTCGTCGCCATACCTACCGCAATGCCGTCCGCGCCGTTTACAAGCAGGTTGGGATATCTTGCAGGCAAAACGGTGGGTTCTTCTTCCGTCGCGTCGAAGTTGGGAATAAAATCAACCGTTTCCTTGTCGAGGTCTTTCAACATTTCCGCCGCAAGCTTCGTGAGCTTCGCTTCGGTGTAACGCATTGCAGCCGCACTGTCGCCGTCTATAGAACCGAAGTTACCGTGCCCGTAAACGAGGGGAAAATTGATGGTGAAGTCCTGCGCCAACCGCACGAGCGCGTCGTATACGGAGCTGTCGCCGTGGGGGTGATATTTACCCATACAGTCGCCGACGATACGGGCGCACTTTCTCGTCGCCTTATCGTTATACAAGCCCATTTCGTGCATTGAGAACAAAATTCTTCTGTGCACGGGCTTTAAACCGTCGCGAACGTCGGGGATCGCACGGGATTTATTTACCGCCATTGCATACGCAATGAACGAACGCTTTAACTCGTCGTCTACCTCGATGTCGAGCAGTTTGGTCATTGCGAGTGTTTTCTTAAATTCCTCGGTTAATTCGGGGCTGGTTTCTTTTTTAGCCATGATTTTTAATAATCTCCTTATCGGTTGTCGATAAAAAAGTGAATTTTTGATAGAAATTTTACGCTACTATATCTCAACAGGGTTTAAGCGCGGAGATACAAGCAGTTCAAGGCGTTGCGAGTACGGCGCAGGGAGCGTACTTGGACGTACGTGACCAAGCCGCGCGGAGCAACAACGCTGAAATGCGACGTATATACGTGCTTAAACGTCAAGGTCGGTTACAAGCGACGCATTCTCCTCAATAAACTGACGGCGAAGCGCAGGATTTTCACCCATGAGCATCGCAAACATCTGGTCCGCTTCCGCCGCGTCCTGCATGGTTACGCGGATAAGCGTACGGGTCGCAGGGTTCATCGTCGTGTTCCAAAGCTGTTCGGTGCTCATTTCGCCCAAGCCTTTATAACGCTGATATTCCACCTTGCCGGGGTTGTTGAGCGCGTATTCCACTTTCTCTTCTTCGGAATACAAATAATCGTCCTTGCCCTTAAAGCTCGCCTTGTAAAGAGGAGGCTTCGCCGCGTAAACGTGTCCGTGTTCGATAAGGGGACGCATATAGCGGAACAGGAAGGTGTAAAGCAAAATTCTGATATGCGCGCCGTCAACGTCGGCGTCGGTCATGGAAATAATTCTGTCGTAACGGAGCTTGCTCTCGTCGAAGTCGTCCAAAATACCGCAGCCGAACGCCGTGATCATCGCCTTGATTTCTTCGTTTTCAAGCACGCGGTGCGGTCTTACCTTCTCTACGTTCAAAATTTTACCGCGGAGGGGCAAAATCGCCTGGAAACGTCTGTCGCGCCCTTGCTTTGCCGTACCGCCTGCCGAGTCGCCCTCTACGATGTAAATTTCGCAAAGCTCGCTTCTTCTGTCCGAACAATCCGCCAACTTACCGGGCAGGGTCGTCGACCCCAAAACGCCCTTTCTTCTCGTAAGTTCTCTTGCGCTTCTCGCCGCGTCGCGCGCTTTCTGCGCCGTGATACAACGGAGAACAAGCTCTTTCGCAACCGAAGGATTTTCTTCCAAGAAGGTAGACATATGCTCGGAAACGCACTTGTTGACGAAGGTACGGATAACGCTGTTGTTCAGCTTGTCCTTGGTCTGCGATTCAAACTGCGCGTTCGTAAGTTTTACGGAAACAACCGCCGTAATACCCTCGCGCACGTCCTCGCCCGAAAGTTTTTCGCTTTCTTTTAAAACGTTCAGCTTATGCCCGGCGTCGTTGATGACCTTGGTAAGCGCCATCTTCAAGCCCTCTACGTGCGTACCGCCGTCGCGGGTGTTTACGTTGTTGGCGTAGCTGTAAATGACCTCGTTGTACGTTTCGTTATACTGAATAGCGACTTCGCAAACGGTGTCGCCGTCCTGTTCTTCAAAATATACGGGCGAAGGGAAAAGCAACTCGTCCCTGCTCTTGTTCAATTCTTCTACGAACGAACAGATACCCCCTTCGTAACAGAAAGAATCTTTCTGTTCTTGCCCTTCGCGCTTATCCTCGAGAGAGATGCGCAGACCTTTGTTAAGGTAAGCAAGCTCGCGAAGTCTGCCCTTTAAGGTATCGTAAACGAAAATCGTCGTTTCGAAAATATCCGCGTCGGGAAGGAAGGTAACCTTCGTACCCATTTCCTCCGTTTCGCCGATGACCTGCACGCTGCGCTGAGGCACGCCTCTGTTATAGACCTGCTTAAAGATTTTCCCTTCGTGGTAAACCTCTGCTTCCAGCCATTCCGAAAGGGCGTTAACCGCCTTTACGCCTACGCCGTGCAAACCGCTTGAAACCTTATAACCCGAATCGCCGCCGAACTTACCGCCCGCGTTGACCTTGGTGAATACGACCTCCAACGTCGAAACCCCTTCTTTGGGGTGAATGTCGGTGGGAATACCGCGCCCGTTGTCCTGTACGGTGCAGCTTCCGTCCGCATTGATAACTACCTCGATATGCGTACAGTACCCCGCCAACGCCTCGTCGATGGAGTTGTCTACGACTTCGTGTACGAGGTGATGCAAACCCTTTGCGTCCGTGGACGAAATGTACATACCGGGGCGCTTACGAATGTGCTCCAACCCGTCAAGAACTTGTATTTGCTCGGCGCCGTATTCGGCTTCAATTCTTTCCGCCATGCTTTTTTTGCCTCCTTAACATCTGTTCCTTTCCTTTTTTTCGAAAAAAGGAAAAATCAACGTACGAACATATTATAACACATAAAGAAAAGATTGTACAGCGTTTCCGCCCGCTTTTTAAAATTTTTCTTTCCTTAAACGTAGTTTATTTTTACGTTTCCCCCGTTTTTCGCCCGTCTTTTTGCTTAAACGAGGATTTTTATCCTCCCCACGATAATTATACCGCAAACGTTATCTGCGTAAATTTTTCCCCCGTTTTTGGCGTTGGCGCGCTTTATAAAATTTACAAACAAAAAAATACTAAAATTTGAAAAGACCTCGTCGCAAAAATTGACATTTAAAAAAGAGTGTGCTATACTAAGGGTAAGGTATTTAAAATGAGCTTTTACGAACAACAGGCAGACAGTAAAAAATATTTTTATTTTCGGCGGGGCAAACAAATCCCCACGACCTCGCACTTCCACAGCGCACTTGAATTTCTGTTTGTAGAAAACGGAGAGCAGGAAGTCGTCGTCGGCGGCGAAAAACGGGTTTTAGAAACGGGCGACGCTTGCTTCGTAAACAGCTTCTGCGTCCACTCTTATCCGTACGTAAAAAACGCGTCCACCGTCGTCATCGTCGGGGATAAACGTTATTTCGATCCTGCATTTTCCTCCTTCCTCGGAAAAAAGCCCCCTACCTATTTTCGTTTCGAAAATATGCAACTTTTACAAACTTTACACGACCTTTGCGAACAAAATCACCCGTCAGATGGGGGCAGGTACGCGACCATTGAGGGCGCAATGGGGATTTTACTCGGCGCAATCGCGCAAAATACACCCTTTATCGACCCTATCGACGACAAGCAAGACGCACTCGTTTTCGACGTCCTTCACTATGCCGAAACCCACCTGCAAGACGACCTGTCCTTGCGCACCGTCGCAAAAAAATTCGGCTATTCTTACGAGCATTTATCCCGTCTTTTGCGCAAATATCTGCATGAAAATTGGACGACGCACGTTAACAGATTGCGCGTCATAAAAACACAGTCCATTTTGGAAAACGACCCCAAAACCGCCGTATTTCCAGCCGCACTTTCCTGCGGATTTGAAAGCGCAAATACTTTTTACCGCGCCTACAAAAAAGAATTCGGCGTTTGTCCAAAAAGGCGTTAAGCGCGTAACCTTGTAAAAAATATCAATTTTTGACACATTTTGCTCATATTTAGGCTTGAAAATTCGGCGTAATGCCTATATAATAAAAACTGAACTTTCACGGAGGTGAAAATTATGGACAAGAAAATTTTTACCGTTGCCATCCTCGGCGCCGGCGCAAGAGGCGTTGACGCATACGGTTGGCAGCTTTACGAACAGACGGATAAATTTAAAATCGTTGCCATTTGCGACGTAAATCCCGTCCGCCTTGCGTATGCAAGCAATAAATTCGACGTCCCCGAAGACAACCGATTTGCGACGGAAGAGGAGTTCTTCCAAAAAAAGCGCGCGGATTTACTCCTCGTTACCACGCAGGATAAAGACCATATCCGCCACTGCACCAAGGGTTTTGCGCTCGGTTACAATATCATGACGGAAAAACCTTTGACGGACAACGAAGAAGAATGCAAGGCTTTGCTTGAAGCGCAGAAAAAAGCCGGCACGCAAGCGCTCGTTTGCCACGTTTTACGTTACGCGCCCGCCTTTGTAAAATCCATGCAGACTATCGAAAGCGGAAAAATCGGTAAATTGATTGCCATCGACGCATTGGAACGAGTGGGCTATTGGCACCAAGCGCACAGCTACGTCCGCGGAAATTGGCGTTCTACCGAACAGCCTTGCGGCAGCGCGCCCATGATTTTGGCAAAATGCTGCCACGACTTAGACCTTTTGCAATGGTATGCAAAATCCAAATGCAAGAGCATTTCCTCCGTTGGCGACCTCGTATTTTTCACGAAAGAAAATATGCCCGAAGGCGCGGCAAAATACTGCGTAGACTGCAAGCATAAGGATACCTGCCCTTACAACGCGGAAAGCGTTTACGTTAAGGGTTGGAAAAACCGCGGTTGCCCCGAAGATCTTTGGCCCTTCAACGTACTTATACAACCGCCCGTAACCGAAGAAAAGCTGCGCGCGGCGATTAAAGACGGCCCTTACGGCAGATGCGTATTCCAATGCGACAACAACGTAGTTGACCATCAACTCACGACGATGACCTTCGAAAACGGCGTAAAAGCAACGTTGACCATGACCGGTTTCACCGCTCCCGGCGGCAGAAGATATACCTTCCACGGCACGCATGGCGAGCTCGTTTTGGACGAAATGGAAAACAGCATCACCTTGTACAGGTATGGCGAGGAAAAAGAGGTTACTGAAATCAACGCGCTTGAAGACAGCGGCTACGGCCACGGCGGCGGCGACGTATTCTTGATTAGAAAACTTTACGAAGTCCTTTGCGGAAACGCGAAAGCGGATACCTCCCTCGAAGCGTCCGTCGAAAGCCATTTGATGGGTATCTGCGCAGAAAAATCCCGCTTAAGCGGCGGCGAACTTATCTACTTACATAAATAAGTTTATATTTAGACGACAAAAGCGTTGCGGAATATCATCCGCAACGCCTTTTTATATGCATTAATTTTTCATTTTTGCAATCCAATCGCCCATACCTTTGCCGCGCCTCATCAAAGCACGAACGACAAAGTAGTAAGACCGGTCAAGGCTCAGCCTTGTTGCCAGATTTGTTGCGCAATCGCCCAAACCTCATCGGGCGTTTTGGCTTGAAAGAGTTTTTCCTTAATCGCCGCCGCGCCTTTTTCGCCCTTGACGTAGAACGCCGCCATCTTCCGCATAAACACCGTCGTAAACCGTTCATCAAATACCTGCCCCGTCCATTTTAAGTGTTTACGGAACATTTCCAATTTGCTTTCCGTCGGCGCGCCCGTCAACTGACAAAAGATTTGCGGATTGAACAAAGCCGCTCTCGCCACCATAATCCCGTCCGCGCCCGTTTCGTTTACGAGAGTTTCGGCGTCCGCGTTCGAGAATACGCCGCCGTTGGCAATCACGGGGATTTGCACCGCCTTTTTCGCCGCCGCGATCTCGGCAAAATTTACCTCGCCCGCATAGATTTTATCCTTCGTCCTGCCGTGCACGGTGATGAGGCTCGCGCCCGCACCTTCCATACGCTTAGCAAACTCTGCCGTAATCAATTTATCGTCGGTGATACCGATACGGAATTTCACCGTAATGATTTTTCCGCTCTTCACGCACTCGCGCACGATTTTTTCCGCCAAAACAGGGTTTCCCAAGAGGGCGCTCCCCTCGCCGTTTTTGTATATTTTCGGCACGGGACAGCCCATATTGATATCGACGATGGGGAAAGGCGCAAACGCCTCGTGTTCGCACGCCGCGCGCAACGTATCGGGTTCGTTGCCGAATACCTGCGCCGCGCAAATCCCCTCGCTTTCGTCGATATGTAACAGCTCTTTGGTGTTTTCACTGCCGTATTTCAACCCCTTTGCGCTCACCATTTCGGTATAGCAAAGTCCCGCGCCGTAGCCCTTACACAATCGACGGAAAGGGTAATTCGTATACCCTGCCAAGGGCGCAAGAAACACGTTGTTTTCAATTGTGATATTTCCTATTGTAATAGACGTTAAACGCATACCTGCCCCTTCGTTTTTATAAAAATTTGAAATTTTAAATGCAAAATTAGAAATTTAGGCGTTATTCATCCAAATCTTTTTTCGCGCGTTTATAATATTCGTCCCACTCTTCGTCCGAAAGCTCGGTAACTACCTTTCCGTCCGCAAGCGCAAGCGATTCCGCCAGCGTAAACCGCTTGGCAAACCGTTCCGCGCTCTCTTTTAAGGCTTTTTCGCAATCCGCACCCGCTTTTCTGCCGATATTCACCGCCGCGAACAGCACGTCGCCAAGCTCTTTTTCCGCCTCTGCCAAATCCCCGGATTTATACGCCGCGAAGAACTCTGCAAGCTCCGTCTTTAAATGCTCCGCCGCATTTTCTACAGACGGAAAATCCAGCCCCGCTTTCGCCGCGCGTTTGCCTATTTTTTGGGCACGCATTGCAGCGGGAAAACACTTGGGCACGTCATTTACGGAGTCCGCGTAAGTAACTTGGTGCTTTTCCACCATCTTATTCTTTTCCCATACGGAAAGGGCGCTCTCACCGTCGCTCGCTTTGTCTTCACCGAATACATGGGTGTGCCGTGTAATGAGTTTCGTACAAATACCCGTCAAGACGTCGCTTAAATTAAACGCGCCCGTTTCCTCTTTCATAACGGCGTGGAAAATGACCTGCAAAAGCAAATCGCCCGTTTCCTCCAACACTTTTTCGTCGTCGTCGCAATCGATGGCGTCCACCAGCTCGTAAGCCTCCTCCACCGCCGACATCTTGACGGAATCGGGTGTTTGTACCTTATCCCAAGGACACCCGTTCGGCGCGCGAAGCCGCACGACGATTTCTTTCAAATCGTCGATGGTGAAGCGGGTTTTTTGCAACAAATCCACCCCCTCGATAGCCACCGCGGAGGTGTAGTCGTATTCTTTTTGTCTATCCAGCTCAAAAAGGGAAATTTTCTTCGACTTGCCGTCACGGATATACTTTACCTGCGTTTCTTCACCGAATAAATCCCCGAGCGCAAGTTTGATATCGCTCGCCAATCCGCTATCGTCCAAATCGTAGACGATAAGGGGCAGACTAAGCGCGCCCGCGTTGGCTTTTTCGATAAGCTCGTAAGCGGAAACGGCGGTGTACGAACAGCCCTTAAAATTCGCCGCGCGCACGATAGCCGTCGTTTTGGAAACGCCGTCAACGATTTCTATTTTGCCGCGCGTCCGTTTGAGAAGCGCCTTCACGGAATTATCCTCGGTGGACGCGCCGTCTACAAGATACACGCTGTCCTCCCCTTGCTCCGCCACCGCTTTGGCAAGATTTTTGGCAAGCGTCGCGAAGTTACGGCTACTTTCGTATACGTAATCCAAGCAGATATGCGGCACGCCGAGCGCAAGCACCGTCTGATAGGACTTGGTGTTTGCCGTCCGCACGACGATTTTTCTCCCCGATTGCGCCGCCGAAAGGATAATTTCCTCTCCGCGCTTCGTCAAATCCCCCTGTTCTACGCCCAAACCGATTACCGTAATCATTCCCTTTTCACCTTCCGTTTTTTACTGACGTAAAAATTATACAACAAATCAAGCAAAAACGCAACCAAATACGCGAGATTTGTTGCATACGCCAAACCCAAAACAGAAATTGACGGGTCTTTCAGCCAAAACAGATACGCCGCCGTCTTAACCGAAAGGGCGATAAACCACGAAAACGCCGCGTATTTCGGTTTCCCCTGCGCCGTCAAGCACGCCGAAAGGGTCTGCGCACAGGATAAGGTGAGGGTACTCACCGCCAACGCCTTGGTCAGCCGAATCAACGTTTGCGCTTCCGTCGCAGAAAGATTGCGGAACACGATTTTTACCGCAATATCCGCAAACAGATACAGTCCCAACGCGCACGGAAGCGCCACCGCCGCCGTCGTAAACAGCGCAAACCGCACCCGTTTCCACACCTCTTTCCCGCCCTTGACAGCCGCCTTCGCCACGATGGGCACGCTCGCCGCCGCGATTCCGTAGCAGATAGAAACGGGCAGGTTGATAAGCGTCGCCGCCCCGCCCGAAAATAAACCGAACAAGGTAACGGCGTCGTCGGCATATCGAGAGAGCAAACGCGGCACGAGTACGCTGTCTAAAAGCGCGGAGGCAGGAAGCAAAACTCCGCTTACCGTTACGGGAATAACAAGCCGTAAAATAGGCTTCAACGCGTACACGGTATACTCGTTTTTTCTTTTTATTCCACTTTTCCCCCGCCTGTAAACGCCGAAGAGCATCAAAAGAGCAAGCACCTCCGACAAGGATACCGCAACCAACAGCCACACCACCGTCTGCGCAATATCCCCACGGAAAAAGTAGGCGAACAGCAAGCCCAGCCCCACCTTGACGATTTGTTCCACCACCTCGGAAAGGGCGGTGGGCAGCATATCGTTTGCGCCTTGAAAATACCCCCGAAAAACGGAAATCACCGAAACGAGCACGACGGAGGGAGCTAACGCGTAATACCCGCCCAAAACCTCCTCCGCGCCCTGTGCTTTGGCGATAAACGGCGCGACGATTGCCATCAACGCCGTCGCAACCAGCCCCACCGCAAAAAACAATTTCATCGCCGTCCTAAAAAGGGGCTCTGCGCTCTTATTTTGCCCCAACTGCTCGGCGGTCAACTTGGCAACGGTGGACGGAACGCCCGTCGACGCCGTCAAAAAAAGACAGTAGACGGGATAAACGAGCTGATAAAGACCCAAGCCTCGCCCACCGATGATGTTTGTGAGCGGAATGCGGTATAAACCGCCGATCAATTTGGCGACAAAGCCGCCCAATGCAATCCACGCCGCCCCCTTTAAAAAACCGCCTTTCCCCTCGTGTTTGCCGTTTCCGCCTTGCGGAAAGTCCCCAAGCGCCTCTCCGTTTTGTATTTCACCGCGCGCCCCACTCGCGCGCCGACCTGCCGTTCGCTCCATTTTTCACTCCTAAATAAGTAGTATTATAGGCAGTTTGCGGCATTTTTTCCTTTTTTATTGCCAAATTCCACGTAATTTTCGGGCAGGCGTTGACTTTTCCCAAAAACGGTGATAAAATAAAGAAAAACTACGCGAGGTGGGTTATGGAAAAATACGCTTGGAGCGCAAAAATAAAAGAGGGCAAAAAGGAAGAATATATCCGTCGCCACGACGAAATCTGGCCCGAACTTGTCAGGGTGTTGAAGGACGCAGGCGTCTCAAATTACACCATTTGGACGGACGGCAGCACGTTGTTTGGCTACTATGAATGCGAAAAAGGCGTCGATTTCGCCGCAAAAACGCAGGCAAACAGCCCCGTCGTAGATAAATGGAACGAATACATGAAGGACGTTATGGAAATGCCCCTCGACCCCGTTACGGGCGCGCAACCCAAGCTCGTCAACGTATTCACGCTTGACTAAACGAAAAACGCGGTTTCCCGCGTTTTTTCTTTTTGCATACTTACTTCTTTTACTAAAACCCCGTCGCGTTTTTACGCAACGGGGTTTTGTTTACTCTCTTTTCTGCTTGGCAATCGCTTGTTTCCAACAGCTATGACACATCGCAACGTAAGAATCGTTGCCGCCGATCAAAATTTGACCGCCCTCGGTAACGATTTTCCCATCGCCGTCAATACGCGCGTTGACAATCGCCTTTTTACCGCACCCGCAAATCGTTTTAATTTCGGTAATCGAATCCGCCACCTCAAAAAGGCGCAAACTCCCGGGGAAAAGTTGGGTCAAAAAATCGGTGCGTAAACCGTAACAGAGTACGGGAATATCCAATTCGTCCACGATTTTGCGCAAATCGTCAATCTGCGCGGGCGTAAGAAATTGGCATTCGTCCGCGATGATGACGTCGCAATCGCTATGCTTTTTATATTCCTCAAAAATATTCGCGTCCGCTTGCATAACGAACGCGTTTGCCGACAGACCGATACGCGAACGAACCGCCGCAACGCCGTCCCTATCGTCCAAGGCAGGCTTGATAAGCCAAACCTTCATGCCGCGCTCCTCGTAATTGAATTTGGTGATGAGTGCGTTTGCCGTTTTCGACGAACCCATCGCGCCGTACTTAAAATATAACTTCGCCATTGGTAAAAACTCCTAAATTTTACGTTCAACGCGTACATGGTAGGGGGATTTTAATTTTTTACCCTATTTAGCACGCGGAAAATCGACCATTTTATTCTACGATATCCAAAATAAGCGGCTGTTTTTCAGGCGCTTCTTTGCAAATTTCCGTCGCAGCAAGCAGTTTTTCTGCCGCCGCTGCAAAGCCGCTCTGTTTTTCCGAATACAGAACGGCGATCTCGTCGCCCTCGTTTACAAAATCCCCCGTCTTTGCTCGCAAATATATGCCCGCCGTCGGGTCGATGACGTCCTCTTTCGTGTTTCTGCCCGCACCGAGAAGCAGGCTCGCCACGCCGTAGCTTTCCGTGTCCACGTGCGTGATATAACCGCTTTCCTTGGCTTTGACGGAATAGGAAAACTTCGCCGTCGGAAAGTTTTCGGGATGCAAAATCCAATTTTTGTCGCCGCCCTGCGCCTCTACCATGTCGGCAAAGGTCCGCAAGCCCGACCCGTCCGCAATCGCCCGTTTCGCCAATTTTTCGCAGGTCTCGTAATCCCCTTTTTCCGCGAGATTTAAGATGTGCGCCGCAAGCGCGATACAAAGCTCCGTCAAATCGGCAGGTCCGTTCCCTTTTAAGGTTTCCACCGCCTCGACAACCTCCAAGGAATTGCCGATTGCAAACCCCAAGGGGATATCCATGTCCGTGATGAGCGCGCGCATACGCTTCCCTGCCCGTTTACCGATAGCCACCATACGCTCGGCAAGCTCGCGGCTCTTTTCAAGAGTTTTCATAAACGAACCGCTCCCCGTTTTTACGTCCAAAACGATGCAATCGTCGTCAGCGGCGAGCTTTTTGCCCATAATACTCGATACGATGAGGGGCAAGCTGTCCACCGTCGCCGTTACGTCGCGGAGAGCGTACAAAAGTTTGTCCGCAGGCGCAAGCTCCGCGTTCTGTCCCACGATAGCGATCCCCACTCGGTTGACGATTTCTTTAAATTCGTCCACGGGTAAATCGATACGGAAACCGGGAATTGCTTCTAACTTGTCAATCGTGCCGCCCGTATGACCGAGCCCGCGTCCGCTCATTTTGGCAACCTTAACGCCAAGGCTCGCCACGATAGGGGTAACGACGAGGCTGGTTTTATCCCCAACGCCGCCCGTGGAATGCTTGTCCACGCGCAGACCGTGGATTTCAGAGAAATCCAAACAATCGCCCGAATCGCGCACGGCAAAGGTCAGCGCCGCCGTTTCTTCCACGTTCATGCCGCGGAAATAGATAGCCATACAAAGCGCCGCCACCTGATAATCGGGAATTTCGCCCTGCACGTATTTTTCGATGAACCAACGGATTTCCGCTTCGCTCAATTCGCCGCCGTCCCGTTTCTTTTGTATAATGTCGTACATTCTCATAAGCCAATAACTCCAAAATTGCTTAAAGATTGTTTTTAGTTTAAATCCGCCTTCCCAAAGGACAAGGGCAACAGCTCCGCCAAGGTATATACGCGGATATTTTCAGGCGTGCCCAAAATAATACGGAAATCAGGGTCGCAGAACTCCGCAAATACCTGTCTGCACACGCCGCAAGGCGCGCAAAATTCCGCAGGTTCTTCCCCTTTTCCGCCGACGACGGCAATCGCCGCAAACTCGCGTTCGCCCTCGCTCACCGCCTTAAAAACCGCCGTGCGCTCCGCGCAATTCGTGGGGGTATACGCCGCGTTTTCCACGTTGCAACCGCCGTATACCTTCCCCGATTTCGTCAACAACGCCGCGCCTACTCGGAAACCCGAATAAGGGGAATACGACTTCTTTCTCGCCTCGACGGCAAACTGTAAAAGCTCTTTATCAAGCATTTTTTATCTCCTTTAAAAAGCTCGTGCCGAACACGCCGTCCGTGGGCAGGTCAAACCATTCCAAAACGGTTGCGCCGATGTCGGCAAAGGTATCTCTCGTGCCGAGGTTGACCCCTTGCTTAATTTTCTTGCCATAGGCAAGCATAGGCGTACATTCACGGGAGTGGTCGGTGGACGGAGTCGCCGGGTCGCAACCGTGGTCAGCGGTAATGATGAGCAAATCGTCCTCTCTTAAAAGCGGCAAAAGCTCGTCTAAACGCTTATCGAACGCCGTCATAGCGCGCGCATAACCCTCGACGTTGTTTCTGTGTCCGTATACCATATCAAAATCGACGAGATTGATAAAACAAAGCCCGTTAAAATCGCGATTTGCCATAACCATGGTCGTGTCCATTCCGTTTTCGTTACTCGTCGTGGGATGGCTTTCCGTAAAGCCTTTCCCAGCAAATATATCGTAAATTTTTCCCACGGAAATGACGTCCAAGCCCGCCGCTTTCATTACGTCCGCAATCGTCGTAGCGGGCGGAACAAGCGAATAGTCGTGCCGTCTCGGCGTGCGTTGGAAGGGATACTCGCCCGTGAACGGGCGCGCAATGACCCGACCCACGCCGTGCTCGCCTTGCAAAAGCTCGCGCGCTTGCTCGCAGTACTGATAAAGGGTTTCCACGGGCACGAGGTCCTCGTGCGCCGCAATTTGAAATACGCTGTCCGCAGAGGTGTAAACGATAAGTTTGCCCGTTTTGAGGTGTTCTTCTCCGTAGTCGCGGATGACGTCCGTACCCGAATAGGGCTTGTTGCACAAAGTCCCCCTACCCGTCGCTTTTTCAAACGCGGAAATCACTTCTTCAGGGAAGCCGTTGGGATAGGTGGGCAAAGGCTTGGGCGAATATACGCCTGCAATCTCCCAATGCCCTATCGTCGTATCCTTTCCTTTGGACGCTTCTCTCATTCGGGCATAGCAGGTACGAGGCGAATCCACTTTTCCGCCTACGCCGTCTATATTGAAAAGCCCCATTTTCGTAAGGTTGGGGCAGTCAAAATCAGGGTGATTGCGGATAGAAGCGAGGGTATCGCTCCCCTCGTCCCCCCAATCCGCCGCGTCGGGCATTTGACCGATGCCTACGCTGTCGAGTACGATTAAAAACACTCTTTTTGCCATATTACTCCTTGTTTTTACGCCAAATTTAAGGCAATTTCCATCATTTTCGTGAAAGAATTTTGTCTTTCTTCCGCCGTCGTGTTTTCTTCGGGATAAATGAAGGAATCGCTGACGGTGCAAATGCAAAGCGCATTCTTGCCCGCGCGCGCCGCGTTGCAGTACAGAGCGGCAGATTCCATTTCTACGCCTAAAACGCCCATCTTCGCCCATTGCATACCCGAATTCGCGTCGTCGTAGAACATGTCCGAAGACAAAATGTTGCCTACGCGATAGTTTACGCCCAGCTTTTCGCACTCTTCCACCGCGCGACGAACGAGGTCGAAGCTGGCAATCGGGCAGAACGTACCGGGCAGGTTGTATTGCGAAGCGTAGTTGCCGTTGGTGCACGCGCCCATCGCAACGACGATATCGCGAACGTGCAACTCGGGCGAGAAAGACCCGCAAGAACCGACGCGGATAATGTTTTCTACTCCGTAGAAATTGAAAAGCTCGTAGGAATAGATACCGATAGAGGGTTGACCCATACCCGAAGCCATAACGGATACGCGCTTGCCCTTGTAATAGCCCGTGTAGCCTTGTACGCCGCGCACGTTGTTGACAAGCACTGCGTCTTCAAGGAAGTTTTCCGCAATAAATTTAGCGCGCAAAGGATCGCCGGGCATCAACACCGTCTTTGCAAAATCACCGAGCTTTGCCGAAATATGAGGGGTAGGAACTGACATAATTTTATTCTCCTTTTCGTTTGAAATTAAAGTGCGTTCCGCAAGCGCGGAATGCAGAGTGCGGAATGCTGAATTGTGGTAAAATTTTTACGCCGCCCGTCAAAGACGGGAAAAACGGCGGAGATGCGAGCAGTTCAAGGCGCGGGGACAGCCCGAAGGCGCATACAAGAAGTACGCAACCGGGGTTTACCGCACCGCAACGCTGAAATGCGACGCATATACGTCGTTTTTTAATATCCGCTGCCGGACAAGCCTTGCACCGCCTTTACAACGCGGCTCGTGCCCAAACGGTCTGCGCCGTTATCCAAAAAGGCTTGGGCGTCCTCTAAGCCGGAAATACCGCCCGCCGCCTTGACTTTGACTTCCGCTCCGACGTTTGCGCGCATCAATTTTACGTCGTCCAACGTCGCGCCCGCTTTAGAAAAGCCCGTGGACGTCTTGATATAGTCCGCGCCCGCCTCCGTTACGATACGGCACATACGCACTTTTTCTTCCTCCGTCAAAAGGCAGGTTTCAATGATAACTTTTAAGATTTTTTTACCGCACGCAGCTTTGATAGAACGGATTTCATCGCGTACCTGGGTATCGCATTTTGCTTTTATCCAGCCGATATTGACCACCATGTCGATCTCGTCCGCGCCCTCTGAAACCGCCTGCTCCGTTTCAAAAACTTTCACAGCCGTCGTGTTATAGCCGTTGGGAAAACCGATGACGGTGCAAATCTTCAATTTTTCGCCCACGTATTCCTTAGCTTGCTTTACGTAAGCGGGGGGAATACATACGGACGCCGTACCAAATCGCATACCCTCGTCGCAGATTTTTTTGATATCCGTCCAAGTAGCCGTCTGTAAAAGCAGAGTATGATCGCATTTCGATAAAATATTCTTCGTGTCCATAGTGTTTTAAGCTCCATAAAAATCTCGTCTTACTATTATACCCCTTTTTCCTTTTTCTGTCAAGGATATTTTAATTTTTTCTTATCCTGCGCCCGCCGAATATTTTTCAAAAGAAAAAATCTCTCTTTTTTTAAAAGTCTTGCGTTTAAAGTATTGCAATTTGTCGAATTTTGTGTTATTATATTTTCGTAGGGTCTTCTTTATAAGAAGAAAGAAGGGTAAAAAACGGACGATATGCAAAAGCTAATTGCAATCTGTCCCATCGTCAAGGAATTTATTACATGTCTTTCAATCTGCAAAAAGCAAACTTTTGGAAACGCATCTCCGCGTTTATGTTCGATATAATCCTCACTTTCGTCATCGCACTTGCGATCATGATCGGTTTTCACGCCGTATTGAAGGTCGACGCAAAAATCGACAAACTCAACGGATACCGCACGCAGTACGCCGAGCAGATCGGTCTTGACCTCGACCTTTCTAACGAGGAATACGAAAAACTCCCCGAGGCTGAAAAACAAGCGCGCGAAGAAAAATTTAACGAACTCAATGAATTAATGAGAAATGACGAAGCGGCGATGGCTCTCAATACGGAAATCGTCACCGTCATCGCCACCTCCGTTACGGTCAGCCTTTTAATCGGTACGACGGTTTGGTATTTCGTCATTCCCCTTTTTATGAAACACGGCAGAACTATCGGCAAAAAAATATTCGGTCTTGCCGTCGTCCGTTCAAACGGCGTCAAACTGACAAACCCGATTTTATTCGTCCGTTCGCTCATCGGTCTGTACGCCATCGAAACGATGTTCCCTTTGATGCTCGTATTCTTAATACTTACGGGCGCACTCAGCGTCGTTGGCATAATTACTTTAGGCTTGTTTGCGATCCTGCAAATCTTCGTTTTGATTTACACCAAAACCAACTCCTGCATTCACGACCTGCTCACGGATACCGTCGTCGTGGATATGGCAAGCCAGCAAATCTTTGAAACACAGGAAGAACGCACGGAATACGACAAAGCGGAAGCGGCGCGCAAAGCCGCGGAGCAAGACGGCGAACGCGTCGTTGCAACGGGCGTGTTTGCCCCCAAAACGCAAGCCGCGCAACCTATCGTTGCAGAACTGGTAGAAACGGAAAACGAGCCCCAACCCGCCGCAACCGAACAAGCGGAAAAGTCAACCGCGCAAAGCCCTGCACAGCAAGCGGAAACGGTTGCAACGCAAACGGCGGAAACGCAAGAAAACGCCGAAAATTCCGCCAATTAAGCGGTCTTATTCATCCCGACAATTTGAAAATTGTACATAAAACGAAAAAAATTAAAGGCACTTTCAGGAGGTTATATGAAAGTAGAATTACAAAACCTGACGAAAATCTTCCCCAGCCGTAACAAGAAATCGGGCGAAGACGTCGTTGCGGTAAACAATTTCACCTTCACCATTCCCGACGGCACTTTGGTCGGTCTTCTCGGCCCTTCGGGCTGCGGTAAATCCACGACGCTGTACATGATTAGCGGTTTGCAGAAACCCACCTCGGGCAGAATCCTCTTCGGCGACGAAGACGTTACGGATCTTTCCCCCGTCAACCGCGGTATCGGCTTGGTTTTCCAAAACTACGCCCTTTACCCCCACATGACGGTAAAGCAAAACATTTTGTTCCCCTTGCAGAACTTGCGCGGTAAGGACAAAATGTCGAAAGAACAGATGCTCGAACGCGCGCAAGAAGCGGCTCGCCTCGTGCAAATCGACGGCTTGATGGACAGAAAGCCCAGCGAGCTTTCGGGCGGTCAGCAACAACGCGTAGCCATCGCTCGCGCACTTGTTAAAATGCCCCGCGTTCTGCTTTTGGACGAACCTCTTTCCAACCTCGACGCCCGTTTGAGATTGCAAACGCGTGAAGAAATCAGAAGAATTCAAAAAGAAACGGGTATCACGACGGTATTCGTTACCCACGACCAAGAAGAAGCGATGAGCATCTCCGACGTCATCGTCGTTATGAAATTGGGCGTCGTACAGCAAGTGGGCAAGCCCCAAGAAATTTACGACAGCCCCACCAACCTCTTCGTTGCGAAATTCCTCGGTACGCCCCCCATCAACGTATTTAAGGGCTCCGTACAGGGCGGCAAGCTCTATATCGGCGACGCAGCTGTTTTGGACGTAAACGGCGTGGAAGACCAAGACGTTACGGTTGCGATCCGTCCCGAAGGTTTCGAGCTCGACGAAAACGGCGCTTTGGTTTGCGAGCTTTCCAACGTGGAAGTTATGGGCAGAGACGTGAGCGTCGTATCCCGCCACTCCGCTTCCATTAACCCTATTATCCGCTCGATCATCAATGCGGATAACAAAATAGACGTAACCTCGAAGACGGTCAGCTACACCTTGAAGCCCCACAAAGTATTCCTCTTCAACGCGGAAACGGAAGAAAGAATTTACTTCGAGTAATTCTCTCCCGCTATCCCTTGAAAAAATTCTTTGTAAGGAGGTTTATTATGTCTGAACAACAAACGACCTTACAAGCGCCGGAAAAACGTATCGTTCCCTGCCCCAAATGCGGAGCAAAACTGTACGTTACGCACAAAAACGTCGCTTATAAGTGTCCTAAATGTAACGAGTTTTTCCAAATTCAAGGAAAGGAAGAAAAGAAATCCTTGCGTGAGGTTGGCTCTAAATTCTTAACCAAAATCAAATTCGATAGCTGGAAAGGTTGGATTTATTTGCTTCCTACCCTTATCCTGCTTGCAATCTTCACGGTTTGGCCCATCATCAACACCATCCGTATTTCCCTGTTGGAAAACTACGGCGCGTTGAGCGCAGTCGGCGGCGAGTCCTTTAATTTCGGCATCGGCAACTACGAGAAAGTTATTCAATACAAAGGGTTCTTGACTTGCTTGAAAAACACCCTCTTGCTGTGCGTGCTCACCGTACCTATTTCCACCTTCTTGGCGCTCCTTATCGCAGTGTGCTTGAACGCCATTAAGCCTTTGCAAAAATTCTTGCAAACCATCTTCTTCTTGCCCTACGTAACCAACTCGATTGCAATCGGTATGGTATTCGCGGCAATGTTCAACATCGTAGGCAGCTTCATCGGCACGAACAACGAAATCATCATCACCGCCGGTATTATGAACAATATATTAGGCGTGTTCGGCATCAAGCCCATCAACTGGATCAACGCAGGTTCAAGCTATTGGGCAAACATCACCGTCCTCGTCGTGTATATCGTTTGGAACGCGCTCCCCTTCAAAATCCTTATTTTGCTCGGCGGCTTACAGAGCGTAAACAAACAATACTACGAAGCGGCGCAAATCGACAGCACCCCCCGTTGGAGAGTGTTTACGAGAATTACCGTTCCCCTTCTTTCCCCCATGCTCGCATACGTCGTTATCACGGGCTTCATCGGCGGATTTAAGGAATATTCGAGTATCGTCGGTATCTTCGGCGAATCTATGGGCGCGCCCGGCGCAAAGGGCAGCTTGAACACAATGGTCGGGTTCATTTACGACTGTCTTGGCAGAGACCGCGACGGCGTTGCCAGCGCGGCGGCGCTTATCCTTTTTGCAATCATCTTCGTCGTAACGATGATCAACCTTTACGTCAGCAAAAAGAAGACGCACTATTAAGGAGGTAAAAACGCATGGAAAACAACACCGTAAATAACGCGGAAGAAACGAACGTTCCCGAAACGCCCGTTCCCGAAACGCAAAACGCGGAAGCTCCTGAAGCTCCTGCGCAACCTACCCCCGAAGTGCAAAATGCAGAAGCACCTGCGGCACCTGAGGCTCCCGTAGCACCTGCGGCACCTGAAGCTCCCGTAGCACCTGCGGCACCTGAAGCTCCCGTAGCACCTGAAGCCCCGGTAGCGCCTACGCCCGCAGAAAACAAATCCACTTTGGCACAAGGGGTCATGCACGAAAGAAACATTCAAGCGGTTGCAAGAAAGCAAACGGTAGGTAAGGTTTTCGTACAAATCGGACTTTATTTATTCTTGGGCTTTATGGCAATCGTCGTCATCTTCCCCTTCTATTGGATGCTTATCTCGTCCTTGAAGACGGTAAAAGAATACGAGCTCTCCACCCCCACCCTGTTTCCCCAACAAATTATGTGGTCGAACTACTCCGAAGCGTTCACCACGGGCGGGCTTGGCAGACTGTTCTTGAACACCATTTTCGTCGGTATCGTATCCACGATTTTGTCCCTTATCATCACCATCTTGTCGGCATTCGCGTTTGCCCGCCTTGAATTCAAAGGCAAAAACGTATTGTTCGCATTCCTTTTGGCGACGATGATGATCCCCGGCGAATTGTTCACCATCACCAACTACCAAACGATCAACACCTTCGGTTGGATGAATACGTACACCGTTCTCATCGTGCCTTTCCTCGTCAGCGTCTTCTATATTTATTTATTGAAGCAGAACTTCATGCAGATCCCCAACGAGCTGTATTTGGCGGCAAAGGTAGACGGCACGACGGACTTTATGTATCTTCTTAAGGTTATGATCCCCTTGGCGCTCCCCACCCTTATCTCTATTACGATTTTGAAGATGATGGGCGCGTGGAACTCCTACATTTGGCCTCGCTTGGTTGCCAACAAAGAAGAAATGCGGCTTATCACCAACGGTTTGCGCGCGCTCGCTTTCGTTGACGAAGAAACGGACAGACCCAACATCCCCGTTCAAATGGCGGCGGTTGCTATGGTTTCCGCTCCTTTGTTCATGGTATTCCTCTTCTTGCGTAAATATATTATGAAGGGCGTATCCAGAAGCGGTATCAAGGGCTAATTTACTCGGACAAATTAAAAAATAAAAATATATAAAAATATACAAGGAAGTAAAGCAATGAAAAAAATCAAGAAATCTTTGTTTACACTCGTTTCTGCGGTTTTGGTTGCCGCAAACCTTGCTGCGTTCGCCTCCTGCGGCATAGGTAGCGGCACCGGCGACAACGGCGGCGGCGAGGTGGATACCACTCAGTACACCTACGAAACGCCCGACACCGTAGAAATTACGGACGTCGTTCCCTACGACGGCAGTGAAGTTACGGTTACCTTCTATCATACGATGGGCGCTAACCTCCGCGGCGTAATCGACAAGTATATCCCTCAATTCAACGAGATGTACCCCAACATTACCATTGACCATCAACAGATGGGCGACTACAACGGCGTTCGCGACCAAATCTCCAAAGAGCTTACGGCAAAGAACTCCCCCAGCATCGCGTATTGCTATCCCGACCACGTAGCCCTTTACAACAAGGCGAAAGCGGTTCTTACCCTCGACAGCTATATCGAAAGCACGGCGACGGTAACCAAGGCGGACGGCTCGACGGAAATTATGGGTCTTACCAAAGAACAGAGAGAAGATTTCGCGCTCGGCTACTACGTAGAAGGCCGCGCTTACGGCGACGACAAGATGTACACCCTTCCTTTCTCTAAATCCACGGAAGTTTTGTATTACAACAAGACGTATTTTGAAGCAAACGGCTATGAAGTACCCAAGACTTGGGACGAAATGGAAGCGCTTTGCAAAACGATTAAGGAAAAAACCGACAAAGTTATCCCCTTGGGCTACGACTCCGAAGCAAACTGGTTCATCACGATGACCGAGCAGATGGGCACGCCCTACACCTCTGCAAAGAAAGGCAACCACTTCCTCTTCAACACCGAAGAAAACAGAGAGTTCGTAAAGAGATACTCCGATTGGTACGATAAAGGCTACGTTATCACCGAGGAATTGAACGGCGGTTACACCTCCGACCTCTTCGCGCAAAAGAGCCCCGATAAGGCAATCAGCTATATGTGTATCGGTTCGTCCGCAGGCGCAAGCTATCAATGCCCCGACCTCGTTACCAAACAAAAGGTAGACGAAAACGGCGACCCCATGGTAGACGAAAACGGCGACCCCGTAATGGAAACCGTATACCCCTTCGAAGTAGGTATCGCGATGATTCCCCAAGCGAACCCCGAAAAACCGAAGGTAATTTCCCAAGGTCCTTCCCTCGTTCTCTTCCAGAAATCCGAACAAGAACAAGCTGCGGCTTGGCTTTGGGCAAAATTCTTGACCACGACGGTCAATTTGCAGGCGGAATTCTCGATGACCTCCGGTTACGCTCCCGTTATCAACTCGGTTACGACCAATTCCGTTTATGCAGACTTCCTTGCAAACGCTGACGGCAACGCAAGATTGCAGGCTTCCTGCGTTAAGCAGACGATTGCGCAACAAAACGCGTTCTTCGTATCTCCCGCGTTCGTCGGTTCTTCCCAAGCGCGCGACGCGGTAGGCTTGCTCATCCAAACCTGCTTCGTTAAAAACGACATCGGCAACCAAAGCGTCGAAAAATTTATTGAAAACGCATTTGAAGAAGCCATCGACGAATTGGAATTCGACTTCAGTTAATATTCAGCTAATCTTTAACAAACCTATCCAAAGGAAATAAAAAACGATGAAAAAATTATTATCCTTATTATTGCTTGCTTGCCTCGCGCTCGGTATGTTTGCCGGTTGCGGAGTAGGCGACCAGGGTAGCTCCAACGACACGGGTTCTTCCCCCTCCGTATCCGACACGGCTTCGGATACGGGCTCGGACGAACCTATCGATCCGGTGGACTACGTTGCGCAAGTTCCTCTCGACATGAACAACGGCGCAAAGCACGCGGAAGTAACGCTCAAACAGCACATCGACGGCGATACCTCCCACTTTAACGTCAACATTCCCGAGCTGCAAGACAAACTTACCGGCAACCTCTTAAAAGCAAGATATATTGCAATCAACACCCCCGAATCGACGGGTACGATTGAGCCCTGGGGCAAAAAGGCTTCCACCTTCACCAAAGAAAAACTTCAATCCGCTTCCTCTATTATTATAGAAACGGACGGCGAAGCGTGGGAAACGGACTCCACAGGCGAAAGATACCTCGTTTGGGTATGGTATAAACCCCAAGGCTCGGATACTTACCGCAACCTCAACCTTGAAATTTTACAGGAAGGCTTGGCAGTAGGTAACAAAGCGGGTCAATCCCGCTACGGTTCTTTCTGTACCGACGCCATCAGCCAAGCAAAGGCGATGAAACTGCATTGCCATTCCAAGGAAAAGGACCCCGACTTCTACTACGGCGACGCCATCGAGCTGACGTTGAAAGAGCTTCGCACGAATATCGAAAATTATAACGGTAAACGCGTTGCGTTTGAAGCTGTTTCCACCGTTTACAACGATTGGAACGTATACGTAGAAGCATTCGACGAAGAAACGCAAAGATATTACGGCATTTCCGTATTCTACGGCTATAATGCCACCTTCCACGACATTCTCGCTCCCGGCAACCGCGCCCGTATCGTCGGCAAGGTTTCTTATTACGAGGCGGGCGGTACGTACCAAATTTCCGACTTACAGTTCGATTTAATGGAACCCAACAACCCCAACAACACCATCAAATTAAACGACGGTGAAAAGGCGGCGTATACGGAAATGACCCTTCCCGAGTTCAACAGCACCGTTACGGTAGAACGCGAAGAATTGGATATCGTCACGGGCGAAACGGTAGTCGTACCCAAAGATTTTAAAGTAGCGGAATTGGCGATGTCCACCTCCCTTTCAATGAAGAACTTGAAAGTCGTCGACGCATACACCACCAACAACGGCGGCAGTAACACCGGCGCGATTTCCTTGACCTGCGAGGACGAAAACGGCAACGAAATTGTTGTCCGCACCGTAGTGTTGAAGGATTCGGACGGCAATTTGGTTACCCAAGACCGTTTCATGGGTAAAACCATCGACGTAAAAGGTATCGTGGATTATTACAGCGGCGCATACCAAATCAAAGTATTCTGGCTCAGCGGTATTACCGTTCACTAATTGAAAAACAAAAAATATTTTTTATAAGGAGATAAATCATGAAAAAACTCTTGACAAGCTTACTTGCTTTGCTCACCTGTTTCGCTTGCGCTACGGCAGTCGCTTGCGGCGAAGAAGGCAACAACAGCGGTTCGGGTAGCAACACGGGCAGCAGCAACACGGGCTCCGACACGGGTAGCACTCCCGACGGGGAAGACGAACTTCAGGACGCAGTTGACTATCTTGAAGCGCTCTACAAAGATCAAAACGTAGAAACGCGCCAAGATTACGAAGTTTTCCCTGCAATTATGGGCTTCCCTATCACTTGGACGGTTGACGTAGAGACGGGCGTAACCGTAACCGTTACCGACAGCGGCAAAGTTATGGTTGACGTTGACGAACTTTTGGACGAAAACCTCACCTACGTACTTACCGCAACCGTAGCGGACGGCGACAGAACGGTTTCCGTTTCCTTCACCCGTACCGTACTTGCAGCGCCTTCCATCATCCCCGAGGCAATCACGGAAGCTCCCGTTGAAGGCGTAGCTTACAAGTATCACGTATATCAGTCCACTTTGGCAACCGATTTGTACTTTGCTGGCGGTATGGCTGCTACCTACTACTTCTCCACCACGGAAGATTACACGCAAGCAGTTGACGTTTATGCAGAATACGTAACGGACAGCACGACGGACTTCTACCTCTACTTCGTATTGGACGGCGTTAACCAATACCTCGGCGTTAAGGTAAGCGCAGACGGCGCACACGACAACATCGTTTACGGCACCGAAAAGATTTCTACCTTCGTTTGGAATGCAGACCTCGGCACCGTTACCACGCACCTTGAAGCAACGAAGAACGGCGGCGGCCCTAACGACTTCTACTTCGGTAACTACAGCGACAAGACGACGATCAGCTGCTCCTATACCTCTTATGCAGGCGGCGAAGGCAACAACGTCGGTCATCTCGTAACGATGGTAGACAAAAACTCCATCACCCCCGAAAAGAAGATTGCGGAAAGTAAAGAAGGTCTTAACCTCAGTAAGACCGAATACATAGGCAATGCAACCGCTGAGCTTCCCATTGCTCGCCACGCAGACGTAACGGTTGAATGGGCATGCGAAAGCGAACTCGTTTCCATCGCAGACGGCGTACTTACTATCACCGCTCCCACGGAAGAAACGACGGTTACCCTTACGGCAACTCTCACCTGCGGCGAAGTTTCCGACACGAAGGAATTCACGCTCACCTTGAAGCCCGCAGTAAGCATTCCCGCGGCAGATAGCACGCTTACTATCCCTCAGGCAAACGAACTCGGCGTTGCTGTTGGCGACAACGTATACACCGAAGGCAAATATTACGTAAGCGGCGTTGTTTCCAACGTTGATAACGCAAAATACGGCAACCTTTACATTAAGGACGCAGACGGCAACGAATTCTACGTTTACGGCGTTTACAGCGCAGACGGTCAAACCCGTTACGACGCAATGGAAACTGCTCCCGTTGTTGGCGATACCATCACCGTTTACGGCGTTATCGGTAACTACAACGGTTCCCCTCAAATGAAGAATAGTTGGATGACGGCTTACACCGCAGGCGAAGGCAGCGGCACGGAAACCCCCGAAACGCCTACCTTGACGACCCCCGAAGAAATCCTTAATGCGCTTTACGCTTTGGCAGACGGCGAATCCCTCACTGGTCCTTTCACCTTGACGGGTAAAATTACCGCGCTTGACAGCTACAACAACCCTACCATCGTTGTAGAAGGCTTTGAAGATAAGCCCGTATACTGCTACAAATTGAAGGTTACCAACGTAGTTGGCGATACCATCACCGTAACGGCTGGCAGCATGAAGAACTATGGCGGTACTTACGAATTCATGGATTGTACGTTGGTTACCGAAGACAGCGGCAGCACGGACACCCCCGTTGAAACCCCTGTAGAAGGCGCTGTTACTATTTCTATTGCTGACGTTGCAGCTGCAAACAGCTGGGCTAACGGCACCTGCTATGCATCTGTTACTTACAATGGTGTTACCTTGACGACGGCTGGTACTGCCGTTGGTAGTTGGGGTTTAAACACCGGTAAATACTACGACTCGAACAAGGATTGGAGAGTTTACCAAAGCGAAAGCGGTACGCTTACCATCACGGCACAAGAAGGCAAAACGATTGCTTCCGTAAAAATTACGTACAACAATAAGAACGGCGGCGTTATCCTTTTCAATGAAACGCAAGTTACTTCTGCTACCGTTATGACGGTAAACGCAAATTCTCTTACGATTGGCGTTGGTAGCAGCACTGGTGCAACAAACGGCAATATTCAAATCACGAGCATTGAAATCGTTTACGCTGAATAATTGTTAATCTATAACGCAAATTATTAAAACTGAACCGCTCCGTTTTGGGGCGGTTCTTTTTGTATACGAAATAACGCGAAGCGGTATTTCGCAGAAAACTACGCGATAGTCGCGTGGTTCGGTGGAGGTTTACCGACGGGTAGAAACGTCATACCGACTGAGCGAAGCGAGTGGAGCGTATCTCAAAAAAGTAAGAAGTAAGGGCGAAAAGTGAATAAGTGAGGTAAAAGAGATACACTCGACTACGCAATAAATTGCTCCGCTCGGTATGACAGGGGTTAATTTCGCAGAAAAACACGCGATAGTCGCGTGGTTCGGTGGAGGTTTACCGATGAGTAGAAACGTCATACCGACTGAGCGAAGCGAGTGGAGTGTATCTCAAAAAAGTAAGAAGTAAGGGCGAAAAGTGAATAAGTGCGGTAAAGGTTTATAAAGAGATACACTCGACTACGCAATAAATTGCTCCGCTCGGTATG